>JABGQS010000047.1 GCA_018648645.1 Clostridia bacterium
CCATGACTTGAATAACATCCTGTCAGGGATCGTAAGCTATCCGGAATTGCTTTTGATGGACTTACCTGAAGGGAGCCCGCTCAGAAAACCCATAAAAACCATACAGGAATCCGGGATGCGGGCTGCCGATGTGGTGGCGGATTTGCTGACGAAATCGGCGCAGCATCCGCACGGGATTAAGGTGAGGCTGGAGGACGGGCAGGTTGGGCGT
The DNA here is from genome assembly GCA_018648645.1 of Clostridia bacterium. GTDB lineage: Bacteria > Bacillota > Clostridia > Christensenellales > SZUA-584 > JABGQS01. Next base: position 212 of record JABGQS010000047.1, read on the forward strand.
GTGAAGAATGTATTGGAGTAGCTGTTAAGGAGGCTCGGTATGACGGATAGCGGGTGTTTGATATGCGATAAGCACAGCGATGATACTTTTGAGATATATCGGAATGAGTTTTTGGTGATTAATCATTTTATGCCAAAACCTAAGGAAGACGACAATTATCTTGGGTATTACATGATTGAGAGCAGGCGGCATTTTAAGGGAGTGTATGACGCTACCGAGGAAGAAGCCGCGGCGTTTGGCGAGGCGATTCGGATGCTGAGCAAGGCGATGAAACGTGCGCTTGGCTGCGAGCATGTGTATGTGTTTGTTTTGGGCGACGGTATCCCCCACCTGCACTTTCATGTGGTTGCCAAGTACCATGGTGCACCGAGGGAGTTTTGGGGACCGAGGGTGGACGAGTGGCCGCAAGCGCCGAGAGGCGGAGTGGAGCAGGTGAAGCGGATAAACGAAGCGGTGATGCAGGCGCTGACGTAAAACAAAGGAGCGCACAAATACGTCCGCACTCCTTTGATAAGAAACTGAGTATATCGCCCTGTCTGCTTTACGCAGTCGGGGTTTATTTGATTTTGTCGATTTGCTCGATGATGTCCTCGAAGTAGTTGCTGAGCGCGACTACATCTGCGCCGACGTTTAGGAAGTTGTAGCCCATGTCTACGAGCTGTTTATAGTTGCCCGGGCCGCCGACTGTGCCTGCAAAAATGCCGTGCTTTCTGGCGGTGTTGGCGACTTGTTCTCTGGCGTCTAGGAGTCGTTTGTCATCAAACTGCCCGGGAGCGCCGATTGCTTGGGAGAAGTCGCCCGGTCCAAAGAGGATCATGTCGATGCCTTCGACTTCGCAGATTTCGTCGAGCTCGTCAAGAGGCTCGGGGTCTTCTATCTGTACGATTACAAAGCGCTGGCTGTTGGACTGCTCTAGGTACACATCGCTCTCGACTTTGCAGTAGAGACCGTCCGCGTTTCCGCCGTCCCAAGGGCGCAGACCGATTGGGTGAAACCTCGTCATTTTGACTACGTCACGGGCATCTTGCGCGCTCATTATGTGCGGCACCATGATGCCTGTTGCACCGAGCTCCAGCGGCTTGACGTAGTCGCTGTAGCTGCCGCGCTGTACGCGCACCATCAGGTCTACGTCGTACATAGAGCAGCAGTAGCGCTGCATTTCGACAACGTTGTAGTCGTTTGGAACGTGCTCCATATCTGACCAGACGCAATCGAAGCCCGTCATTGCAGCGAGCTCGCAAACGCGAACGTCACTTGAGTTTAGTTTGATGGAGATTGCGGTTTCGCCCGCACGCAGTTTTTTGAGTACCCTGCTCTGTCTCATTTTATATTCTTTCATACTTACTCCTTTTATTTTGCGAAAACCTCGGCGAGGTGCATTGACGAGATTCGCGCTTTTATGATGTTTCAATTGGCTTTTGCCAAATATAATTCATATGCTGTCGTAGAAGGTTGGTCGTTTTTATCGTGCTTAGGTTTTGTAAACACATACGACTATATGCTTATTGCGACAAGAAGTCAAGCACGCATATTTGTCGTTTACAGCAGGCGTTTGAAACCGAAATATGCAGCGTCATCGCCGATTGTTGACTCGACCGTTCCGCGCTCCAGATGCTTCGCGATTTGCCCGAACACTTCATCTATTGCAATGGCGTATTTAGCTACGATTTCCGGTGTGTGCGCCAGCGTTACGTACGTGGACGGACCGGAAAGGAAACCGCGCTCGAGCATCAGACGGATGTACAGCGTAATTAGAGACTGCGATAATTCATGCTCGAACTCGAAATGTGCTAGGCACGGCATGCCGTAGTTGACATGAATTGGGATGTTGTGCGCTTGCCCAAGATCGCGCAGGTTGTCAAGCAGCATGATGCCGATTTGGCGCGTGTGTGCCGATACATTGCATTTGATATGCTTGTCGATTGCAGCGAGAGCGGCAACAGGCCCGACAGCTTCTGTCCAGTAGGTGCTGCTTATAAACGCTTCGCTTGCAGCTTCCATGACTGCTCTGGTGCCGATGACAGCGCCGATGGGGTGACCGTTGCCGAGCGCTTTTGAGAAAATGGCGATGTCGGGATTGACGCCGAAAGCCAAGTGCGAACCGCCGAGATTTCGTCTCCAGCCGATGGATATTTCGTCAAATATAAGCACGATGCCGCGCTTTGTGGTTTGCTCGCGAATGTGCTCGAGGTAACCCGGCTCCGGGTCGCTGCCCCTGCACGGTTCCATCACGATTGCTGCAAGGCTGCCGCCATGCTCTGCAATCATACCGTCGAAGTCTTTGACGCTTGGGTGCTGGTCGCCCATGCCGCCCTGCGCGAAAGGGATGGTGGTGCCGCGAAGCTCGACAGGGACGCCGTCAGGAGAAAAGCCCGGTAGAATCTCACCGCTTTCGCTCTCGTTTGCGCCGAGGTTTGCCGCGATGTACCAATCGTGCCAGCCGTTGTAGCCCGAGATTGCGACCTTGGATTTGCCTGCGGCAGCGCGCGCTATACGCACGGCGATGGACGCTGTCTCTCCGCCCGTTCTGGCGAAGCGAGCCATATCTGCCCATGGGTGAATCTCGAACAGCTTGTCTGCGAGGTACACGTCTTCGGGAGCGTTTAATGTGCTGATGCTGCCTTTGTTGATTCTGTCGATTACCGCTTTGGTAACGTCAGGGTCTTTGTACCCCAGCAGGCATGCGCCGACGCTGTTTGTAGACATATCGTAGTAGTGCTTGTTATCTAGATCCCAAACCTCGCACCCGTTTGCTTCTTTGAAGTAAGCCGGCCAATAGTTCGGTGCCATCATCTCGGGGCGTTTGCTCAGCAGCTGCGTGCCTCCGGGGATTATCGTTTTCGCGTAGTTATATAGCTTTTGTGTTTCGCTTATATTTTTTCCGTTACTCTTTGTCATTGATTTGCCCTCACTCATCATAGTTTCTGCGCACTTTGCGTGATTTTGTCAACATCATACTAGCACAACTAATGAAAGTAATAAATACGTAGATGCGCCATTGTTACATGTAATTTGGCACAAACGCAACATTTCGCTGTACGTGCTGTGCAAAACGAAAAAGTGATGCGAAATAAGCACGACTTTTTGTTGACATGCGCAAAGGTTTGCATTATTCTTAGCGTGATTAATACGAATGCGAGATATGTGAGGACGATATGGAAAAATACAAAGATGCAAGCATCATACTTGAAACCGAGCGGATGATACTCCGGTATCAAAAAGCGGGTGACGTCGAATTTTTAGCTTCGCTTTGGTCGGACAAGAGGGTGGCGCAGTTTACCGGGAGCGCTCATACGAAAGAGTGGCTGTGCGAGGAGTTTGAAAAGACAGCCGAAGACCCCCTGGCCGAGAAGTATGACCTTTGGGTGGTGCAGGACAAGCAAAGCGGAGAGCTGCTTGGGCATTGCGGGTTTATTGATAAAGAGGTTGAGGGGCAGACTGAGTATGACATATGTTACTTTTTTGCGCCGAAGCATTGGGGAAAAGGACTGGCAAGCGAAATGGCGTTGGCGTTGAAGGAGTATGCGTTTGGCGATTTGGGTTTGAAGCGAATTATCGCGCTGATTAACCCCGAGAATGTCGCTTCGGCAATTGTCGCAAAGCGGATTGGTATGAGCCTAGAGAAAACCATTGAACGCGACGGCGGGACGGTTCGAGATATGTATTCGATTGAGCGATAGGTGGTAGATGAGCCGGTTAGCGCAGCGTCATCACGCATGGCTATCCTCGCCCCCAGCCGTGCCGATTCACTCTTTTTGATAATACACATTGACAAAGCGCGCCGCAGAGTTTATCCTATACGCATAAATAATAGAACTAATCCAATAAAGGAGTTTATGATTTTATGAGTGAGCAAAAAGTGAGCATGTCAAAACTCACGCTTGGTACCGTTCAGCTTGGATTAAGCTACGGCATTGCCAACAAATCGGGCAAGCCCTCGCAGGAAAAAGCGTTTGATATGCTGGACACGGCAACGAGCAATGGGATAACTTCGTTTGACACCGCGGCGTTTTACGGAGACTCTGAGGTTATACTGGGCGATTATTTCAGCAGGAATAAGCAGGCTGCGAGCAGCGCGCAAATTACGACGAAAATAAGGCTGGATATGCCGACAGGTACGCCGGGCAGCGATATCCGCGACGCAGTAATGCGGTACGTAGAGACGGGCTTGGAGCGACTCAAAATGGACAAGGTGCACAATCTTATGCTGCACAGCCCCGATGATCTGTTTGACCACGAGGATAAGCTGGTTAAGGCGCTGGAGCAAGTGAAAGCGCAAGGGCTTGCGGCGAATATCGGCGTGTCTGCGAACTTTCCGAAAGAGACGGAAAAGATGCTGGAGTATAACTTGTTTACGTGCATACAAATGCCGTTCAACATTTTGGATACGCGCAACATTAGCAACGGCATGTTGAAGCGATTGCATCAAAAAGGTGTTTATGTGTATACGCGCTCTGTGTTTATGCAGGGGCTGTACTTTATGGATTTGAACTCGCTGGTTGGCAACTTGAACGAAGCGAAGCCATTTTTGAAGCGTTTGCGACAGGCGTGCGAGGACAACAACATGAGCATGGCTGAGCTGGCTTTCGGGTATGCACGGGATATGGACGAGATAGACAGCCTTGTTGTGGGCGCGGACGAGCCCGCTCATATTGAGCAGAACATCAAGCTGCTGAATGGCCCGTCATTGCCGCAAGATATTAAACAGGAGCTGTTTGAGTATTTCAAGCAGGTGCCCGAGTTCCTGTTGTTCCCGAGATACTGGGACACCGATCCTTCGAAAAGCGGCAAGAAGTAATATAAAAAAAGTGCTAAAAAAGCTGATGGAATGTGTCCATCAGCTTTTTTATTGCGAAGAGTTTATAGATTATTTAGGACAAGTTCACCGTTTTTCACTACGCCGTGAATGTTGAAGTCCTCATCGCAAATGACGAGGTCTGCCACGAAGCCCTTTTCTATTGCGCCGATGTCGGTAAGTCCGAGTGCGGATGCTGCTGTGGTTGATGCCATGCGGAAAATCTCGGGCATGGATGCGCCTGTGTGCGCCCGCATGTTGCGGCAGGCTGTGTTCATTGTCAGCTTGCTGCCGTACAGCTCGCCATTTATGATGTTAACATCGCTGCCGAGTGTGTCTCCATCTGCGCAGTAGTCGGTGACCAGGATAGTTTTGTCCGCGCCTTTGCATTTGTAGGTGATAACTACGTTTTCGTGACGGACGTGCGCGCCGAGAGAATCACAAATCAGCTCTGCGTACATATCGTCATTCGCCAGTACGTATTCGTCTGAACCGCTTTCAATCGTGCCTGCGAACTTGGTTGGTGGTTTGCCGGTTGCGCACATTATGTGGTTGCCGATATTAAGACCGAATTTCGCGAAGTTTTCGATGTCGCCGGGCGTCGCCTTTGAGTAGCAGATACTAAGTTTGATGTCTTTGCCGAAGCAGACTTGCGCGAAAGCTTTTGCTCCTTTTTGTAGCGGGTCGAAAGTCCAGTGCTTGATAAAACCTTTTGTTGCTTTGATTATCGCGCGGTATTCATTCGCGTCGATCGGATGGGCTGTGCCACCCTCGCTGCCGAAGTCTTTGTCGATGTACGGACCTTCCATGTGAATGCCGATGAGGTTTGGCACTTGCACTGATTCAATCGCTTTGACAACTTTTGTGACGGCACTAATGAGACCGCCTGAAGCGGCGTTTCGCCAAAGTGAGGCGAGCATGGATGTTGTGCCGTATTGCAGATGGAAGTTTGCCGCGGCAGCCGGATCGTCAAAAAACCACTTGTCGTCTCCCCCGTGGCAATGGGTGTCGATGAAACCGGGACCGACAAAGCAGCCTGCGCAGTCAAAACCGTCCGAAAGCTCATCGGTGGTCACAAGTGCGATTTTGCCGTTTTCGATGACCATCGAGCCCGACATAATTCTGTCCTTGAGTACGATTTTTGCGTTGGAGAGTTTCATAAGCTTCACCTGTTAGATGCCTAGCAGCCGTTTTGCGTTGCCGTAGAATATGTCGTCTATTTGCGATTCGCTGAGCTTTGCGTATTTGCAGGCGGAAGACAGCGCTCTAAACGATTCGAGCCCGATCACAATTGGTCTGCATTTTGTGTTCAAGTTATCAAAGCGCACGGAATCTTGGTCGAGAAAAATGAAGTCTCGCCCCAGCGTTACCGCTCTGCCGCGCGTGCAACAGACGGGATAGTCGCTGCCCCACAGCAGTTTATCTGCGCCGAAATTAAGCAGTATGTCTAGCAGAGGCTCGATTTCGCAAATTGCGGAGGAGTCGAACCAGACGTTGTGCAGACCGGCTAGTGACGAAAGCCCTTTGGAGTTTGGTGCGTGGAAACAGCGTGCCGCGTGCGCTAGAATCAACTTGGCGTTCGGGTATTTTTCGCACATGGAGGTTATTGTTTTTTGGTTCGCAGGATCGGCGATGGCGTCGTCTTTGACCATGTGCAGCGTGATGAGCATACCCCTCTCGTCCGCAAGCTGCCACGCCCATTCGGGCAGGTACTCGTCGATGTCGGCGTTCCAAGTGACTTCTCTGCCTGAGAAGAAGTGGTATGGCTTTAGCCCGATGAGCTCCGGATTAGCTTCTGCTAAATCGCGAGCCGATTTCTCGTCGGTTGGGTCAATGATGATGGAGCCTTTGCACATTGAATCGCTACTTACCTCTGACGCTACGAAGCTGTTGATTGCGTGCTTGTCGCCGTCGCTTGTCGGGAAACCGATGGCAAGACCGCCGAGGCATTTTGTGGACGGCAGCATGCGCGAGTAGTATTCCTTCGCCTGCGCGATGCCCGCGACCGCAGGACCGTTTTGAAGGCTGCTTGAAGCGGGCAGAGCTAAGTCTTCCAGCCGGTAGATGTGCATGTGCATGTCCAAAATGCGATTTGGCACAAAGGACGCGAGCTGCTGCGCTATCGCTTGGTCGTCTTGATTGATATCAAACATAGAGAATTCCTTTCAGGATTTGCGTATGCGCAATCGCTATTTCGCCGTCAGACCGCCGTCCACAGGGATGTTGGTGCCTGTGACGTAAGCAGAAGCGTCGGATGCGAGGAATACGATGATGCCTTTGAGGTCCTCGTCGTTCGCCATGCGCCCGAGGAACGTTTTGTTGTTGTATTTCTCGAGGAATTTCGGGTTGTGATCGGGCGTATAGTAGCCGCCCGGACTGATGCAGTTGACTCGGATGTTGTTTTGACCGAGATAGCTGCCGATGAACTTTGTCAGCATAATCATGCCGCCTTTTTCGACGTAGTACGCCGGGTGCGGGTCTGCGCTGACCATGTCTGTGCCTATGTATAAGCTGGGGTCGTAGCCGACCATGCCATATATGCTGCCGATGTTGATTATCGAGCCGCTGTTCTGCTTTTTCATGACATCGCCAAAAGCGCGGCACATAGAGAAAACGCCGTTTACGTTTATATTTAAGCTCTCTTGGTAAACTTGCGGGTCGTTGTCCCAGCTGTCTACAATCCTTGCAACCGAGTTGTTGACCAGCACGTCGATTCTGCCGCTCTCGCTAACAATATGGTCACGGAGTGCTATGATTGTTTCTTCCTTGCCTTGGTCATATTTGCAGGCACGAACGTCATAGCCTCTTGCATTTAACTTGTCAGCTTCCTTTTGCAGCGCTTCAAGGTTTCTTGCTGCAACGTATGTGACAGCACCCGCTTCGGCGACCGCTTCGAGTATCTGCCGCCCGTATTTGCCTGCGCCTCCTGTGACGAGCGCAACTTTGCCTTTGAGAGAAAAACTGTCGAGTACATTCATGATAAAAGTCCTCTTTCTTTAATATTGTGATTAGTCATTTTGACCAAATAGAATTCATTTTGTGGAATTGTTCTTCTAACTAATTTATAGCATACACCGACCTAAATCCATAGTCAATACAAAATAAGTAATATCGTAAATTTATGTTTTGGTGTTGGTCTTTTGGTATTCAGCAATCTGCTGCCTCACCCAGTCGATTTGTCTTTGGTGCGCTTCGATATCCAATCCCTCGCTGCCTTGATATGAGCCCATGCCCGCGAGGATTATGCCACGCTTGCCATGCTCAAGGTTTTGCGGTATGTAGTAGTCTTTGAACACCGTCTCGATTGGCGGCATGTTGCCGCGCCATCCAACGCTCTCGATGGAGTAGGACGACCACACGGCGCATTTACCGTTGATGATTTTGCGCGCCTGCCTTGACACCATTTCATATGGACCTGTGTGATAGTTGACTGCTCGCAATTTCTTGATTTTCATGATGCTTGGCAGCACCTTCATGTAGTTGCCGCATGAGTGGTAGTATATACCGTTGTAGTGCTCAGAAATTCGGTTGAGGTATGGCAGGTTGAACTCTTCGAACATAGCAGGGCTTATCATGACGCTGTTGTCGTCGCTTAGCGAGATACCGCGCCCCGTTTCGCCGAGCGGGAAGCTGTGACCGGGGAAAGCAGGGTTGTCGATGAGCTTTAGTTGTGCGTCGGTGTATTCTATGAAGCTGTCGGTGAGGATGTTCATGATGTGGTGCACTTGTTTGGGGTGGGTATAGCACGCGGTGAAAAACTCGTCTGTCTGCCACAGGAGCGACGCGTTTGTGAAGGGACCTTGTGGGTCTGTGAGTGCGATTGGGATATCGCCGCGCGTGTTGGCTTGAAAGAAGTCGATGATGCCGCGCAGGCGTTTCCACAGGTCGGACTGCCACACGGGTTTGCATTTCAGCTTGTAGACGTCCTGCGGGTTGTCGGTGATGACGGGGTATGCTGACGGCCACTCGTTTTCCATGAACTTGATTTTTGCACCGAACGGCTCTACGTGAATGGGCACGCATATCCAAGGCTCGAGATACGGCGCGTAGTCGGTGTCGAGCCGTGATGTGAGTGTGATGTTTCTTAGCTGTTGGGTGAGCATGCACTCTTTGTCGAGCGCGATTTGTTTGATGGTGTAGTGAAGGTCTTCTTTTGCCAGCTCAACCACGGGAACTCTGTCGGTTTGCTCGCAGCGATATGCTTTTGACAGCCTGCTTTGTGCCTGTTGGTTGGCGCATTGGTTAATCGTGTAATTGAACATATCGCTCCTCCATTCCAAAAACGGGACGAATAGGATATTGGTTTTGATTATTAAAAAAGGCTGCGCCGCGTATGCCGACTCAGCCCTATGCTCTATTGCTCAGATTCAATTTGCGTGATAGCTGCATCGAACTTTGCTACCATGGCATCCATTAGACTTTCGCTCATGATTACCGGGAGCTTGATGAGCGCGGCCGGCGGACAATTTGTCTTGTATGTTTGGGCGCTTATGTCGATGCACATTGCGTTGACGCGCTTTGCGAACTCTCCGGCATACTTAAGCGTGTTGAAATGGATTGCCAGCAGATGTCCTTTGCCTTCGATTTTATCGATCGCTTTGTGATGTTTGTCGTTTAGCTGTTGGAGCAGGTTTTCGATGTAGTTCCCGAGTTTTTGGATGGGCATCGCGTTTTCCTCGAAGAACTTCATGGTGATGAGGTATGAGAGACTCGCGAGCTCTTGCTGGCCGTTTGTCACCAGCGCACCGAACTGTCCCATGCTGTCCATCTCGAAAGTTGTGACTACCTTGGATGCCGGGTATTCGCCGCCCGAGAAGCCTTTACCGAGGATGACGAAGTCGGGTTTAATCCCGTATATCTTGAACAGGAACATACCTGGATACCACATGCACGACTGAATTTCGTCGCAGAATGTGGGCGTGTCGTATGCTGCGCAAAGCTCGTATGCCTGTTGCAGATAGTCTTTGTTTAGCAGCACGCCGCCAAAGTTCATTAGCACGATTTCGTGCAGGAAGCCTGCCGTTTTGTATTTGCCCGTGTTGTACTGTTTGATTTTTGCTTCGAAGTCGGCAATGTCATTGATGGCAACGCTGACAATTTTGTAGATGTCGTTGTCCTCGTTGGCTTGGTATAAATCGGGCCACAGGCCGCGCAGCGTTTGCGCAGTGATTGTTGTGCCGTGATAGTTGGCTTCTTTTCCGCCGCCCGAATCCGCGATGACGAAGAACACCGGCACTTTGCCTTTGTGCACCGACGGTTTGGTCAGGTTGTCTTGTCTGTAGAAACGCGTCAGCATCATTTTGATACCCGCTTCGCAGGCGAGGCTGCCCGTCTCTATATTGAGCACTCGGTTTAGTACCTTTGGCTGTTGCGAGGTGAGCACACCATCCATATCTCTGCTGCACTCATCAACGTCGTTGACTGCGCAAATCAGCTTTTGCTCTAGCTTTCGCGTGATGTAGCCGCGCGTGTTGTTGTGCGTTGCGTTTGGAATCCCGAGGCTGCGCGCGTTGTTTATCAGCTTGTAACCCGGGAAGTTGTGACCGACCGATATGTGATAGTGCTCGCTCTTTGCGGCGAGGTAGAGCTTGCCGTTCTCGCCCACACGATACGGGCCGATGCAGCCGATTGGCGAAGCGTCGGTGTTTGTCACTTTGTTGTAGCCGTCGAGCGACGCACCGACGTTGTCGTTATCAAACGGCTCCATAACCTGCTCGCCGATTTTATCCGTCAGCGCCTCTATTCTGCCGCTGTAATCGTCACTGAAGAAATCGACTTTTTGCGACGCCAGCTGCTGCGCCTCCTGTTTAGTGAGTCCGTGCAGCATCTGCGCTGTACCCGATATCACGTCACAGTATTCTTGCCCCAGTAAGTCTATAAGTGAGTTGCTCGTATTGTTAACCACAGTTTCCCTCCTAAAAATATTCAATAAATAGTATAATCTATTTGGGCGGTATAGTAAAGAGCTGAGTTTGCATGTAAAACTGCTTGCATTAAGGGAATGTTTATCTTATGCTTGAGGTGTATATACTAAAGCAACGTTGGAGGTTTGTTATGACCAAGCAAAATGGCGGTGGGAATAGGGGCAATACATTTTATCAGGAGCGGGTTTCGCCGTATCTGCCCGATAAGGTGCTCGACTTTCATACGCATGTTTGGATGGCTGACCAATGGATAGGCGGCACCGAAAAAAACGTGCGAAGCGATTCGATCGGCAATTTCGAGGCGGCAAAGTATATGGT
>JABGQS010000048.1 GCA_018648645.1 Clostridia bacterium
CCGAGCTGTCATGTCGAAAGCCTCTTCGATTTAGACCTCTAGCTTTGCGTCCCCGCCTTTCGGTCGGGTTTGCCATTTGCTCTAAATAGTAGTGTGAATGATGCTATAAATATTAGTATAATATATTCAGTTTTTTATATGTTAGCATATCCGCTCTTTTATGTCAATAGATTACAGGTAATTAATTGATTTTTTCCAGTTTAGTGGTGTTTTCTGCCATATGCCGCAAAAACATGCGAATACAACTTTTTGGGGAACGTTTTAAGTTAATTGCACAGACAAGCAGCCGATTTACGTGCACCAACTGCGTATGTCATTATCTTAATCTTGCGTTATTTGCAATCGGTATACTTTTCCCAACAAATCTACAATTCGCAGTTCGCCTTTTGCGTCTACTCCAAAAGAGCTGATTTTAAGATCGGTGTCAACGAGCAGCTGATTGTGCACCTGCCCTTGCGCATCCAACCACAACGCCCATATCTTACCCGATATGAAATCGCCGTAGATGTATTTGCCGACCAGGTCGGGGATATCGTCGCCGGTATAGACGTATCCGCCGGTGATGCTGCGACTTTCGTCTTGGACGTATTCGAATATCGGAGGTATCATCTCTGACTTGTCGGCATCGGGGTTGTCTTTGTAGCCCTGCGTGCCTTCCATCACGTTCCACCCGTAGTTGCCGCCGTTCACGACGTGGTCGATTTCCTCGATAGCGTTCTGCCCGACGTCTGCCACCCACAAGGTGCCGCTCTCGTCGAAGCTGAACCTCCACGGGTTGCGTAGACCGTATGCGAAGATTTCCTCGGCAAAGCCCATATCGTTGTCAACATAAGGGTTGTCGGCAGGGATAGAGTAAGCGCGCTCGCCGTCGGTATTGTCAACGTCAATTCGAAGTATATTGCCGTGCAGGGTCGTGCGGTCTTGAGCGTTATTAAGCGGGTCGCCGCCTTTGCCACCATCGCCGGTCGCGATGTACAGGTACCCATCCGGTCCGAAATCTATATGTCCGCCATTGTGGTTAGAGAATGGCTGCTCGAACGTCAGCAGAATCAGCTCACTATCCGGGTCGGCAGCATATTGGTTGTTCGCTCGCCTTGTGAAGCGCGATATGACTGTGCCCGATTCGTTCGTGTAGTTGACATAGATGTAGCCATTCTGCTCAAAATTGGGATGAAACGCCACACCGAGCAGTCCTTTTTCGTTGGCGGTCGGGTCGATGCGGTCACTGATATCTAGGAACGTGTACGCAATAAGCGTGCTTTCATAGTCCGGGAACACAAGAATTTTGCCGCCTTGCAGGGCAACGTAGCAGTCGGTTTCGCTTGACCCATCGGCTGTGAAGAACAGCGGTCTGCGAAAAGACAGCGAAGGATACGCGTCTACTACCTTTAGCGCAACATTGACGGGTGCTTGCGTGGGCTGCGGAGTTGGTGCGACTGTGGGCGTCGGGGTGGGCTGCTCTGTCGGCGCGGCTGTCGGCGCTTGCGTTGGTTGCGCGGTAGCGGTTGGTGCTGTCTGCGTCGTCAACGCAGGAGCGCTCTGCTCGGCAGCGATGCAGGAAGCTAAGCTGATCGTCAACAGTATAACCAGCAGTAGGATAGCAATTCTTCTCATGGTATTAACCTTTCCTCGAATTATAGAGAGCGCGCAGATATTTAGTAGTCAGCGCATGTGCGTGCGTTCGAAATGAATAATCGCCGGATGTGCGTTTCTTGTTGTAATAATATCATAAAATAGAGCTATATTCTATGGAAATATCGAAGCTGCATAGCATAGGTCGTTAACGTATATTGGTATAAAAAAGGGCAGCCGACTGATCAGCTGCCTTTTTGTTTCTATGTATAAATCGTGTTTAGCTTTTGCTTAATGCCAATGCGCCTTCGCTTGCCGTTGCTGCATCAGCTGCATAGTAGTCTGCACCGATGGTGTCGCAGAAAGCTTGTGTTACCGGCGCTCCGCCGACCATCACAGTAATCTTGTCAGCGACGCCTTTTTCCTGCACAGTGCTAACGACTTCTTTCATGGCAGCCATCGTGGTTGTCAGAAGTGCGCTGCACGCGATGATGTTTGCTCCCTCTTTGATTGCAGTTTCTACAAAAACTTCGGGCGAAACGTCTGTGCCAACATCAATAACTTCGATGCCTTTGCCCTCGAACATAATGATTACAAGGTTTTTGCCGATGTCGTGCAAGTCACCCTTGACTGTTCCGACAACCGCTTTGCCTTTGGGTTCCAAATCTGCTGATGCCAGTGCCGGCTTTAGAATTTCCATACCCGCATTCATTGCACGTGCTGCAATCAATACTTCGGGCACGAAAACCTCGTTGTTCTTAAACTTTGCTCCAACAATACCCATGCCGGAAAGCAAGCCTTCCTCCAAAATCTCTTTTGCACCGAGTCCGTCGCTTAGCGCAGTTTGCACCATTTCCTTAACGTCGTTTGCCTTTCCCTTTTGAAGGCTTGCACTCATTTCACTCAAAATACTCATCAATTACTCCTCCTAGTTTTCTTTCGTTTATTTTATAAACTCTTCAATTAATAATCTTTCTGTATCAGCGTTTTTTCGAACCACCGATGTTGCTGATAAACACAGCGCCGACGATAATAACACCAATCGTTACGTACTGAATGAACGACGGGACTCGCAGCAGGTTCAACGAGTTGCTGATAATACCAATCAACAGCACCCCGAGGAACACGCCCCAGACGCTGCCTCGTCCTCCCGACATGACCACGCCGCCTATGACAGCGCCTGCAATCGCCTCTAGCATAATGGAGTCACCCATAATCGAGTTACCCGAGCCAAGGCGGCTGAGCAGCACCATTGCGCCGATTCCGAGAATAAATGCGTTTAGTGTGTAGATGTAGATTTTGTTTCTGTTGATTTTAATACCCGATAGATACGCCGCTTCGGAGTTGCTGCCGATTGCGTATATACGCCTGCCGAACCTCGTATACTTGAGCATAAAATACAACAGCAAAAACATCACGACTAATATGATGCCCGGAAGCGGTACTGTGTCAAATAACTTTGCTCTGCCGAATGTGAAGCCGGGTGCTATCTTAAGATTCGCGCCGCCTGTTACCATAAGCGTGATTCCTTTATAAACACTCATCATACCAAGCGTTATGATGAATGGCTCTGCCTTACTCAAGACGACCAATGCGCCGTTGAGCAGACCACAAAGTATCGCAACGACCATACCCGCAAGAACCGCAACCCCGATTGAAGAGCCGTTGTTCATCAGCGCCGCAGCTGTACAGCCGGAGAGCGAGATGATGGTACCGAGCGTTAGATCAATACCGCCCGAGATTATGACCATTGCAGCACCAAGAGCCGCGATACCCAAAATCGAAATCTGCTTTAGTATGTTAAACAAGTTGTTAATCTGATAAAAACGATCTGTTGCAATGCACATTGCTATTATGATGACTACCAGTGCAACAGCCAGCATGAATATTTGTGCTGTCGTTTTATTCTTAAATATACGTGTGCTAATTTTCTCCCTGCTTGGGCAGCTCTTTTCACTCATTTTCCTGTCCTCCTATAGAATACAATAATATATTTTCTTCGCTGATTTCCTCATGGTCGATGTCTGCAACAATGCAGCGGTCTTTCATTATAATGACCCGATCGCTCATCGCCATCAATTCCGGGATGTCCGAGCTGATCATAATGATGAACTTGCCTTTGCGTGCCAGATCAATCATCAGCTTATAAACGTCTTCCTTTGCACCAATGTCGATACCTTTTGTCGGCTCGTCAAATATGATGAAGTCCGCATCCGTGTGCAGCCATTTGGCCAAAACAACTTTTTGCTGGTTGCCGCCGGACAGGTACTTGATCTCTTGGGTTGCTCCCTTAGTGCTGATATTAATTCTGTCTATATATTGGTTTAATTCCTTGTCGCCTTTCTGCTGGTTTATAAAGGCGCCCTTAAACTTGTTTATGTAGGCAGATATGAAGTTCCAGCCGACGCCGTGGTCGAGGAACAGTCCTGTTCTTTGTCTGTCCTCAGTAATGAGACACACACCGTTTTTGATCGCTTGATTGGGGCTGTGGATCTCGACCTTCTTATCGCCAATGAACAGCTCTCCGCCGTCCTTTTTCACGGCACCGAAAATCAGATTCGCGAGCTCAGTTCTGCCCGCTCCGACTTTTCCGGTAAACCCTAAAATCTCGCCGCGTCGCATTTTGAAGCTCGTTTTGTTAAGAAAACCCTCTTTATGGAAGTCTCTTATCTCAAGAACCTCGTTGCCCTTCTCGATTTTTTCTCGCTTATAAAACATTTCTGTCTCGCGGCCAACCATGTCTTTGATCAGCTTTCTCTCGGTAATCTCGCTCCCAAGATATGTCGAGACTTTTTTGCCGTCCCGAAGAACCGTAACTCGGTCTGCCACTTCGAACACTTCGTCCAAATGATGAGAAATGTATATGATTCCGATTCCTCTTTTGGCGATTCGCCTAACGATAGATAGAATCATTTTCTTTTCGGTTTTGCCGCAAGACGCTGTCGGCTCGTCAAGTATTAATACTTTGGCGTCTTGTGCCAGAGCACGCGCAATTTGAACCGAATGGCGGTCAGAGATGTTTAAGTCACCTAGAGCCGCTGACGGGTCAATCTCGAGCTCCATGCTGTCGAGCAGTTCTTTTGCCTTTTCTGTCTGTTTCCTGTAGTCCATCAAACCCGCGCTGGATGTGACGTAATCGCCCATGTAGATGTTTTCCGCAACCGTCAGGTCCAGCATCAGAAACTGACTTTGATAGATTGTTTGTATACCCTTCTTTCGCATCACATCCGGTTCAAAGTGTTTGATGTGCTCGCCCATAACATAAATCTCACCACAGTCGGGCGTATAGGCTCCTGATAATATTTTGATAAATGTGGATTTCCCAGCGCCGTTTTCTCCGACGAGGCAGTGCACCTCACCCGGATATAGATCGAAGGAAACATTGTCTAATACCGTAGTACCGCTAAAACTTTTAGAGCAGTTCTCAATATGTATTAGTGGTGCCAGTTTCTTATTCATAGTCCTTATCCTCTTCCTTGTTATTTCTTGTTTATGTGCTATTTGAGCAGGTCGCATACAATGCTTTGTCCGCTTCCCTGCCGGTTAGTTCAATTCGATTTCGATACCAATCGCCTTTTTGCTGCCAAGACGTCACGCACTATAGGCGTTGCGATACTCTTTTGGTGACATCGATGTTTCTTTTTTAAACAGCACACTGAAGTACTGTGAGTTCGCAATCCCAACGCGCTGCGCAACTTGGTATATCTTTAGGCTCTTGTCCTTTAGCAGCTCCTTACTCTTGTGTATCCGCATCTTGTACGTGTACTCCATGATGGATGTTCCAAGAAAGTTGCGAAACAGCATCATTAGATATCCGGAGCTCAGGTGCACTTTGTCGGCAACGAGCTGTGGCGAGAGGTCCTCCTCTAGGTTCTCGTTGATATAGCTGATTGCTGCGTTCAGATACTCCATAATGTTATCGTTCGTCTCAGATGCCTCGACCAGTTTCAAGAATGACATCGGGTTTTCTTCGCCGCGAATCAGGTTAAGACAGCCTTCTATCGATGTGATATCACAGCCGAGCAACTCCTGAATAATAATCTCTACGCTGAACTCTTTTCTGCTTCGTGTCGAGTGCAGTTTGCCGTCTCGCATAACGGAGATCGTGTCGGCAATCTCGAAGGCGTCTTCGATAGAGTTTGTAAAATAGATGACGCCCATACCTTTTTTGGAAAAGCTTTTAATCAGCTTAAACATCTTTACCTTTTGGCTGGTATCCAGATACAAAAAGATGTCGTCCATCAGAATAATCTTTGACTGCGATACGTAAACTCTCGCAATCTGTACAAGCAGCTTTTCAAAGTTGTTAAGATTAACCACCAGCGTGTTTGGGTCAATATCAATCCCCATTTGCTCGAATATCTCAAAGGTGTCTTTCTTCAACTTACGGTAGCTTAGGAACCCAAGTTTGTTAGATGTATAGTTGCTGATAAAAATATTCTCGGAAACCGACATCTCCTGCATCAAGCAATGATCCGAGTATATCGATTTTATGCCGCTGTTGATGGCTTTTTCGAGGTTGAAGTTGTTCATTATCCTGTTATCAATCTCAAAGAATCCGTCATCTGCGCTGACCACGCCGGAAAGCATTTTCATCAACGTGGTTTTGCCCGCGCCTTTTGCGCCAAGAATACAATGGATCTCGCCTTTATACAGAGACAGTGAAACCGAATCTATTACGGTCTTGCTACCATATTTCTTTGTAGCGTTACAAACTTTTATAACGACTTCTTTGTAATCCATGGCTGATCCTCAACTACACAATTGTTTTGTTTGTATGAGCCCACCTCGCTGCTTCAAACAATACCACTACTATATCATGCCGCGTACTCTAGCGCAAAGGTCACTAACTTCAGTGACTGATATTATTGCACTACCGGGCATTTGCATCCTCTCTCTATTATATGGAGGCCTTATAAACATCACAGTATTCTAAGACCTCCACAATATAGCGAAGCAAACAGTGTTGTTATCTTTTACCGTACTTTAATGTCGTTTCGAACATCGCTTCGATATTTCTTGGATTAGCGTCGTCGATCATTGTGCCGCTATCCATTATGAACCCGCCGCCCGGCGCGCAAGTGTCGATTAGATTTTTGCAGTAATCCACAACTTCTTCCGGCTTTCCGTATGTCAGCATAACTGCCGGAACGTCACCCATGATGCACGAGTGTCCGCCGAGAACTTTCTTGGCTTCTGCCATGTCCGTATACTCGAACGAGAAGATAGCTTTGCCCGGTGGGATTTCCTTTAGATACTCAAGGCGAGTGTTGTATGCGCCTTCTACGTATATAACCGGTGTGAGTCCTGCGTCCGCAACCGCGATGATGTACTTTTTGAGCGACGGCCAGTAGAACTTAGCAAACTGCTCGTCGGACATGAATGAGTCGATGCCCTTGTGCAGCCAATACCATACGAACGGAGTAGATTTTCCGCTGCATCCCGCTATCGTGTCTGTGATAGCAAACTCGGTAATGAGGTCGATTAATTGCAACAGCTCTTCTTCGTGGTCGTACATGTCCATCAGAATTGACGGAGTACCGCGCATAGAGTCGCCGATCATGTCGAACGGCGCGTATGCAAACCCTGCATAGAGCAGCGGAATCCCGAGATCGTTTTGCATGTGTGCTTGGTATCCGCCGAGCTTGATAAACCAATCCATCAAGTTTTTGCCGGTCTCTACCATCGCTTCGAGTGTCTGGATAACTTCGGGGTCCGAGTATGCTGCCAGCGAGCCCATGTGACCAAACCACATGTTGTTTCTAAAGTCTAGTTTCGCCAGCCCTTGAAAGTTTGCAAAGCTTCTAGGCATCCATTTGTTCATCATGAACTTCGTAAAGTCTTTGATGGCCTCAGGATATTCATCTTCCTTCATATACTCTTCTTCGATGAACTGGTACATCTGTGTGTGATCTTCCAGATGCTTTCCGGGCCATCTAAACCAAGTTATGCCTGAGCTTTCAAGATAACTCGTTGGGAACATCAGAATTGGATCCCACCCGAGATCGGGCTGAAAATCCTTATAGAAGTTGTCATATGCTTTGGCGCCGTGATCAAAATCTTTCATAGCGTCCGCGATGTTTCCGCCGCCGTAGTTGACAGGGAATGCCTGAAAAACCGGCACTATTGGAACCTGATCCGGCTCTTTTACCGCTGCTGCGTCCATAACTCTTTTAAGTCTTGCATCATATTGCTGTTTAATCGTTGACATTGTTCTCTCCTTGTATGTTATTTGGCTGCGAGGATTTAGCCACCCCGCAGCCGATTTTACTTTATCTTTTTCCGTACTTTGCTGTCGCATCAAACATTGCTTGAATGTTCTCTGTCTTTGCGTCGTCCACCATTGTTCCTGTGTCCATTATGAACCCGCCGCCCGGTGCGCAAGTGTCGATAAGCCACTTAACGTAATCGGTAATCTCTTGGGGTTTGCCGTATGTTAGCGGAACCGCCGGAACGTTACCCATTATGCACGAGTGTCCGCCGAGAACCTTTTTCGCTTCTGCCATGTCGGTATATTCGAACGAGTACACTACTTTGCCAGCAGGCACTTCCTTCAAATACTCAAGCCGCGAGTTGTATGCGCCTTCTACGTATACCATCGGCGTAAGCCCTGCCTCTGCCACTTCGGTAATGTATCTTCTCAGCGACGGCCAGTAGAACTTTTTGAAATGCTCATCCGACATGAATTCGTCGACTCCCTTGTGCAGCCAGAACCATACAAACGGAACAGCCTGGCCCGAAGCAGCCGCGATAGTGTCTTTGATCGTAAAGTCTGTGACGATATCAATCAACTCGAGCAGCTCGTCCGGATGGTCGTACATATCCTTCAAAATCGCCGGTGTTCCGCGCATTGAGTCGCCAATTTTGTCAAAAGGCGCAAACGCGAAATCTGCGTAAAGCTGGGGTATGCCGAACTTCTCTTTCATTCTGTCGCGATAGCCAAACAGCTTGACGAACCAATCCATCAAATGCTTGCCTGTTTCTACCATTGCCTCAAGCGTTTGAATCACTTCGGGGTCGGAGAACGCGGCTAGTGAGCCCATGTGACCAAACCACATGTTATTCTTGAAGCTGAGTTTGCTGAGGCCAGAGAAGTTCGCAAAGCTTCGCGGCATCCATTTATTCATTATAAAGCTTGTTAGATCCTTAATTGCTTCCGGGTACTCGTCTTCTCTCATGTACTCATCTTCAATAAACTGATACATGGCGTGCTTATCTTCGATATGCTTGCCCGGCCACCTGAACCAAGTGATGCCGGAGCTTTCAAGATAGTTTGTCGGATACATGAGTACCGGATCCCACCCTAAGTCGGGTTTAAAATCGGTATAGAATTTATCGTAGCATGCCGCGGCGTGGTCAAAGTCTTCCATCGCTCGCGCGATGTCGCCACCGGCATAATTGATCGGGAAAGCTTGGAAAACAGGCACTATTGGGATTTGATCAGGTTCTATTAACTTTGACGCGTCCATGACTCTTTTCAGTCTTGCATCATATTGCTCTTGCATTGTAGACATAACACTTTCTCCTTGACATTTATTTAGCTGCGGTTTCCTATATTTACCCGCAAGAAACTTTTTTCATAATACCATCATATTTCGTTCATTATTGTCTTTGACGACAGATATTTTATATTGATTTTAAATTAATATGCGTAATTCGAATTTTAGCCGTGAGCATTAAAATAAACCGCTAAACAATGCGATTTTTGCCCCTCGCTTATGTAAACGAGGGGCAATCGCATTAATTTGTTATCTGTCTATTTTGAAGCTAGGTACTCGTCTACTCTCTGAATTGCCCATGACATATCCCATGTAATCTGGTCAGGATCGTCAACGTTAGTTGCATCAATCGGGAATACCGGAGCATTCCAAACAGGTTCTACTTCTTTGCCATCGAGGTATTTGAGAATCTGAACGATCGCATCTCCACCAACATATGTCGATGAGTTAGATACTGTCATTAACAGCTCGCCTGCTCTGATGAACATGAATCCATCGTCGGAACCGTTCTGTGTAACAACCTGGACACCATTGTTCAATGCGCCGTCTTCTTTAAGTACGCTTATAACGCCAGCAGCCATGTCTTCGTTTTGTACGAAAATCAAGTTGAAATCGAGGTCTCCTGCAAGTAAATCTTCTGTAGCTGCGATAGCCTGTGCTCTATCCCAACCGGCTTCAACTGTATGAACAACTTCCATATCAGTTCCTGTAGCGATTCCTGATGCAAAGCCTCTTGAAATCTCTTCTGCGATGTTTGCGCCGAGAAGTCCCTGAATGTCCGCAGCTCTAACCGGACCATCAAAGTTTTCTGCAACCCACATTCCAGCCATTTCGCCCATGTCAAAGAAATCGTTCTTGATTGAGCTCATTACAACGCCCGGACCTTCTGCTGCAGATCCGCCAACTATGAACAGTGGCACGTCTGCTTCATTACAAACCTGAGCACCAATCTGTGCTGCGTCTCCGCTAACTGAGAACATAACGATGACGTCTACGCCCTGAGCGATAAGGTCTTCAATGTTTGCAAGTTCTTTTTCTGCACTATACTCAGAAATAAGACTTGTAACATCCATGCCTGCATGCTCAGCTGCTGCTGTCATTGCGTCGGTAAGCTGTTGATAGTAAAACTCCGGACCCGGTTGAATAACACCTAAGAAGATGTCATAGTTAGAACCCATGTCTTCAACTGCGTCCTCAACTGCGTCCTCAGCTGCGTCAACTACTTCTTCTACTGCGTCTTCAGCTGCGTCAACTGCGTCTTCGACAGCCTTTTCTGCCGGCGCGCAACCCACTACGAGTGCAATTGTTACCGCGATAACAACTACCATTGTCAAAATCTTTGTAAATTTCATTTTCTTCCTCCTACTATTTTTTATATTACTCGTAAATACAAGTAATTCGAATTCTTTTCCACTAGGTTTGTCCATATGTTGATAAAGTCCGTATAATGGTGTAAAAAGGGAATTCAAATAAAAAAGAGCCAAAGAGCTCAACCTCGGTTAAAATA
>JABGQS010000049.1 GCA_018648645.1 Clostridia bacterium
TACTATATGGACAGGTGGAGCGGCACAATAACGCCCGGGGGTCACGAATCAATTAACATGTACGTGCCGTTTAAGCAGACGGACTTAGACAAAGATGTCTGGCTGCAAGTTTCGATGAATAATGATATCGATACGAATCCCGATGGAGTTTGGATGCGCAAAATCAGAGTGAACAGCAATGACATGCCCGTTTTTGACCGGACGCTGGAAGTTTCGCCCGGGTCAGGGTCGGTATACACAGACAGTACGGTGCAAGTGAGTATGGAGTATACCAATGCGACGGGTTCAAGACAGGTAAAAAAGCTTATGTCCTGGGCACAGGTTACTTTTCCGGGAGGGCGGGCGCTGGACATACCGTATGAGTTTCATCCGGACCTGATCCCGACTGATACGTCTGTGCATACATTTGATATTCCTATAAGGCGGAACGAAGTGGGTCTGATCACCGTTCGGACCTATTATAGTTATGCTGTCGACGGATATTCATATGATATTACGGGAGAAGAGTTTACGATTATGGTGAGGCCGATTATCGAGCTTACGGCAACGCTGAGCGCAGCGCCTTTAACGATAGACATTGGCGACGAAGTAAACTTTTCGCTTACTGTAGAGAATCATGGTGACTCGATGGAGGAGTTGAACATTTTCCTGCCTGAAAGGATAGAGCTCGGCGCTTTGGACTCGGGAGACAGCGTTACTTATGAGTATACTTTGGACGGCATTACAATGACTGAAGAAATTACGATTCCGCTGATTGCGATGTCGTTTACAAGAACTAAGAGGTTTGATTCGAACATGGTGGTGATATCGGTAAACCCGAGATCGGACGCGCCGGCAGAAGCAACGGCAGAGCCACCTGAGTCGCCGATGCCCGAAGCAACAGCAGAGCCAATTGAGTCGGCGGCGCCGGCCGACAAAAGCGGAGAGGAGCCGGAAGACGATGAGGAGAAGGGCGATAATAAAGCCGCGAAGAGCGGTTTGTCGGTAGGGATGATTATATTGATAGCGGCGGCTGCGCTTATTTTGGCGGGCGGAATTGCTGCGAGTCTGATTATAATGAAGAAGAAAGGTATAATACCGGGGAAAGGCAAGGGCAAGTAACTGCAAGATAGACTCTATTGAAGTTTTGCGATTCAAAAGAAACTTGGGATAGAAATTAGCGCTGTGTCTACTGGATGCGGCGCTTTTCTTATGAAATGAGAATGGTTGGTCGCGCGGTATTGCAAGTTGGCAATGTGCCAAAAATCAGTTATAATAAAAGCACGAAACAACATTTGGGGAGTTTCAATGGACAAGAAGGACATTGTCAGCAGGTTTATAAACGAAGTAGATATTGGCAGCTTTGTCTGGCGGTATTATATAAACACGTTTAATGAGGGTTGGATGATGCCCGAGTTTCATCATCACAAGGCGATAGAGCTGATTCACGTGATTGACGGGCACGGGTTTATGAAGTTTGGCGATGATGTACAGAAGCTGACAAAGAATAATGGGCTGTTGATAATGCCTGAATGTGAGCATCGGTTTTATGTGGACGGCGACCATCAATGCACGCTGATAAACCTGCACTTTGTTATAGAAGAGACGCCTTTTGATGATTTGGCTGACCTTACAGGAATTAAGCTAAATAGCCATGAGCACAGAAAATTTGCGCATAGCGAGCCGATTGGCGCTGCGATGCAGCAAATAGTCAGCGAGCTTAGTAACAAGCAAAGCAGCTATGAGCTTGGCGCGGCGCTTCGCTTTGGTCAGCTTTTTGTCGAGCTATCACGCGCGCTTGAAATCCGGGCGCCGGGCAGTGCGCAAACCGGGGAGCAGCTTGTTAAAAAGGTGGGCGAGTATATTGACGCCAGCCTAAGCGAAGAGATATCGCCCTCAACAATCGCAGAACAGCTGCACTTTACGTCGAGCTATTTGATGCATATATTCAAGGACGCGACCGATATGTCGCTGATGGAGTTTGTGCGCATCAAGCGAATTGAGAAGAGCAAGGAACTTCTTAGCGGCACAGAGCTCAAAATATCCGCCATATCCGTAAAGGTCGGTATCGTCAACGCACAGCATTTTAGCTCGCTGTTCAAAAAGTATACCAATATGACGCCAAAGGAGTACAGAAAAATGACACTGCTGAAAAACAACACGGATACAAACATTTATAAGTGATGCAAAGCAGTATTGTGATAGAAACGACAATTTTTTTATACTATAATATAGTAGTAAGCTTATAGAAACTGCATACTGGAGAAAATATGAATAACAGAGAGAACGTATTGAGGGCACTTCGGCGAAACAGCCCCGAATCTGTGCCGTTTGATTTTGTGTTGTGCCCGTCGCAGATAGAGCGATTCGAAAAGGAAACCGGCACGGCGGATTATATGGAATACTTCAAGTTTCCGTTTCGCTATATCGAGCCAAATGAGACGAACAAAAACTACGATTATACAAAGTATTATGAGAATCTGCCGGAGGACGCAACGCCGCTAAGCTGGAACCCCGAGTGGGGGATACTTGGCAAGGCGAGCGGTACCGAGCACTTTCAAGGTATGCTGCACCCAATGCAGAACTTCTCTAGCATTGAGCAGTTTGAGGAATATCCGCTGCCCGATTTTGAAGAGAAATATCGCTGGGACGGCGTGGACAAGCGGGTGCAGGGGTTAAAGGACAAGGATCTGATTGCTGTTGCTAACATGCAGATGACGATATTCGAAATTGCGTGGTATCTACGCGGACTCGACAACTTTTTCTTGGACATGATGACGCAGGAGCATATCAGCGAGTATTTGCTGGAGCGGGTGACGCAGCTGAGAGAGACAATGGCGGCGAACTATGCGAAAAGCGGCGTGGATATATTGATGCTGGGCGACGACATTGCCAGCCAGCGCGGAATGATGATGGATCCGCAAATGTGGCGCGATGTGCTGAAGCCGAAGCTGCGGCGCGTTATCAAAGCAGCCAAAGACGTGAACCCGTATGTGCTGATTTTCTATCACAGCGACGGTAATTTGCTCGAAGCGATACCCGACTTGATTGAGATTGGCGTGGATGTGCTAAACCCGGTGCAGCCCGAGTGCATGGACCCGGTGGCGCTAAAGAAAGAGTTCGGCAATGCGTTGTCGTTTTGGGGATGCGTTGGCACGCAGTCGGTGCTGCCGTTTTACGCAGCTGACCAAGTGGAGCAGACGTGCAAAAAGCTGATTGAGGAAGTTGGCAAAGGCGGCGGATTGCTGTTGGCACCAACGCACGTTGTGGAACCGGAAGTACCGTTTGAAAATATGATGGCGTTTTTAAACGCTGTCGAAAAATATGGCAAGTATTAAATAAACAAATGGAGGGTATGAATATGGCGAAAATTGCTTTGATAGGAGCGGGGAGTATTATCTTTTCGACAACGCTGCTAAACGATATGCTGGCAACACCGGCGTTGAGTGATGCGACTTATGCGCTGATGGATCCGTCACTATGGAAAATCGAGAAAGTGGAAAAGTGGGCGAACGGCGTTATCGCAAAGAACGACCTTAAAGCGAAGGTTTACGCTACTGATGACAGACGCGCCGCGCTAAAGGATGCGGACTATGTAATGTCTATTTTCCAAATTGGCGGCATGGAAGCGTATAAGCACGACTATTTTATACCGCTGAAGCATGGCGTAGACCAGTGCCTTGGGCAGTGCGTTGGGCCGGGCGGCGTGTTTAGAGGAGCGAGAAGTATCGCGGTGTTCAAGGACATCATCAAAGACATGGAAGAGCTGTGTCCAAAAGCGACGCTGCTTAACTACGTAAACCCGATGGCGATTAACTCTATCGGCATCGGCAGAAGCGGAAACATTCCTTTTGTGGGACTTTGCCACGGCGTGCAGACAACGCTTGACCTTATCGCGGGATATACCGATTGCGAGAAAAAGGATATCGATTTCCTTTGCGCAGGTATCAACCACATGGGCTGGTTCCTAAAGCTGGAGAAGGACGGCAAGGATCTTTATCCGAAGTTTAAAGAGAACTTTGAAAAGCCGGAGTATTATATCAACGATAAAGTAAGGGGCGAAGCGTTCCGCCAGTTTGGGTATTTTATGACTGAATCGACCGGGCATTTGTCCGAGTATCTGCCGTGGTTCAGGAAAAACAAAAAGGCACTTGACCTATATTGCGACCAACCCGGATTTGGCGGCGAGACGGGCGCGTACTATTATTACTGCGACATGATAGCAGGCAAGTTTGCGGAAGGCAATTTCCTAAAGCTGGCCAAGGACGACCTTGAGCCGAGAAGCAAAGATTACGGCAGCTATGTAATCGAAGCGTTGGAGACGGGAGTTCCGTTCCAGCTGAACGGCAACGTGATGAACACGAACGGGTACATCGAGAACCTGCCTAATGACTGCTGCGTTGAAGTGCCTGTGTTTGTGGACAAAAACGGGTTGCAGCCTGTGCATGTTGGCAAGATGCCGACGCAACTGGCGGCGCTTAATATGATGAACGTGAACGTGCAGCTTATGGCGGCAGAAGCAGCGCTTGAGGGCGATGTCGAAAAGCTGGTTATGGCTGTGCAGTTTGACCCGCTGACTTCGGCAGTGCAGACTTTGCAGGAGACAAGAGAGATGGTCATCGAGATGCTGGAGGCGCAGAAACAATGGCTGCCGCAGTTTGAAGGCAAGACTCCTGCACCGCTCGGCAAGATCGACACCGACAACGTGACGAACCCGGCGAATGTGCCGCTTGACCCGGCGCTTGCCATTGCGAACTCGTTTGGTAAGATGGCAGAAGCTTAAAGAAAGAAGAGAAAAGATAACTATACAAAGAGCCTTGGAGATAAAGAATCCAGGGCTCTTTTCGTGGTGCTTATACCTATAGATTATTAAATATTGACAAACTGTTCAGGAGTGTGATACAATGTATTACATAATGCGACGTATGAAAGGTGAAAGTCTTGAAAGGTGAAAGGAGTCGAGGAAAATGGCATTATCGCTGAGATTGAGCGAGGATGAAACTAGGGTAATTAAAGATTATGCGCAAATGCAAAATAAATCTGTATCAGAAGTTATGCGCCAAGCCATCATGGAAAAAATTGAAACAGAAGTAGACTTGAAAATCTATAATAAGGAAATGGCTGAGTACAAAAAAACCCCCGTTTCATATTCACACGAGGATGTAAAAAAAATATTGGAGCTTGATTAGCTTATGTATGAGGTACGGTACACAAAAAAGGCATTGAAGACATTAGAAAAAATGGAAAAGGGCAAAAAAGGAATGATTGTCGCTTGGATCGAAAAGAACCTTGTAGGTTGTGACGATCCAAGGCGATATGGTATGCCGCTTAAAGCAGGGCATAAAGGAGAATGGCGATATCGAAAAGGCGATTATCGAATAATCTGTGACATATCAGATAATGAAGTGTTAATTCTGGTTTTGCATATTGGAGACAGAAAAAATGTGTATCAAATCCGTTAAAAGAAGGATGAGCAAATAAATTCATAAAAAAGCTGGTAATCATATGAAAATTATCGATTCGGGAACGGTTTTCTACGGCGAGGAGAACACGAGGAAGTGTGGCAACTATATACCGAGCGTGTTTGCAATGAGCAATGGCGAGATTCTCGTGTGCTTTCGGTCGGGCAGCGGGAAAACGACGGCTGACGCAAGCATCGCGTTGATGATATCGGGTGATATGGGTAAGACGTTCAGCGAAGTAGAATTTCCGTTTGACAGTGTGTACGAAGGAAAGCGAGGATCGCTGTGGTCGGCGTATGCGAGCGAGCTTGAGACGGGCGTAATCACGATGGCTGTGTTTTGGATAGATAGGCAGACGCTTGGGAGTGTAGAGTGGGTAAACAGCGAAACGTATGGGCTGCTGCCCGTGAAGACTTTGCTGTACAAGTCGCGCGACTTTGGGCGAAGCTGGGTGTTTGATAGCGAGATAGAGAATACCTCGAGCGATTTTCAGCTTCCTGTGACCAACCATATATATAAACTAAGTGGCGGTACGCTGTTTTGTCCTTTCGAGAAATACAAGAACTACTATGACACGAAGCCTTGGCAGCAGGCGGCGGTGATGAAAATCTCGCACGATGGTGGGAGAAGCTGGGACGATTGCACGGTTGCGGCGCGAGACGATACGAAGCGGCTTTGGTATAACGACCAACGTGGGTGCGTGCTTAGCGGTGACACGATTATCAACTATTACCCGACGTTTGACACGCAGAAAAACGAGTACGTCAACGTACACATGAACGAGTCGAACGATATGGGCAAAACATGGACGCGACCGAAGGACACCGGGATTGGTGGAATGTCGTCTGCACCGGTGGAGCTGCCGGATGGCAGGATCGTGATATGCACGTCTGACCAGAAGACAAAAACGGTGGATATTTATATAAGCGAGGATGGCGGGGAAAGCTTTGATACCGAGCGCGCGCTAACGGTATATTCTGCCGAGAAGGAAAGCAAAAAGGTGAGTGATGACAAAGATTTTACCGAATGGACGAGTTGGTCGTTTGGGCGCCCACAGATAGCGAAGATAAACGGCAGCGAGATTTTCGTGGTGTATTACGCCGGAAACGGTGGTTGTACTGATATTAAATGGGCGCTGTGCGAGGTAAAGAAGTAACCATGAGCGATATGGGCGATAATATAGGAAACCCATTTATTTAAGTGGTATAGGCACGAGAAAAGCAGTAAAGGGACGATTCGAGTATGAATCAGTCCTTTTTTTGGATAATAAAGTGAAAATCTATGTGTATACATGAAATATACACGAAAACAGAAAGGAAGATAAAAAATTCTTGATATTTTTATAACAAATTTACTTGATATTTGTCTCGGAAAGTAGTAGATTAGACCACAAAGGTTTTAATTTTGGATGAAAGGAATTAGTGTAGGATGGTTATTATTGTTTTTATAGCGGTGGGTGCCGCGCTTCTTGCTGCGCTGTATAATTATATGCGTGTCAAGAGAAGCGACGCCGGTACCGATGTGATGAAAGATATTGCAGGACAGATTCAAATGGGAGCGAGGACGTTCCTGATTCATGAGTTTAAGATTATTGGAATTGTGGCGGCTGTTGTGGCGGTTGTGCTGGGCGTTGTCGTTGCGTGGTATGTGGCGGTTGCGTTTTTGCTGGGAGCTTTGCTAAGCGCGTCGGCCGGATTTGTTGGCATGAAGATTGCGACGATTGCGAACGTGAGAGTATCGAACACGGCACGAGTTACCAAGAGCCTGGGGAAAACGTTGAAGATTGCGTTTCAGGGCGGCAGCGTTATGGGGCTGTGCGTAGGCGCGTTTGCGATAACCGGATTGATTGTTATATTCCTGGTGTTTGGAGTCGGCATGGGGCAGGTGAAACCCGAAGCTCTGACCGTTACACCAAACTGGCTAAGCATCAACTTTATTCCGTTTACTATGACGGTGCTTGGATACGCGCTAGGCTGTTCGCTAATTGCGATGTTCAACCGTGTTGGCGGTGGTATTTATACCAAAGCGGCGGATATGGGCGCAGACCTTGTGGGAAAGACGGAGGCGCATATACCCGAGGACGATCCGAGAAACCCGGCAACCATTGCAGACAATGTTGGTGATAACGTCGGTGATGTAGCGGGCCTGGGTAGCGATTTGCTCGAGAGTTTTGTGGGCGCTATTGTGGCGTGCATCGCGCTTGCGAGCTATACCTTCTATCTTAAAGGAGCGGACGTGATTTCGGGCAATATGGTTACAAGCTTGATTGAGTTTCCGATTATATTCGTGGCAATCGGGTTGATTGCGTGCGTGGTCGGAATAATGTTCCTCATATTTAAAAAAATATCGAACAAACCGCACAAAGAGCTTAATATCAGCACGTGGGTGTCTGCCGGATTGACGGTGGTTGCCACGGGCGTGTTCACATACTTTTTCTTTAGCGGATACTCTCCGGACGCGCTTGCGGCTGCGGGATTTAAAGCGGGAGCGCTGTCTCCGTGGATTGCTGCAGTGCTTGGCATCGGCAGCGGTATTGCGATTGGCATGATTGCCGAGTATTATACGAGCTATGACTTTGCACCGACACGAAAGATTGCCAAATCGTCTATCGAAGGCGCGGCGCTTACCATCACAGACGGGCTTGGCGTCGGCATGAAATCGACGTTGTTCCCGGTAGCGATTCTTGCGGTGTCGACTATTGTCGCTTCGCAGGTTGCGGGGATATACGGCGTAACGATGGCGGCGATAGGTATGCTTTCGTTTGTTGCAGCAACGGTTTCTGTGGACACTTACGGTCCGATAGCAGACAACGCGGGCGGCATCAGCGAAATGGCGAAGCTGGACCCGAAGGTAAGAAAGATTACCGACAAGCTTGACTCTGTCGGAAACACGACTGCGGCGGTCGGCAAAGGGTTTGCGATTGGCAGCGCGGCGCTTGCGGCGTTGTCACTGTTGGCTTCATATCTGCACTCGCAGGTCAGCAACATTGCAGAGCACTCTGAGATGATACTGAACGTAATTGATCCGCTGACATTGGCCGGAGTTTTGATAGGCGGCGCACTGCCGTTCTTCTTCTCGGGACTGTTGATTGACGCGGTTAGCAAAGCAGCACGAAACATGGTGCGCGAAGTCCGACGTCAGTTTTCGCAGATGCCGGGCATTTTGACAGGGAAGCAAAAGCCGGACACGAAGCGTTGTATTGAAATAGCGTCATCCGGAGCGCTGAAAGAAATGAAGATTCCGGCGTTCATCGCGATTCTCTCACCGCTTGTCGGTGGGTTCATATTCGGCGCAAACTTTGTGGGCGGTATGCTTATTGGCACAACGCTGACGGGAATTATGCTTGCGCTGTTTACGGCGAACGCGGGCGGTGCTTGGGACAATGCGAAAAAGTACGTGGAGAGCGACAAGATTGAAGGACACAGCAAGGGCAGTGACGCACACGCGGCGACTGTCATTGGAGACACGGTTGGCGATCCGTTGAAAGACACGGTTGGCCCGTCGCTCGATATATTGATTAAAATTATGGCGACGGTGTCGCTCATAGCCGTTTCGATATTCGGACAGTTCAACTTGTTCTCACTGTTTTAGAGGATAGGAAGCGTTATATATTAAAAGAAGCTGCTAATAGTGCAGCTTCTTTTTATTACGCAACGCCGTTTTAGTCTACGTATATATGCACTTTTGCGCCTTTTGTATCATCGCCGGAATCTAAGTTGACGAGGTCGGCGGGGACGTCGCCGTTTTCGAACATTTCGATCAGCGCTCGGATATCTATGCCGTCAAGGTCAATGCCCTGCTCATGCAGGTCGCTCTTGGCATCCCGTGGAATGAGCGAAAGCAGACCGACCGCTTTTTTTGCAAGCGCCAGCGGAATGTTGAGGTTGATATTCGCTTTATCCGGCTTTGCCGGGTCCACAGAGTTTACCCTTATCCGCAGCATTTTGCGTTTCGGTTTCCTTTGTGTTTTAGCATCATCGGCGTTTTGTGATCCGTCCATTGCGGCGATCAGCTCTGCGCCTTGCTCCGGCGTAATTTTACCGTTTTGCACCATCTCGAGTATTTTTAACGTTTCGTTGCTCATCATATATCCTTTCGCCCTTACAGGCTCTTAAGCTGCGCGGTCGCTTGTTCTGCGTCGATTTCTCCATTGTCCAGTTGGTCTAAGATGCGATTTCGCTGCTGCTGTATGTCGTCCTGCGAAGCGCTGGCAGCAAGCCCGAGTCGTTTGAGGACAGCGTCCAGACGCCCGCGGACGGTGGGGTAGCTGATACCCAGCTCTTTCTCTACGTCTTTGATGCTGCCTCTGCATTTGAGGAAGGTGAGCACGAAAAACGCGTCTTCGTTGCTGAGCCCGCAAAAGTCGCAGCCGCAAAAGTGACCGTTAAGCTCGGAGCTGCATTTTTTACACGTCAGCTTTGTTATTTCGTATTCGCCCCCGCATACGGGACAGGTAGTCGGTGCAGTTAGCTTCATAAGTCCACCTCAAAAATTAATTTATGATATATTTATAGCATAATATATTAGATATGTCAAGAATAATATTAATATAGTTAATGTAAGAGTTAATATAGTTAATTAATTGAGAGCTTTTATGGCGATAATATTGGTTTGATGGAGGAAATGTGTATGTATATTAGGAAGCAAATTTGATTCAGCGAGGCTTGGGTGTATTTGGCTTGCGCGATTTCTTGGCGGTATCGAGCTTGCGCTATTTGAAAAGAAGGAAAATGCGATTACTTGAGAAAGCGCAAATGAACATTAAATAGCAAGGAAAAAAGTTGTTGTATAAATGATCCTTTTAATTTGCATATGACACCATATGTGGTATGAGAACGGGTTATTGAAATTTACTGTATTTATGCAGTTGTAACAAACGAAAAAAGATTAAGAATAGTCAAAATAAAGATTGACAAGGGGCTTGTGTTTTGATATTATATCTGAGCTGTCGCTTTCGGGCGGCGGCGATAAGAACCTTGAAAATGAAAAATACAGCACTATTTTAAGAAACGCAAGATTTTGAGTTGAGCCCGGATAAACAGGTCGTTAAATCGGCCACTGAGTTTGTAAATTGGCTGCTATTTATATAGTAGTTAAATATTTTAAACTAAGAGTTTGATCCT
>JABGQS010000005.1 GCA_018648645.1 Clostridia bacterium
TCAACAGATAGCTGCTAACCAATCAGCTGCTTAGATAAATGTAACCGAGGAATTTACACACTTATATGGACTTGACTTGAGTATATTAAGACGGAAGTCTAATTGTATTCAAATTTTATTATACGAGGTTCGAAGTGTTAAAGCTAATAGAAGATGTAATAAACAAATTGCCCATACTTAAGCAAGGAAATCTCAGCTACTGTAAACTAATTGATTTACAGAATAGTTTGTTTAAAATTGAAACAGATGATATTGAAATAAGCAATTGCAGTTTAACACCAAATTATTTAGATATTAATGGAACTTACGAGATCTATCATCAAGAATTGAAGTTAAATCTTGTGAATGAACCTATGTTTGAAAAGTATATTTATATGTTGTTTAGGAAACATTCAAATGAAATAGCCCCTTACTTTTTGAAGCTGCATACGACCTGTTTTGTGGAATCAATATTACCTAACAAGTCAATAAAAGTATCAAATATTGTCAAATGGATAGATTATGTTATTGGCGATAATTCAAACGATGAAGATATGCTTAAAACCATCAAAAAACATTTCAATGATGAATGTTTTGATATTAACAAGCTGTATATAGAAATTTTAATACATAACGAAAAGATTTACTCAATAGATTAAGCTTAATCTATTTCTCCTCTCGGGGGGAATCTAAACCATTTACCTAAGGAATTTCTATGAGAATTCGTAAATGAATCATTTGCACTAAACCATGCGAATAAAGTATAATTACATATAAAGATTCGCTTCTGCCACAACCTAATTTTCTTTCGGAGGTGCACATCAATTATGCTGCTGCAAACACACGAAATCGATACAATCAATGAGATACTCAGCAAGGCGCAAGGAGACAACAGGACGGTGCTTTTTGAGCATGAAGTGTACGATATGCTGGATTGCATAGGTCTGCAAACGCCAAAGTATATCTTTGTGGAAAACGAAAGCGAAGTAAACAATGAACTCATTAGCCAATTTGCCGGCAAGATGGTGGTCAAAATTGTTTCGAGGGACTTGGCACACAAGCAAAAGTACGGCGGCGTAAAGATGCTGGAGACAAGCGAATCGCTGTATGTACGCTACGTGATGTCCGGCATGATAAACGAAATATACTCACACTTTAGTGACGGCGAGAAACCAACTATCGACGGGTTTGTGATTGTCGAGTTTGTGTCATTCAAGCAGGGGCTGGGGTACGAGCTTATGTTTGGCGCGCGAGAGGATGCGGCTTTTGGTCCTGTGCTCACGCTGAGCAAAGGCGGAGACGACGCAGAGTTTTTCGCAAAGTATTACGATCCGGCAAACCTGTATCTTTCACCGCTGTCTGCGCGCGAAGCGAAAGCGTCGATGCAAGGCATACGAATACGCCATAAGTACGAGCAGATCGGCAGGAGCTACTATACGCAAATGATTAGCGCCACGCTGCTGAAAATCAGCAATCTGCTGGAAACGTACTCATTCATATCAGCGATCAAGCCAAAGTATCATATCAAAGCGCTCGACATCAACCCGGTGGTTTTCACGGCGGACGACACATTTACCGTTGTGGACGGGTACGCGGAATTTACCCGGACACAGGAAAACGAGCTTGTGACAAACGCAGACGCGAAAGGGCTTGGGGGCTTTTTTAAGCCGGATGGCATTGCAGTTGTCGGTGTTTCCAGCCAAGCGGACAAATACTCGATGGGCAGAGATATCGCGCAGCTTATGCTCGACATGGGCAGAGAAGACATATACCTCGTCAACCCGAAAGGCGGCACGGCGACGGTAGGTGGCAACGCGTATCCGCTCTACAAAAGCGTGGGGCAAATTCCGGCAAATGTTGACCTTTACGTGTACACCGCCCCGGCAAAGTACATGCAGGGTTTTATACCCGAAGTGCCAAACAGCAAGTGCGTAATTCTCATCTCCGGAATTCCATCCGAAATAGAGTACGCGACGTTCCTGATGCAAATCAACAAAGTAAGAAAACCGGGTGTGCGCATAGTAGGACCCAACTGCATGGGGGTATTCCACTCACCAAGTAAAAAAGGTGAGGGCGTGGACACGCTGTTTATCGACGCGGAGAGGATGCCCATCAAATGGGATTTGGCGAGCAACACGGCGCTATTCTCGCAAAGCGGGGGCATGGCAATCACATGCCTTGATAATCTTTTTAATTATGGACTCTTCCGTGCTATCGTGTCGTTCGGCAACCGCGCGGATGTCGGAATACCTGAGTTGATGGCATACTTTGAGGACGAAAAGGACGTGGACGTTATCGCGATGTATATGGAAGGGCTTAGCCGAGGCGAAGGCAGACAGTTCTTTGACCTCGCCAAAGCGTCGAAGAAACCGATTATTGTGTTTAAGTCGGGCAGGACGCAGGCCGGGGCTAAAGCAGCCGCGTCGCACACTGCTGCGATGAGCGGAAGCTACGAAGTGTTTAAGGCCGCGTGCCGACAGTCGGGCGTTGTGCTGGTCGAAGAGATCGACGAGTTCTACGACGCTATCCG
Source organism: Clostridia bacterium (assembly GCA_018648645.1). Classification (GTDB taxonomy): domain Bacteria; phylum Bacillota; class Clostridia; order Christensenellales; family SZUA-584; genus JABGQS01. The sequence goes on from JABGQS010000005.1 coordinate 2,510, forward strand.
CGCGTTCTCGCTGCTTTGGAAAAAACGGGTGAGAGGCAACCGTGTGGCGGGTGTAGTCAACGCGGGGTTCGAAAGCACGGCAGGCGCAGACAACTTGGGAATTTTGCAGCCCGCGCAGTATACCGACGCAACAACCGCAAAGCTGCACGAGCTGAACACGCACGGACTCGTCAACGTGCCCGCGCCGTTCCTCGACGTGACGCCGATGAGCGACGACAAGCTGTTCGGCGAGTACATCATCGCGCTGATGGAGGACGAAAACGTGGACTGCGTTTTCACCGCAATCATTCCGCACGTAGACAACCTTTTAACGGCAGACGACCAGTGCGAAAACCCCGGCGCCATCGCTATGCGCATCATCGACATATTCGCCAAGTACGACAAGCCGATGGTTGTGTCTGTCAACGCGGGGCAGCAGTTCGACAAGTTTGTGCGCGTGATGGAGCAGGCGGGTGTGCCGGTGTTCAAGGACATCCGCTCGGCAACGCGCGAGCTTGAGAGGATTGTGAAGTATCGGTTGGGGTAGAGTTGTTGAGTGGGGTTAGACTTGTAATACCTCACATAGCAAATCAAAAAACACCGATGCATCTGCACCGGTGTTTTGTTTACACATACCTAAAACTTATACAATAGCAGCGTCTTCGCTCATACCGCTACAGATGCCTAAAGTCGCGGCTGTCTTTCAGCTTCATAGAGCTGGCTCTGTAAATCCGCGTGAACAACATGTGCACGAGAAGCATAATCACTGCGCTGAATACCGCTTTGGGAAGTATATAGCGCGCGAACATGAACCAAAAGCTGAAGTCTCTGCCCAACATGTACGCAATCAACGCAGAGATGAACTCTTTGACGAGATGTGCACTGAAGGCAAAGACCGCCGGCAACACAAACCTGTCCATGTAGCGCAGATTCTTGCGGACAAAAAACATAGCCGCACCGATAATCAAATATGGTATGGCGATTACGCCAATCGCGTCCGAGAAAAGTACATCGAGTATCAAACCGCAGACAAGCCCTATCATTGCGCCCGCCATGCTCCGCTCGAGTATCGCAATAGACACAATGGACACGATGATGAGATCGGGGTATATACCTGCAATGTTGAGGTTTGGAAAAACTGCGCCGGTAAAAATCAAACTTACGATTGAAACGACGACAAAAAAGACGTATCTCATTCGAGCAGCTCCTCAATTTCCTCCGGCACGGTCGTGATGACCAGCACTTCCTCTATGTGTGCAAAATCGACATGAGGGGTGACAACCGCTTGGTTGCGCATACCGTCGTCGCTTTGGCTGACTTCCGTTACTTCACCGATTGGGATGCCTTTCGGGAACACGCCCCCTTGTCCGGATGTGATAACCATGTCGCCCGGCATCAAGTCTGCGTCAAGCACCAGCTTGCTCATTCTCAGCAGAGCTTCCTCATTACCCACGGCAGGAGATCCATTTAATATTCCGTTGTCACGCGTGCGCACAACAAATCCCGAAACGCCGCTTGAAGAGTCAACAATGGGCATAACCTTGGCCCACGTTACGCCAACTTCAACAATTCGGCCGATCAGACCGTCGCCGTTTACAACCGGCATGTCAATCTCGATACCGTCGGTGAGTCCAAGGTTGATGATAAAAGTGTCATACCAGTGGTTGGGGTCTCTGCCAATAACGAGCGCCGTCACAACTTCTACGCCCGGCTCAACCTCATAATTAAGCAGCTCACGCAATCGCTCATTTTCCTGCTTGGTTTCGTCCGCATCCTGAAGCTGACCTTCAAGCTCGGCAACTTTTGAGCGCAGCTCTAAGTTCTCCGTTTGCAGATCGCTGCCGGTAAACACGCGCGCAAAAAAGTCGGCAATCGCGTCCGTTGCTCTGTACAGCCCTTGTTGAATGGGTGCAAGAACAGTGCCGACAACGCTCTCTGTGCCGGTCATGTTGTTGTCGCCCGATGTCATAATCAGCACGACTAGCAGTACAATCACCATGATGATGGTAATCATCAACGGTCTGTTACGCCATAGCGGAACCATATACTTCTCCTTTTTCCCCAATACCGAATAACATTATATCACAAAACGGGGTATTATAAAACTGCGGCAGGACAGCAACCATAAAAACATGTTGCGCAAACCCTGCTGTGTTGATATAATACAAATAACTTAATATGCAGAGTAGATTTTGTGCGTAAAGTGCTTTGGGATGGGATGTCGCCCAGAGACGAAAGACTTGACAGTCTGCGGTACAAGATCGCGTCCGCTGCAAAAGAGTAGTCTTTTTCTCTTTTGGCGTGTCTTTGCTTATTTATGAGAAGGAGATTTTTTTATGCCCAATAAACTTGATTTCTGTGCATACGAAATAAATCGGTCTACGCCAATGGATTTTATTGAAGCGCGCGAATATTTAAACGAGGTACCAAAGTTTGGGTACGACCTTGGGCTAACCAGCGTTTCGCGTCTTTGCGAGCTGCTAGGCAACCCGCAGGAGAGACTTTCGTTTATTCATGTAGCAGGGACTAACGGGAAAGGAAGCACCAGCACGATGATATCTACCATTTTGCAGGTCGCGGGGTATAAAACGGGTCTGTATGTATCGCCTTTCCTGAAGGATTACCGCGACAGCATGTATATAAACGGCGATATGATATCAAAGCCGGCTTTTGCGGGCGTCGTGTCATCTGCATACAACCATGCAAAACGGATGAGCGAGCAAGGCGTGCATGCGACAGAGTTCGAGATTTTGACCGCCTGCGCATTTTTATGGTTCGAGCAAAGCGAATGCGACGTGGTGGTGCTGGAAACCGGGATGGGCGGCAGATTGGACGCCACCAACATCGTCACGAACACTTTGGTCAGCGTACTGACCGCAATCACCCTCGACCATACCGAGTATCTGGGGGACACAATTGAGCAAATCACGCAAGAGAAATGCGGAATCATCAAGCAGAATCGCATTACGGTAAGCTATCCCAAGCAGGACACCCGGGCACTGCAAATCATCAGAGACCGTGCAAGAGATAAATCCAACCTTCTTATCGTCCCCGATATGCACCAATATGAAATGATCAGCTCAGATTTTGATGGGTCGCATTTTAAATATCGCGGGGATGACATGCACGTCTCGCTGCCGGGCTATCATCAAACGCTCAATGCAGCTACGGCGATAGAGACGGTCAACGCATTGCGCGAGCATAAGGGGTTTGCTATATCGAACAGCACGATTCGACAAGGAATAAACGATGCATATCTGCCCGCACGCCAAGAAGTGCTTTGCCGCCAACCGTTTGCATTGCTGGACGGCGCGCACAATCTTCAAGGAATAGAGGCGCTAGCACAATTTGTTAGAAGTCAATTGAAACATCGACATATTACTGTGGTTATGGGGATGCTGAGCGACAAGCAGTACGAGCGCTCGATTGCAATCATGGCGGAGCTTTGCGAGCGTTTTATCGCCGTGCCGCCCGACCACGCAAGAGCTCTTGATATAGAGACTGCACAGGGCGTCGCAAGCAAGTATTGCGAAAACACCGACGCATATAGTGATGTGTCCGAAGCCGCAAGGGAAGCGATTGCATCGTGTCCAGATAAAGGAGCAGTGATAATCTGCGGTTCCTTGTATCTCGCAAGCAAGGCACGCGATGCGGTTACAAAACAGAAATAACTTCTTATTGTTTTAGCAGCAAACTTAAGCGAGCAATGAAAGGAATTAGAACAGATTATGAAAAAAATGCACTTTGAATTAAGGATACTAATTATATTGGCGTTGCTAGCAGCAATTGGAGCCGTGTTTAAGGCGTTTGTGTCGGTAGACCTGTTTTTAGGGGGTCTAAAAATTGTAGACTTGTCCTTAGTGGCATTGCCGGTGATGCTTGCGGGCATATACTTCGGACCTCTGGCAGGCGGTCTCGTTGGGTTTGTTGCGGAAACGGCCGGATTTTTCATGACGCCGACGGGCGCATACAACCCAGTTTTTTCTTTTATAATGGCGTTGCTGGGTGTAATCGCCGGACTATTTTATCTAAAGTCTAAGACGACCACCGTTTGGAAAACAATCGGCATGGTTGTAATAACCCAGCTTTTATGCTCTGCCGTGCTTACTACACTCGCTATAACTTTATTCTATCCAGTTCCGTTGATTGCATTGCTGCCCGGCAGAGGTATCGGTACTGCGATTAAGATTCCGCTCCTAATAGTGCTGCTCACGATATTGATAGAGAGGCTAAGACCCGTCGTAGTTAGACGAAGAGGCTGAAAACACATTACGAAACAAAAAACCGGCAAGCTTTACTGCCGGTTTTGTTATTCTGATTAATCAACAATTTTTATTATCGTATGCACAACTGGCGCGAGTCGCAATAGTGAACCGGCGCTAATATTCCGTGCGCCCTTCAATCGCGCGCATCAGCGTTACTTCATCGGTGTACTCGAGATCGCCGCCAATCGGCACGCCGTGCGCAATACGCGTCACCTTCTCGCAAAGTGGACGAATGGTTTTGGCGATGTACGCTGCCGTTGCTGTGCCTTGCACATCGGGGTTTGTCGCCAGAATCACTTCGGCGATGTCGCCCTTTGCCAGCCGGTCGAGCAGCCCCGCGATGTTGATGTCATCGGGACCAACGCCGTCCATCGGCGAAATAACGCCGTGCAAAACGTGATACACGCCCTTGTACTCGCGCGTTTTCTCGATTGCCAGCACGTCCTTTACATCAGACACTACGCACACAGTGGAGAAATCCCGATTGTCATCACAGCAAATGACGCATGCGCTATCACCCTTTTGCATCATGTTGCCGCAGATATCGCAATAAACCGCCTTTTTCTTGGCGTAAAACATATCTTTGGCAAACTCCTCGACCTCTTCGTCGCTCATGTTTATCACATGAAAAGCGAGACGCTGTGCCGTCTTATATCCAATTCCGGGCAATTTGCTGAACTGGTTTATCAGCCGTAGTACCGGCTCTATTATATGGCTCAACTAAAACATTCCCGGCAGATTCATACCGCCTGTGATGCCGCCCATTTTATCCTGCATCATGTCATCGGCTTTACTCATCGCTTCATTTACAGCCGCTGTGACAAGGTCTTCGAGCATCTCCACATCATCGGGGTCAACCGCTTCCGGGTCAATTTTGATGCTGAGTATTGTTTTTGCGCCGTTAGCGCGCACTGTAACCACGCCACCACCCGCTGTCGCTTCCACTTCAGCTGCTTCAACTTCTGCCTGTGCTGTCTGCATGTCGGCCTGCATTTTCTGCGCTTTTGCCATCATAGATCCCATGTTCATTCCGCCGCCGCCCGGCGATTTTCTCTTAGCCATTTTGCTTCCTCCCGGATTCTTGTTTATATTCTTTCTATATCTGTACCGAACATTTTGAGCACGTCTATATCGCCGCTCTCCTCGGCACTGTCCTGCGTTAATATGCTGACAGAGAGCACTTGTGGTGCTATCTTCTCCAGCTGCGCTTTTAGCGCGGTCTGCGCAACCTTGCTCTTTATAAAGTCGGTATATATCCAGTCGTCACTTTCAAACGTAATCTCCAGCATATTGCCGACAATAACTGCACGCTTTGCATGCTTGGCATTTGTAAACACGGAATACGCTTCCTTCTCAAGATTCGTAATCAGCTTCTCCCAAATTTCGCCGCTTTCGGGTGCGTCCTGCTCCGACGTTTTTTTAGGCACCTCGGGGTCCTCGTGCGTGGTGGCTTTCGGCTTAGGTTTAGGTTTCTCTGCCTTTGGCGATTCAGCTGCCTTTGGTGTCGGCTCCGGCTTTGGTATATTCGCTGCCTTTGGTGTCGGCGTTGCTGCCGGTGCTGCGGTTATCGTCACGCCCTCGTTCTCCAGTGTCTTCAATCTGCCTTCCAGCTTCTCAAGGCGCACGATATCGCTCGCATCCGCGTCGTCCTGCGGGCTCATAATCGCCATCACAGCGGTTTCGAGCACTATGTTTGCACGCAGGTTTCGGCGCATTTCGTACTCCTTCTGCAGAAGTATATTCAGCGCACGCTCGCACGCATTCTTGCCAAACGTTTTTGCCAATGGTTTAAGCGACTCGTCCGCTTCGATATCTGCGCCTGCTGCCAGCCACATCATAGCGCGAAACACGTCCGCAAGGTCGCCTATAAGCGCCCGCGTGTCCGCACCGCTGTCGATAATGTGCCGCAGCGTTTCTAGCGCATTCTTCTCGTCATATTTTGCGATGAACGCGGTTAGCTTCAGCACCATTCCCATGTCCGTGCCGCCAAGCGTGCTCGCAACGTTGGTGGTGTTGACCTGCCCAAACGCCGCGCATTGGTCGAGTATGCTAAACGCGTCACGCATTCCGCCCTCTGCCGCTCGTGCTATCATTTTGAGCGCAGGTTTGTCAAACGTAAATTTTTCGGCTGTGGCTACTTTCTCCAACAAACCCGTGATGATGCCAACCGGGATGCGCCGAAAGTCGAACCGTTGGCATCGCGAGCGTATCGTCGGCGGAAGCTTATGTGGCTCTGTCGTCGCGAGTATAAATATGATATGACTCGGCGGCTCCTCGAGTGTTTTAAGAAGTGCATTGAACGCACTCTTGCTAAGCATATGCGCTTCGTCGATTATATATATTTTGTGGCTGCAAAGCGCAGGCAGCAGGTTGACACGCTCGCGGATTTCGCGCACGTTATCGACGCTGTTGTTGGACGCTGCGTCAATCTCGATGATGTCGATAGAATCGCTGGTGCACGAAGCGCATTTTCCGCAAGGCTCAAACCCGTCGCGGTCTGTGCAGTTTACGGCGCTTGCAAATATCTTTGCCAAGCTGGTCTTGCCTGTGCCCCGCGGACCCGCAAAAAGATAAGCGTGCGACGTTTTATCCAAGGAAATCTGCCCGGACAATATTTTTGTTATGTGGTCTTGACCGACGACCTTATTGAAGCGCATCGGCCGCCATGTGCGGTACAAAGCTTGGTATGCCATTTGTCCTCCTGCTCTCTTTAGCTGCATATAATATATCATTTTTTTGTATCACTTGTCTATCGTAACCTTAATAGTTCGGCAGGTTTTTTGAATGTGAAAAATGGCAGATGTAAACAAAAAACGACGGGGGTTATGCTTTTTTTGCTATTGTGATATAATTGTTTCAATTGGTTGGTGAGAAATTTTGGTCGAGGTAAACGCGTTTGAAACTAGGAGTTTTAGATAAAAGAATCCTAAAGCACATCGATTGGGTGCTTTTTGCAAACATAATGGTATTGATATTATTGAGTTTTGTAGCAATCGCAAGCGCGCTAAGCGACCCGCTGGCAGAAGGCACCAGCTCAATTTCCTCCGCAGTTTCGCAGCTCGATTTGGAATACGTTTTTCAGCAACTGACTTGGCTTGGCGTCGGGCTTGTTGCGATGTTTGTATTGCTGCTGCCCGACTATCACGCAATTGGCGAGTATTACAGGTGGATATACGTTGCACTCATTGTGCTGCTTGTGGCGGTATATCTTTTTGGCAGCGAGATTAACGGCACCAAGGGATGGTTCAGAATCGGCTCTGCTGGGTTTCAGCCAAGCGAGGTCGGCAAAACGGGCATGGTTATCGTGATGGCGCGGATGATGGCGAACCGTGCAAAAGGCCAGGATGGCGGCATTAAACGATTTCGTGATATTCTGCCGATACTCGGTGTGTTTGCGCTGCCGGTTGCGCTAATATTGATTCAGCCGGATTGGGGAACAGCGCTCGTCTACGTGTTTACGTTTGTGTCCATGCTGTTTATGGCAAAAACGAGCTGGAAAATCATTGTCAGCTTTTTAGTCGCAGGGGGCGTTGCGGTTCCTGTTGCGTGGGCGGTGATGGCAGACTGGCAGAAAAACAGAATACGCGGTTTTTTAGGCATCGAGGTGGCAGGCATGAGCGAACAGGATGCCAGCGACATGACTATGCAGGCAGACAGGGCACAGGCGGCGGCCGGCACAGGCGAGATTACGGGCAAAGGGCTTTTCTCGATTAGCGGAGAAACGCAAGCCTCGCGCATACCCGAGAACCACACCGACTTCATATTTGCATCCACCACCGAAGCGGTTGGATTTGTGGGCGCAATTGTTCTGCTGCTATTGTATTTTACGTTGATTATCCGCACGCTGTATCTTGCCACAAAGGCAAAGGACGAGTTTGGAAAACTGATTATCATCGGCGTGCTTGCAATGACGCTGTTCCATATTTTTGAGAACATTGGCATGAACATCGGCGTTATGCCCATCACAGGTATTCCGCTGCCGTTCTTCAGCTACGGAGGGTCAAATCTTTTGACAAATATGATCGCATTCGGACTTGTGCTTAACGTCAGTATGCGACGACAGAAATGGAGTATATAAGTGAACTATATTGAGACAATGAAAACGAGAAGGTCGGTCAGGACATATTTGCGCGAACCGATCAGCAAGAGCGATCTTGATAAAATAACCAAGATAACTAAAGACATCACCAACCCGTTTGACGCCGGCACTAGGCTTTGCTTGGTGGACAACGAGACGGCTGACGAGAGGCTGGGTACATACGGCATGATGCGCGGAGCTAAGACGTTTATAGTCGGATGCGTCGCTCCGGGCGATATGAACATCGAAGGTTTTGGGTACGTGTTCGAGAAAGCGATACTCAATCTCACAGCAATGGGACTTGGCACATGTTGGCTTGGCGGCACGTTTAAGCGTGGTGTGTTTGCGCGTGCGGCAAAGCTAACTGACGGCGAGATAATCGCAGCGGTGATGCCTGTTGGGCATATAAACGAAAAGCGAACTGTGCTCGAGCGCATTGTAGCAAATGGCGCCGGTGCACGAAAACGAATCGACTTTAGTGAGTTGTTTTTCGACGGAAACTTTGAGACAAGTTTAGAATTGCCGGAGGGCGACCTGCGCACATGTCTACAAATGGTGCGAATTGGGCCGTCTGCGTCCAACAAACAGCCTTGGCGTATAGTCAAGGTTGGCGACAACTTGCACTTCTATCTCGCGAAAACTCCGGGATATGCCGGCAACATTGCATATGGGTTTGAGATGCAGCGCATTGACATGGGGATAGCCGCGTGCCAATTTGAGCATGCTGCAAGAGAGCTTGGGTTAAAGGGCGGTATCGTTCTAAGCGATCCTAAAATTCCAACCAAGTTCGAATACTCATTTACGTGGCAGGGATAAGCAGCTTATGAGCAACAAAGATATTGTTATAGAGAGACTAAGTAAACACTATGAGGGCGCAAAGCCGGGGCTGCATTACGGGACTCCGTTCCAGCTTTTGATTGCGACGATTATGTCTGCGCAAACGACGGACAAGCAAGTAAACGCAGTTACGCAAACGCTGTTTGCGAAGTACCCTGACGCAAAGAGTTTAGCAGTGCTGGATGTGAGTGAACTGGAGCAAATTATCAAAAGCACGGGCTTCTATCATACCAAAGCGGCGAACGTGCTTAAAACGTGCCAAATGCTCCTGCAAAACTACGACGGGCAGGTGCCAAAAACGATGGAAGAGCTCACAAAGCTCGCCGGAGTTGGACGAAAGACGGCAAATGTGGTATTGTCTAATGCGTTTGGCATTCCTGCAATCGCGGTAGACACTCACGTGTTTCGGGTGTCAAACCGTCTTGGGTTGGCGAAAGCCAAGGACGTGGCAAGAACCGAGGAGCAGCTAATGCGAAATATTCCGCAGAGCATGTGGAGCGACGCGCATCATTGGCTGATCTGGCACGGAAGAAAAATATGCAGCGCGCGATCACCTCAATGCGGCATCTGCTTTTTGGCAGATGTGTGCAAATGGGGCATCGCGCATAAATAGAAAATTTGCGCCAAGCGCAAGAAAGAAATGGGTAGTACATGTTTGTAGATAAAGCGAAAATATACATAAAGGCGGGCGACGGCGGTGACGGTGCTGTCTCGTTCCGCAGAGAAAAATACGTGCCTTCGGGTGGTCCTGACGGCGGCGACGGTGGCGAGGGCGGCAGCGTTGCTTTCGAAGTTGACGAAGGAATGCGTACACTTATGGACTTCAAATACGAGCGAAAGTTTGTAGCAACCAGCGGAGAGAAGGGCAAAAAGAAAAACATGCGCGGCAAAAACGGCGAAATGCTCGTTATAAAAGTGCCGCCGGGTACGGTTATTAAGGACTTTGAAACAGGCAGAGTTGCAGCCGATATGCGGCAAGGTCAGCGCGAGCTGCTGCTTGGCGGCGGAGGAGGCAAAGGCAACTCGCGGTTTGCATCGTCTACACGGCAAAACCCGCGATTCGCAACACCTGGTCGAAAATGCAAAGGTCGGTTTGTGACGCTGGAGCTTAAATCCATCGCAGACGTTGGGCTGATTGGGTTTCCGAACGTAGGCAAATCGACGCTCCTTGCGGCAAGCACAAGCGCAAAACCGAAGATAGCGGGCTATCACTTTACGACACTGAAACCGAACCTCGGCGTGGTTGGCATCAGCGATTTCAGCTTCGTCATGGCGGACATACCGGGGCTGATTGAGGGCGCAAGTGAAGGTGCCGGGCTTGGTCATGACTTCCTGCGCCACATAGAGCGTACGAGAATGCTTATACACGTTGTTGACGCGTCGTGCGTAGAGGGCAGAGACATCGTTGACGACTACGAAGCCATTCGTGCCGAGCTGATAAACTATTCGGACGAGCTGCTGGAGCGCCCGGAGATAGTAGCCGCAAACAAGATGGACATCGAAGGCGCGGACGAGAACGTAAAAAAACTGGAGAAACACCTCAAAAGCAAAGGCGTAGAGGTATTCCCGATAAGCGCGGCTATCGGCGAGGGGACGAAAGAGCTGATGCAAAGAGCAGCGGCTGTATTGAAAGAGCTTCCGATACCTGAGCCAATCGTCGAGGACGGCATGATAGAAGAGTGGGCGCTAGAGCGCGACGCGAAGGAGTACGAGGTGTATCGCCAAGACGGTGTGTTCTTCGTAGACGGCACTATCGTGCAAGAAATACTGGCGCGTACAAACCCGGACGACCCCGACTCGCTAAGGCACTTCCAAAAGCTGCTTAAAGATTTCGGTATCATTAAAACATTGCGGCGTGAAGGTGCAAAAACAGGCGATACTGTGTGTCTTGAGGGTATGGAGTTCGACTTCGTAGACTAGGCGGGCGCAGATATCGCGCAAGCAACCACTAATTTGATTGATATGAGGAGACGATATGTTAACGAGTAAACAAAGAGCAAGTCTAAGAAAAATGGCGCACGCGCTGCAGCCTATTATATACGTTGGAAAAGCGGGCGTGACGGACAATATTATCACACAGACCGACGATGCGCTGCCGGTGCACGAGCTTATAAAAGGCACAGTGCAGCAAAGCTGTCCGGTGTCCGCAAAAGACGCGATGAACGAGATCGCGGCAAGAGTTGGCGCAGAGGCTGTTTCAACTTCGGGCAGAAAATTTATAATATATCGTGCAAACCCGGACGAGCCGATAATCAAGATATAGCACCTTTTTTAGCAGTAGGAGGACACCATGAAAAAACTACTCTTTGTTGTGGCAGGTCTGCTTCTCATTGTGGGTTTGACTTCCTGCACAAACTATACGAGAAATTTTTACGGCACATACACCTTTGATAAAGTGAGTTACTTATCGCCTGTTTCGTCCGCCACCGTTGACTATCTGGAAGAGAAGATGGCAGGTACGAGGTATACGATTAAGAAAGACTCTTTTCTAATCGAATTTGTTGCAGAAAGCGAAATTGAATCGCCTTCCTACATATATATTGGTTCACCAACCTATGCTAAAGAGGAACTTCCGGAGCTGGACGAGATGGTTGACGCGGCGTGTGTTATCGGCAACGAAATCGAATATCAGTATACCATCTACCGTGAAGACGGGAGCAGTTCCGGTTGGCGGCTGTACGCTTCCAAAGACACGCTTTGGGTTGCTTCGTACGTAGACAACACCGCCGACGGCAGCGAGATTATCCTATTTATATATAAATTGACGCCGGTTCGTTAAGGTAACGAGACGGGCAAGGCGTACCACGCAAACAACTTTTGAGGACACTATGAACACCATAAAAGCGACTTTACCCCAAATTAAAGCATATCTGTTTGCCTATCAGCATTTGACCGACTAGACAGCGCTGACGGGCGCTCACGCCATAACGAAATACGTAAAACAAGCGGGCTGCATACAGTACGACCCTCTCAACGTGGTGGGCAGAAACCCCGATTTAGTGCTGCAATCGCGTATACCAAATTACAAAATCGGCGACATCAACGAGGCGCTGTACGAGCGGCGCGAGCTGTTTGACGTGTGGGATAAAAACATGTCGATTTGCTGCATGCAGGATTGGCCGTGCTTTTCGCATTATCGAGCGCGCTACATTGACTGGTGCAAACAGTACCCGCACGAAATGGAAGACATCAGGCGCTATCTGATGGACAACGATTCTGCCTGCAGCTCCGACATCAAGATGGATCACAAAGTTGATTGGCACTACGGACCTCAGCGCTTTGCGAAAGCCGCTCTCGAGAGCATGTGCTACGCAGGGCTGGCAATAGTGCACCATAAAAACAACACGCGGCGTTACTACGGGCTTGCCGAGCGCTATATACCAAAAGAACTTTTTGCTGCGAAGGAACCATTTGCGACAATGGAAGAGTACTACGAGTGGGCAGTGCTGCGCAGAATAAACAGCGTTGGGCTGCTTTGGAACAAAGCGAGCGACGCGTGGTTGGGGATCAGAGGGCTCAAAACTAGCGAGCGAAACACAGCGTTCACTTCCCTTTTGCAGAAAAACAAAACCAAACGAGTCCATATCGAAGGAATCGACATTCCGTTTTACATCGATGCACAAAATACCGATTTGCTGAAAAAAAGCGCGGATAGCAAACCGCCCGACACGATGCGCATTCTGGCGCCGCTCGACAACATGCTGTGGGACAGAAAATTAATCAAGGCGCTGTTTGGCTTTGACTACAAGTGGGAGGTATACACACCTGTAAAGGAGCGAAAGTTTGGCTATTACGTGCTGCCGCTGACACTGGGGAATGAGTTTGTCGGGCGCATCGAATTTGAGAAAAAGCAAAACATCGTCCGTGTGAAGCATGTTTGGTATGAGGAAAGTACAAACGTGGACGATGCTCTGGGGATAAGCCTTGATCTATGCATTCAAAGGTTTATAAGGTATCTGGCACCCTAACGCAAGGATAGACAAACTTCCTTGTAATATCGCGCAAAGTATGCTACAATGTATACATATGGCAGGAGATATGAGCCGTACCAAATTATTTTTGGTGCGGCTTTTTATGTACATTTTTTTGAAAGGCGAGATATGATATACGACGCAGCAATAATCGGCGCAGGGGTGATAGGCAGCATGATAGCCAGAGAGCTGTCCATGCTTGATATTCGTGTGTGCCTCATCGAAGCGAAGGACGATGTTGCAAGCGGAGCAAGCCGCGCAAACAGCGGAATCGTCCACGCCGGATACGACGCGAAACCGGGCAGCTTCAAAGCGAAGTTTAATGTGCTCGGATGCGCAATGATGAAGCAAACCACGGACGAGCTTGGTGTGCCGTTTGAGAACTGCGGGTCGCTGGTGGTCGCGTTTAACAAGCAGGACGAGCTTGCGCTGGCTGAGCTAAAGCGCCGCGGTGACGCAAACGGTGTACCGACGCAGATTTTAACAGGCGCACAAGCGCGAGAAATCGACCCGATGCTGAGCGAGAAAATCACATCTGCATTGTATGCAAAAAGCGCGGGTATCGTGTGCCCGTTCTCGCTGACGATTGCTGCAAGTGAAAACGCGATTGCAAACGGAGTCAAGCTGTATTTAAACAGCGAAGTGACGGACATCGCGCGCAAAGACGGCGTGTATGAAATAGCGGCAGGAGAGAGAGATATATCCGCACGGATTATCGTCAATGCTGCCGGGTTGTACTCGGACGAAATATCAAAAATGGCGGGGGCAGAGCAATTCATCATCAAGCCAAGAAAAGGCGAGTACATCGTTTTTGACAAAGAGATGAAGGCGCGCACAAACAACGTAATTTTCAGGGCGCCGACCAAGCTGGGGAAGGGCGTGCTGCTGGCGCCGACGGTATATCGCAATATGCTTGCCGGACCGACAGCGCAGAATATTGAGGACAAGCAGGACAAAGCGACGTCACCGGACGGGCTAAAAAAGGTGCTTAATAGCGTTATTGAATATGTGCCGAGCATAGAGCGCGGCAAAGCGATTACCGTTTTTGCGGGCTTAAGGGCAAAGTCGCCGACGCACGATTTTATCATCGGAGCGTCGCAAAGCGCAGACAATTTCGTCAATGTCGCAGGCATAGAATCGCCCGGACTCTCGTCAGCGCCTGCCATTGCGCAGCACGTCAAGGATTTGCTCGTGTCATTGGGATTGAGCGACAAGAAAGATCCAAGCGCAACGAGAAAGCGAGAGCCGATAGAGGTTTTTGCAAACGCGACTTTGGAGCGAAAAAAGCAGATGATTGCATCCGATAAGAACTATGCGAATATCGTGTGTCGGTGCGAGTACGTGACAGAGGCGGAGATTATCGAAAGTATACGCCGCGGTGCAAGAACGGTGGACGGTGTCAAGTTCCGCGCAGCTGCGGGCACAGGGCGCTGTCACGGCGGGTTTTGTATGCCGCGTGTGATGGATATACTGGCACGCGAATTAAGCAAGGACTACAGCGAAATACAAAAGAGCGGCAAAGGGTCGCGAGTTCTGACAGGCAAGACAAAGGAGGCGCTATGAAAGCGGACGTAGCGGTAATTGGCGCAGGACCTGCCGGGCTTGCGGCGGCAATAGCTGCAAAGGAAAACGGCGCAAAGCGTGTGGTTGTGCTCGACAGAGAAGCGTACAAAGGCGGCATACTTCCTCAATGCATCCATAACGGTTTTGGTTTGCACATCTTCGGTGAAGAGCTGACCGGCCCGGAATACGCGGCAAGATATATCGACATGGCGGACAACGCCGGTGTCACTTTTATGATGGAAACAATGGTGCTAAGTATTGATGAGCATAAAGTGATTACGGCGGTCGGCAAAGACGTCGGGATTACCACGATAGAGGCAAAAGCAATTGTGCTTGCAATGGGGTGCAGAGAGCGCAGCAGCGGCGCATTGATGCTTCCGGGTGACAGACCGGCTGGAGTTATGAGCGCGGGCACAGCGCAGCGATTCGTCAACATGGAAGGATACATGCCCGGCAAAGATGTTGTCATCCTAGGATCGGGTGATATAGGACTAATCATGGCACGGCGCATGACGCTTGAGGGTGCAAACGTCAAAATGGTGTTGGAGCTGATGCCGTATTCGGGCGGGCTTACCCGAAACATTGTGCAATGTCTGGATGACTTTGATATTCCGCTAAAGCTGTCTCACACAGTTGTCAAAATGCACGGCAAACAACGGCTGACCGGTGTCACCATCGCCAAGGTGGACGAAAACCTAAACCCTATAGAAAGCACCAGCGAGTTCGTATCGTGCGACACGCTGCTTCTCTCGGTTGGGCTGATTCCCGAAAACGAGCTTGCGATGGGGCTAAATATTCAAATGGACAGCGTAACGGGCGGCGCTGTTGTAGACAGCGACATGCAGACATCAATGGACGGCGTGTTTGCATGCGGCAACGCTTTGCAAGTGCACGACCTCGTGGACTTTGTTACAGAGGAAGCCAGCCGGGCAGGCAAAGCTGCGGCGCAGTACAAGAAAATAGCGAAGCTGTTTGTGAATACGATAGCCGGCTCAGGTGTCAGATACGTGGTGCCGCAAAAGCTCGTCCGAGACGGCATAGACAAAACACTGTTTTTCCGGGCGACGAAGGTCACGCGGGGCTGGTACACCATAGCGCGCTGCCGCGGCAAGATTATCGCATCGAGAAAGCGCGTGATGTGTGCACCGGGCGAGATGGAGAATCTTGTTATAAAGGATGCCGATATATCGGGCGGTGTGACAGTAACGATAGAGGAGACAAAGACATGAAAGAGCAAAAAGTAACGTGTATTGTGTGCCCGCTCGGGTGCGAGGTCACGGTAAAAACGCAGGACGGGAAAATCGTTGAGACAACAGGGCAGGCTTGCAAACGCGGCGAGAAATATGCCGCTGTTGAAGTAACTGACCCGCGGCGTACTTTGACGAGTACCGTACGTGTGCGTGATGGAGCAAGTCCGCTCGTTTCAGTGAAATCCGTCAAACCGATTCCAAAAGAGCTGCTTTTTGCGAGCATGAAGAAAATCAACGAGACACGCGTTAAAGCGCCCGTTAAAATCGGCGATATCGTTGTGCCAAATGTTGCAGGTAGCGGGGTTGATATCGTTGCAACAACCGATGTGGCTTGATATAATTTCCGCATAGATAGCGAACGATTAGTTCACTCGGAATGAATGCGCGATGCGCAACTGCGGTAAACTAAACGTCGTAGACGAAGATGAGCAGATTTCGTTTCTATAACAAAAAGGAGCGCCGAAGTGCCGCCCCTTTTTTTATTCATTGTTTTTGTTTACACAACTTCCAGCACACAGGCAGAAATGCCAATTCCGTGCTCGCCATCGCTCCAGTACACGACAAGCCCTTTGTTTGGTGCATACTTGGTGATGGTAGAGTATCCAAACTTGTACGTGTTAAAGTTTTGGTACGGATTCTTGATGTCGGGCACGCGACTCGCGCTGTAAATGACAGTCGCATTTTCTTGGTCAAAGCACACTCCGCCGTCGGTAGATATCGCGGCTTTGATGCCGCAGCTGTCAGAAAACCGCTCCTGATAGATCGCAATAATCGTATCATCGTTTATGTACATCGGTGATGTAATTTGCATGTGCAAATCGACGGGCGCAATTCTTTCAAACGTTCTGCCCGAATCGCGCGAGACAGATCGGTGATTATCAAGGTCAAACCCGCTGTTCAAATCAAAGCACCAGAAATAGATAACGAGATTGTCGCTGCAGTCAAACGTGCACCGCGCGTCTCCCGCCAACACGTCAGGGTCGTGCGCAATCCTAGACATCTTGTCAAACGTTATGCCGCCGTCGGTCGAATACACAAACCTTGCTTGTATACCCTCCACATAATCCTCGTCATAGACGTTGCGCATTTCGACAGGGAACCCAATCGTGCCGTCTTTGCTCATTTGCATCTTTCCGGGTATAATCAAATCCCCGTGTGTGTAGGCTAGGTCCTCGCCGTTGCTCCACGTTTCACCGCTGTCAACCGAGCGGCTTATTCTGCAAACCGCGCGCTGCATGCCGTTGTTTGCTTTGGAGAAAAGCGGCTTCGTTTTGTCCGTGTCAATCATAACGTATATCGCAATCAAATTGTTCTTCGACATTTCAGTTACATGACACATCAGATATCCTTTTTCGGGATACTTTTGCACATCGCGGATATTGGGCGGTGTCGCTGGTATAACTTTACTGTCGTCCAAATAATACCGCACAGCAGCAATCCTGCCGAAAGGGTCACCCAGCGACGTTATTTGCCGCGCGCAGATAAAGAACGAGCCGTCAGCAAGCAGTTCGGCAGAACCGAAATTGTATATATACTTTTCATTTTTATCCTCGAGGATACGTATACTCGGTTTTTTGAGAATGCGCTTCATACAGTCTCCTTTTACACAATTTCAAAATCGCACGCCGATATAGAAATACCGTGCTCAAGCTCGTTCCAATACACGACAAGCCCTTTGTTCTTCTCGTACATAGAAACATATGAGCAGCCAAACTTGAACGAGTTGAAGCTGAGGAACGGGTTGGCAGTGTCGGGAACGCTGTCTGCGCCGTATATTACTGCGGAGTTCTTAAGGTCAAACGAGTATCCGCCGTCTGTCGAAATCGCAGCTTTTAGCCCGGGGCTTTCTGAAAACCTCTCTTGGTACACCGCGACAAACGTTTGCTCATCTACATAAATCGGCGACGTAATCTGCATGTGCAAATCGACAGGCTCGGCCGGCTCAAAGCTGCGCCCGTTGTCCCGTGTGATTGTGCGGTGGTTGTTTAGGTCCTTGCCGGTGTTCATATCAAAGAACCAGTAATAGACGATTAAGTTGCCGTCTTTGTCTTGCGTGGCTCGCCCGTCGCCCGCTAAGATTCCTTTGTCGTGAGGGATTTTGCTTACCTTGTCAAACGTTTTGCCGCCGTTGGTCGAATAGCAGAACCTGCCTTGTATAGGCTCGTTATAATCTTTGCCGTAGTGATTGTGCATCTCGACAGGGAAGCCGATAGTGCCGTCTTTCAGCTTTATGATTTTGCCGGGGATGATGAGGTCGTCGTGCGTGAAAGCAATGTCCTCGCCGCCGCTCCATGTGACGCCGTTGTCGGCAGAGCGGCTTATCCTGCACGCCATGTTTTGCATACCGTCGCCCTTAACAGCAAACAGCGGTTTGGTCAAGTCGGTGTCCAGCATGCCGTACACCGCAATCAGGTTGTTCTCGCTAATCTCGGTCACGTAGCACATCAAAAAACCTTTGTCGGGATACTTTTGCGCATCTTTCGTTATGGGGGAGGTTACTTTTTCGACGCGTTTTTCGTTAAGGAAATACTTAACAGCGACTGACCTGCCTAGCGGGTCTTCGAGGTTTGTAATCTCTCTGCCGCAAATATAAAAAGAGCCGTCAGAAAGAAGTTCCACGGTACTAAAGTTA
Organism: Clostridia bacterium; assembly: GCA_018648645.1. Lineage (GTDB taxonomy): Bacteria > Bacillota > Clostridia > Christensenellales > SZUA-584 > JABGQS01. The sequence continues at coordinate 21,085 of JABGQS010000005.1, forward strand.
TAGATATACTTTTCGTTGATGTCTTCCAGAACACAGACATTGGATTTCGTAATAATACGTTTCATAATGCCTCCTATAATATGCTGAAATTAAACAAGTCACAGTAAAATTGCGCGACGTATTTGGTTTCATTATACTCATAGTCAAGCATTTGTCTATAGTAAACTCAAACTATTTTTTTTGCCGTAATATTGCGAACAGCTTTCTCCGTTCGGCGGGCGTTCACCCGCCCTGAATACTGCCCGTTTGCACGCGCATGTGTATTACAGTTTTCAATACCGTTTTGCTGCTTTGGCACAAGATACAACACCTTTTTGTGTCTGCGCGGTTTCTTCTCTCCTGCTCGCTCAATCAAGAATAAAACCACAACAAAAATCACAAACAGCACGACTGCGCCGATTATAATACCGCTTGACGCTCCAATTCGCTCCCACATAATAACCCTCCAAAACTTTACTATAGTACTATTATAGCCTTGCTGCGTCCGTTTTTTTGGACTTGGGGAGGGTTGGCGGAGTAAATCGCGGGTTTTTCATAAAAAAAGAACCAAAGACGTGAATCTTTGGCTCTTTGTGTTTCGTGTTGTTTTTACTTATTCTGCGGGCTCTTCCGGCGCAACTGGTGCTTGCGGCTCTTCGGGTGTGTTTTGAGCGGCTGCTGCCATTTGCTTTTGTAGCTCGCGCTGCTTGTCCTTCCCGAGATACTCAGGAAGCTCCATGCCGGCCATATCAAACAGCTCGTTCATTGGCGGAAGGCTTTTCATCAGCCCCGACAAAAAGTTTGCGGTGGACGACTTGCCTTTTCCCGCGCCGCTGTCCCAAACAGTAACCTTGTCAATTTTGAGGTTTTTGATGGCTTCGACCTGCACCTTGATGATGTCTTCCATCTTGTCTGCAATCATCATGCGCACGGCAGCGTTGGTGTCGCCGTCTGCCGAGTCGATAATTTTACCGAAACCATCAGCCTGCTTGACAAGCATTTCGTTAAGACCTTTTGCCTGCGCCTGCATCTTCGCGAATATAGCGTCCGCTTCACCTTTGGCGATACGGCGGAACCGCTCCGCAGAAGCTTCTGCGTCAATTTCGACCTTGCGCTTCTCAATCTCTGCCTTGACGATGATGTCGGCTTCCTTGGACGCTTTCTCGCGGCTCGCTCTTTGAAGCTCGGCGTCCTCTTCTGCCGCATACGCTTCTTGAAGCGCTTTGGCAGTCTGCACCTTTTCTGCCGCGGTCGCGCGCCTTAATGCCTCGGCCTCGCGCTCACGCCTTAATGCGTCAGATTCGGCAACGGTAATCTTCGCCGTGTTTTCACCCTCAATAGCTTGCGAGTTAGACTCGGCAACGTTGACCCTCTCGTCCTTCTGAGCAAGCGCCTCGCCGATGCTGCCGTCTCTGTTTCTCTCTGCAACGCTTTTTCTGGCGTCGTTGATTGCTTTTGCGGCTGCTTCTTTACCAAGCGCGTCGATATACCCCGACTCGTCGTTGATATCTGTTACGTTCACGTTGATGAGTCTTAGTCCAATCTTTTTAAGCTCAGTTTCTACGTTGGTCGAAACCTCTTCGAGGAAGAGATCCCTGTCCGTGTTGATCTCCTCAATATCCATAGTCGCAACAACCAAACGCAGCTGACCAAATATGATGTCTTTGGCAAGCTCTTCGATCTCGACCAGCCCGAGACCCAGCAGACGCTCTGCAGCGTTTTGCATGATGCCTGATTCTGTAGAGATACCGACTGTAAACCTTGACGGAACGTCGATACGAATGTTTTGCTTGGAAAGCGCGTTGGTGAGGTCTACCGTGATAGACATCGGCGTTAGGTTCATAAACTCGTAGTGCTGGAACACCGGCCATATAAACGCTGCGCCACCGTGTATGCACTTCGCGCTAAGCGAGCGTCCGCTCTGCGCTTTGCCGACCTTACCGTAGATGACCAAAATTCGGTCGGATGGGCATTTTTTGTAGCGCGTCAGCACCATGATGAACATGGTGAATAGAATAACTGCTGCAACAATAATCAGTATAAGTGATGCCATAAGTATATCTCCTTCTATCTTTTTACTATCAGCGTGGTGCCGACAGTTCCTGTTATTTTTACTTTTTCTCCTGTGCCGATTTTAGTCTGCTCGTCTGTTATAGCGTCCGCTTCGGTCAAGCGCTCCTGCACATTTACCATAACTTTGCCTGTGCCTTGCCTTTGCGGCGGAATAGGTATGTATACGCTTGCGGTTTTGCCGATTGCGTTGCTGTATTTGATGTTGCCGCTCGATTGCAGCTTGCGCACACCAAAGAACATAAGCCCGATGACAAACATGGCAAGAAAGCCCGCCAGCACAGCCAAAATAACAACCCAAACGTCAGCAAGATTTGTGTCATAGAGCGCTGCGCCCGTCCAACCGAATATGCAGAAAAAAGCCACAATACCGCGCACAGTAAAGAAACGGAAACCCGAAGCCGCGCTGCTGGGTTCAAAGCTTTCGCCGTCTGCGTCAAAGTCACCTTCCACTTCAAAGTCTGCTTCCATTTCGGCTTCAAACTCGCCGTCAAAGTCAGCCTCAATATCCGCGTCAAAATCCGTGTTGACGTCCGCGTCAAAATCGCCGTCGCTGTCTGCGTCCACCCCGCTGTTCCCAAGCCCAATCAGCGTCATAACGGTTTGGATAAGCAAAATGACCGTAAACGGTGCAGCGATGTAGTAGAACACCTGCTGCAAAATCGATAAGGATTCCCACCATTGCGTCATAAAAATCACCTCTCAAGAATTATTATACCATAGAACAAACATTTTTTGTGATAAAGGTATGTAAAATTATAACGATATTTTACATTTTGATTCCAAGTCTTATATTGATTTGAGGATACAGGGTACGCTTGCTTGCGCAACAACTCCTAGAGCATTTACTCAAAGTCCCAACCAACAATAATGGTTCCCGTCATAGCATCGACAACATACTCGCTGCCACCCCGCAGATCCTCTGTGGAATATATAGAAACGAAATACCAGGCTTTTGTCTCTATATATGAAATGCTTATTGTCATAGGTTCCTCTGTGCCTTTCCATGATTCCATAAACATATCGGCGATTTGCTCTTTGGGCACAACTTTGCTCGAGTCAATTAATCTGATTGGCTCTTCAACTACCTGACCGGTCTGTTTATTCCACCACCGCCACATGTTATTGACATAAGTTAAACTTTCCTCATCATTTATAAATGGTGAATCGTCATACTTTACAGTAATATTTTTTGATTGGTTTTGGCAGGCGACACATGCCGAAGCAAGGATAATAGCCAAAAATAATAATAAAATTCTTTTCATAGCATCACCTCAATATTTTTACGTAACTGCCGGTAAAATAACTCCGTTAGGTCGGCGGTTATTGACCTATCCTAACAACTCTTTATACCTCGTTTCGTCAAACGGCACTGCCTGCCCACGAATTTTTCTTGCCACAAACCCGAAGAGCTGTTTACTCGCCGGTTGCTTCGAACATAAACCCGGACAAAGATTTTGCAGGGTCCATCAGCATGCTGCCCGATAGTGAAACACCCAACATTTGCTGCGTGTCACCAAGCAGCGCGAACAGCTCGGCTTGCTCGGACAACGGCCAGTCGGGCAGCGCGCCGGGATGTATCGAAGCGATTTTGCTTAGACCCATGTCAGCGACTAAATGTTGTTTGAGATACGCCGATGCGCACGCCAGCACTTGCTCTTTGATTCTCTCCATCCACCAGCTGTGCAGTATATCGGTAACGGTTTTTGACAACGCTTCAATCTCTTCGCCGCAAGTGGACACAAACACGAACAACCGCTGCACGCCCATAAGGCTCTCGCTCATTACACCGCTGCTCATTTTGCGACCATCCAGCACCACAAAATCGCTGCCTCTCTGCTCTATTATAAGCGGCATATATAGCGCTTTTGGTTTTGCAACCTCACCAACAGATTCGAGCAGTCTAATAAAATCAGCATAGTCGTCGCTGTCCTTTGCTATATGCAGCTTGTCTGCAATTTTGTCCGTGTCCGGCTCAAACGATATGTTATTAAGTATAATTGGATTCATTCGTCCCCCAAAGCATAAGTTAAGTAATTCTCATTATATAACATTGTGCTGCAATAATCCAGAATATATAGTGTTACTTTGTATGCCCCGGCGAAAAAAACTTTACTTTGAGTGCCAAAATAGTTTAAGATAGCATCAAGGAGTTTTTATGATACTATTTGGACCGGCAGGCAATTCAGAGAGTTTTTACAACGAGGGGCACAAGCGCACGGTAGAGGTTTTTTCGTGGATTGCAAAAATGGGTCTGAACTCGTACGAATACTCTTTTGGGCGCGGCGTGCGATTAAAGCACGACACAGCGCTCGCCATTGGCAAGCAGGCGGCAGCAAACGACGTTACGCTTAGCGTGCACGCTCCGTACTATATCAACCTTGCGACGCTAGAGCCGGAGAAAGCGACCAACAACATGCGCTACCTCGCCGAGTCGGCAAGAGCGGCAAAGTGGATGGGCGCCAAGCGCGTAGTTTTTCATCCCGGGTCGCAGGGGCGGGTAACGCGTGGGCAAGCGTTTGAGCAAATAAAAAAAGCGCTGGTGTTGGCGATTGCGCACCTCACTAACGAGCAGCTTTTTGACGTTACGATATGTCCCGAAACGCTTGGCAAAGTTAAGCAGCTTGGCGACCTTGATGAAGTGATCGAAATGTGCAAGATTGACGAGCGTATTGTGCCGGCGATTGATTTTGGGCACTTGCACGCAAGAGGCTTTGGCGCACTAAACAGCGAGAGCGACTTTGCGCATATATTGGATAAACTTGAGGACGAGCTTGGAGGATACAGAGCAAAGCATTTCCATGTGCATTTCAGCAAGATAGAGTACACAGCGCAGGGCGAGAAGCGGCATAGAACATTTGCGGAAACTGAATACGGGCCCGACTTTACGCCGCTGGCAAAGCTGATAGCACGGCGCGAACTTGAGCCCGTGATTATATGCGAGTCTAAAGGAACAATGGCGGAAGACGCCGCGCAGATGAAGGAAATTTATGAGCAGGAGAAAGCAAAACTATGAAAATTGATAAACTGAGAAGTGCCATGAAAAAAACAGGTGCAGACGCTGCACTGATTGCGAGCGAAGTGAACGTGCAGTACTATTCAGGGTTTACCGGCGACAGCAGCCAGCTGCTGATTACGCAGGACGAGATGCTTTTTTTCACCGACTTTCGATACACCGAGCAGGCGCAGATGCAGACGAGCTTCAACGTAATTGAAACCAAAGGGCAGACGAGACTGCAGCAGATTTTTGACAGCGTAAAAAAGGCGGGCGCAAAAACGCTTGGTATTGACCTTGATGGCGTGATGTACCCTAGCTACAAAAGCTATTCAAAGTTTATCGACGAAGACAAAATTATTGACCTGTCAGCAGCGGTCGGCGTGGCGCGCTGCGTCAAGGACGATGCGGAAATAGCGGCTATCACAAAAGGCGCACAGCACAACGACAAGCTTTTTGCCAAGGTGTGCACGATGATTGAAGCAGGAGTCACCGAAGCCGACATCAAGGCGGAGTTGATTTACTACATGAATAAGAACGGCGCAGAGGCAGCGTTTGACCCGATAGTGGCATCGGGGAGCAACTCGAGCCTTCCGCACGCAACGCCGACAAGCAAAAAGTTTGTGAGCGGCGACTTTGTCACTATGGACTACGGTTGCAAATTCGGCGGATATTGCAGCGATTTTACGCGCACCGTCGTAGTGGGCAAGGTAGACAACGAGCAGCAAAAAGTATATGATACTGTTAAAACAGCAGGCGACTTAGCGACTAAAGCGCTTGCGCCGGGCGTGAAATGCAGCGACATTGACGCAATCGCGCGAGACTATATAACGAGTAAAGGCTACGGCGAATATTTCGGGCACGGTCTTGGTCACGGCGTCGGGCGCAACATCCACGAAGCGCCGTCACTTAACGCCACCGGCGAAATTGTGCTGGAGGCAGGCATGGTAATCACCATAGAGCCGGGGATATATCTGCCCGGCAAATGGGGCGTAAGGATAGAGGATTTGTGCGTGATAACGGAAGACGGGTACGAGAACCTGACAGCCGCACCGCGCGATTTGATTATAATATAACTATTGGAGGAAGATAAATATGATATCAGCCGGAGATTTTAAAAAAGGCGTTACAATCGATATAGACGGTGTGGTTTGGGCCATAGTAGATTTTCAGCACGTAAAGCCGGGGAAAGGCGCGGCTTTTGTGCGCACCAAGCTAAAGAACGCGGTAACGGGCAGCGTGCTCGAGAAGACGTTTAACCCGACCGAGAAGTTCCCAAAGGCGCATATCGACACCAAAGAGATGGAGTATCTCTACAGCGATGGTGACTTATACTATTTCATGGACGGCGAAACGTTCGAGCAGCTTCCGCTCGCCAAAGAGCAGTGTGAGCACGCGCTGATGTACATTAGCGAGAATATGAGTGCAACCATCAAGTTTTATAAAGGCGTAGCGTTCAGCGTAGACCCTCCAAACTTCGTAGTGCTCGAAGTCACCGAAACAGATCCCGGGTTCAAGGGAGACACAGCAACAGCGGGCAACAAGCAGGCTGTGCTCGAGACGGGCGCAAAGGTGATGGTGCCGCTGTTCATCAACCAAGGCGACAAAATTCGTGTGGACACGCGCATCGGCGAGTATATGGAGCGCGCGTAGCCTAACTATTTGAATAGATAACGTAATGGCGACCTATCTCGGGTTGCCATTTTTATTATATTTTTTGCTTGCAAATTGCTGTTATAGTGTTAATATAAACATCAAAGACTATAAAACTTTCGAGGTATAATGATGAGCGATTTATCAAAATTAAAACAAGACGTGTACCAAGCAAACATGGACCTAGCGGCGTCGGGGCTGGTGCTGCTGACGTGGGGCAACGTAAGCGCATATGACGAAGTGAGTGGATATGTCGTCATCAAACCGAGCGGCGTAAGCTATGACACAATGAAGCCTGATGACATGGTCGTGGTAGATTTGGACGGCAACAAGATTGAGGGCGAGATGAACCCTTCGTCCGACACGCCGACACACTTGGAGATATACAAAGCGTTTGACGGCGTTAAGGCTGTTGTGCACACGCACAGCAAATGGGCGACCAGCTTTGCGCAGGCGCGGCAGGACATACCGTGCCTAGGGACAACGCACGCCGACAACTTTTACGGCAACATCCCGTGCACACGCAGCATGACGCAGCAGGAAATCGAAACGGACTACGAGAAGGAAACGGGCAACGTAATCGTCGAGACGTTTAGCAAACGCAAAATCAAACCGCTGGAAATCAGCGCAGTCATTGTCGCCAACCACGGACCGTTCTCGTGGGGTACGTCGCTTGGCAAAGCAATCGAGAACGCGCTCGTGATGGAGTACGTAGCCGAAATGGCGTTCAACGCTCTGCACATAAGCACGAATACTGACATGCCGCAAACCCTTCTTGACAAGCACTTTTTGCGCAAGCACGGCAAAAACGCATATTATGGACAGGATAAATAAGGAGACAAATCATGAATAAAGTTGTGCTTACCGACCATCTGAATAAGGAACTGGCGCTGATACGGCAGATACTAAAAGAGACGGATACCGAGCTGATTGCTGAGGATTGTGGGACGGAGGACGAGACAATCGACGCGGCAAAAGATGCAGATGTGCTCATGACGGCAAACCCAAGGTTTTATACTCCAAAGATGATTGGCAGCCTTAATAAATGCAAAGCTGTTGTCATAATGAGCATCGGTTATGACGGCATGGATATTGACGCGCTTACTAAAAACGGCATTATGCTTATTAACGTGCCGGACTATTGTCTAAATGAAGTGGCAGACCACGCGCTGGCGCTGCTTCTTGGCATGCACAGAAAGGTCAGCGCATCCGACGCAAAGCTCCGAGAACAGCTCGAGTACAGACCATATCAGCTGCGCCCGATAAAGGGACTGAGTGACACAACGGTCGGCATATACGGCTTTGGCAGGATAGCGAGACGCTCTGCAAAACGGCTCAGCGCTTTTGGATGCACCATTCAGTTCTTCGATCCATATGTGGATAGTGATTACGACGAGGACGGCGTACACGCCAAGAAGGTTAGCTTCGAGCAGATGTTGAGAACCAGCGACGATATACTTATGCACGCTCCGGCAACAAAAGAAAACTACCACATTTTCAACGATGATGCTTTTGCTCTGTGCGAGAGAAAGCCGTACGTCATCAACGTAGGCAGGGGCGAGGTAATGGACGAAAACGCGCTTTGTCGTGCAGTCACCAGCGGCAAGGTAAGCGGCGCGGCGCTTGATGTGCATGAGTATTTCAACGACTTTAAAGCTGATGATGCAATTTTTAACACACCGAACATCGTATTAACGCCGCATTGCGCGTGGTATTCTGAAACTTCGCTTAACAACATGGCGCGAACGGTGGCGGAAGAAATCAACCGCGTGATGCGCGGGCAGATGCCGCTCTCGGTGGTTAATAAAAAAGAACTTGGGTTATAGTATCTAGCCTATCTTGTAAAGGTGAAAAGTTTCACTCAATTTTTTACCAAAAAATTGCGGGTTTTTAGGGCAGCGCCCTAATCGCTGACTTTAGTCAGCGTATATTGCAAAGCGTATTTTGGAAGGTGAATCAGGCAGTCAGCCGATGGATGAATGCCTGAGAGGAAACTTTTTATAGTGAAAAAGTTTCCTATGTTTACAAGGGTGTTTTAGAAACTCAATTGCGCGATAAACCTACTTACAACAGCACGGCTTTGGCTGACATCTTCATCAAAAAGCTCAATGCGAAAATCTCGAACGCCCAGCGAGAACAGCTTGCTGATGTCAGCATTCTCGCAGCGGCTTGCGAGTATATAGTTATTGCATTTCGAGTCGGTGACAATCGGGTATCGGTTCTTTTTTATGTCCTGCAAATAATACTGCTCGGTTTTGCACGAGCCGCAACTTTTTGGTAATCCAAGAGAGTCCGAGATAATACAATGCTGCATCGCCATAAGCTCATACCTGCCGTAAATCAACGCTTCAAGCATAGGCGAGTGACCGTTCTGTGCCTCATATGCGCGCATCATATCCGTGATTTGCGTGTCGCTGCTCTCGGGAGATATGGCTATTCGCTTTGCACCCAGGCTTGCAAAAATACCAAGCGTTCGCGAATTCAGCGCATTCAAATGGTAATCCAACACAAAGTCGTTATTCCTGTGATAGGTGTGCAATCCGCCCGTGTCGGTAACCAACAATCGCATATCGCTCATAGGCGGAGTGTTCTTGGCAAGCCGGCTTGTTTTCAGCCGAGTGTTTGGGTACTTGTCGTACATGGAAGTATCACCAACATATATATCGCCGATGGGCAAATCGCGTATCGCATCAAGCTGCGCTTCGTTTCGCACGAGGACATGAACTTGCGGTGTAGTCTGCGTCATGTGCGGCGTTTTTGGCGGCGCATACGTGAGAGTTCTTCTGCTCGGCAAAGCTGTGCGAAGCCGTGTCAGCTTGTCGGTCGCCTCGCGGCGCAGTGCATTAAGCGCGCTTTTCGCGATAAAAATGTCCTCATCGCGGCTGATCGAAATATCATCCAGCTCATAAGGCGTGTCGCCCAATTTGCCTATGTTCTCAGAGAGGTTGCCTGCGGGTTTCGTTTTGCTTTGCACGACAGTTTCTCCGAGAACGCTTGAAGTGTTCTTGCCGTCTGAAAGCGTCAGCGACATCGCCTCGCCTTTGCGCGCGACCAGCTTCGCGGTAACACCGACTTTTTTCTTCTCGAAATCAGCGAGTGCTTTTATTAGTTGAACATCGCTTGTTTTTACCACGCTGTCGCCTTTTTTCGTCTCAGCCTTGTTATCAAGCTCAACCACGTCGCCGTTTTGTGCAGAGCTGACCAGCCTGCCGTTTTTATATATCTTGTTGCATATAAACCCTGTATCAGTGCGCTCAAACTTAACTCCGTCGCCTTGGTGCAAATCGTCCGTCAGCGCAATTTTGATGCGATACTTGTCGCACGATAAAACGTGCCCCAACGGCACGCCTTTGTGGTTGGGTCTGCTCGTGCTCATCAGCTCAGCGCCACCCAGCAGATGCCCTTTGGTAAAACCGCGGTTAAACAGTTTTGTTAGATTATCATAGTCCTTGCCGTCAAGCCGCTCGCCGCGAATAAGCGATGCGTACATTTTTGTGACCAGCCCGACGTATTCGGGTGATTTCATTCTGCCTTCAATCTTGAAACAAGTGACACCGGCGTCAATCAACTTTTGAACATCCTCGAGTAATCCGAGATCCTTTGGGCTAAGCAGATACGCGTTTTTCAGCTCGCTCCCTGCGCAATCAATCAACGCATACTTCATTCGGCAGCTTTGCGCGCATCTGCCGCGGTTTCCGCTGCGGTTCTCGGTTAGCGCGCTCATAAGGCACTGCCCCGAATAGCATATGCAAAGCGCGCCGTGCACAAACACTTCTTTTTCAATTGTGCTGGTTAGCCCGCCTATCTGCTCTAGGCTCATTTCCCGCGCGAGGACAGCGCGACACGCGCCGAGCGATTGTACAAAATCGAGGCTGGCGTCATTGTGGTTATGCATTTGCGTGCTTGCGTGAATCTCGATATCGGGGAAGGTTTGGCGTGCTGTTTCCATCATGCCGATGTCCTGAATAATCAACGCGTCTGCGCCAAGCTCGTATATCTTTTTCACGTGCGAAATAAATTGCTCAATCTCATCCTCGTAGATAAGCGTGTTAACAGTGATGTACACTTTCACGTTATACAGATGACAAAAATATATCGCCGTTTTCATTTGCTCGTACGTGAAGTTGGCAGCAAATGCGCGCGCGCCGAAATTGGCACCGCCCATGTATACGGAATCTGCGCCGCCGTGCACTGCCTGATATATCGCGTCTATACTGCCCGCGGGGCTGAGTAGCTCTAATTTGCTCATGCGTACAGTATATCATAACTTTAACTAGCCGCCGGACAAAAAAAGACCGCCCGATTTTGGCAGTCCTTGTGTTTGTATTATTGCAGCAAAGCGCTGCGTTTATACGTGCTGCTTTATGTCTTCAGGCTCGCTTTGCCCGTCGCACTCATCGTCGCCATCGGTACCATAAATCTGCGCATCGGCGTTGCGATAGTATTTCTTGAACAGCCGGAAATAGCCTTTGGTATCCTCGTTTATAAAATCGCCCTTGATGCGGTTGTCATTCATCATCCGCTCAAAGTTATACGCGCCGTTCACCTTCCAAAAGCGCAATATCCCGGGGTTGATCGCGTCCACGGGGCAAAGCATCACGCACTTCATGCACATGGCGCACGCGCTGTCAAAGCACAGCTTTTCCTTCTCGTAGCTGATGTTTTTGGTCGGGCAGCCTTTGAGACAAAGCATGCAATCGTTGCACTTGCTCTTGTCTATCCTGTATATTCTGCCGTTGATAATTGCGCCAACCCACTGTATACGAAACACTGCCGAGGTAATAATGTGCCTCAGCTTAAAGTGAAACTCCTTGTGTTTGCCGTCGAGTACATCTGCCGCAAACAGCTCGCACAGCTTTTCGTTGTATATGTACATTTGCTTGACAAGCTCGTCCTCGTACCTAAAAACGATGTTGTACGGCATCAACAGATGCCTGTCGAGCATAACATCAAAGCCTTTGGACACGAGCAGATTGTACAGCTTATGTGACGAAGCGTCGTTGAGATGAAAAGGCTCTCCCGACGTTTTGATGATGAACGCCTTTTTGTTTGCGTCCGGCAGAGTTTTGACAAACTTTAAGAAGAACTGTGGGCTGTTAAACGCGTGCACAGGATAAGCAAACCCGACAAAATCAAAGTCTTGCGGGGAGGGCACGTCGTCAAAAGGTTCCTTTATTTCATAAATGGTGGTACCAACATTAGAGCGCTCAAAAGAGTCTCGCACCATGTTTGCGGTCAACAATGTATTCCCGGTACCTGAAAAAACATAAATAATTGCGCGTTGCATGATAAAACCTCAAAATATAAGAAATATAATTACACGTGCATTATAGCATACTACGTGAAAAAACGACAATTTTCTGCCTGATTTTTGTGAGATGTTAGACAATAGTAATATTTGCAAAACAGCATTGTGTAACCAGAAAATCGTTGGGTTTAAGCTGTTAGTGGAGAAATATGGAAGTTAACACTGCTTGATACCTGTTTTCACAATCAATTGCGCTATACCTGTACGAACAACTATGGTATCATATATGCAAACAATTCGAATAATCTTTTGGAGGTAATTATATATGAAAAGTTATAGAAAAGTATTAGCGCTGGATGTGCCAAAGCGCCGCCAGTTTATCCACATCACGCCGCAGGTAAACGAAGCGCTGCGCGAGAGCGGCATCAAAGAAGGTCTTTGCCTTGTCAACGCCATGCACATCACGGCAAGCGTGTTTATCAACGACAACGAGAGCGGTCTGCACAGCGATTTCGAAAAGTGGCTCGAGGGTCTTGCACCCGAGAAACCGTATTCGCAGTATGCGCATAATGGGTATGAAGACAACGGCGACGCGCATCTCAAACGCACGATTATGGGCAGAGAGGTCGTTGTTGCGGTCACAAACGGCAAGCTCGATTTTGGTCCGTGGGAAGCGATTTTTTACGGCGAGTTTGACGGCAAGCGCACCAAGCGCATAATGATCAAGATAATTGGGGAATAGTAAGTGCAGTAAGAAACGTTTGTATACTTGCCGGCGTTTTTTTTAACGACGCAATATTATATGTTGAAATTCCTCGCTCGTTGGGTTATAATTTTGCCAAATCGAAAATTTTCAATATTTAAAAGGAGATATAATTATGGGTGAGTTAAAAGGAGCATGTATATTTGGACAGTCGGGTGGACCGACATCGGTAATTAACGCGAGTGCGACGGGCGTGTTTACGCAGGCGTTGAAGGAAGAAAACATCACAGCTGTATACGGCGCGGCGCACGGTATCAAAGGTGTTTTGGAAGAGATGCTTTACGACATGAGCAAAGAGGACGCAAAGGAGCTTGAGCTGCTAAAGACGACGCCTAGCTCGGCACTTGGTTCAGTACGCTACAAGCTGGCAGACGCGGCGGACGACGACACAGACTATAAACGCATGCTAGAGGTTTTCAAGAAGCACGACGTGCGCTATTTCTTCTACAACGGCGGCAACGACTCGATGGACACATGCAACAAAATAAGCAAGTTCATGGCAAAGAGCGGCTACGAAATGCGCGTCATGGGAGTGCCAAAAACGATCGACAACGACCTTTGGGCGACCGACCACTGCCCCGGGTTTGCGAGCGCGGCAAAGTATATCGCGACAACAACCATGGAAGTGTATCAGGACGCGCGGGTTTATGACACGGGCACAATCACCATCATCGAGATCATGGGAAGAAACGCAGGTTGGCTGACAGCGGCGGCGGCTCTCGCATCCACAAAAGGCGCAGGTCCGGATTTGATTTATCTGCCGGAGCGCGACTTTGACATGGATGATTTCCTCGGCAAAGTGCAAAAGATTTACGACGCGACAGGCAAAGTAATCGTTGCGGTTTCCGAAGGAATTCAGGACAAGGACGGCAAATACATTTCGTCCTACGGCAGCGACATGACAAGCAACACCGACAGCTTCGGTCACGTACAACTTGGTGGTTTGGCATACACGCTGTCCGGCTTTGTTAAAGAAAAGACGGGCGCAAAGATTCGCGCTATCGAGTTTAGTCTGATGCAGCGATGCGCAGCGCACGTGGCGTCTAATACCGACATCGACGAGAGTTTCCTTTCGGGACAAACAGCAGTCAAAGAAGCTGTCGGCGGCAAGAGCGATTACATGGTCGGCTTCAAGTGCGACCGCACAAATGGCTACAAATGCGAAGTCGCACTGATTCCGCTGGACGATGTGGCAAACAAGGAAAAGACGATACCTGACGAGTGGATTACCGCAGACGGCGTTGGCGTAACGCAAGACTTCATCGACTACGCACTGCCATTGATCCAAGGTGAAACACCGCTTCCAAAAGAAGACGGGTTGCCACGGTTCGCAAAGCTAAAGAAAGTTTTGGTTAGCAAGTAGAGTATAGTAATCAGCAGCATATATAAAACGGCAGCGTCTAATCGCTGTCGTTTTTTTTGTGCAGATGCGTTTTGCTATCGCCCATATCGTGGTATAATAGCGACATCACTCAGAAAGAGGATATACTATGACTGACATCGAACGCAAGCAGCTTGAGCTGCACACAGTAACCATTTTCCGCAACCTGCTGGACGATCCGCTAATCAGTCGCTTGTCGGCATTGATGAGCGCGAAGGGGAGCGCAAAGGAGCAGGTAGACACGTACTGCGAATTTGTGCACGAGCTGCTGCAAAGCGGAGACAACTTGACAGAGTATATTCTGAAGCGCGTGCTGGAGGACGAGAACGTATACATCGTTCAAAAAGCGCACGACATGCTCGTCAGCGAAGCGCTGGAGAGCAGCGCCAAGCACGAGCTAAAAATACTCGAAAGCATCGCGCGTCTTACGCCCGAAGACTTCACTTCGCAAATCGAGTACGACGGGTATCTGCCAAAATGGAACACGTCGCGCATCGATTTCACCGGCGCATACAACGAGCGACTGCGCACCATCGACATCGACGGCTACGGCATATTTGCCAAGTTCACGAAGTTTCGCTTCAGAGACGGCGAGATTGTGCCGGTGCAAAGCACAGACCCTGTTCGCTTCGCCGACCTTAAGGAGTATGAGCGAGAGCGCAACCAAGTCATAAACAACACGCTTGCGCTTTTGGCCGGTAAAGCGGCGGCAAACGTGCTGCTTTACGGCGACGCGGGCACAGGCAAATCGTCCACCGTCAAAGCGATTATCAACGAGTATCAAGACAAAGGTCTTCGCCTTATCGAGATTGGCAAAAAGCAAGTCGCCGCGCTTCCTGCCATCATCGAGAAGCTGAAAAACAATCCGCTCAAGTTCATACTGTTCATCGACGACCTCTCGTTCTCGCAAGAAAACGATGACCTTTACGAGCTGAAAGCGGCGCTGGAAGGCTCGATATCGTCCATCTCAGCCAACGTGGTCATCTATGCAACCAGCAACCGTCGGCATCTCATCAAAGAAACATTCTCTGACCGACAGGGCGACGACGTGCACCGCAACGAAACGCTGCAAGAGCAGTGGTCGCTCTCCGACCGCTTTGGGCTAAAGGTCCCCTTCATGATGCCAAGCAAAGACCTCTATCTCACCATCGTGCACGAGCTGAAAGCCGACTACAAAATAACAATCGACAACACAGAGCTAGACCTTCTTGCAGAGCGCTACGCCATCGGCGGCAGGTCGCCCCGTGCCGCGCGCCAGTTTATCGAGCAGCTGAAGTGCGCGGAGGATGGGGAGTAGGGAGTTAGGGTGTTGGATATGTGACGGCAGTGAGGGATCGCTGTCGTTTTTTGTTATAGAAAAATTATTCGATAGAACTTGTGGTCGTGAATGTTTTATGGTATAATTGTAATAATATGAAAACAGCACATAATAAACGAGAAGAAAGGAGAACGATTATGGCAGTTAAGCACATTCCAACCAAAGAAGTTCATAAAGGCGTTAAAGGTGGAAAAACTGGTTGTGGTGTTGATACAACCAAACACCCTAGTCATTGGGTAAATACAAGTGCAAAAAAAACCTGTGATAAGAATGGATGTAAAAACTAAAAATCAGTAATAAAGATAAAACGGCAGTGAGGAACATTGTCGTTTTATCTGCTAAAATTTTTTGGTTAGAAAGAAGGACACGAAGTTTAGTGCTATTATTGAAATAAATAGCAAGTATTATGGAAAGGAGAAAGATTATGGCAGTTAAACATACACCAACAGGTATAGTTCACAGCGGTAAAAAAGGCGGCAAAACAGGGTGCGGAATAGATACCAGAGAGAAGATTAGTCACTGGGTAAAGACTAACGAGAAAATAACCTGTGATCAGAATGGTTGTAAAAATAAGAAGAACAATATGAAGAACAATAAGAAGAAAAATAAATTGCTCATTAAAACATATGAGTTGATTGTGTTTGTTATTTTACTAGTAGTAAGCTCAGTAGCTACATTTGTTTTGGAGGATAAAAACTGTAGGATTTTTCAAGCCTTAGCTATAGGCGTTTTTTCTTCTACAATAGTTGCTATACTAATATATGTTACTACGATAATTCGAGAAAGAGAAGTGCTAAAGCAAGCTAGAAAAGATATTCTGTTAAACTTTATTAGAGATGAGATTGATTACATTCACAATATAAATTTAGAGTTAAAATTTTTTGAGAAACATGAAAGCAACTTTGTTGGCATAATAAGGGTAATTAAAAACAAACCAATATTCTATAAAAATATCTATGAATTAGCTAGCGAGAAAACGAAAGATGCAATTACTAATATAAATCTTAAAACCAATGAGATCATACTTGAATTAGAAGAACAGCCAAATGAGGATCAAATACAAAGCTTTACTTCTGATTTAGACGAGTTGATGTTGCCTTTAATAGCTTGTCGAAACGAAATTGAAAGTAGAAAACTTAACTAATTTTATAACTTGGGATATCACGTACCTGCATAGTAGTCTTCTATTTGTTTTTCTCTTACCCAAAAACCCACTCTTTATTTTTCCCCCACGATACGCTATAATAATCTATGAATATGAAGCATGGAAGAACGGTAGCTTTTTTTTGTGCAAAAACATAAAGGGAGACGCAAATGATTTGGAACGAAGGAATCGAGTGCGCATCGCGAGAGAAGATAGAAGCGATACAGCTCGAGCGGCTTAGAAGCACGGTAGAAAACTGTTATAACAACGTGCCGCATTATAAGAAAAAGCTTGACGCAGCGGGCGTGAAACCAGGCGACTTTAAGACGCTTGCTGACATTACGAAAATTCCGTTTACAGAAAAGGACGACCTGCGAGCCAACTATCCGTACAAGCTGTTTGCGGTGCCGATGAAAGATGTCGTGCGCATTCACGCGTCGTCGGGCACAACGGGCAAACCAACGGTGGTCGGATACACGCAGAACGATTTGGATATGTGGGCAGAGGTTGTGGCACGGCTGGCTTGCGCGGCGGGTGCAACGAGCGAGGACATCGCGCAGATTTCGTTTGGGTACACGCTGTTCACCGGCGCGTTTGGGCTGCACTATGGGCTAGAGAAACTGGGTGCGACGATTATTCCGATATCGGGCGGCAACACAGACCGCCAAATCAACGTGATGGAGGACTTTGGCACAACGCTGCTGGTCAGCACGCCAAGCTACGCGCTCTATCTTGCCGAGGTCGCGAAAAAGAAGGGCATCGACACCAAGAAGCTTCCGCTCAAAATCGGCATGTTTGGCGGCGAAGGGCACACAGAGCAAATGCGTGCACAGATAGAAAAGGAGCTCGACATCATCGCGACAGAGAACTACGGGCTGTCCGAGATTATCGGACCCGGCACCAGCGGCGAGTGTACGGTCAAAGACGGTATGCACATTGCCGAAGACCATTTTTACTGCGAGATTGTAGACAAAGACACACTAGAGCCTGTGCCATATGGCGAGCCGGGCGAGATGGTCATCACGTCGCTGAGCAAAGAAGCGCTGCCGATATTGCGCTATCGCACCAAGGACATCACGTGGCTGATTCCCGAGAAGTGCAAATGTGGCAGAACGTCGATGCGCATGGCAAAGATACAAGGGCGCACAGACGATATGCTTATCATCCGCGGGGTCAACGTGTTCCCGTCGCAGATCGAAGGCGTGCTGCTCGATGTCGAGGGCATTGGTCCGCACTACGAGATTATCGTCAAGAAAGACGGTGTGATGGACAAGATCGAAGTCATGGTAGAGCTTGTTGACGCAAGCTTGTTAGAGAGCTTCAGCGCACTCGAAGAGATAGAGAAAAAAATTAAACACGATTTGTTTACCATACTTAACATAAGCGCGGACGTGCATCTGGCAGAGCCGGAATCGCTAAAGCGTTTTGAAGGTAAGGCACAAAGAGTGACAGATTTACGATAAAGAGGGAGAAACCAATGACAAAGAAACTAATGCTGGGAAACGCGGCTTTTGCAAGGGGCGCGTGGGAAGCAGGCGCGACAGTAGCGGCTGCATACCCGGGAACACCAAGCACAGAAATCACAGAGAACGTGGCAACATACGACGAGATACTTGCGCAGTGGGCGCCTAACGAGAAGGTCGCGCTAGAGGTCGCTATCGGCGCATCGTTCGGCGGCGCACGGGCGCTTTGTGCCATGAAGCACGTCGGGCTAAACGTAGCGGCAGATCCGCTTTTCACAGCGGCGTACACGGGCGTCAACGGCGGTCTGGTTATCGTCGTGGCGGACGATCCCGGAATGAACTCGAGCCAAAACGAGCAGGACTCGCGGTTCTATGCGAGAAGCGCGCACGTGCCGATGCTCGAGCCAAGCGACAGCCATGAAGCCAAAGAATTCGTCAAAGCGGCGTTCGAGCTGAGCGAGAAATATGACACTCCGGTGTTTGTGCGTTCAAACACTCGCTTGTCACATTCGCAAGGCGTTGTAGAGCTGATGGAGCGAGCTGACGTTGCGCTAAAGCCATACGTCAAAGACATTCCAAAGTACGTGATGATGCCGGGCATGGCTCGCAAACGTCACGTTATCGTAGAGCAGCGCATGAACGATATCAAAGAGTTTGCGAACTCGACCGAGCTTAACAAGGTCGAGATGAACGATACAGCAATTGGCGTAATTACTGCCGGCGTAACGTACAACGACGTTAAGGAAGCACTGCCGAACGCGAGCGTTCTAAAGCTCGGCATGATATATCCGCTTCCCGCAAAAACAATTGCGGACTTTGCAGCCAAAGTAGACAAGCTGTACATCGTGGAAGAGCTGGAGCCGTTCTTCGAAGACGCTATCAAAGCGATGGGTATCGACATCATCGGTAAAGAGATTTTCACACTGCAAGGCGAATACAGCGCGAACATGATTGCAAAAGGCATTTTGGGCAAGCAAATTGACAGCAGAGACGCAGGCGTTTTGCCGATGCGACCTCCTGTTATGTGTCCGGGATGTCCACACAGAGCGGTCTATCACGTGCTGAAAAAGCTGAAGATTATGGCAACGGGCGACATCGGGTGCTACACGCTTGGCGCATTGCCACCGCACGAGGGCATCGACATGTGCGTTTGCATGGGCGCAAGCATCAGCATGGCGACAGGGCTGGAGAAAGCACGCGGCAAGGACTTTGCTCGAAAGCTAGTCGCTGTTATCGGAGACTCGACGTTCTTCCATTCTGGTATCACAGGTTTGGTGGACATGGTATACAACGGCGCGACATCAACAGTGATGATACTCGACAACTCGACCACCGGAATGACAGGGCATCAAGATCATCCGTCTACAGGCAAAAACCTGAAAGGCGACGTTGCGGCGGTCATAGACATCGAAACGCTGGTGCGTGGGCTTGGCGTAAAGAACGTGCGCACAGTGGACCCGTTCGACATGAAAGCGCTCGAAGTGATATTGAAGGAAGAAACGGCGAGGGAAGAAGTCAGCGTGATTATCACGCAGCGACCTTGCGCTCTGTTGCCGCAAGTACCTGTTCTGCCCGCGCTCCATATTAACGATACGTGCACGAGCTGCGGTATGTGCATGAAGCTAGGCTGCCCGGCTATCGAGCGGCACGAGAACGGCATGTGGATAAACGAAACGCTTTGCAACGGCTGCGGACTTTGCGTAAAGGTGTGCAAGTTCGATTCGATAAAAAAGGCGGGTGAGTAACTATGACTAATCAAAACAGCAAAGATATTTTAATCGTGGGTGTGGGCGGACAAGGCACGCTTCTGGCAAGCAGAATACTCGGCAACCTCGCAATATCGCAAGGGCACGATGTAAAGCTGTCCGAAGTACACGGAATGGCACAGCGCGGCGGCAGCGTGGTTACGCATGTTCGTTATGGCAGCAAGGTTTTTGCGCCGACAGTCGATGCAGGCAGCGCAGACATCATCATTGCTTTTGAGAAACTCGAAGCGCTGCGTTGGATTGGCAAATTGAAACCAAACGGCAAAATGTTTGTCAATACGCAAGAAATTGCGCCGATGCCGGTCGTCACGGGCGCAGTAGCGTACCCAAGTGACATCGAAGGTACAATTGCAAACGAAGTACCCGGCACCGTTTTCGTAGACGCGCTGTCGATGGCAAAGCAGGCAGGCAACGCCAAAGCGGTAAATACAGTGCTGATTGGCGTGCTGGCAAAGCACATGGACATCGACAAACAAGCATTTTTGGACGCGATCAAGGCGACTGTGCCTGAGCGATTCCTAGACATAAACATCATCGCGTTCGAAAAAGGATATAACAGCTAGAGATAGGAGAGAGCTATGATTTGGAATCAGAAAATCGAGTGTATGGACAGAGAGCAGTTGTCGGTTCTGCAAACAGAAAAGCTGCGCAAGACAGCGCAAAAGGTGTACGAGAACGTGCCTTTCTATAAGCAAGCATTTGACGAGCTTGGCGTAAAGCCGGATGACATCAAGTCACTCGACGATTTGCAAAGCCTGCCGTTCACAGTAAAAAGCGATTTGCGCGACCACTATCCGTTTGGGCTGTTCAGCGCAAAATCGGAAGACATCGTGCGGCTGCACGCGTCTTCGGGCACAACGGGCAAACCGACGGTTGTCGGCTACACCGCGCGCGATATCAAAAACTGGGGAGACCTGATGGCGCGAAGCTTTGCGTTTGCAGGCGGCAATAAGAACTCGGTGATACAAGTGGCGTACGGCTATGGGCTGTTTACAGGAGGTCTTGGCGCGCACTATGGCGCAGAAGCGCTTGGCGCAACCACGATACCGATTTCGGGAGGCAACACAAAACGCCAAATCATGCTGATGCAGGACTTTGGCACAACGATTATCGCGGCGACACCTTCGTACATGCTGTTTATGGCAGAGACTATGGAAGAGATGGGCGTTGATCCAAAATCGCTAAAGCTGGAGGCGGGCGTGTTTGGCGCAGAGCCTTGGACAGAAGCGATGCGTACAGAGATCGAGCAGCGCTTTGGCATTCTCGCCATCGATATATACGGACTATCCGAAATCATGGGACCGGGTGTGGCGAGCGATTGCGAGTGCAAGTGCGGTCTGCACATCTCCGAAGACTTCTTCCTGCCCGAGATTATCGATCCGGTGACGCTAAAGCCGCTGCCATACGGGAGCGAGGGCGAGCTTGTTTTCACAACCATCGACAAAGACGGCATTCCGCTGATACGATACAGAACGCGCGACATCACCTCGCTTAACGCAGACACTTGCGAGTGCGGCAGAACGATGGTGCGAATGCAAAAGGTATTGGGGCGCAGCGACGATATGCTGATTATCCGCGGTGTCAATGTGTTCCCGTCACAAATCGAAGGCGTGTTGATGGACATAGCGGGCGTATCTCCGCACTACCAAATCGTCGTAGACCGTGCCCACAATTTCGACAGACTCGAAGTGCAGGTAGAGGTGGAAGGCAGCTTGTTTAGCGACGAGGTCAGGCGACTTGAGGAGCTTCGCGCAAAGATTCAAGCAGATATACAAACAGTGCTCGGCATAAATGTGAAAGTATCGCTGGTCGAGCCTAAGACGATTGAGCGAAGCATGGGCAAAGCAAAAAGAGTGATTGATAACCGCTAAAAGGAGCAAGCAAAGCTTGACACATTTTGATTGAACCATAGTGAATCGAGTGAAGTTGACAAGCAGTTGCTGCTTCGAGTATGAAAGGAAGGTCATAAATATGATTAAACAATTATCCGTTTTTATTGAGAACAAAAAGGGCAGACTTGCAAAAATTACAGGCGTGCTGGCAGACGCCGGGATAGACCTCATCGCGCTGTCGATTGCCGACACGACCAACTTTGGCATAATGCGTGGCATCGTGAAAGACCCCGACAAAGCAGTCAATATTCTAAAAGAGAACGGCTTTACGGCGAGCCTTGCAGAAGTGTTCGTGGTAGAAGTTCCGGACGAGCCGGGCGGACTTTCAAACGTATTACAGCTGCTTGACGAAGCGGACGTTAGCATAGAGTATCTATATTCGTTTGTGTTCGCACAAAACGAAAACGCGCTTATCCTCTTTAGGGTAGAAGATATTGACGGTGCGGTAGCCAAGCTAAAGCAAAACGGTGTAAAGCTGCTTACAGCCGACGATATTTATTAGGAAAAGATTATGTTGATTCGACCGACGTACGCAAAGGTAGACTTATCTGCCATCAAGCAAAACGTGACGAGCATAAAGAATGTCGCCAACAGCGCGCTGTTTTGTGCTGTCGTAAAGGCGGATGCGTACGGTCACGGAGCCGTGATGGTAAGCCGCGCCGCACTAAGCGCAGGTGCAGATTGGCTTGCTGTGGCGCTGCCCGAAGAAGCGCGCGAGCTGCGCGGCGACGGTATCACTGCGCCGATTCTAGTGATGGGACCGTCGAGCAAATGGCAGTGGGAAGTCGCAAGCGAGCTGAATCTCAGCATGGTCGTCGCATCAATGGACTGCATCGACAGCGCAATCGCGGTGTCCAAAGCAACGGGTGTCAGCTTCAAGCTGCACGTAAAAGTAGACACGGGCATGAACCGTGTTGGGTTTATGAGCTTGCCGGAAATGGAAGCGGCGCTTGATATAATTGACAATGAGCCAACGCTGGAACTCGAAGGCTTGATGACACATTTCGCCTGCGCCGACGAAGCAGACAAATCATACACGAACATGCAAAACGAGAAATTCAAACAGTTTATTGACGCAGTGCACAAACGCGGATTAAATCCAATCATACACGCGGCAAACAGCGCGGCGACTATCGACTGCGAAGGTTTGTCCTACGATATGGTGCGCATCGGCATATCGCTGTATGGGTGCTATCAGTCGTACGAGGTGAACCAAAACGTAAAGCTGACTCCGGCACTATCGTTTCACACACAAATCTCGTATATTAAAACCATAGAGCCGGGCGACAAATTAAGCTATGGCGGAACTTTCGCAGCAGAAAAACCAATGCGAGTGGCAACGCTGCCAATCGGCTACGCAGACGGGTTCAACCGTTTGTTGTCAAACAACGGGCATGTGCTTGTCCGCGGCAAACGTGTGCCGATTATCGGGCGTGTGTGCATGGATCAGTCGCTCATCGACATTACCGATATTAAGAACGCAAAGCTTCACGACGAAGTGGTTTGCATTGGCTCGCAAGGTGGCGAGCAGATTCTCGCAAGCGAGTTTGCAAAAAACATCGGCACTATTGACTACGAAGTGCTATGCGCTATTTCCAAAAGAGTACCAAGGTTATATTATGAGCAATAAGCGAAGGCTACGGCGAAGGATGAAGAGTTTGCGGCGAGGTCAAAGCGCTGCCGACAACACAATCCTCAGCGAGCAGATTAAGCATAAGTTAATGCGGTTGAAATGTGTACAGGACGCGCAATGCATTATGGCGTATTTTCCACATCAAGGCGAGGTAGATTTACGCGAGTTTATGCAAGAGTGCATGGATGAGAACAAATGCGTCGCTCTGCCGCGTATCGTGCATCACGGTGTGATGGCAGCGGTGCAATACACTTCGGATTCTGCTATGGGACGCAACCGGCACGGCATTGCTGAGCCGACAGGCAAAACCGAAATAGACCCTAATCAAATCGACGTGGTCATTGTCCCGGCATTGGCGCTGGGTGAAGACTTGCACCGTATCGGCTATGGCGGTGGTTACTACGACAGGTATCTCAAGAAAACGCATGCGGCAAAAATCGGAGTGGGTTTCGATTTTCAAATAGTGCCGCATTTGCCAAAGCACGCGCACGATGTTCCGCTCGATATGATAGTCAGCGAAAAACGCACTATCGGAGAAGCGTCATGCGAGTGATAGCGGGCAAGTATAAAAGCAGAAGGCTGGAGTGCCCAAAAGGTAACGTGATGCGCCCAACGACCGATAAAGTGAAGGAAGCGATGTTTGGCTCGCTGCAGTTCAAAATCCCGGGAGCAAAAGTGCTCGACGCGTTTGCCGGCAGCGGGTCGCTTGGTATAGAAGCGCTTAGCCGCGCCGCCGCGCACGTAGATTTTGTCGAGAACAACCGAGATTGTCTGCGCGCTTTGACAAGCAACCTCAATATGCTGGACGCCGAAAACTATTCTCTAATAAAAGGCGATTTGCTCAAAAGCGCATCTAGACTTCAAACCTACGACATAGTGTTTCTGGACCCGCCGTATGACGCGCAGCTGTATTTGCCGACGCTGAACATGGCACACGAGCGCGGTATATTAGAGCCGGGCTGCACAATCGTTATGGAATGCCGCAAGAAATTTGATTTTATATTGCCAAAGGAGTATAATTTTATCAAGAGAAAAGACTACGGTGACATATCGCTTTGGTTTTTGGAATACGGAGAAAGCTCATGAGCAAATGTGTATACGCAGGAAGTTTTGACCCGATAACCAGCGGACATCTGGACATTATCGAGCGCGCAGCCGCAAGGTTTGGCGAAGTTACGATTGTGGTTCCCGTTAACATAGAAAAGAAATGTGCGTTTTCACTTGAGCAGCGTCTTGCTATGATACAAAAGAGTACCGCGCATATTGGCGGCGTAAGCGTTAACAGCGTGGACGGGCTGCTCGTCGACTATATGAAGCAGATTGGCGCAGACTTGATAATAAGAGGGCTGCGCTCTTTGTCAGACTTTGACCACGAGTATCAACTGGCTTCGGTAAACGCGAAGCTGTACGACGATATTGAAACGGTGTTTTTGATGGCGAACCCAAGGTACTCGTTCGTCAGCTCCAGCATCGTGAGAGAGTTGATTTTCCACGGCGGCGATATTGACGGCTTTGTTCCGGGCATCATCATTGGCGACATAAAAAAATATATTGGTGGGTGAAGACATGAAAACATTTGAACTTTTAGATGAGTTAAAAGAGGAGCTGGAGAGCAGCCCTAAGACAGCCTTTTCCAACAAAAAGGCAGTCGATTTAGAGGTTATCACAGAGATATTACAGGATCTCAAAACGGTCGTTCCAAAGGAACTTAAGGAAGCTAAAAAGCTGCTCGGTGATAAAGAAAAAATACTCGCGGATGCAAAGGCGCAGGCAGAGCAGATTGTGGACGGCGCGCAGGCAGAGCTTGATAAAAGAGTGGCAGAAGACGAAGTGACAAAGGCGGCAGAGCAAGACGCGGAAACATTGATGAAAAAAGCGAAAAGCAACGCCAAAGAAATCACGATGGGCGCAAGGGAATACGCTGACGACATCATGCAAGAGCTCGAAATGTATTTCGCTGACTACCTAAAGCTGATACGCAAAAACAGGCTACAGCTTGCTGGAAAAAGAAAACCTGAAAAACGCCCTTAGAACGACATTAAAAAAGTATTACCACAGCCGTAAAGTTGATGAAAACATGCGGCTGTTTTCATGCTATTTAGTTATAATTAGTCTTTGAGTGAAGTCTCTGGCAGCTCTGTTAAACGGCTCTTTTTTTTGTGTGAGCGCGTACAAATCCGTCGCTATTAAATCCATGTCCGTATAATAATCCGACTTTCCTATGACGAGAGGCACCTTGCACGCATCAGCCAGCGTGGACATTACGCTTTGGCCGGCTACCCCCAGCACATGCATGTGATTGACTTTTTTACGGTTGTGTTTTTCGACCATATCGCGGGTTATGCCAAACAGCGCATACAGCAGTATTCGCGATATGCGGGTATAGGTGTATCGTTTTGTTTTGATTGCGTCAATCAGCTCGGCTCTCGTAGAGCATGTCTTAGCTGCGCTATATATGCGATTCTCGAGTCCTTCGCTCACTTCGTGCAAGGTTTTGATATAGCCGGTGCCGCCAACCCTAAGTCGATAGAGCAGCTGTTTGTCAAAGCTGTCAGCAAAGACGGGAGTAAGCCCGGCAAGCAATTGCTCCTTGATATAATCCGCGCAGACATTAGGCATGGATACAAACGCCTCCGCCAAATGATTGCTCTGCATCGCGCTGCGAATGGCGGTTGCGCTAGACAGCGTTGTTGATATATCGCTGCTGTGATAGCCCTGCCCGACGCGCTGTATCGCAATTGGCTCCAGTTTAGATTTGTGCTTTTTGATCGCTTTTATATACTCGGTAGCAAGAATCGCGTTCGGCATTTTGAGTGCCTTGGGGGCATCCGGGAGAGCAGCATTCATCCTTGCTTGCGCAAAGCTCATGCCCTGCGAGAGGTTTTCTCTCAGCGCGCGTTTATATTTGCGCGGCTCTTTGGCGAGTGTCCCGGCAAGAGCGCTAATCGCAGTAAGGTCGGTTGTTTCGCACCCAAAGCTTATATAATCTGCGCCAATTGCATCGAGAATCTTAACACCGCCGGACGCAAAGCCTTCTGCACTTTGTACCGCGCTCAGCAGCGGCAGCTCAATCACGGCATCAGCGCCGCCTTTCAGCGCACACATTGTACGGCTCCATTTGTCAAAAACGGCAGGCTCACCGCGCTGAACAAAATTGCCGCTCATCACGCAGACAATCAGGTCTGCACGGCTCTTTTCGCGCGTTTTTTCGATATGTAATTGATGTCCATTGTGAAATGGGTTATATTCAACAATAATTCCACAAATAATCATAAATTCTCCTTTGCAAAACCACCAAAGTTATATATAATAGTTTGGTTAGTAGTATTATAACACTTTTTTAGTAGTGTTGTTTAGATAAAATTTTATATTTTTTGAAGGGAGCATATTAAGGTATGAGCTTAATGGATGACATTAAAGGCAAAGCACGAGCCGCCTCGAAACACGTGGTTTTACCGGAGGGTACGGAGGAGCGGACTATCAAGGCCGCAGCGATTATCGCAAAAGAAGGAATCGCACAGGTCACGCTGATTGGTAATGTGGCAGAGATTAAAAAGAAGGCGGCGGGACTGGATTACTCAGGGGTATCAATCATAGACCCGAACGACTCGGACAAGACACAGGAGTATGCAGATAAGTACTACGAGCTACGCAAACACAAAGGCGTAACACCTGACACAGCGAAGCAGCAGGTACTGGACCCACTGTACTACGCTTGCATGATGATCAAGATGGGCGACGCAGACGGCATGGTGGCAGGAGCCATTCACACTACAGGAGACACGCTTAGGCCCGCATTTCAAATCATCAAAACGGCACCCGGAATATCGGTGGTGTCAAGCTCATTTATAATGGAACTTCCCACAAACGATTTTGGACACAACGGAATATTGATGTTTGGCGATTGCGCAGTAAACCCCTGCCCTGATGCAGATCAATTGGCGGCAATTGCGATATCCACAGCAAAAACAGGCGCGCAGCTTGCGGGTATGGACCCAAAAGTAGCGATGCTTTCTTTTTCGACCAAAGGCAGCGCAAAGCACGAGCTGGTTGACAAAGTCAGCCTAGCCACGCAGAAGGTACACGAGCTTGCACCAGAACTTTCTGCTGACGGAGAGCTTCAGGCTGACGCGGCGCTCGTCGAAAAGGTTGGGCAGCTGAAAAGCCCCGGCAGCGAAGTAGCGGGCAAAGCAAACGTGCTGATTTTCCCCGACTTGCAGGCAGGAAACATCGGCTATAAGCTGGTGCAGCGCCTTGCGGGAGCGCAGGCGATCGGACCAATCTGCCAAGGACTTGCAGCCCCGGTGAACGACCTATCACGCGGGTGCAGCGTAGACGATATTGTATCGGTTGTAGCGATTACTGCCGTTCAAGCACTTAATTAGGAGGAAAAAATGAATATACTTGTTATAAACGCAGGAAGCTCATCCGTAAAGTATCAGCTAATCGAGATGACGCAGACAAAGGTTATCGCCAAGGGAGGAATAGAGCGCATTGGCATCGAGGGCTCGAACCTAGAGCACAAACCAAACGGTAAAGACAAGATTGTTATAGAGACTCCGATA
Organism: Clostridia bacterium; assembly: GCA_018648645.1. Lineage (GTDB taxonomy): Bacteria > Bacillota > Clostridia > Christensenellales > SZUA-584 > JABGQS01. The sequence continues at coordinate 48,955 of JABGQS010000005.1, forward strand.
GCCGACCACACGCAGGCGATAGCAATGGTGCTGGATGCACTGACGGACAAAGATCACGGCGTTATCAAAAGCATGGACGAGATCGGCGCGGTTGGTCACAGAGTAGTTCATGGTTCAGAGTTTTTCTCTAGCGGTGTTATTGTTGATGACAAGGTGCTCGGTCAAATTCAAGAGTGTGCAGAGCTTGCACCACTTCACAACCCGGCAAGCCTCATGGGTATCAAAGCTTGTCAAAAAATTATGCCGGGCACGCCGATGGTTACAGTTTTTGACACGGCTTTCCATCAAACAATGCCGAAAAACGCTTATCTGTACGGGCTTTCATACGAAGCATACGAGAAATTCCGTGTTCGTAAATACGGCTTTCACGGCACATCGCACAAGTTTGTTGCCGAGAGATACGCAGAAATTACAGGCAAAAAGATTGAAGACTTAAAGCTGATTACGTGTCACCTCGGCAACGGATCGAGCGTGTGCGCTGTTGACGGTGGCAAATCTGTAGACACATCAATGGGCTTTACACCGCTTGAAGGTCTTGTAATGGGAACGCGCAGCGGCGATATCGATCCGGCGATTGTGCCATTCCTGATGAACAAAATGCACATGAACCTCGACGAAACCATCACGTATCTCAACAAGCAGTGTGGTGTTTGGGGGCTGTCGGGCGAATCGAGCGACTTTAGAGATTTGTGGAAAGCCAGCGGGAAGGGTATCGAGCGTGCAACAGTCGCGCTTCAGGTTTTCTGCTATCGCCTAAAGAAGTTCATCGGCAGCTACGCAGCGGCAATGGGCGGCGTGGATGCGATCATCTTCACAGCGGGCATCGGCGAGAACGACTATCTCGTTCGCGAGTGGAGCGTGGAAGGGCTACAGTTCCTCGGCGCGATTATCGACAAGCCGCTAAACGAAGAGTTCGAGCATGTGCGCGGCAACGATGTGAAGCTATCGACCGAAGATTCGACAGTAGACATTTGGTGCATCCCGACCAACGAAGAGCTTGCAATCGCCAAAGAGACATACGCGCTTTGCAAATAGTATAGACAAAAATTCGCGCACCATGTATAATGGTTCTCTAGAGAGGACACCGACTTAATCATTTGCTTTTTAAGGGACTTTTCGACGTGACTGGAATCGAAAAGAAGCGATATAGGCTCGGTAACAGCTTCTTTGTGGATTGAATAAGATTTAAGTGCCCGGGATGTTGAACTCTTGGGAATTTGGGTGGTACCGCGGGTAATTCTCGTCCCTGTCAAGTATTGATGGGGACGTTTTGTTATAGTAATAAAGAGGTGAAGCAATGTTAACAAGAGCGCCGAAAGGCACAAAAGACGTTCTGCCGGGCGAGAGCTATAAGTGGCAGTATATCGAAAAAATAATGAGAGACGTTTGCGCACGGTTTGCGTACAGGGAAATTCGAACGCCTACGTTCGAGCATACCGAGCTATTTTTGCGCGGGATCGGTGACACTACCGATGTAGTGCAAAAAGAGATGTACACGTTTCTTGACAAGAAGGAGCGCAGCATCACGCTGAAACCCGAAGGCACGGCAGGCGTGGTGAGAAGCTTCGTAGAGAGCAGCATGGGCGGGGCCGCACAGCCGACAAAGATGTACTATCTCAACTGTCCTGTTTTTAGGTATGAAAACCCTCAGCATGGGCGTTACAGAGAACACCATCAGTTCGGAATAGAAGGTTTCGGATCAGAGAAACCGTCGATAGATGCAGAGGTAATTTCCTTAGCATTAACAGTGCTTCGTGAGCTCGGTGTAAGCGGACTTGCGCTGAATATAAACAGCATTGGCTGCAAGCAATGCCGACCGGATTACAACAAAGCGTTGATTGAGTATCTAAGCAAAAACAAAGACGGACTCTGCCGCGATTGTCAGCAAAGAATGGGCACTAATCCACTGCGCGTTCTTGATTGCAAGCAGGAAACATGCTCTGCAATAGTCAAAAACGCGCCAAAGATGATTGATTATCTGTGTGGGGAATGCAGTACACACTTTGATGGGCTAAAAGCAAGGCTGAAAAGTGCGGATATTGACTACGTGGTCAACCCGATGATCGTGCGCGGGCTGGATTATTACACAAAGACGGTGTTTGAGATAATATCCACCGATATCGGTGCACTGGGAACAGTGTGCGGCGGAGGAAGATACGATGAGCTAGTGGAAGAGCTTGGCGGAAAGCCGACACCCGGCATAGGTTTCGGCATGGGCATGGAGCGATTGCTCCTGGTGCTCGAATCGCTGGGGATAGATATTCCCGAGCCGAGCTTGTGTGACGTGTATGTGTGCACGCTGGGCGAAAATGCGAGCGAAAAAGGATTCAAGATAACAGCTGACCTTCGGGCAGCCGGCATCAAGGCAGAGTGTGATCACACGGGCAGAAGCATGAAAGCGCAAATGAAGTATGCAGGTAAGATAGGCGCAGGCAAAGTGATTATCATCGGCGAAAATGAGATAGCAAAGGGCGTCGCGGCGGTCAGAGATATGAAGGCAAGCGAAGAGAAAACAGTTGCTTTTGAGCAGCTTAATGAATTTATAAAGGGTGGAGAGTAAATGAGCGAGTTTTTACAAGGATGGAAAAGAACAGATTACTGTACCAACTTCAGCGTAGACAACGTAGGTAATGAAGTGACTCTGATGGGCTGGGTGCAGACTCGACGCGACCTAGGCGCACTGATATTTGTTGATCTGCGGGACAGAACGGGTATCATGCAGGTGGTGTTCGACGAGTCGCTGATGGAGACGGATTTCGCTAAAGCGGAGAAGCTGCGAAGCGAGTTTGTTATCGCGGTGCAGGGCGAGATCGTTCGCCGCGACGATGAAACCGTCAACGAGAATCTGCCGACCGGGCTTATTGAAGTTTCGGTAAAGCGGCTAAAGGTGCTTAGCAAATCAAAAACACCGCCGTTCGAGATTGATGACGACAAAGCCGTGCGAGAAGAGAAGCGGCTCAAATACAGATACCTCGATCTGCGCAGACCAACCATGCAAAACAATATGATGGTACGAAGCAAGATTTCTGCCGCGGCAAGAGAGTATTTGACGGACAATGGTTTTCTCGATATAGAAACGCCGATGCTGACCAAGAGCACACCTGAAGGCGCGCGCGATTATCTGGTGCCGTCAAGGGTACACGGAGGCAGCTTTTACGCGCTGCCGCAGTCTCCGCAGACAATGAAACAGCTGCTTATGATGTCCGGGTTCGACAAGTATTTCCAAATCGTAAAGTGTTTCCGCGACGAGGATTTGCGCGCCGATAGACAACCGGAGTTCACGCAGATTGATATCGAAATGAGCTTTGTGGATGTTGACGACATAATCGCCGCAAACGAAGGCTTGATGGCGCACGTGTTCAAAAAGGTTATGGACATCGACATAGAGCTGCCGCTAAAGCGTATACCGTTCAAAGAAGCGATGGACAGATACGGCAGCGATAAGCCGGACACACGCTTTGACCTAGAGCTCGTGAACGTCAGCGACATCGTCGAAAACAGCGGTTTTAAAGTGTTCTCGTCGGTTGTCAAAAACGGCGGAAGCGTTCGTGCAATAAACGCTAAAGGCTGCGTAGACAAATTCGCGCGCAGACAAATTGACGCACTTGTCGATTTCGTGAAAATATACGGTGCAAAAGGTATGGCGTGGATTTCAATGAAAGAAGAGGGCATGCAATCGCCGATAACCAAGTTCTTCAGCGAAGAGGACATCAATTCTCTTCTCGAGCGCACGGGAGCGGAAACCGGCGACCTCATATTCTTCGTCGGTGACACCGACAAAGTGGTGTTCGACTCGCTTGGCAACCTAAGATTGAAGCTGGCAGAAACGCTTGGTCTTATCGACGAGAGCGTGTTTGATTTGCTGTGGGTGGTAGACTTCCCTGTGTTCGAATACAGCGAGGAAGAAAAGCGCTATACAGCTATGCACCATCCGTTCACATCGCCAAAGGACGAGGACGTAGACAAACTGGAAACTGACCCGGCGGGCGCGTATGCCAAAGCATATGACATCGTGCTGAACGGCAACGAGATCGGCGGCGGAAGTATACGTATTCACGACACAAAAATACAGAAAAGAATGCTGCACGCGCTGGGGTTCAGCGATGAGGAAGCGCAAGAGAACTTCGGATTCCTGCTTGAAGCGCTTAAATACGGAACACCACCGCACGGCGGAATCGCGTATGGTCTTGACAGGCTTGCGATGCTGCTTCTTGGGTGCTCGTCCATCAGAGACGTTATTGCGTTCCCGAAAGTGCAGAACGCTTCTGACCCGCTTACGAACGCACCGTCCAAGGTTTCGGCAAAACAGCTGCTTGAACTCAGCCTAAAGGTAACGGAATAGGGTTTGGGTGCACGGCACGAAAAACTGGTCGGACAACATGGACTCGTTCAGCTAAGCAAAGCGCACGTTGTGATATTCGGCATCGGCGGGGTCGGCGGATATGTCGCCGAAGCGTTGGCGCGCACCTTCGTGGGCAAGTTGACGCTTGTCGATTGCGACGATGTTGACGAGAGTAATCTCAATCGACAAATTGTCGCGCTGACCAGCACAATCGGCATGCCAAAGGTCGAGGTGATGAAAGCACGCGTTTTGGATATCAATCCGAACTGCGACGTGACTGCAAAAAAAGTGTTTATCGATGCAGATAACGCAGCGTCACTAATAGAAGGTGCAACTTACGCTGTGGACGCGGTAGATAACGTGACTGCAAAGCTCGCGATTATCACAGCGTGCCAAGCTGCAAATATCCCCGCGATATCGGCGATGGGCGCAGGCAACAAGCTTGCGGGCGACTTCAAGGTCTCGGACATATCTAAAACCAGCGGAGACGCACTTGCTCGAGTGATGCGCAGAGAACTGCGACGTCGCGGTATAGACCACCAAAAGGTGGTGTGCACAGACAGCAAAGCGATGCTGCAAATAGAAAAGGGCGAAGCCATGCCGAGCATATCGTATATGCCGGGACTTTGCGGGCTTGTAATCGCGGGCGAAGTAGTACGCGATATCATAAAGGAGCGACCATGACGGAATACGGACTGGTGGTTAAAACAGAAAACCAAACCGCTTTTGTGCGCTTTATACGCAGTTCTGCGTGCGGCAAATGCAAAGCGTGTGGTATGCTAAGCACCCAAAACGAGATAATTGTAGAGGTGCCAAACGACATAGGCGCCCGCGTTGGAGAGTACGTGCAGGTCAGCATCGTGATGAAAAAGGCGATAAAAGCGTCAGCAATAGCGTACATGTTCCCGCTCGTCATGCTGTTTGCAGGCGTGCTTTTTGGCTGGCTTTTGACGGATGTGTGGCATATTTTTGTAAATAGAGACCCTGTTATGGCTATTTGCGCGCTAATTTTCGCTGTATTATCGTTTTTGCTTTTAAAAATCGCGTCGCCGTTGTATAATAAGACGGTAAGAAGAGTTTACACGATGATAGGTGTTAAGAAAGACGAAGATAAGGAGATAGAATAATGTCAGATAGTGCAATAGAAATTACAAACTTGAACTTTGAAGAAAAAGTGACAAACAACGAAATCCCGGTGTTGATTGACTTTTGGGCAGAATGGTGTGCGCCATGTAAAATGATAGCACCAGCGATAGACGAAATCGCTGTCGAGTATAAAGGCAAAGCGGTTATAGGAAAAGTGGACATCGACTCACAGGTTGAGCTTGCACAAAAGTTTGGCGTAATGAGTATTCCGACACTCCTACTCTTCAAAAACGGCGAGCCGGTCGGTAAAGTTGTCGGCGTTGTTGGCAAAGACAAAATCGCCAGCATGATAGACTCGGCGATATAAAAAACATATAGTATTATTTGAAAAAATTTGGTATAATGAAGTATCGTAAGGATGATGGGGGCAATTATGGAACCATTAAGAGTTTCGGCAAAATCACAGCCTAAGTCGGTCGCAGGGGCAATCGCGGCAATGGTGAACGATTATGACAAAGCTGAGATTGTAGCTGTTGGTGCAGGAGCTGTAAATCAAGCGATTAAGGCGATTGCGATCACTCGCGGTTTTATGGCGCCAAGGGGTATCGACCTCGTGGTTATACCCGCCTTTAACAATGTCGAAATCGACGGAGTAGCAAGAACGTCAATAAAGTTATTTGTTGAAATTCGATAGAGTAGCATAAATAAATTTCGGCAGATAATGCCGATTTTTTTTTGTCAGAGCAAGCGAATTTAGAGAAGTTTTAGAAAGCGAGAGCCGGATTTGTTTTTAAAATGCATTGAAATGACGGGGTTCAAATCTTTCCCGGAAAAAACTCAAATGCACATGAACGGATCGATCACGGGCGTGGTTGGACCAAACGGCAGCGGTAAAAGCAATGTTTCGGATGCGGTGCGCTGGGTGCTTGGCGAGCAAAGCGCGAAGTCTTTGCGCGGGTCAACTATGCAGGACGTGATTTTTACCGGCACGCAAAAACGTAAGGCGAGAAACTTTTGCGAAGTCTCGCTTATTTTTGACAACCTTGATAATCGCATGAACAGCGAGTATTCCGAGATTGAAGTGCGGCGCAAACTATACCGCAGCGGCGAGAGCGAGTATTACATCAACGGCAGCAAATGCAGGTTGAAAGACATCTTAGAGATGTTTCGCGACACCGGCATCGGTAAAGAAGGCTATTCGATTATCGGACAAGGCAGAATCGACGAAATATTAAGCGAAAAATCCATTGACCGCCGCAAGGTTTTCGAAGAAGCGTCGGGCATCATGAAATATCGCGTGCGCAAGGAAGAAGCGGAACGCAAGCTAGAGAAAACCGGGCAGAACCTGCTTCGCGTAGAAGACATTCTAATCGAGCAGAATTTGCAAATCAAACCACTCAAACGGCAGGCAGAGAACGCAAAAGTGTATCTTGAGCTTAGCGAAAAGCTAAAGCGTCTCGATGTCAATTTGTTTCTATTCAACTACGATAAAAGAAAACAGCGTATTGCCAAGCTCAGCCAAAACAAACAGGCTCTCGCTGAAGACAAAGCGCAAAAAGAACTGGTGCTCAAAGAGTTTGGCGACCAGTATGTGCTAGAGCAGCAAAATGCCAAGCAGATTGAGGAAAAGGGCGACGAGATTGCTGGCCTTCTCAGCCAAGCTCACGCTAAAATTGAACACGTTGAGGGCGAGATTAAGCTTTGCGAGGAGCGTGAGCAAAACCTAAGCAAAGACTCGGACAGATTAAAGCTCGAGATGGACGAGACGGACGCAAAAATGAGCGCTGGCTTGGCAAGTGAGCGGACCAACGCGCAGCGCATCAGTGCGCTTGAGGGCGAGCTTGCGACTGCCCGAGAAGCTGCAAGCGAAGCGGGCAGAGAAATTGCAGAGCTTAGCGGCGTCTTTGAAGACAGAGTTAGAATTATTGAGACTGTACAAAGTGAAAAAGTAGACGCAATCGAAAAGATCGCAGATGTTAAAAGCGCAGTCAGCGCGCTGGAAGAAAAGCAGCGCAGCGCGCAGCTGCGGGTCAGTGAAGCGGACGAGCGAATAGCTGCGCTTGAGCAGCAGATTTCGGCGGAAACCAAAGAGCTTGAAGCGGCGCACAAAGCGCAGGAATCTCTGGCGGCACAGCAAAAGCAGCTGACAGACAGCTTTAACGAGAAAGTATATAAATCCGGCAAAAGCAAAGAGCAATTGACGGCAATGCGCAGCGAGCTGGAGAGCTCGCGAAGAGACTATGCGACGTGCGCATCTTCCGCAAAGCTTTTGTCCGACATGAAAAACAGCTTTGAAGGTTATAAGCAAAGCGTTGCGCGATTGATGGCCTCAGCGCAGGACAGCGGCGACATTGGCAGGCGGATAATAGGCACGTTTGCCGACGTTGTAAACGTTCCGGCAAATTACGAGACAGCAATAGAGATGTGTCTTGGTGCCGCGCTCCAAAACGTGGTAGTTCAGAGCGAGCACGACGCAAAGCATATCATATCTTATTTAAGAAAAGAAAACATGGGCAGGGTGACTTTCCTGCCGCTTGATGCATTGAAGGCGCGAACGTTTACCGATAAAGAGAAAACGGAGCTGAACGGCAGCGGCGTGGTTGGCATTGCGAGCGAACTCGTCTCGTGCAGTAAAGGCTGCGAGAAAGCCGTAGATTTCCTGCTTGGACGCACTGTGATTGTGCAAAGCGCTGATGCAGCGATAGCGCTGTTGAAAAGCTGCGGGTTTGCTTTGCGCGCGGTGACATTGGACGGCGACATATACAACCCGAGCGGCAGCATCACAGGCGGCAGCGTAAGCAAAAACCGCGGCGGTTTGGTGTCGCGTGAGCGCAGAGAAGAGGAACTTAGCAAACGGGCAGACACTTTGAAGGGCAAAACTAGCGAGCTGGAATCGCAGCTTGCAAGAATGGACAGTGACTTGGCTCAGCTGACGAGCGATATTGAAACAACGCGAAAATCGCTGCAGACAAATGAAATTGAAATTGCCAAAGGCAAAGAGAAAATAGACACTTTGACAAGCTCAGCAGAGAACGCGCAGCAGACGATCACGAAGCAGGCGCAGGTGAAGGACGAGATTAGCAGTCAAGCGGCTTCATTTGATAAAGAGATAAAAGGCTTCGCAGCACTGCAAAATGACATGCAGCAAAGCAGCAACACCAAGAGTGAAGACTACAAGCGCATGGAGGATGAGTATCGCGCAAACGCCGAGCTGATTGAAAGCAAGAAAGCGTTGATGCACGAGGCCGAGATCAAAATCGCGGAGCTGGCTCATGAGAACACGACGCTCGCCGGCGAAAATCTGCGGCTTGGCGATGAAAGACACGATGCGCAAAAAGCCAAAGCGCTAAAAGGAAAAACGATTGAGCTGAACGTCGAGAGCATCGAAAATCTACTATCGCTCAAGAACGAGCTGACAGCGCTGCTTGCGCAGAAAAGAAACGCGCTTGATGAATTAAAGCAGCAGCAGATTGACATGATAGCGCAAAGAGGTTTGCTGAGCGAGGCTCTGAGCGAAAGAGATAAAAAAATACTTAAAGCGAGGCAAGAGCACAGCGATATTGCAGAAAAAGCAATGCGTGTGGACTTTTCGATAGAGAAGGTGCAGACGGACATCGAAGGCGCGCAAAACAGGCTTTGGGAGACATATCAGCTGACGTACGCAAACGCACTGCCGCTTAGAGAAGAGATTGACATGAACGCCGCGAAAACGCAAGCGGACGACATGCGGCGCAAGATAAGGTATCTTGGGAACGTGAACCCGAACGCGATAGAGGACTATGCAGAGCTTAAAGAGCGCATGGACAGCCTGGAGACTCAGAAAGCGGATTTGGTCAAAGCCGGGCAGGATCTTGAAAAGCTGATTGTGTCACTGCTCTCCGAGATGCGCAAAACGTTCCGCGACAGCTTCGAGCAGATAAGTAAACACTTTAACAAAGCGTTCAAGGACTTGTTCGACGGAGGAAGGGCAGAGCTGCACCTAGAGGAAGGCGTCGACATCATGGATGCAGGAATCGAAATTGTGGCAGAGCCGCCGGGCAAAAAGCTGCAAAAGATTTCGCTGCTCTCGGGCGGAGAAAAGGCGCTGACAGCAATCAGTCTGCTGTTTGCGTTGCTTAAAATAAATCCGTCGCCTGTGTGCATCCTCGACGAAATTGACGCTGCGCTGGACGAAGCAAACGTGTATAAGTTCTCGGACTACCTAAAGAAGTACGCCCAGAACATGCAGTTTATCGTTATTACGCACAGAAAACCAACGATGGTCATCTGCGACAGCCTGTTTGGTTTCGCGATGGAAGAAAAGGGTGTATCAAAACTGCTATCGGTAAGGTTGGACTAAGCAATGAGTATATTTAATAAAATCAGAGACGGACTGAAAAAAACTAGAGACAGCGTGTCGTCCATGGTGGGCGACGTTTTGAGTTCGTTTACAAAAATAGACGAGGACTTTTTTGAAGAGCTTGAGGAAACGCTGATCCTTTGTGACATCGGCGTAAGCGCAACAGGCAAGATTATGGACGCGCTGCGTGAGAGAGTGAAAGCGGACAAAATTACAGAAACTGCGGGCGTAAAAAAACTGCTGATTGACATTATCGCAGACATGCTGAGTTTTGACGATACGGAGATATCTTTCCCAAGCGTGGTGCTCATCGTTGGCGTCAACGGCGTCGGCAAAACGACCAGCATCGGTAAACTGGCAAAGCACTATAAGAACGACGGCAAAAAGGTGTATCTTGCGGCAGCGGACACTTTCCGCGCGGCGGCGGTAGAGCAGCTTAGCGAATGGGGAGTGCGCGCAGACGTCAAGGTTATCAAGTACGGGCAGGGTGCAGACCCGGCTGCAGTGGTGTATGACGCTATTGATTCTGCCAAGCACAACGACGTTGACTTGCTAATCTGCGACACGGCGGGCAGGCTACACAATAAGAAAAATTTAATGAACGAGCTGGAGAAAATAAACAGGGTTATCGACAAATCATACAGCGAAGCGGATAAGAAAACGTATCTGGTGGTCGACGCAACGACGGGGCAAAACGCTGTCGTGCAGGCAAGAGAATTTGGTGAGGTTACGGACCTATCCGGCGTGATACTCACAAAGCTCGATGGCACGGCTAAAGGCGGTATCGTTTGCGCAATATCGGGCGAGCTTAATCTTCCTGTGGTGTTTGTAGGTGTGGGCGAAGCGCTGGACGATTTACAGCCGTTTGACGCGCTGGCATTTGCGCAGAGTCTGCTCGAATAAAACGCTTGACAAAAACCCAAATATCTATATAATACTACTGTAAAGTTAAATAGCTTTACAGTTATTTTTTGGAGCAATGTTATTGGGGCAGTAATGGAAAAAGATTTTGAGACGGTTTTGCTATTTGATATATATGCGAATCTGCTGACGGACAAGCAGCAGCGGCTTTGCGATATGTATTACAACCAAGACTACTCATTGGCAGAGATTGCAGACATCGAGCACACGAGCAGGCAGGCGGTGCGCGACGGCATTGGCAAAGCAAAGCAGAAGCTCAATCATTTTGAGCAGTGCCTTTGTATAAGCGACAAAAAAAGCGCGACAATCGAAGCGATAGAGAAAGATGACATGCAGGCAATCGCGCGCATTTGGGAGAAGTAACAATGGCGTTTGAGGGACTAAGCGAAAAACTTCAGCACGTGCTTGGCAAGCTGTCCAACAGGGGCAGGCTCACGGAGGTCGAGGTAAAAGCGGCCATGCGTGAGGTTAAGCTCGCGCTTCTCGAAGCGGATGTCAACTTCAAAGTGGTCAAAGGCTTTATTAAGAACGTGACAGAGCGCGCTGTCGGCGAGGATGTACTCACCAGCTTAACACCCGGGCAGCAGGTTATCAAAATCGTGCGGGACGAGCTTGTGCATGTGCTTGGCGACACAAACGAAGGCGTAAACTTTTCGGCCAATCCACCAACCATTATCATGATGTGTGGGTTGCAGGGCGCGGGTAAAACAACCATGTGCGGCAAGCTGGCGCAGATGTGGATACAGGACGGCAAGAAAGTCATGCTGGTGGCGCTAGACATATACAGACCGGCAGCAATTGACCAATTGAAAATAGTTGCAGAGCAGTCGGGCGCAGACTTTTTTGAGCAAGGACAGCAGGACGTTGTCAAGACTGCCAAGCAGGCTTTGAGTATAGCCGAGAGCAAATTGACGGATATCGTGATTCTCGACACGGCGGGCAGACTTCACATAGACAGCGAGATGATGGACGAGCTAATCCGCGTTGCGGACAAAGTGAAACCGCACGAAAAGCTGCTTGTGGTAGACGCCATGACAGGCCAAGACGCAGTCAACGCAGCAACAGCGTTCAACGAGAGTCTCGAGCTCGATGGTGTTGTTATTACTAAGCTCGACGGCGATTCGCGCGGCGGCGCGGCGATCTCGGTAAAAGCGGTTACGGGCAAACCCATCAAGTTTGCAGGTATCGGCGAAAAGCTGAGCGATGTAGAAGTGTTTCATCCCGACCGCATGGCGGGCAGGATTCTCGGCATGGGCGATATGCTTACGCTGATAGAGAAAGCCGAGAAATCGTTTGATGAAACGCAGGCGGCAGAGCTTGAGCGCAAGATTCGCAAAGCAGAGTTCACGCTCGAAGATTTCCTGGAGCAGATGGGACAGCTTAAGAACATGGGCGGTATTGAAGACATGCTCGCGATGATGCCGGGCGGCAACAAGTTCTCCGGTATGCAGCTGGACGAGAAGCAAATGGCGCAAACAGAGGCGATTATACAATCGATGACAATGGACGAACGAAGAAGACCGAACATCATCGGCGGCGGCCGCAAAAAACGTATCGCTCGGGGCAGTGGCACTAAAGTGCAGGACGTTAATCGTCTGCTGACTCAGTTCGAGCAAATGAAAAAGATGATGAAAAGCATGACCAAACGTGGTGGCAAAGGTATGCAAATGCCTTTCTAAATAAACAATAAAAATATTAACGGAGGAAAACATGGCAGTAAAAATTAGACTGAAGAGAATCGGGGCAAAGAAGAATCCTTTTTACAGGATCGTTGTTGCGGACGCTAGAGCACCTAGAGACGGACGCTTTATCGAAGAAATCGGCAACTATGACCCAATGAGCAAGAAGTGTGTTGTGGACGGCGAAAAAGCACAGGAATGGATCAAAAAGGGCGCGCAGCCGACAGAGACAGTTCGCGCATTGCTTAAGAAAAACGGCGCAATCGAAAAATAAAAACGACTTGCAGCTTTTAGCTGACGGAGAAGAAATATGTTAGAGCTAGTAAAGTATATCGCACAGGAGCTCGTAGATAATCCGGACGAAGTGAAGGTAAACGAGGTCGAAGGCGAAAAGTCCATCGTGCTAGAGCTTAGCGTAGCACAGGAAGACATGGGCAAGGTTATCGGCAAGCAGGGCAGAATCGCAAAAGCGATACGCAGCGTTGTCAAAGCTTCCTCGATTAAATCAAAGAAGAAGTACGTGGTAGAGATTATAGAGCATGACTGAGATAGCCAAAATACTAAAACCTCAAGGTATACACGGCGAGGTTAAGGTGCAGCTTTTCAGCAATGACGTTGACGCGTTTTTTGAGCGAGGCTTTGCGTACAACAAACAAGGCAGGAAAGTCGAATACACGCCTATTCGCTCGAGCGGGCTGAACGTAATCGTGCGCTTTGATGGCGTCAACACAAGAAACGACGCCGAGCGTTTACGCGGCGTTTTTCTATACCTAAACCGCGAGGACTTTAAGGAGCTTGATGAGCACGAGCACTATATTTGTGACATGATTGGCGCGAAAGTAGTTGACGAAACGGGCACCAATCTTGGCATTCTCAAAGAGATTCTACAGCACGGCGCGGCAGATGTATATGTCGTCAAGGGTGACAAGAACTTAATGTTCCCGGCACTAAAGAGCGTTATCACTAGTGTCGCCGACGGGCAAATTGTCGTAAACAGCAAGACACTAAGCGAGGTGGCGGTGTATGACGATTAATGTTTTAACGCTGTTTCCCGACATGTTCGATTCCGTAAAAGCGTCGAGCATATGGGCGCGCGCAATCGACTCTGATAACATCACAATCAACACAATCGACATTCGCGATTTCGCCACCGACAAGCACAACCGTGCGGACGATTCCCCGTTTGGCGGCGGAGCGGGCATGGTTCTCAAACCCGAGCCTGTCAGCGCATGCTTCGACGATGTAACTGCTTCTTGTCCGCAGCCATATATCAACGTTTATATGTCTCCATGCGGAAAAACGCTTTCACACGATATTAGTGTCAACCTTAGCAAGTTCGCTTGCATCAACATACTGTGCGGACACTACGAAGGCGTCGACCAACGTGCGATAGACAAACACATCGACTTAGAGATTTCGATTGGCGACTACGTGCTGACGGGCGGAGAGCTTGCGGCAATGGTCGTGATAGACGCGTGTATGCGTCACATCGACGGCGTACTCGGAAATGAAACTTCCACCGACAACGAGTCGTTCTCGGATGCACTGCTGGAACACCCACAGTACACCCGACCTGCGAGCTATAACGACGTAGACGTTCCCGATGTCCTGCTGTCCGGTCACCACGCAAATGTGCAGGCTTATAGCCGCCAAATGTCGATACTCATGACGGCGCGGCGACGGCCGGGTCTGCTCAGCAAAACGGTGCTGGGAAAATCAGATATTGAATATATCACAAGAAAATAGTGTACAGCTCATATCGAGCAGTTATACTGTTTATACATTTTTTAATATGCAAACGATAATCCAAATCTTTTCTATCGCCTTTTAATAGGCAAAACACCCCTATAATTCACCGAATCTAATTAATTTATGCATAAAACTTTATTTAATAATGAATAAATGGTATAGTGTTTACAAATAATAATGTAGGTCTATAATAAAATTAAGGAGCAGAAAAATGGATGCTATTGATGCGGGGATACTCAGTATTTTGCAGCAAAACGCGAGGACATCGGTAAAGGACATTAGTGACAAGGTTTCGCTGTCTGCGCCGTCTGTAAAAGAGCGGATCAACAAGATGACAGACTCAGGACTGATACGCGAATTCACAACCGTGCTCGAGCCCAAACAGCTTGGCAAAAATCTGACTGCGTTTATGTTTTTAACGCTAAAGCTCGCCAATGTCAACGACAAGTTTTTGCACATGATCGAGAATGAACCGGACGTGTTGTCGTGCTACTACCTAACGGGTGACTTTGACTACATGATTCAAATCGTCACGACAGACTCAAGTCAACTGGAAAAGGTCTTGTCCAAGATTAAAAGCACTCATGAGGTCGCAAGAACACGAACTGTTATCGCGCTGTCCACCAAGAAGGAAAAGCATTCTGTCGCCCCTTAATAAGTTTTGTCAGGAGCAATATTATGATTATTGGTGTACCTACAGAAATTAAGAACAACGAGAACAGGGTGTCATTGACTCCCGCGGGGACGCACAAGCTAAAGGAGTTCGGGCACGAGATACTGGTGCAAAAAGGAGCTGGGCTGGGCAGCGGGTTTGCGGACAGCGAATACGCGCAGCAGGGAGCGCTCATCGTGGATACAGCGAAAGAGGTATTCGACGGAGCAGAGCTTATCGTCAAAGTGAAAGAGCCGATTCCAGAAGAATACGATTTATTCAAAGTCGGGCAGAGCTTGTTCACTTACCTTCACCTAGCACCCAATGCACAATTAACCCAAATGTTAGTCGACAAAAAAATAACGGGCATAGCATACGAGACGCTGCAGCTTGCGGACGGGTCGCTGCCGCTGCTTATCCCCATGAGCGAAGTCGCGGGCAGAATGTCGATACAAGTAGCAGCGATGCTCCAGCAAAAATATTACGGCGGAAGAGGCATGCTGCTTGGCGGCATCCCGGGCGTTTTGCCGGCAGAGGTCGTCATCATAGGCGGTGGTATCGTTGGCAGCAACGCAGCGCAGATGGCAGTCGGAATGGGCGCTAATGTGACGGTTATCGACACAAACCAGCGGCGCCTGGCCGAGCTTGACGATTTGTACAGAGGTAGAATCAACACGCTTATGAGCAGCCCTTATGCAGTTGCACAGGCGGTGCAGAAAGCGGACGTGCTTATCGGTGCAGTGCTTGTCGCAGGTGCAAAAGCGCCAAAGACAGTCAGCGAAGACATGGTCAAAAGCATGAAGCGCGGCTCGGTCATCGTGGATGTCGCGATCGACCAAGGTGGCACAGTGGAGACCATTGACAGAGTGACCACGCACGACAACCCGGCGTACGAGAAACACGGAGTTATACACTACTCGGTCGCAAACATGCCCGGCGCAGTTGCGTATACATCTACGCAAGGGCTGACAGGCGTCACGCTTGCCTGGCTCGAGAAACTCGCCACGGAGGGTATAGAGAACGCCATTCGCGGCTCTGTCCCGCTGCAGCATGCGCTTAATACATATAAAGGCAACGTAACGTGCGAACCGGTAGCATCCGCGCTGGGCTTTGAGTACAAAGCGTTCTCAAAAACAATATTAACTTCATGAGATTGTCTGTTTTTTCGGGCAGTCTCTTTTCATTTTCTATATCTCCAATAGCAAATTTTATGTTATAATAACATTAAGTTTTGAAGGAAAGTGAGAGACTATGGCTAAATTTATAATTGTGGTTATGGACAGCGTCGGAGTGGGCGAGCAGCCGGACGCTGCGGACTATGGCGATACCGGCTCAAACACGCTTGGTAACATCGTGAAGCAAAGCGGCGGCATCCACATGCCGAACCTGGCACGGCTTGGGCTAAGCGAGCTGGTCGATGGTATAAACAGCGACGAAATCGTCGGGGCTTACGGAAAAAGCGCAGAGATTTTCCCGGGTAAAGACACGACCGGCGGACACTTCGAAATCGCGGGGTTGATACTGGAGCAGCCGTTTCCTGTGTTTAAGAAATTCCCTCGCAAATTCATTAAAGCGTTCGAGAAAGCAGTCGGCAGAAAAACAATCGCAAACTATGCTGCGTCGGGCACAGAGATCATCAAGGAGCTAGGCAAACAGCACGTGGACACGGGCGATTTGATAGTGTACACTTCGGCGGACAGCGTGTTCCAAATTGCGATGCACGAGGGTGTGATCCCTATCGATGAGCAGTATCGCATTTGCGAGATAGCGCGTGCAATGTTGGTGGGTAAGCTGGCCGTGGGGCGAGTCATTTGCAGACCGTTTGTCGGTGAAGAGGGCGCATACACCCGCACCACCAATCGCAAAGACTATTCGTTCGAGCCACCGGGCGAAACGATATTGTCAGCGCTCAAAAGTAATGGACTTGAAGTAGCAGGTGTCGGCAAAATCGAGGATATTTTCGCAAACGTTGGGCTGACTAAAAGCAACCACACAACCGACAACGACTCAAGCATAACCGCTACGATTGAATATATGAACGAAGATTTTGACGGGCTGGTGTTTACCAACCTTGTCGATTTTGATATGCTGTACGGACACAGAAACAATGTGGAGGGCTACAAAAATGCGCTCGAAGCGATGGATGCGCGCGTACCCGAGATTCTCGAAGCACTCGGCAAAGACGACATAGTGCTGTTCACTGCCGACCACGGGTGCGACCCGACCACGCCAAGCACCGACCACTCGCGCGAGTACATACCAATTTTGGCGTACGGCAATGGAGTTGCGGGCAGCGTAAACATCGGGATTAGAGAATCGTTCGCAGACATCGCGGCAACCGTCGCAGACTTTTTCGAGTTAAACGACTGGAACGTTGGACAATCGCTTTTTGGCGATATAAAGAAAGGATAACTATTATGACAATGGACAGAATTAATCAGGTATACTCGTATTTGAACGAGAACGTGAAAACAAAACCGGACGTGTGTGTTGTTCTCGGCAGCGGTCTTGGGAGCTATGCCGACACAATCGAAGACGCGCAGGTCCTAGACTACAAAAACATACCCGGCTTTCCCGTCTCAACCGTTCCGGGGCACGCAGGACGCTTGGTGTTTGGCAAAAAGCACGGCGTCAACATCGCGTGCATGCAGGGCAGAGTGCACTGCTACGAAGGCTACAGCACTGCCGAAACGGTGATACCTCTGCGCGCGCTTATTAAGCTCGGCGTTAAGAAGCTGCTTATGACAAACGCTGCGGGCGGTGTCAATATGGACTTTAGCCCCGGCGATATTATGCTGATTCGTGACCACATAAACTTCACATCGCTAACTCCGCTCGAAGGTCCCAACCTTGACGAGTTTGGACCAAGGTTTCCCGACATGTCGTACGCTTACGATAAAGAGCTGATAGCAGCGCTGGACGCAGCTGCAAAAGACAACAACATTCCAGTGCAAAAAGGCGTTTACATGATGCTCAAAGGCCCTTCTTTCGAGACACCGTCAGAGATCAAAGCGGTCAGGATTCTCGGCGCAGACGCGGTCGGCATGTCCACCGTGCCGGAGATTTTGGCAGCGGCACACGCGGGCGTCAAATCGTGCGCGATGTCGTGCATCACCAACATGGCGGCGGGCATACTCGACCAGCCGTTGAATCACGAGGAAGTCATGGAAACGGGCGCAATCGCCGCGGACAACATCAAAACGATCATCGATGGATTTATACAAAGAGTAGGATAAGCAAAATAGTATTAAGCCCGAATTCTCGGGCTTTTTATATATAAACATTAAATATTTATTGATAAACAATAAATATAGTGTTATACTATCCCTGACGAGCGACTAAGAAAACTAGTATAACAGGAGTTTTGCGGTGAAGGAAAGAATCTCATCGAAACGTAAAAGAACAAAACGAATCATAATCTTGAGCTTTATTCCGGCGATTTTGGTTGTGCTTGTAGTCAGCGCTTTCTGCATCGGTCTGACTACGCGTCATTACGATATAAGAACTGACAAGCTTAGTAAGGGACAGAGCGTGAGGATCGTGGTTATAGCTGACCTGCACAGCAATTACTACGGTGAAGAGCAGCAGGATTTGATTGCAATGATCAAAGAGCAAAAGCCGGACATCATAGCACTAGTTGGCGATATCATTGATGATAACCGAGCAGAAGACGGAGCTATCGATTTCTTTGAAGGCATTCAAAACCTTGCACCAACTTACTATGTTCTGGGGAACCATGAGGTCTGGATCGGGGAAACTAATCGCATCAAGGAAATGGTTGCAAGCTATGGGATAAAGGTGTTGACAAACGAAAGCGATTATATAACGATTAACGATATTGAACTTTGTATCAGCGGAATAGACGATCCGGTTACAATTAGCAGTTTTAAGGAATCATGCAGCGAGGCATTGATAACAGACAGCAAGTTATTGTCAGGCTTTTTCAATCTTGATAAAGACGTTTATAACATATTACTTGCTCACAGACCGGAGCGTTTCGAGTCGTATCAAAACTATGAATTTGACCTCGTACTTTGCGGACACACGCATGGTGGGCAGGTTAGAATTCCCGGCATACTCAATGGAGTAGTGGCACCCAACCAAGGTTACTTTCCAAAGTATGCAGGCGGCAGATACGAGGAAAACATGCAAACGATGATTGTCAGCAGAGGACTGGGAGTATATGAGCTAGTGCCAAGAGTATTCAATCCGCCGGAAGTCGTCGTGATTGATATTGTGAGAGAGGATTAGGATTTGACGTTAGAATAATTTGATGTATAGAATTCAGACGAGAGGTTTTAATGCGTAAAGACAGATTTGTAACCAAGCGAACAAGGAAAAAGAGACGCAGATTGATTATTTGGGGCTGCGTCGTTGCTGTGCTTGTGGGGTTGCTGATATGGATGTTCTACGGCGAGATCGTTGTGAAACACTACGTAGTAAACAGCGACAAAGTAAGCAACGGTAACAGCGTAAGAATCGTGGTAATTGCCGATTTGCATAGCACATACTACGGCGAAAATCAGCAAGACATCATCGCGAAAATCAAGGAGCAGAACCCGGACATCATCGCACTTGTCGGGGACATTGTGGACGACAACAGAAGCGAGAGCGGCGCAATCGAGTTTTTGGAAGGTATCCGCGGGATTTGCCCAACGTACTATGTGCTCGGCAACCACGAGGTGTGGTCGGGGCAGTGGGAACACATCAAAGAGATGGTCGCAAGCTACGGTATAATAGTGCTGACCAACGAGAGCGAAACCATCACAATCAATGGCATAGAGCTGTGCATAGGCGGTGTAGATGACCCGGAGGTTTTTGAATATTCGACCGACGAGCAAATCCGCGCGATGTCGTCCGATGAGGAGATGCTGGATGCGTTTGTAAGCCTTAACCACAACACGTACAACATATTGCTTGCCCATCGTCCCGAGCGTTTTGAGATGTACCAAAAGTACGGGTTCGACCTCGTTCTTTCGGGACACGCGCATGGCGGACAAGTTCGGATTCCCGGGCTCATTAACGGCATTATGGCTCCCGACCAAGGTCTTTTCCCAAAATATGCCGGCGGTAAGTATGTGGAGAACAGTCAAACGATGATTGTCAGCCGGGGGTTTGGCTTGGACGAGCGTATGCCAAGGCTGTTCAACCCGCCCGAAGTCGTCGTTGTAGATATTGTGGGTGAAGGGTAGATAAACTTAATTGCTTTCCTTGACGGCGTGTTTCTTCCTGTAGGCAATCGCCGAAACGACCGTTATCAAAACTGCGATGACAACAATCGTGACAAGAACGATTGCGCCAACGAGATATATCTTATAGATGAAAATGATTATTCCAAAACCCGCGAAGGCAAGTTGAATCAGCGACAGTATTATTACAACGATCAAATGGTTATTAAAACGCTTGTTCAGCACATGGTGCAAATGCATTTTGTCAGGCTGCATGATAGGTTTTTTAATCAGAATTCTTCGCAGTATAGACATACACATGTCGGTAATCGGAACTAATAAGATATAAAGCGGAACAACAAGCGACAAGATGCTCGCCTCTTTTGATATGCTCATTATTGACAGCATTCCAAGTATAAAACCGATGAACATGCTGCCTGCGTCGCCCATAAATATCATTGCCGGAGTTCTGTTGTAAGGAATGAAGCCGGCGATAGCTCCGCTTAGGGAAAGCGCGATTGGCAACGCAAAAACAGTCCTGCCCTGTAGCGCAAAAAGGATAGCAAAAGCTATGGTCGCGACCAGTGATAAATAACTCGAAAGTCCGTCGATTCCGTCCGAAAAATTAACTGCGTTTGTGACGCCGACGATCCATATTATAACGAAGGCACCAAAGAAAATTTCTGCAGTCAAAGTATTTACATGCGTGACTACGTAAATCTGAAGGCTCCCGACGTACACGACTATGGCAAGAACAATCAGCACAATTAGTCGTTTTTTTGCGCCTACGGTCAAGACATCATCAATCAGCCCAATCAGCGCAACGCCGGAAAGACCGCCAATCATAACCAGCTTTACGATTACGCTGGTTGAAGTAGCAAAAAGCGAAATGGAAACGACAGTAGCGATTAGTATCGCAACGCCGCCCAATAGCGGAGTTGGGATATTGTGGCTTTTTCGTTTGTCGGGCACATCTAATACGCTTCTTTTTTTCGCAATCACAATCATCAACGGAGTTAAGAACAACGAGAGCAAAAGTGGAACGAATATTGATAATAAATTGTTCAACATAATCTCACCTTTGGTCGACTTGTCAAAGCGCTTTTGCAAGAGGCATATTGCCACCTCATCTTATTTTAATACAAACCAAAGGAAATTGCTACAATTGACCAAAAACAAAGTGGACATTACAAAAAAATAACAGTAAACGCTCATTTGAAATACTCCCTATCTTGTTTGCGCGTTTGCTCAGGGAAAAAGCAGCTGCATATTAAGGGTTGTGCAGAGTAAAATATTTTTTTCAAAGGTCGCACAAATCTTGACGCAACTCCGCCAATATGCTATATTAGTTAAGCTACTAAAAGCGCCGAAGTGGCGGAATTGGCAGACGCGCTGGATTCAAAATCCAGTATGGGCAACTATGTGTGGGTTCAAGTCCCACCTTCGGTACCAAAACAAAAGACAGCCCTAGCGGCTGTCTTTTGTTTTGATAATGAAATACGTAGGACTTGAACGGGTTTGAGCCGCCGCCAGAGGCGGATGAAGGCGAGAACCCCGGCGTGATAGCGAAGCAAAGCCTCGCGGAGCAAGTCCCGAACAACCTGACAGCCCTAGCGGCTGTCTTTTGTTTTGATAATGGAATACGTAGGACTTGAACGTGAGCCTGCCGCCGCACACTTCGTGTGTTTTATGTGGCGGATGAAGGCAGGCAAGGCGGCGTGATTGCAAGGCGCAGCCTCGTGGAGCAAGCCCCGCCTTTGGTACTAAAAACTTGGAATCGAGTAATAGTACTCTTTTGCTTGTCGCTGTTGCTGGTGGTACTGTTGCATTAATACTTATTCGCAAAAAGAAGAAAGAGAAAAAAGAATAAAACAACACTATCCATCATACAAAGAAGCATAAATGTTATTTGCTCATGTTTCGCATCCAGCGCAGAGACATGAGCAGTTTGGAGTTAGGAGAATCGAATAAAGGTAATTTGTAGCAAAAAGGAATCAAAAATGTAGAATTTGCTTACAACCTTCGTTTAAAAACGAAAGTTGTAAGCGCAATGATTGAATGCTGTTTCCTTTGTGTAGGTGTCAATCCTTCGGCACCAAAAAATGGGAACGAAACAGTATTGCTACGAAAAATCATTTCCTGCACAGGCATGTTGCTTTTAGGAAGGTCAATATTATGATGTAATAAATTACTTCTTTCTATTTTTAAATACTCCTGATTTTGTAATAAACATAGTACTAAATAGCGTTATCGCTATAGCTGCAACTATGGAAGCTATCAACACTATTATCCAAGTTGAATTCTTCTCCTTATACTCTGAATCCATTTCTGTATTTTTATCTGTTTCATAATCCTCTAGAGTCTGTTCCTCTTGAACAATCGCGGGCGCGAGTGCAGAGTCATGGGTTGGTTCGGGAGTCAGAACTGAAGCCCCTTCAGGCGTTTGCGAAGATGTTGGTGAGGATGCTGGAGAAGACATTGGCGAGGATGTTGGCGAAGACATTGGTGAGGATGCTGGTGAAGCGCTTGGAGAAGATACCGGCCACCAGTCTGCATACAGTATCATATCACCCGTTACCGTGAATGGGAACTCTATTTCTGTTAGCTGCGAAGGTGTTACATGAGCATACCAACCGTGAAACTCGTAACCATTTTTTGCTGGTGTCGGTGGAGCCGTTACCCCATGTCCGGCTGCTTTATACAGTGTCGGCACAGGGCTTCCCCCTTGCGAATCGAACTCAATAACCCAAACAGCGTGGAACGGAAAACCATTTGCTGCAGCAAAAGCCTCTGCGGTGCTTCCAGTATACCCATAAATGCCATCGTTGTTTAGTGAAGATGACCTAAACACACCTACACCAATTGTAACTGTTGGACTAAGTATGACAACCTTTTCTAAGCCATAGCAGTTCTTAAGTACGCCGTATTCAATCACCTTCACACTTTCTGGAATTATCATTTCCGAAAGTAAATAACATTGTAAAAACGTCCCTGAGTATATGGTTCTCAAGGTGCTGGGCAAGCTTACATTTTCGAGCGAATTGCCAGAAATTCCTCCAATTGAAACCACACCTTCCGGTATTTCAAGGCTGGTAAGCGAATGACAAGCTCTTAATCCATATAGAAAAACTAAAGTGCTTGGCAGACTTATGCTTTCTAGAGATGTGCATTGAGTAAAAGTATTACTACTTATAGTTGTCACACCTTCCGGTATATCAATGCTTATTAGTGCTGTACAGCGATAGAATGCCATAGCATATATATTAGTCAAGGTGCTTGGTAAACTTACGCTGGCAAGCGATGAGCAGTCATAAAACGCTTCAGCGTGGATGGTAGTCACGCCTTCGGGAATTATGACGCTTGTGAGTGCGCTGCAGCCTCTAAAAGCACCCCATCCTATTTCCCTCAAACTCCTGGGTAAAATCACGCTGGTCATCAATGTTCTTGAATGAAATGCATATTTGCCTATTTTTTTAACGCCTTCGGGTATTGTTACACTGGTTATACTTATTGTAAACTTGCTGTAAAATGCATTTTCAGCAATCTCTGTCACAGCTTTCCCGCTCAGTGTGGCGGGTATATTCACAATGTTTCCGCCAGAGTATCCTGACACAGCTACGGTACCATCTGCAAGTTCAATCCAATTAAAATCACCATCTGTTCCCGTATCACCCTGAACAGAAAAGGCACTTGGAATAAAAACGAACATCAAACATATACTCAGTAAAACTGCACTGAAATAACGAATTGAGTTTTTCATATGGATTACCTCCAAAAAGAAATTGATTCATTTTCAAGTAATAATTTTGAGTATTCATTATTGTTCGAGGATTAGTCTGAATAAACGTCTTTTGATGTTACTTTATTATACCATAATATTAATACCTTTACCATATGACAAAAAATTGCTGATAAATTATAATTGTCAGCAGTACCGATACTTATTAGACTCATATAATATAAATCTTTTAACGTCGCTTAAAAATAAATGTAGTTAGGGATACAATCCTGCTTTATTTCCTTTGTGTAGGAGTCAATCCTTCGGTACCAAAACAAAAGACAGCCCTAGCGGCTGTCTTTTGTTTTGGTACTACATATGGAGGGATTGAACGATCAGCTGCATTGCGAAGCGCACTTCGCGGCCTTGTATAGCGGGTGCAGTCTAAAATATAAGCACCTATCGCGAAAACAACTAATTATGCTATAATGAAACCAAGTCAAATACAGGAGCGGGCGATGACAGAAAGACAGCGATTTCTCGCCGTGATGGCGGGGAAAAAACCGGACAAACCACCATGGTACGGCGACCTTTCCTATTACTACTTCGCGTTGCAAAAAGACAACCTTCTCGATAAAAAGTATCAAGGCGATGAGGGCTACTTGCAGTTTCACATAGACAAAGGCGTCGGCATCTATTTTTACGCGCCAAATATGTGGGACATCTCTTACAGCGGAAATGTGCACTACGAGGAAAGAATAGTCGGTACCCGGAAATTCACATCATACACAACACCGCACGGCGATATAACATGCACACAAAAATATTCGTCGACAACGTACTCGTGGGCGTACACATCGCACTTTGTAAACGACATGGAGCAGCTCAAACTCATGCAATACGTGCTTGAGAACACAGTCTATCACGCAAACTACGACGAGTTTAATCGCGTTGACAAGCTGTGGGCAGATTACGGGCTGCCTGCTGCGCTTGCCCCGATTTCGGTATCGCCACTGCAAAAGTTGCTGGCAAGATGGGCGGGAGTTGCGACCACGGTCGAGTTGTTTGCGAAGGACATGGACGGGTTTGAGAAAATCCTCGCCGACATGCAAAAAACCGAAGACAAGCCGTTCGAGATAATATGCAATTCGAATGCGCAGTACGTAGAATTTGCGGAAAACCTGTCGAGCGAAATCACCGGGCGCATGTTTTTTGACATGTTCAACGCGGAGTATTACTCGCAAAGAACCAGGCAGCTGCACAACGCGGGCAAATACGTCGGTATCCATATCGACGGCACATTGTCGCCTTGCTTGTCCATGCTAAAGGGTTGCGGGTTTGACGCAGCAGAAGCGGTGACTCCTGCGCCGGTCGGCGATATAGAAATCGAAGATTTGCGAGCTGCCGCGGGCGATATCGTGATTATCGGCGGGCTGCCGGGCGCGCTTTTCACAGCGCAGTATTCGGACGCATTTTTTGACTCTCATCTTTTGCGACTGCTCCAAGCATTCGAGAACGACAGCAAGTTCATCGTCGGCGTTGCAGACCAAGTGCCGCCCGACGTTGTGCCGGGGCGTGTAGAGCGCGTGCGCGAAGTAATCGGGGAATAGCAGAGAATAAAAAACGCCTTGACACGAATTGTCAAGGGCGTTTTTTTATGTAAAATATGTAAGCAGTCATTTGCGACGGTTATATATAAAACAAGTCCTTAGTCGCAAACTGGTCATCGCTGGTAAAGTTGATACCGAGGCTTCTAAACATCGACTCGTCGGCCTGGCTCAAAATAACGGTGCAGTGCACTTCGCATGCCCTCAGATCAAAAAGCTTCTCATACGCCTTTTTAGATGTTGGGTTCGTGTTCGAGCTAATGGACAGCGCGATCAGCACTTCTTCGATATTCAGCTGCGAATTCTTGTGGTTCAGCACGTCGCCTTTCAGCGCAATAATGGTCTCCAGTATCGAGGGCGAAATCAAATCAAGCTCGTCCGGAATACCCGACAATAGTTTGATCGCGTTCAGTATAAGCGCGGCCGAGGGGTTGATAAGCGCAGAACCCCTTGCGGTCACAATTCTACCATCGTGCAGCTCGATAGCTGCGCCAATAGCGTCTCCCGCCTTTTCTCTCGCTGGCACAACAACATTGCGCTCTTCGGGCTTCAGATCAAGATCCTTCATAATCAGCTCGGCCCGCTGCGCCGTTTCGAGATCAAAATGTCCCTTTTTATACTCGCACAAACTCTGAAAATAACGCCTGATAATTTCCTGCTTTGCGGCGGCTCGCACGACTTCGTCGTCGGTGATGCTAAACCCGGCTTGGTTAACACCCATGTCGGTCGGCGATTTATATATCGATTCCTCTCCCGTGATCTTCTCAAGTATCCTTTTGAGCACAGGGAAAACTTCAATGTCTCTGTTATAATTCACAACCGTTTCGTCATAAGCTTCAAGGTGAAACGAGTCGATTTGATTTACATCCTTTAAGTCCACAGTCGCCGACTCGTAAGCAATGTTCACGGGGTGCTTTAGCGGCAGATTCCAAATCGGGAAAGTTTCGAATTTAGAATACCCTGCCTGCACGCCGTTTCTGCTTTCGTGATAAAGCTGCGAAAGACAGGTCGCAAGCTTGCCGCTGCCGGGGCCGGGTGCGGTCACGACCACAAGCGGCTTTGTCGTTTCGATAAACGGATTTGCTCCGTATCCGTCCTTGCTGACAATCATTTCAACGTCGGTTGGATATCCTTTTGTGAATTTATGTGTATAGGTTTTAATACCGCGCCGTTTAAGCTTTTCGATAAATTTGGTTGCCGAAGGCTGCTCTTGATACCTCGTAATCACGACGCTGTTGATATTCAGCCCAAGTCCTCTCAAGTCATCTATCAACCGCATAACATCCATATCATACGTGATGCCGTAGTCCGCCCTAATTTTGTTTTTCTCGATATCGCCGGCATATACGCAAATTATGATTTCGAGATTGTCCTTCAATTGCGTTAAAAGCTTAACCTTTGCGTTAACGTCAAACCCGGGCAGCACCCTTGCTGCGTGATGGTCGGTAAACAGCTTGCCGCCAAACTCGAGGTACAGCTTATGGTTGTTATCAACGCGCTCAAGTATATACTGCGTTTGCTCCGTTAAGTACTTCTCGTGATCAAAACCAATCTTCATTCACAGTCTCCCTTAAAATATTTACTCTGCTAATTGTATCAATAATTTTGCGTATAAACAATGCAAAAACAAAAATACTAAACTTTTGTAACATTAAGTATTTTTATGGGGATTATAACATTTAATTTTGCACCCAAGCAGCTTAATCGAGCCGATTTTCAAATTATATCAACGTCAATATCGAGCGTCTTGCAGGTGCTTGCCCACAGCCGCTTTTGCATTTGCGCATCAAAGATGTTCTCGCGCACGGGCGTAATCGCGCCGTTTTCTAAGTACTTGCCGGTGACTCCGGTCAGCTCGTCTGCGATTGCGGCATAGATGCTCGTCCTCGCTGCCTGCTCGTTTGTCTGCGCCCTGCCTGCAATCATTTTGTTTGCCAGCCGCCAATACCACGTATCGGACGGAAATATTCCCGTAACGCTATGCCCGGGGTTGACGGAATTCACGGTGACGCCGCGGTCTTTCAAACGCGCTGCCAGCTCGAAGGAGAAATACATCAGCGCGAGTTTGGACGCAGCGTACGCCGGGAAGTTGCTCCTCGCGCCGAGTGAGGGCTTGTTTAGCTTCAGCTTGCCGCCGTAATACGCGCCGGACGACAGGTTGACGATGCGGGCTTTTCCGGTGTCCAATATCGCAGGCAGCAGCAAATGGGTCAAATACACCGTGCCGTAATAATTAACCCCCATCGTGGTTTCAAACCCGTCCTTGGTAAGCGTATGCTTGCGACAAAATACACCCGCGTTGTTAATCAACACATCAAGCCGATCGTACTTTTTATTAAAAGCGTCAGCAAACACTTCGATGGACTTTAGGTTCGCTAAATCGAGCTGCATCAAATCGACATCACAGCCGCTTGCCTTTTCGAAACTCGCGCATACAGGCGCCGACTTCTCCGCATCTCGGCACGCCATCACAATTTTCGTGTTTTCATCGAGCAACCCGCGCAGTGTCTCAATGCCGATGCCCGCATTTGCGCCTGTAATGACAATTACTTTCTTATCGCTGGTCTTCTTCATAGAACTCCTTCGTCGAATCCGCATGGTTCGTGCTTTATAAGAATGAGAACACACAGATAAAAACAGCACACGAAACGACGCATGCTGCTTTAATTTGTATAATACTATTTCAGCTTCACTGCTGTGCCGTATACCATGACCTCAGCCGCGCCCTGCGTCACGCTGCTTGTGGCATATCGTATATTGACAACTCCGTCTGCACCGAGCTTCTCCGCTTCGTCCACCATACGTTTTGTCGCGATTGCGCGCGCTTCGTTAATCATCTCTGTATACTGGGTAAGCTCTCCACCAACGAGGTTTTTAAACCCGGCTAAAATATCTTTACCAACGTTCTTCGCTCTTATTGTAGAGCCTTTCACAATCCCCAGTGTCTCAATCTTTTTTCCTGAAACATAATCAGTATTTACTAACAACATCATCTATGTCCTCCTTTTTTATTTCTCTTATTCGCTGCACAGTAACAGCTATCATAGCGGCTATCAAAGCTGCCAGTACAACTATTATTATTACTTTTACAAAAACAAATGGAATTAGACAAGCAATCCATCCGAAATATGCGCCCATTGCAGCGCAGGCAAGAGCCGCGATAATAATCGGTGCAATAATCTTCTTTAACATAACGACCTCCGTTAATCCTAGTTTATCACAAGAGACACGAGTTTTAAAGCCATTCATGGCATTGCAGCACAATTTTTTGACGTGAGAATTGACGGATGGTATAATACATCTCGACGCACATGCGCTAGACAAGCGCTGAACCGGCGAACGGAGAAATTGACATGATGATTAGCGACTTTAAGCAAAAAGACGTGGAGCAGGCAAGGCAGCTTGCGCTAAGCAATTACAACGAGGAGCGAGCGGCTCTGCCAGCTCTTCCGGCGATAGAAAGCACGCCGGATATTGGCGAATTCGCACAAAACGGTCTTGGTGTCGCTATGTATGAAGGCGAGACCATGCTCGGGTTCTTGTGCGGTCAAAAGTTCGACAACTTTGGCATCAAGCGCGTTTATTCGCCCGAGCACGCACACGGCGCGATAAAACAAAACAGAGCGAAGATATACTCGAGACTGTACCAAGCGGCAAGCGAAAAGTGGGTGACGCAAAAGGCGCTCATACACTCGGTCACGTTGTATTCGCACGACGAGACTGCAAAGCATAGCTTTTTCAACAACGTGTTTGGTGCATGCGTGATGTACGCCGCTATGGACATCAGTAAGTCGCCAAATATAAGAAAGTGTGACAATGAGCGATACGAGCTGTGCGAGCTAACTCCCGAGCGCTTTGGCGAGGTGTTGCCGCTGCAAAACAAGCTGCTCTCGCATTTGCGCCAAGCGCCTGTTTTTCTGCCATACGAGAAAATCACACAAGAGCGCTTTGCGACATTCAAAGGCAAGCGATACTTTGCTGCGCTGGAGGATAACCAAATCATCGCGTATCTGCGCACACAAGAGAACGCCGAAAACTTCGTTACGTGCGATGCAGGTACAGTTAACATCACGGGCGCATACATGTATCCCGAGCACAGAGGCGCAGGGGTCTATACCGGTCTGTTGTCATTTGTAGTGGACACGATGCGCGCTGAAGGATACGAGCGCATCAGCGTGGATTTTGAGACGTACAATCCAAACGCTCTCGGGTTTTGGACGAAATACTTTACGCCGTACACAACCAGCGTAACGCGCAGCATAGAGCCGCAGATACTCAACACGAGAGAGATTGACTGATAAGCGCGCAATCGCAATAAAACGATAAACACATTGGAAGGAAACAAAACGATGCAATACAGAAAAATGCCAAACACAAAAGAGCAGCTCTCTGCACTTGGATACGGAGTCATGCGCATGCCGACAAAACGAGGCAAGGCGGGCGGCATGACGACGTTGATTGATGCCGAAAAATCCAAGAAGCTGATTCGCTACGCTATCGACAACGGCGTTAATTATCTCGACACCGCATATCCGTACCACAGAGGCACATCCGAGAGCTTTCTGGGCGAGCATGTTTTGCCGGACGGTTATCGCGAAAAGGTTTTTATCGCAACAAAGATGCCGACCTTTTCGATTAATAAAACAGAGAGATTTAACGAGATATTTGAAAAACAGCTAAAGAAACTCAAAGTTGACTATATCGACTACTACTTAATGCACAGTCTGGACGGAAGCACGTGGGGCAAGATGAAAGGTCTTGGCGTTATTGAATGGATGGACAAAGTTCGCGCGCAGGGCAAGGTTAAGAAAATCGGGTTCTCGTTTCACGGGCTGCATGACGAGTTTAAGCAGATTGTTGATGAGTACGACTGGGAGTTTGTGCAAGTGCAGTATAATATACTGGACATAGATTTTCAGGCGGGTATAAAAGGCATCCGCTATGCGCATAGCAAAGGTCTTGGGGTCATCGTAATGGAACCGCTTCGCGGCGGCGCGCTGGTCGGCAAAATGCCCAAAGCAGTCAAAGAGATATATCACAATGCGCCAGTTAAGCGAAGTGCTGCAGAGTGGGCGCTCAGGTGGATATACGACCACCCGGAGGTTTCGCTGGTGCTGTCGGGAATGAACGATATTCATCACATCGAGGAAAACATACGCGTTGCAAGCGAAACTTTGCCAAACTCTATGAGTGAAGATGAGCACGAGATAATAGTGCAGGTAAGAGAAAAATATCGCGAGCAATTGACTGTCGCCTGCACCGGCTGCGGCTATTGCGTGCCGTGTCCCGAAAGCATCAACATCCCCGACATGCTCAAAGGTCTAAACAACTACCACATGCACGGCAAGACGATACCCAAGCTGTTTCATACACTGCGCAACGGCGTCATGACGAGCGACCACAAACCGCACTTCGCAAGCAGCTGCACACAATGCGGCAAGTGCGAGAAAAAGTGCCCGCAGCATATCGAAATTCGCAAGGAACTGCGGCACGTTGCAAAGGATATGGAAAGCCCGATACTGAAAGCGGGCGCAGCGCTAGCCCGCCCGATAATGAATACAAAAAAGAAGACGCAGGAAACCGCGCCGTCTGAATAAACTTGTATATATTGTTATTGAAATAAGGGCGCGGTCTATAAAACGCGCCTTTATTATTCCATCTCTGTCTCACTAACCGGCTTCTCGGGGTCGGTCGGGTCCCATCTCGGATACTCTTCATCTATCGCAATTTTTTCGATATGGTCAACCAAATCACTGCTCAACACCACTTCTATAACTGTGCCTGCCGGGCACTCAAAGTATACGAACTTGGCAGCTTCCACAGTTGTACGTATGCACCCGCTTGTAGCGGACGATCCGATTGAATTGTACGATTTATATAAAAGCGTATCGAACTTCTTGCTCCGGTATATCGGTCCGTGGATATACACGCCGCTTGTATACTTCGTGTAGTACGGAGAATACTGCGAGCTGTTCCATCGCTTCCAAGGTCCTTTGCTGCTAATCTCGAAAACCCCAAGCGCGGTCATTCTGGCCGACCTGCCAACTGCGCATGGGAAAGCGGCAACCAACTTTGTGTACTGACCATTCTCGTCGTATGTGAACACCGCCATTGTATAGTCCTCTTTATCAACGATAATGTAATACTTATTTTGAAGCGGCGTGTTGTCGCTGGCCAGCGCATCCATGCTGACAACTTTTTGATATTGCGAGCTCAAAAGTACATCGTCCGCAATTCCATCCTCGCCCATATCCTCAAAGCTGAGAAGAAGGATGCTGCCACGGCGTATGTTTGAGATAGACCACGAGTCAATATCGGGCCAAAGAATATCTTTAAAGTAGACAACATCGTTTTCGTCAAGCGCATACAGCACATTATAATCTGCTGATTCAACGATATCCCAATCAGCGGTAAGCGAATCGTAACTGATGTTATATTCCAGTGTTCCGTTTTGCAGGGTTAAGTCGCCGAGTTTAACTTCGGCCAGCTCGTTTGGTTCAGGTATATACGCCGGCTCGGGCGTTGCGATTGGCGTTTGCTCCGATGTTTGTGTTGGCTGCGGGGTTTGTGTTTCGGTTGGCACAGCGCTCGCGGCTGCCGGCTCATCAGTCGGCTCAGGGCTGCCCGTCCGGTTCGCCGGGTTGTTTATAGTCGCTAGAACGATAATTGCGACAATTACGACCAACGCAAGAAGTATTTTTAATATAAGTGATTTGCGAGATTTCATAGGCAACTCTCCAGTTGAACTTTAAAATAAATTTTATCACACTCGGACAATTAATGCAATATAGAGGACGCACATGAAGTGTAAATATTTAGCTATATGCAGTAAAACATACCTTATATTGTGCCATTATCTTGATAAAAGATGTTGGATATGCTATTATTGCAATGTCATTTGCACAAGGATATTTGATAAATAAATTAGAAGGTTTGCTATTAAAAAGATGAATGAATTGCTTGCGTACCCATATGACCCGGAATTAATTCTAAAGCGCAAAAAGCGCATAAAAAAAGAGCTGCTGTCAAGCGGAGCTAACTTTACGGGCAAAAAAATCGCCATCCTGGGTGGTTCGACAACGCACGATATCGCAGCTTGTCTCGAGCTTTTTTTGCTTGATCACGGTATAAAACCTACCTTTTACGAAAGCGAATTCGGGCAGTATTGGCAGGACGCGATGTTTGGCAGCGAAACGCTCGACAGCTTTGCTCCGGACGTTATTTATATTCACACAAGCTATCGAAATATCGCAGACTTCCCAACAATCAACGACTCAGAGCAGGAAATCGACGATATACTCATTGAACAATACCGTCACTTTACAGACATGTGGGCGACTCTGCGCGGCAAATTTCACTGCACCATCATACAAAACAACTTCGAGATGCCGTTTTTCCGGCTGCTTGGGAACAAAGACGCAAGCGACCCGCACGGCAGAACAAACTATCTAAGTCGTCTTAACAGCATGTTCTACGAGTATGCAAACAGCACGGACGACTTTTACATCAACGACATCAACTACTTATCAGCCAGCTACGGTCTGCAAAAATGGTCAGACACTTTCTTTTGGCACATGTACAAGTACAGCTTAGCGGTTCCGGCGATACCACACCTCGCGCACAACATCGCGAACATAATCAAATCGCTCTACGGCAAAAACAAAAAGTCGCTGGTGCTGGATCTCGACAACACGCTTTGGGGCGGAGTTGTGGGTGACGACGGTGTGCAGGGCATCCAAATCGGGCACGAAACACCGATGGGGCAGGTCTACAGCGAGTTCCAAGAGTATGCAAAAGCGCACAAGGATCTCGGCGTGCTGCTGTGTGTCAATTCTAAAAACGACCACGAAAACGCGATGGAGGGATTGAATCACCCCGAAGGAACATTGAAGCCGGACGACTTTATCGTCATCAAAGCTAACTGGGAAAACAAGGACCAAAACATTGTTGACATCGCAAACGAGCTGAACATTCTGCCCGAGAGCTTGGTGTTTATCGATGACAACCCTGTCGAGCGCGAAATCGTAAAGGCGCAGGTGGACGGCGTCAATGTACCGAGTGTCGGCAGCGTTGAAACGTTCATTAATATAATCGACAAATCGGGTTTCTTCGAAGTGACAAACTTCTCTGACGATGACAAGGGCAGAAACGATATGTACGTCGCAAACGCAAAGCGAGCTGCGCTAAACAAAACATATGAGAACTACGAGGATTATCTAAGCTCGCTCGAGATGAGCGCGACGATTGCTGATTTCGAAACTATATACGTGCCGCGGATAACGCAGTTGACAAACAAGTCGAACCAGTTTAACCTAACGACAAAGCGGTACTCTCAAAGCGAGATTGAAAGCGTTATGGACGGCGACAACTACATAGGTCTATACGGTAAATTGAGTGACAAATTCGGCGACAACGGGCTTGTGTCCATCGTGATTGGCAGGGTGCAGGAAACAGCGCTGCACATCGAACTTTGGCTGATGAGCTGCCGCGTGCTAAAGCGGAACATGGAAGACGCGATGATGGACGAGCTAATCTGCCGAGCGAAGCAGCGCGGCATCGAGACGATAATCGGATACTACTACAAAACTGCAAAAAACAACATGGTAAGCTCCTTCTACGAGCGCTTTGGGTTTGCCAAAACAAGCGAAAACGAGAACGGTGACTCGGCTTGGGAGCTTAGTATAAAGGACTATACCAATAAAAACAATGTGATTAAGGTGGAAAGCTGATATGACAAGAGAGAAGGTAACAGGCGAAGTTCAAAACATTTTCAGAGACTTGTTTGACGATGAGTCGATTGTTATAGATGACAACACGACTGCAGACGATGTCGAGGATTGGGATTCACTCGAGCACATCAATTTAATCACCTCCATAGAAAAGCATTTTAGCATTAAGTTTGCAATGAGCGAAGTCACACACTTCAAGAATGTCGGCAACATGATAGACACCATCACAACAAAGGTATCCTGACTAAGCATAACAAAAGCAAGGAGGAGTCATGACTTTTACAACGTTATATTTTCTTGTGTTTGTTGCCGTAGTCGTCTTGGTATACCTTCTTTTGCCGCAAAAGATCAAACCGCATTTCATTATACTCGCCAGCTTGGTTTTCTACTTCTTCTGGAAAGCATGGGCGCCGGTTTTCATAATCGCATTCGCGCTGTTCAACTTCGTCATGGCAAAGGTTCTCGCAAAACAAAAAAGCAAAAAGTTCTTTGTGCTACTGATGAGCGTCAGTCTCAGTGTGATTCTGTTCTTCGTTTTCCGCTATGGCATCTTTAACGGCATCATCGCCGCGATTACGGGCGGCAACACCATCATGATACTTTTCCCGCTTGGGTTCTCGTACTACATGTTCAAGTGCGTCAGCTACTTGATCGACGTGAACAACGGCACAATTGCGCCTGAGCCGCGCTTCGATTACTTTCTGATATACGTGACATATTTCCCGGAGGTTTCGATGGGACCCATCACACGCGCAGTCGATTTTTTGCCGCAGATTCGCATAAAAAAAGTCATCGACACGACAGCGCTCAACAAAGGGCTTGCGCTGGTTGCGTGGGGGTTTTTCAAAAAAATTGTGTTTGCAGACATGCTGGCGAGCATGATAAATCCGTACTACAACGATTTAACTCTGTCGAATAACGGATTTGCATGGTTCTTCGTTGCGTTTGGCTTCCTGCTCCAGCTCTATCTCGACTTTTCAGCGTACACCAACATATCCATCGGCGTCTCCAAGATGCTCGGCTACGACATCAAGCCGAACTTTAACGCGCCGTTTTTCTCGCAGAGCATATCCGAGTTTTGGCGCAAATGGCACATCAGCTTGTCAAGCTGGCTAGCGGACTACGTGTTTACTCCGCTCCAGTTTTTACTGCGTCGCCTAGGCAAATTTGCTTCAATCATCCCCGCGCTTATTACATTCACGCTAATCGGCGTTTGGCACGGCGGCACGTCGTCATACCTCGTCTTTGGTTTCTCGATGGGCGTGCTCGTCGCCATCGACGCGATTGTTGCAAGGAAGCGCAAAAAGCTCAAGAAGACACTGCCGAAATCGTTGTTTAGCACAGTCGGCATAATCATAACCATGCTGCTCAACATATTGGTGTTCGTCTTTATGCGCACGGGTGTAGCAGCGGACGGGTTTGCAATCATCGACAAGATTTTCAGCTTTTCGACATGGTCGCTACAGCTAGGCTTTGGGTTAGAGTTCTTTATCATATTTGCGCTGTCGATAGCTGTCGCGATATGCTCGCACATTATCGAGAGCAGAAAAGACAAGTTTTTGGACGGCTTTGCGCGGCTAAAATTGCCGGTGACATGGCTGGTGTACCTAGTTGTAATTTTCGCAATCGTACTGTTTGGATACTACGGCCCCGGATACGACGCAATCGAATTTATATACATCGGATTCTAGAAGGAGGGATGAGCATGAAAAAATTATTCTTTGCAGTTAAACTCGTTGTTTTTGTCGCGATTTTTGTAGTGCTGCTCGTCTTCGCATCCTATATCGTCCGCCCGCAAAGCGACATGAAAACGCGCTTCACCGGCTTTTACGCAGAGCCAAAGGACAGCATAGACGTTATAGTTATCGGATCAAGCCCCGTAGCGCCGCTGTATGCCGCTCCGCTGATATGGAATGAGTTCGGTATCACTCTGTACCCTCTTGGAACAAACTCGCAGCCAACTGTCGGCATCAAATATCTTGTCAAGGAAGCGCAGAAACGGCAGGGCAGCAGCTTGTTCGTCATCGACGTGTCGTTGTTTATGGTAGAGCCGCAAAGCCTGCTAACCGAGCCGAACATCCGCAACATCGTCGACAACATGACGTATTCGCTAAACAGAATTGGGGCAATCAACGAGATGGTGCAGATCCCCGGCGAGCGCATAAACTATTATTTTGACATCAGCAAATATCATTCTGTGCTGCGCGATGGCGAGCTAAGCGCAGCGTCTTTCAAAGACTTCGATTTCGCTGTACCGTCGGTTTACAAAGGGTATTTCTTTGTGGACGCGGTCGAGCCGTTTGACCCGGTCGATGTTTCGGGTATAACTGAAACAAAACCGATCCCCGATGAATCAGAGCAGATTCTGCTCGACTTGATGGCATATTGCGAGTCGGAACAATTGGACGTGATGTTTGTAATCGCGCCGTATATCACAAGCGATGAGCGCAAAATGTCGCACAACTATCTGCAAGCGCTTATTGAAAGCCACGGCTACACCTTCATCGATTTTAACGACAAAGCCGGCGAATTTGGCATCGACTATTCGACCGATTTATATAACAGAAACCATCTCAACCTAAGCGGGGCCGAAAAGTTCTCGATGTACTTTGGTGCATATTTGGCGGACACATACGACTTTGCCGACAATCGAGGCAGCGCGGACTACACCTCTTGGGATGATGCATACGCTGCATGGGAGACTCAGGCAGCTATCGCCCGAGAAAAAATCGCAGAAAACGCAGAGCGGCTGAGCAACATCAGCAGATAGGTTGATTGAATATGCGAAATTCTTTGTATTTTTAGTAAACTGTTATCAATTATCATTATATCTTTGAATATTTGCTTAAATAGTGTTAGTATACCTGCAATCGGGTTTAATAATACTGTAGTCAAATCTTGTAGGAGAAATATACAAATGAAAAAGATTAGTATCGTTATAGTGATTGTAATGCTGGCAGCGGTTTTTACCGGTTGCGGAGCGCCCGCGCCAACGGTAACGCAGGACAATACTGCCAATGAGGAAGCTCCGATAGATGAAGCTGTGGAAGAAACACAGGAAGAGGATTTTGGTCCGTTTAACGAAAACGACCTCACCTTTGTTCACGAGGGAGTGCAGTACCCAATCAGCACGCCCGCGAAGCCGCTGCTCGATTTGTTCGGCACCGACTTTGAGGAAATCGTCGCACCAAGCTGCTCGTTTGTCGGCGAGGATAAACAGTTCATATACGACTTTGCAACCGTATACACCTATCCGATGGACGGTGTTGATTTAATCAACGAAGTATACATCTATGGCGGCGACTTTGTCACAGGTCGCGGCATTGCCCTAGGCGATACGCTGGAAATGGTAATCGAGGCATACGGCGAGGGCGGCTTCGAGGACGGCGAAAGCTACGTTTACGCTGTTGGCGGTGACCCGGATGACGCGACAAGCCCGCGATTGTACTTTGATATAACAGACGGAGTTGTGTCGGGCATCAGCTACTTTGGCGCAAACGGCATTGTGCTCTAGCCCAAAACCGACAGTATGAATTACAGACACAAAAAAACGGCAGCTAATATTGGATGCCGTTTTTTTACATGACGCGTTTACTTATCCAAATACGCTTTCATTGCGCTCAGCATCTGCTGGCTGATAATGTGCTCAATCTTGCACGCGTCTTCTTCGGCCTGTTTTGGGCTAAGCTCCAGCGAGCTGATTATAAACTGTGTGATCAACTTGTGATTCTCATATATCTTCTCGCTGACTTCTCGTCCTTGCGCTGTCAATATAACGGGTCCGTACCGCTCCTGTTCAATAAGCCCCTGCTCTTTCAGGAGCCCCATGGCTTTGGTTACACTGGGTTTGCTGACTCCCAGCAGCTTGGCGATATCCGCAGTATGCGCGTGCTGCGCTTCCCTCTCCAGTAAATAGATTGTCTCCAAATACATTTCTCTAGATTCATTATACTTCATATATGTTTGTCCTCCGTTACCTGATGCTATTTTACAATATCGTATATCAGCGGGATTGCTTCGGGCTTTGTATCGCTGATTTGATAGCTATCCAAAAGAATACTCGCCGCTGTCTGCCCCTTCATCTCGTCGTTGATATACAGCGTGGCAAGGCTTTCGCCCTTTGCTACCGCGTCACCAACGCGTTTTTTTAGCACAAAACCGACGCTCGGATCAATCACGTCCGACTTTCTTGCGCGCCCTGCGCCTAGCGAGCCTGCTGCAAGACCAACTTTGGTGGTGTCGACCGCGCTGATATAACCGCTGCTCTGCGCTTCAAGTTCTTCCTTTTCCCTAACGTGAATATACGAGTAAGGGTCGTCCACAAAAGCGGTGTTTCCGCCAAGCGCTTCAATCATGTGCTTTAGCTTATCCTTCGCTGCGCCCGATTTCAGCGCGCCAATCAGCATCTCCCGCGCTTGCTCGTTGTTTCTCGCGCCGCCACCCAGCATCAGCATGTGCTCTGCCAATGTCAGGCTTACGCTCATCAGTGGCGTGTCGAGGGGCAGCTTTCCGCTGAGTGCGTCCACCGCTTCGGCGACTTCGATTAAATTACCAATCGACATGCCGAGCGGCTGATTCATATCCGTTATAACAGCAATCGTTTCGCGGCCAGAGCCTTTGCCGATTGCCACCATCTCTTTAGCGAGCGCAATTGCGCTTTCCTTCGTCTCCATAAACGCGCCGTTGCCCGTTTTGACATCAAGCACAATGGCGTCGCATCCCGAGGCCAGCTTTTTGCTCATGATGCTCGAGGCTATAAGCGGCATGCTGTTTACCGTACTCGTCACATCGCGCAGCGCATAAAGCAACTTGTCGGCGGGCACGAGGTTTTGGCTTTGCCCAACAACGGCGATGCCGGTTTGCTTTACAATGCGCAGCAACTCGTCCGTGTCTCTTGCTAAATCAACGCCGGGGATCGCTTCGAGTTTATCAACAGTACCGCCGGTGTGCCCAAGACCCCGACCCGACATTTTTGCGATCGGGACACCGCACGCAGCAACTAATGGTGCAGCAATCAACGTGGTCGTGTCGCCAACACCGCCGGTAGAGTGCTTGTCCACCTTTACGCCGGGGATAGGCGACAAATCGACTGTATCGCCCGAGTTCGCCATCGCTATGGTCAGCGCGACCGTCTCGGTCTCATTCATACCAACAAAACATATCGCCATCAGCAGTGCGGCTATCTGATAATCAGGAATGCTGCCGCCGACATATCCGTCGATGACAAACTGTATTTCCGGCTTCGACAACGATTCTCCGTTTTTCTTTTTTGCAATAATATCTACCGTTCTCAAACGAACACTTCCTTTTGCGAGTATCATACTTATAAACCTTTTTCACTAGTCTATTTTATCACATAAAGCCTAAACTGTCATGCTTTGCAAAAACCCTAAAAAAAACATCAAAAACATTGAAATTTCTATTGACGAAAAACCGCGCAAGACATATAATCATATTATGTTTAAGGGAGGTTCTCTCTTGTTATCACAAATGCAAACAAAAACTAAATGCGACATGGTGGTAGACACGCTTTTAGCCGCTATCATCGACAAAAAATATCCAACGGGAAGCCAGCTGCCGACAGAGGGCGAGCTTTGCACAATGCTTGGCGTCAGCCGTATTACCGTGCGCGAAAGTCTAAAGAAGCTAGACATGATGGGCGTGGTGTCCATACAACAGGGCAAAGGCACTTTCGTCAAGCAGGTCGGGCTAAACACGTTCATGCAACCCATGTTCGGGCTTATCGATTTTGATAAATTCGATATCGCGTCTATTTATGACGCGCGCCTTTATATCGAGACGGGTTCTTGCCGATTGGCGGCAAAGAACAGAACGGACGCGGACATCGCAAATCTCGAATCTCTGCTAATTCAAATGAAGGATGCAGTCGACCAAGAGCGCCTCGAAACAGCACTCGACAGAGAGTTTCACATCGCAATCGCAAATGCATCAAAAAACAACATTCTGGAAGCAACAGTAACCAACCTAGAGGACATCAGCAGCGCGTGCGTGCAAAGGCTGAACAAAG
Source organism: Clostridia bacterium (assembly GCA_018648645.1). GTDB lineage: Bacteria > Bacillota > Clostridia > Christensenellales > SZUA-584 > JABGQS01. The sequence continues at coordinate 88,973 of JABGQS010000005.1, forward strand.
TGTTCACGTTCATGAGTGAAGCGCACAGCCAGCACGAGAAAATTTTCGAAGCAATCAAAGCGCAGGACGAAGACGCGGCAGAGCGCTCGATAATAGTGCACACGCAAGCATCCAAAGAGTTTTTACTGTAAATCACACAGCGATATTAAATATAACAGCGGAGGACAATTAAATGGAGCTAAAACAAAAGGTCATGAATTTCGTTGATGAGAATCAAGAGCAAATGTTTGAAATGCTCTCAAAACTCGTTCAAATCAACTCGGAAAACTTTGTATCGCACGGAAACGAAAAAGAGTGCGCGCTGGCAGTGCAAAAAATCTACGAAGATTTTGACCTGATAGCAGAATACTATTATCCCGACGCCGTGATGAAAGACAACTCCGACTATCTTGCCGGGCGAAGCACAGACGTGCGCCCGAATGTTGCGGGCGTATACAAAGGCACGGGCAAGGGCGAGGGCAAAGGCAGCGTGATGATCGCTGCGCATCTTGACACTGTCGAGCTTGGTGACGAGGAGCTTTGGACAGTACCCCCGCTAAGCGGTGTAATCAAAGACGACCGCATATATGGCAGAGGCGTCGGCGACAACAAATACGGTATTGTAGCTGCGCTGTACGCGCTCGAAGCTATACGCAAATCGGGGATAGAGCTGAACCGCGACGTCATACTCTCGGCGTACTGCGACGAAGAGTTTGGCGGCGGTAACGGCAGCATAGCCTCGTGCGTAAAATATCCGTGTGATGCATACATCAGCCTAGATTCCCCTTACGGCGAGCTAATGGTCGTGTCGGTCGGCGGGCAGGCGTTGAAGACGAGCCTTAAGACAAGGGACACGCAAGACAGCGCCGCTCTAGCCATTGACGGGCTTAACGCTGTAAAAGAAGAAATCGACAAGTTCGGTCAGCGACGCCGCGATGAGCTAGGCGAAAACCCATACTACGCGGGCACCCAAATGCAGGAATCGGCGTACAGAATCTCCGACTATTTTTGCGGCAAGGCGGGCACAGACCTGTCCAAAGGTGGTATGAACTTCGTGTTCTACACCGACAAAACCAAGGACGAGATTTACGAGGAGCTTAACGCTATAGAGAAAACCTGCACTGAGAAGCTTGACAAGATGGATATCGATTTTGGCGGTATTGAGCTTGTTAGCCGATACTTTGACTACATGACAATCGACGAAGACGAAGACATCGTGCAAATGATGAGCAAGAACATCGAGGAGATTCAAGGCAAGCCGACTGTAATTGCGGGGGCGTGCCTTTCCGACTATTTTCTATATCTCAAGCACGGCTCACCCAAAAGCATATCGTACGGCATCATCGGTGATTTCAAAGAGTACGGCGGTGCGCATCAGCCGGATGAGTTTATTACATGCAAAGATTTTGTGGACGTCACCAAAGCAGTAAGCCTTTTTCTGCTCGAATGGTGCGGCTACACTATAAAATAGAACGCAACAAATATTAGGAGGAAATTTTAATGAGTGAAAAGTTTGATTTCAGCCCGGCGCCTTGGATACCGTTCAGGGACAAAAAGGTACTCGAAAAGTGCAGGAACATAAAGCGTGAGGACATGGAGAAGCATCCCAACCCAGACTTCAAGATTCGCGTGGTCGAGGACGTAACGTCGCTGTTCGTGGCAGATTTCTTCCACAGAATTTACATGTCTGACGTTACCGACACCAGATTTACAGCGATATTCCCCAACCCTTGGCCGGCAGCTTACCAAAACGTGGCTCGCCTTTGCAACCGCTTTGGCGTCAGCGCGCGAAACGTGCACACGTTCAACATGGACGAGTGGGCAGACGACGACGGTAACGTCGCGCCGTTATCCTATAAACCGGGGCTTGGACACGCGTTCAAAAAATACTTCTACGGCACACTTGACCCCGAGAATCGTCCGCCGGAAGAGAATATTCATTACATCTGCAACGAGAACGTCAACGACTATTCAAATATTATAGAAGACATCGGCGGCGGCGGTGCAGACATGTGCTACAGCGCAACAGGCTGGCCGGGGCACATCGCATTCATCGACCCGGACACAGAGGAGTTTAAAGCTGACTCTATCGAAGAGTTCGTTAAGCTCGGTTCAAGAATCGTTACCTGCCACCCGCTGACGGTTGCAGAAAACTCGCTTTTCTCATGCTACGGCTGCAGCGGCGACGTTGCCGCAGTTCCGTGGAGAGCAGCTACGATTGGACCAAGAGACGTTGCAAACGCACGCAACAGGTTCGAGATGCACAGCTTGGTCGAAATGGGCGGCATTAACTCATGGCAGAGAATGATCTCGCGTCTTACGCTGTACGGTCCTGTAACCATGCAGACACCTGCGTCCATCATCCAGATGTTCAAAACATCCGTCTTCGTGTCAGAAGACATTGCTCGCCCGTTCACTTATATGGACGGTATATAAGCAGATAAAAAGCAAATTCGGGAAACCGCAGTTTATTAGCGGTTTTCTGAATTGCGAACAACGAACCAAAAGTAATTATACTTTATTTATAGAGCTTTTTTGCCTGTATCTTGACTTGCATATAGTTTTATAGGATGATAAGACAATGAATACAATTCAAAAAATCACAGCGGACAAATACGATTACATGGATTTGCTGCTCATTGCAGACCCGAGCGAAAAAGCGATAGCAAAATACTTGGGTGACAGCGATTTGTTTGTGATGTTTGAGGCAGACAAGCCGGTCTGTGTAGCAGTAGTTAAAAAGGTTTCAGATAACATCTGCGAGATTAAGAATATCGCCGTCACAAAGATGCGGCGCGGGTACGGCAGCGAAATGATCGACTATATCTGCGATTACTACAAAAATAATTACGAGTTTATGGAGGTCGGCACAGCAGACACGAGCATCGGCAACATCCGCTTTTATGAGCGAAACGGGTTTGCAGTAACACACCAAATCGACAACTTTTTTGTTGATAACTATGATGAGCCGATTTATGAAAACGGTGTGCAGTGCAGACACATGGTAATGCTACAAAGAAGTTTGGATGAATAGGAAGGGTAATAAAATGAAGTACGTACTTGGAATCGACGTTGGGACAACGGGCACTAAAACGCTGCTTATACGTCGCGATGGCGAGGTCGTCGGCAGCGGCTATCAAGGTTATGAGTTGATTACGGACAAAGGTGGCATTGTTGAGCAAGACGCGCAGGCTTGGTGGAAGGCTGTCGTTTTCGCGACCAAAACTGCTATCAAGGACTTGCCAGATAAATCGCAGATTGTTGCGTTGTCTCTTTCTACGCAAGGTGGAAGCAGCCTGCTGGTGGACAAGAACAACACGCCGCTTGGAAACTCGCTGACATGGATGGACAGCAGAGCAGAGCCGGAGAAAGAAGAAATCGCGCAGGCGTTCGGATACGACGGCATATATAAAAAAACCGGATGGCCGTTGCACTCAACGCTCGATGCGTCCAAGCTTCTTTGGCATAAAAAACACAACGCGCAGGCGCTCGCCAAAACCGACAAGTACGTTTCGACCATAGAATACATCAACACCAAAATGACGGGCGAGTGCATCGTAGACCCGACAAACGGCGCGATACGCCAGCTGATTGACATCGAAACCAGCGAGTGGGATAAGGACATCATGGCTTTTTTGGGTGTGACAGAAAGCCTAATGCCGACCATCAAAGAAACGGGCGAAATCGTCGGGAATCTCACGGCATCGGCCGCGCAGGAGCTTGGGCTTAGGGCGGATGTAGTTGTATACAACGGCGCGCACGATCAATACAGCGCAGCGCTTGGCGTTGGTGCAATTGATGCGGGGGACATGGTGCTGTCTACAGGCACAGCGTGGGTGACGCTCGGCATCACACAGCAGCCTATGTTTACAGACACACGCATTGCGCCGGCAAAGCACGTTGTGGGCAGCCTTTGGGGTGCGCTTACATCGATTCCCGTTGCGGGCGCGGCTCTCGACTGGTTCAAGAAAATCGCCGGCGAAGATTACGACGCCATCAACGAAAACGCGGCAACGCGGATGGAAAACGCAAGCGACTTGTTCTTCTATCCATACCATATCGGCGCGCGGCTGCCAAAGCGGCTGAAAAACGCCAAAGCAGCTTTTGTAGGGCTTAGTCTCGAGCACGATAAATTCGACATGTACAGAGCAGTGATGGAAGGCGTCGTTTTCCAAGTGAAGCTGACAATGGACGATTATGCTGCCAACGGCACGAGTATCGACACGCTGCTGATGGCAGGCGGAGCGACCAAAAGCAAACTCTGGATGTCGATCTTGAGCGCAGTGACGGGTGTCACAATCTACAAAAGCGACCACCCGGATGCGGCATGCATAGGCGCGGCGATGATAGCGGCGGTAGGCAGCGGCATGGCGGAGGATTACAAGCAAGCGAAGCAGATTTTCGTAAAATCGGAGCGCATCGAACCCGCTGATAAAGCAATGAGCGATTTTTATGCTGATAAGTACGAGCGATACCTTAACGCTTGGGATAAAATGAGTAAGATGTATATCTAGCACGACAAACCGTTAATTGGAGGAAACATGAAAGGTTCTATCAAAAAGTACATGAAGGTGGGCATACTGCATTTTATGTCTTTTCCCGAGTGCATAAAGGGCGATGGTCCCATTCTGGAAACGCTGCAGAAAATCGCAGTTGACGAGTTTTTTGACGCTGTCGAGATGACGTGGATAAACGATGACGACACGCGCGCTAAAGCAGCGCAGATGATTGACGTTGCGGGTATGTCGGTGGCCTTTGGCGCCCAACCGATGCATTTGACAACAGGGCAGAACATCAACGACCTTGATGAAAGCAAGCGTATCATTGCGCTAAATGCTTTGAAGCGCGGCGTGGACGAAGCGTACGAGCTGAAGGCAAAAGGTTTTTCATATTTGAGCGGAAAATATGCGGACGAAACGTTTGACGAATCTTACGCACAGCTGACAAAATCCACGAAAGAGCTGCTTGATTACGCAAAAGCCAAAGGCGATATGCCAATTGCGCTTGAGGTGTTCGACTACGATATCGACAAAAAGTCGATTATCGGACCGACTGCGCTTGCTAAAAAATTCGCGCAAGAGATTACGAGCGAATACGACAACTTCGGTCTGTTGGTGGATTTGAGCCACACACCGCTATGTCACGAGACCATCGAAGGCGCGCTTGTGCCGCTTAAGGACTACATCATACACACGCACATCGGAACCTGCGTAATGGGCGATAAGTCCATACCGGCATACGGCGATTTGCATCCGAGGTTCAACTTTGCTAATTCCGAGAACAGCCCGGCGGATTTGGCGAAATTTATTACCACGCTTGACGACATAGGTTACTTTCAAAAGTTCGACCGTCCGTTCCTCAGCTTCGAGGTGAGACCGACAGGCGACGAGGACAGCGAGCTGGTTATCGCCAACTGTAAACGCGTGCTTAACGAAGCTTGGGCAATGATAGCGGACTAGTCGTTTTTCACGAACTCGCAGATATAAAAGTTTTCGCCCATGCCAGCTTGGCTGGTTCGCACAAACCCTGTATCCTCTACAATTTGCATTACCTTTGCTTCGCTCATGCGGCTGGTAATCGGAGGACCCATAGGCGTTTCCTTCTCATAAAACTCAATGATTATGAGCTTACCATGCGGGTCGATAATGCGGCTTATTTCTTTCAGTAGCGCTGTTGTGTCGTCAATCTCGTGAAACACAGTGCACATAAAAACTATATCACACTCACCGTCATCAATCGGATAAGAGTACCCATCTGGATGAATCGTTTTGACGTTTTTCAACCCGAGCTGCTTGCATTTGTCCTCGGTAATTCTCAGCATATCGTCCGATGTGTCGATCGCGTAGACGGTATTGTCGGTTATTTTTGCCGCCTCGACGGTAAATATGCCCGTGCCTGCGCCAATGTCGCAAAACACGTCTCCATTTTTCAGACCGATTTTCCTCAACGTAGCTTCGGGATTCAGCTCCGCCACTCTTGCCGGGCTTTCAAATTTGTGCATAGTCGCTCCTTTGTTGACCATTATTAACCCTATTATATCGCAAAATATATAACGTGGCATCAAAACAATTTGTGAATAAAAAACGCAACATTTTATAGATATTGTTAAATATACTGTTTTATCAAATGTGCTTTTGTGATATATTATTTAGTAATAGCAAATGTATAATAATTTTCTTTGATGGGAAGGTACTATATGAGAAAAGGAATTGCGATAGCGGGGAACCTGATTGTCGATACGGTAAAAGTGATTGACACATATCCTGAAAACGGTATGCTTGCCACTATTACCGATGTGGATCACGGCGTCGGCGGATGCTCGACAAACACCATCATACAGCTCGCGAAGATAGACGAGTCGATGGACTTGTTCGCCTGCGGTATGATTGGTGACGACGGTAACGGTCAATATGTTGTGGACATGCTTGCAAAGCACGGTGTCAACACAGACGGCGTAAAAGTCAATAAGGACGAGGTAACATCGTTCACCGACGTGATGAACGCGGCGGATGACAAAAGCCGAACGTTTTTCCACGCTCGGGGTGCAAACGCCGTGTTCGGTATTGGTGACATCGACTTTGAAAATATGAACGCAAAGTTTTTTCATATCGGGTACGCGCTGCTGCTCGACGCTTTTGACGCGCCGGACGAGCAGTTTGGCACCGTGATGGCGCGCGCGCTTTTCACTGCGAAGCAAAAAGGCATGGTTACATCGATGGACGTTGTGAGCGAGAACAGCGACCGTTTTGCCAAAATAGTAACACCAAGTCTCAAATACTGCGACAACCTGATCATCAACGAAGTCGAAGCATCCATGACGTGCGGTCTGCCTGTCAGGAAGGACGGAGAGCTTGATGAAGCGCTTCTCAAAATCGTTTGCGAGAGTCTGCTCAGCAAAGGTGTAGGCAAGCTCGTGGTTATCCACGCACCCGAAGCAGCGTGCGCGATGGACAAGGGCGGCAAATTCACGTTCACTCCTTCGCTAAAACTGCCAAAAGGTTTCATCAAAGGCAGCGTGGGCGCAGGCGACGCGTTTTGCGCAGGCATGTTATACTCACTATATAAGCAATTCGACATCGAGTTTGCGCTTCTGTTCAGCGCAGGCGCAGCGGCATGCAACCTAAGCGAGTTCAACTCTACCGACGGCATGAAAAACGTAGAAGGAATCAAAGACGTAATCGCGTTGTATAAACGCAGCTAATAATAAATTGGAGAAAACATGGCATACTTACTTACATTTGATATGGGCACGACATCGCTGAAGGCGAGCCTTTTCGACGAAAAGTTGAACATTGTTGCGGACACCGGCAATGAGTATCAGCTAAGCACTCCGGCAAAAGACATCGTAGAGCTTGATGCGGCGGTCTACTGGGACGTTGTGAAGCAGGCTGTGTCAGAGCTGCTCGTCGAAAGCGAAATCGACGCAAGCGAAGTGGTTTCCATTACATGCACCACCCAAGGTGAAACGCTGATTCCGATAGACTTTGGCGGCAACGTTCTGTCTGCCGCAATCGTTTGGATAGACGCGCGGGCGCAGGACGAATCCGACTTTTTCATAGAGCGCATCGGGCACGACGACTTTTTCAAAACGACGGGCATTCCGGAAATCGGGCCCGCCAACCCTATTTGCAAGCTAAAGTGGTACAAGGACAAAATGCCGGACGTATACGCAGACACAGACAAGTTTCTGCTGCTCGAAGACTATCTGATCTATAAGCTGACAGGGCAGAAAGTCACCAACCTGCCGCTTATCGCAACAACCGGCTATCTCAATATCAACACAGACGAGTTGTATGACGAGGTTTTCGAAATTGCAGGTCTCGACAAAAACAAAATTCCGCGCATTCTGAAAAGCGGCACACAAGCAGGCAGCATAACAGCGCAAGCAGCGGACGAGCTTGGACTTTCGCAAAACGCGGTTGTCACGACGGTCGGCATAGACCAGGTGTGCACAGCCATCGGCGCCGGCAACATTAAGGAAGGTGTGGTATCCGAGGTCACGGGCACTTGCCTTGTTGTTGCAGCAACGACCGACAAACCCGTCTACGACATGGACAAGAAAATGACGTATCTTAAGCATTACGACGACCGATTCTTGATATTGCCGTACTGCACCACAGCGGGCATCATCTTCAAATGGTTCAAGGACACGTTCTGCGATATGGAAGCCGCGCTTGCAAAAGAGCAGGGCATCTCGGTGTACGACATACTGACCGACATGGCACAACTTGTTCCCGCAGGCAGCGACGGGCTGACGCTGATGCCGCACTTTGCGGGCAAGCTTAGCCCCGACACCAACATAGACGCAACGGGTGTATTCAGTGGCGTAACCCTTGGCAGTACCAAAGCGCATTTTGTTCGCGCTATCTTAGAGGGCGTGGCGTTCATGTTGCGCGAAAACATAGAGTTTATCGAGTCGTTCGGCATCGCAATCGACCAGATTCGCAGCGTAGGCGGCGGTGCAAACAGCGACTTTTGGAACCAAATCAAAGCGGACGTTTCGGGCAAGCAGATTATCAAGATGAAGCACGGCGAAGCTGCTTCACTCGGCGCGGCGATTCTCGGCGCAGTTTCGTGCAACTTTTACGACAGCGTAGAGCAAGCGTGCGAGCAGCTCATCGACGTCAACAAAAGCTATAGCCCAAACAGCGCAAACCAAACGAAATACGACAAATACTACAGCGTGTTCATGTCGCTGTACAACAACATGTTGCCGGTATACGAGGCAGCAAAGCTCGCAGAGAGCAAATAACGACAAGGGAGAATTGATATGACTTGCGAAAATACAATGGATTGCACATGCACCTATAGGGGCTGCTCTCGGCACGGAAAGTGCTGCGAGTGCATCGCCTATCACAACAGAATGAACGAAGTTCCCGGGTGTCTTTTCAGCAAAGCGGGAGAGAGAACTTACGACAGGTCTATAGAAGCGCTGTATCGCGACTATATGAAAAACAAGTAAGGAGTACACTATGTCTTGTGATAACACTATCAGCTGCCCATGCAGCGCAACGAGCTGCGACCGCTATGCGAAGTGCTGCGAGTGTCTTGCGCACCACAGGCGCAACGGCAACCTGCCTATCTGCTTCTTTTCCGACGGCTACAGAGAAACGGGCAAAACGAAAACGATAGAGGACTTGTACCACGATTATATGGCGCATAAATAAAAAACTAAGATTACCGGTCTTGCAGCTTTTGCGAGGCTTTTTTTATGCAAATGCGGCAACTCGCAACATTTTTTCTTGATGTAATACAATCTTATTCCGAATAAAACACATATTTAATAAAAACTCTCACATTATAATTGACAGCCAAACGAATTTAAAGTAAAATAGAAACGAAAGTAAAACAAAACCAAAACATAAGGAGGATACACATGTACGATAAAGATTGGGCAAAGGTAGATCTTGACACACTACCAAACGTCAAGACAGAACTTCCGGGACCAAAATCCAAAGAATATCATGCAAGAGCTTCAAAGATAATGAAAGGTTACTCCGGACAGGTTAAACTGTTTCCGGTAGTTTTCGAATCTGGCAAAGGCTGTACGATGACTGACGTTGATGGCAACGAATACATCGATTTTTCATCAGGTATTTATGTAACCAACTATGGACATTGTCATCCAAAAGTAAGCGAAGCGGTTGCCAAATACGCTCACCAGTTGATGAACTGTCATGACTTCACAACAGAAGTCAAGATGCTTCTGCTCGAAAAGCTTGCTGAAACAACAATGGGCGATCTTAACTCTATCCAGCTATATGACTCCGGCACAACGGCTGTCGAAGCTGGTCTTCGTGCTGCTCGTGTTGCTACAGGCAAGTCAGAGTTCATCTCTTTCTGGAGAGACTTCCACGGTAAATCAATGGGCAGCGTCGGACTTGCTGTTTCTAACCCGTCACAGGGTCTGCGTCCACCGGGATTCTTCCTGGCGCCAAGACCGGATACTTACAGACCTCAAATGCCGGTTAAGAACCCAAACAGCGGCAAAGAGTACATTGACTTCCTCGAAAACATGTATGTAAACCAAACAACGCAGCAAGTTGCAGCAGTTGTTCTCGAGCCAATACAGGGCTGGGGCGGCACGATTATTCCTCCGGACGACTTTATTCCGCTGCTTTCAGACTGGTGTAAGGAAAAGGACATTCTACTATTTGCTGACGAAGTGCTGACATGCATGGGCAGAACAGGCAAAACATTTGCTATGGAGCATTACAATACTACACCGGACATCATGACTCTTGGTAAGGGCTTTGGCAACGGTTTCCCTGTTACAGCAATGTGCCTCAGCGACAAATACAGCGACGCGCTCGAAAAGATATCTGCTTCATCAAGCTACGGCGGAAACCCAATGGCCTGTGCTGCAGCGCTTGCTTGTCTCGAGATTATGGAAGAAGAGAACATCAACGAGCGTGTTACACACCTTGGCGAGTTGTTCAACACAAGAATGGAAAAAATGAAGGCTGAGCATCCGATTATCGGAGACGTTCGTGGTAAAGGCTGCTTGCTTGGTATAGAGCTGGTCAAAGACAAAGCAACAAAAGAGCCGCTCGATATCGCCGGCAAAATGGTGTACCAGAAGGCTTTTGAAAAGGGTCTTGCTTGGATTCCTGCAGGACATATCCTAAGAATGTCACCGCCACTAATCATGGAAGACGACATGGCTATGAAGGGCATGGACATGATTGACGAAGCAATATTTGAGACAGAAAAAGAACTCGGATACTAGACTAAAAAATTTAGAGCTTTCGGTAAGGCAATAGCATATAGCGCTGCTTTATCGAAAGCTTTATAAGTTCTAGAGATTTAATAACTTTAAGGAGAAAACCATGAAAGAAATTGGCGTAGGAGTCATCGGCTACGGCTTTATGGGCAAAATGCATTCATACGGTTACAAAACTATACCGTTGTATTATCAAGGCCTGCCGTACACGATTAAGCTAAAAGGAATTTGCGACACAGTACCCGGCGTTGCCGAGGCTGCAGCAGCACAGCAGGGCTTCGAGTTTTCGACAATGGACCCGGACGATATACTTAACAACGACGAGATTGACGTGGTCAGCATTTGCACACCAAATGTGTTTCACAAAGACCTCGTAATCAAAGCGCTCATAGCGGGCAAGCACGTATACTGCGACAAACCGCTGACATCAAACAGCACCGAGAGCGCAGAAGTTCTCGAAGCGCTTAAAGACGTAAAAGGTCAGACGACCCAGATGGCGCTGCAAATGCGGTTCTATCCGGCAACGATGCTCGCAAAGAAGTTGATCGACGAAGGCAAGCTTGGCAAAACGTATCTCTTTAGGACGAGCTATTTGCACGCCAGCGGAACAAACCCGATGAAGGCGCTAAGCTGGAAACAAGACAAGAAATTTGGCGGCGGCGGCGTATTGCTAGACCTCGGTTCGCACGCGTTCGACTTGATGTATGGTCTTCTCGGCGAGTACGACAGCGCATACACGCTTCTTGATATCGCATACGACGAGCGTCCAAACGCCGAAGGCAAAATGGTCAAGGTAGAGGGCGAAGATACTTCAATCACTATGGTAAAGATGAAGAGCGGTCCAACAGGAATCATCGAAGCCAGTAAAGTTGCAAGCGGAACAAACGATGAACTTCGGTTCGAGATCCACGGAGAAAAAGGCGCGCTACGTTTCAACTCTATGGACGCCGGATACCTTGAGTACTACGATAACACAATCAAAGAAGGTCCGTACGGCGGCAACAAAGGATACACAAAAATCGACTGCATGAGCAAGTTCGAGAAGCCGGGCGGAGGATTCCCAAATCCTAAGTTTACGATAAGTTTCACACGCCCGCACGCGCACTCGCTGTTCAACTTTATCAACAACGTTTACGAGGGCAAAGAGTCTACGCCGTCGTTTGCAGAAGGCGCATATATTCAGCACGTTATGGAAAAATGCTACGAATCTGCAGACAAAAACGCTTGGGTTAAAATTGACGACTAAATTGAGGATTTTAGCATGAGTACAGCTCATTTCGAAGAAAATGGTATAGACGAGAGACGAAGCAGCATACTTGAGATGCTGCGAGCCGAGGGCAAGGTTAAGGTTACAGACCTAAGCCGTCAGTTCAACATATCCGAAGTCACCATAAGAAACGATTTGAGCGAGCTGGAGCAGCAAGGTCTGCTTCAGCGTGTTCACGGCGGTGCTGTAAGCACGCGAAAAGCGTACTTCAACATGTCGCTCAACGACCGCATGACAGTAAATCAGGAAGAGAAGCTGAGAATAGCCAAAGCGGTCAAGTCGATGATTAACGAGGGCGACACCCTGATGCTCGATTCGGGTACGACCACTTACTACGTTGCGAGAGAGATTGCGGACATCAAGAACTTAACGATCGTGACAAATTCGCTTCAGGTGGCGCAAGAGCTTAGTTATCAGAGCAACATCAACGTGATACTTCTGGGCGGAAGCCTAGACCCGCGGTATCAATACACCTTTGGTGATGATGCTTTGAATCAACTGAAAAAGTACAAGGCGGACAAAATGATTACGGCTGTAGACGGCGTTAGCGCAAAGAGTGGTCTCACAACATATCACTATCTTGAGGCAGAGATAAGCCGGCAGATGACGACAAGAGCAAACCGCACAATTGCCGTTGCCGACTATACCAAAATCGCCCGAGAAGGTTTCGCGCACATCAACGCCATCACAAGTATAGACACATTGGTCACGAACAAAGAGGCAGACAAAGAAGAGATAATAGCGATATCGGACCTTGACATCGAAGTGTTGCAAGTATAATATCTTTTTCATTTCCCTCGAAAAAGCTGTCATGCGAAATCATGGCAGTTTTTTCTTTACAAAACATTCAAATTTACCACCTTGACAAACGGGGGAAAAATGATAAAGTATACATTGGCACTCTGTTGCGAGGAGTGCTAAACAAATTGGCATAAACAAAGGAGAATAACATGGGGAAGAGAAAGTTTAAAACAGAGTCGAAAAGGCTGCTGGATTTGATGATTAACTCGATATATACGCACAAGGAGATATTCTTGCGCGAGCTCGTTTCCAACGCAAGCGACGCGATAGACAAAATCTATTACAAGGCACTCACAGACGAGAAACTTTCGTTCAATCAAGAAGATTACTATATCAGCATTGAGGCGGACAAAGAAAGCAGAACGCTTGTCGTGCGAGACACCGGCATCGGCATGAGCGAAAAAGAGCTGGAGGACAACCTCGGCGTTATCGCAAAAAGCGGCTCATTGGACTTCAAAGACGACATCGAAAAGAAGGACGGCTTTGACATCATCGGACAGTTTGGCGTCGGGTTCTACTCAGCGTTCATGGTTGCCGATATTGTCAGCGTAAAAAGCAAAGCACTCGGCAGCGACCAAGCTTTCGAGTGGAAGTCAAAAGGCGCAGACGGCTACACAATAGAGCCGTGCGAGCTGGCGGATGTCGGCACGGTCATCACGCTGCACGTCAAGGACAACACTGATGACGAGAACTACGACGATTATCTAGACAGCTATCGCTTGCAGTCCATTGTAAAGAAATACAGCGACTTTATACGTTACCCAATTAAGATGGAAGTCACGAAAACTCGGCAGGCGGAAGAGGGCGAAGAAACGGAAAGCTATACCGAGCAGGAGACCATCAATAGCATGGTGCCGATTTGGAGCAAAAACAAGAGCGAGCTAACCGGCGAGGACTACGAGAACTTCTACAACGAAAAACGTTATGGTTTCGACAAACCCGCAAAGCACATTCACATCAAAGCAGAGGGCACGGTGCGCTATAACGCGATACTGTACATTCCGCAAAGCATGCCGTTCGATTTCTACAGCAAAGAGTACGAGCGCGGGCTAGAGCTATACTCGTCCGGCGTGATGATTATGAAAAAGTGCCAAGACTTGATTCCCGAATATTTCGGTTTTGTGCAGGGCATGGTGGATAGCGAAGACCTCTCATTGAACATATCGAGAGAGCTTTTGCAACACGACCGACAGCTGAAAACCATCGCAAAGAACATCAAGACCAAAATCAAGAATGAGCTCAAATCCATGTTGGAGAAAGATCGCGAAGGATATGAGAAGTTCTTCGAAACGTTCGGTCGCCAATTGAAATACGGCGTGTACAGCGAATACGGCATGAACAAGGATGACTTGCAAGACCTGCTACTGTTCTATTCCTCTACTGAGAAGAAAGTGGTGACCTTGGCAGAATACATAGATCGCATGGGCGAAGACCAAAAGTACATCTATTACGCTGCGGGCGAGTCGAATGAGAGAATCGCGTCGCTGCCGCAGACTGAGATGGTGGCAGACAAAGGCTACGAGATACTATACTTCACGGACGATGTGGACGAGTTCGCAATCCGCGTTCTTCAAGCGTACGACGAGAAGGAGTTCAAATCGGTGTCGGGCAGCGACCTTGGGTTCGAGGCAGACGAGAAAGACGAAGCAGCAGACAAAGACAACGAAGCGCTGTTCACCGCGATGAAAGAGAGCCTCGGCGACAAGGTGACAAAGGTGCGCGCATCCAAGCGGCTTAAAAACCACCCTGTGTGTCTAGCAACTGACGGCGAGCTTTCTATCGAGATGGAGAAAGTGCTTGCCGCAATGCCGGATAACCCCGGAATGAAAGCAGACAAAGTGCTCGAGATCAACACGAATCACGAAATTTTCGCTGTGCTGAAATCGGCCGAAATTGAGGACAAAGACAAGCTGAGCCTATACACGCAGCTGCTTTACAATCAAGCGCTGCTGATTGAAGGGCTGTCGGTTGCCGACCCTGTCGCGTTTACAGACGACATCTTGAAACTGATGAAGTAAACAAGAATGCTTATACAAAAAAAGGAGCAAGTCGCATTGGCTTGCTCCTTTTTTATTTCTACTTGCTTTTCAAAATAAGCCGAATAACAAACGCCTGCAAACGCCGCGGCATGATGCTGTACAGTTTCAATCCAACACTTGCATTTTTATAGTACGTCATTCTCGGACACTTTGCGGTAAGCGCTTTGTGGAACACCTTCGCCAAAACGTCGGGGTCTTTTGCGCCTCCCGTCTGCGAGTGCATGACTGCAACAAACTTCTGCGCGCCCATTTTATACAGCTTGGTGTTTTTCATCAGCTGCTTGGCCTGCGCGTCGGTGCTGCTGACCATCTGCGTGTCAAAAGCACCGGGCTTTATGTTGATAACCTTTACGCCGATTAGCTGAAGCTCCAGCCTAAGCGAGTCAGCATACGTCTCCAGCGCGCTTTTTGTCATGGTATAAATGCCGTTGAACGGCAGTGGCTTTTGCCCGGCAAGCTCGCTCGTGGTTATGATAATACGCCCGCCTTCGTTCAGCAGCGGCAAAAACGCTTTGTTGATGCGATAAACCCCCATCAAATTCACGTCCAATATATGCGCCAGCTTTTCTTCGGAGATCTCTATCAGCGAATCCATCACATACACTCCCGCAATCGAGATGATGGCATCAAGTCCGCCGCTCATTTGCGACACCGACTCAAATGTTTCCCGGATGTTGGCGGGATTAGTGATATCCATCGTCATCTTAACGACGTTACTGTGCATGCAGTGAGCATCGCCGATATCGCACGAGAACACCCTGTATCCGCGCTCTGCCAAATACGCGCTTATCGCGCACCCAAGACCGCCCGCGCCACCAACCAAAAGTATATCCATTTCGCACCTCCAAAACAATAATTAGATTGTATCAGCAATGAGGCATCTTGCGCAACAAGAATGCTGCTGTTTGCAAATATTCTTGCGCGGGTGTTTGCAGAGAAGAGCGCGCTCACTACGGACATCGTGCTAAGCGGCGACGACGTTGTAATCACGCTGTCTACGTGCACAAACAGCCATAACGACAACCTACGCTTCGTTGTGCAAGCGCGCCTAATTAACCCCGAGCGCTATGATATGGTGTACGATTATACATACAAGAAGCATTACGAATGACAAAAAAGTTATAAGTGATAGCAGCTTTTTTACTTGATATTTGCTTTGATTAGATGTATGATGATACCAGAAAATTTAATAAACCGTATCGGTAAAGAATTCAATTCTTTTTTGGGGAAACAGGTGAAAATCCTGTGCGGTCTCGCCACTGTAAGGCAAATTGCCAAGCCAGAGCACCAATACCGATAGTTATTGTTTAGCTTTGCGAGTGACGGAGTACAATGTTTAATACTTCTTTGTTGTTAATAGCAGAGGAGTTTTTATTTTATAAGGAGGAAAAGAAAGTGAATAAGAAAGTATTGATTATTATTTTGGCAGCAGTTGTGGTAATCGCAGCAGTATGCGTAGGGTTGCTTGTTGATTGGACAGGAAGCAAATCGGGCAGCAGCATCGGAGTAACGGATGCAAAGACCCCAACAACCGCAGATCAGGCGACACTTAAGTTTAAATCGGTAGTAAAAGAAGCTGAGAGCTGGGACGCTAACAGCAACGTAATCGTTGTTGGCGATAACATCTACGTCGGCAACGGGCTTGCGATTTTGAAACTCGATATGCAGGGCGAGCAGGTCGGCGAGGCAACGCTTACGGCGGGTATGAGCTCGTTTGCACCGCGCATTGCGTATGCGGACGGAATGCTATTTGCATTCGTAAACGATTTTACCAACGGGTATATCGAAGCGGTTGACACAGCAACAATGCAAACCGTTTGGGTCAGCGAGGGCATAGAAGGCATGAACGGCTTTTCGCCAATCACGGTCAGCGGCGACAACCTATACATTGCAGTCAGCGGATACGACTTCGAGAATTTTGTGCCGACAGCCGGCTCGGTTATCAGCATGACAATCGCGGATGATGATACGGGCAGCGCGGACGAGGTAAAACCTCTGAGCTTCGCCTACAGCGATGGGCTTGCTTACTACTGGAACGGCATAGCGATAACAGAGAACAACATCGCTATCGTTGGCAGCGTAGAGGGCGACTTACAGACAATCGATGCGTCTACCGGCGCTATGATAGACTCGTACAACGTCGGCTCAAAAATCGCAACGTCGATTACTTACGTAGGCGGCAAAGCTTACTTTGGCACTTCGGCGGAATTTGGAGCGCAAGGCGGTCTGATGAGCGTTGACATCGCCAAAGACGGTAGCATCAAGCAGGCTTCGATGCAGTTTTGTGACCTAGGTGCCCAAACGACAACAACGCCGGTTATATCGGGCGGCAGAGTGTACGTCGGAACAGGAGACTTCCTTGGCGGCGCAGGGTTCTTCGTAATCGACGCTGAAACAATGACGAGCGTATACTCGGCACAGGTACCGGGCGTGGACAACTGGTCGGGCGACGATATCGCAATCAGCGGAGTGCAGGGAACGCCTGTAGTGACAACGGCGTATGGTGACACCTATGTGTACTTCTCAATCAACGCGCTGCCGGGCGGCATCACGGTGCTCAAGGACGCGAAAGGTCAAAGCGCGGCAGATATCGCTTCGCTGTTTACACCCGACACGGCAGATCAAAACGCGACCTCGGCATCCATTATCGCGGGGGATGACGGCACGCTTTACTACACAAACGACTCAGGATTTCTGTTTGCAATAGGCAGCGCCGACTAAGCTGCAGGGAGAGAAAAGATGCAAACTAAAAAAACAGTTCAAATAATACTCATCATATTATGTGCGCTAATGGTTCTTGCAGGGTGTGCTCCAACGCACCCGCAAGAAACGCTTGCGCTACCCGAAGAGCAGGCACCAACTACTGCTACGGCAACAGAGTCAACTAACAAGGAAGCAACGGTGACATTATCAATCGACTGTCGCAATGCGACAAAGGCCGAGGTGGCGGGTGCTCCCGCAGACGGCTGGATTCTTGACGAGATGCAAGTAGTGCTTGAGCCGTCAGACACCGTTTGGGACGTAATCAGCAGGGTGTGTCGTGACAAAGGCATCGCAGTATCCAAGATTGGCAGCGGCGCATCTATTTTTGTCAAAGCGATTGACGGCGTAGCGCCGGTCAGCGCGCAAAGCGGCTGGATGTTCAGCGTGGACGGAGAATATATACTGTCAAGCGCAGGCAATATCACGCTGCTTGGCGGCGAAATTATTAGCTGGAAATACACCATGAACAGCGGTGAAGACCTCTAGCCCAATATTAGCTAAATCATAGATGGCTTCCTTGTGAGGTCATCTGTTTTACAATACTAAGGAGAGCGATGAAGCACATATTTCATCTATACTATCCTGCCGTCGTGTTCCTCTACATCATGGCGGCACTCATATTTTCCATGATCACGCTAAACCCCGTGTGTATTATCATATCGTTTTTAGCCGCCAGCGGTTATTCGATTTACTTAAACGGCGTAAAAAGTTATCTAAAAACGCTGCGGTTCGTCGCAGTCATGTTCGTTATTATTTCGATAATCAACCCGCTGTTCAACCACAACGGCGTTACAATACTCTTTTACATGTTCGACAACCCAATCACTCTCGAAGCGTGTCTTTTCGGCATGGCGTCGGGCGGTATGCTCGCGTGCATTTTCATATGGTTCACGTGCTATAACAAGCTGATGACAAATGAAAAGTTCCTGCACCTGTTTGGCAAAGCGATGCCGACTATCGCACTTATGCTGTCAATGATACTTCGGCTGGTGCCGACTACAAGGTACAAGATAAAATGCATCACAAACGCAGGAAAAGCTATGGGTATCCAAGCAGAAACTCGGCGCAAGCGTATTGCGCACGGTGTTAGGGCAAGCTCAATATTGCTAAGCTGGACGATGGAAGACAGCATCGAGACGGCAGAGTCGATGAACGCGCGCGGATACGGCGTGGCTAAGCGCACATCCTTCACAGCGTTCAAGTGGTCACCGCACGATATCATTACGGGCGTCATCATCACGGCGCTTGTCGGCGCTGTGATATACATGATGATCGTGCCGTTTAACACATACGTATATTATCCAACCGCAGGGGGAGAACTTATCGCACCAATCGGCATTGTCGGTTATGTGCTTTACGCAATACTGCTTTGCTTTCCGCTGCTGCTGGAACTTAGGGAGACAATCAAATGGAGATAATACGACTAAATAATTACTCGTTTATGTATCCAAAAGCAACCGTGAATGCGGTGGACAGCATGGATTTGAGTATCCAAAAATCGCAGTTCGTTCTCGTCTGCGGACAATCGGGCTGTGGCAAAACGACGCTGCTGCGAAACTTGAAAAAAGAAATCGCGCCGCACGGCAAAAGCAGCGGTGAAATATACTATAACGGCACATTACTTGCCGACCTTGATGCAAAGGAATCAGCGTCAAAAATCGGCTTTGTGCGCCAAAACCCGGACAACCAAATCGTAACAGACACGGTATGGCACGAGCTTGCGTTTGGGCTAGAGAACCTTGGGCTGCCTACGCCGGTGATACGCAGACGCGTTGCGGAAACAGCCCACTTTTTCGGCATAAACGCGTGGTTCGAGAGCGACGTGTTCTCTTTATCGGGCGGACAAAAGCAAATGCTCAACCTCGCCGCAGTGATGGCAATGCAGCCAAAACTAATCATACTGGACGAGCCGACAGCGCAGCTGGACCCAATCGCCGCAAAGGAGTTTCTAACGGTGCTTCGGCGTATAAACCAAGAGCTTGGCACTACGGTAATATTGTCGGAGCACAGGCTGGAGGACGTATTAAGCCTTTCCGACAAAGTGCTGCTTATGAAGGACGGAGCCAGCGAGTTCTTTGGCAGCCCAAAGCAGCTTATAGAAAACATGGCAGAGCAGCCAAACCACGTATTCGGCAAAGCGCTTCCAAGCGCATCGCGTATATCGCTGGCACTCGGAGAGAAAACCAGCGTGCCTGTGTCTGTGCGCGAGGGCAGAGCGTGGCTCAAATCGCTTGCAAACGGCACAAATTTTGACGAAGCTGAGCAAACTATAACATCAGAGAAAAAAGCACCTGTTTTGCAAACAAGCGACGTCTGGTTCAGATACGACGAGAGCTTTGTGTTGCGCAATTTCAGCGTCGTCGTCAACAGCGGTCAAATGATGTCCATAGTCGGCGGCAACGCAAGCGGCAAAACGACTGCGCTGTCCGTGATGGCGGGCTTGCTGGAGCCTGTGCGCGGCACGGTGAAACTCAATGGCAAAAGGTTAAGCAAGTATAAGAAACACGAGATATATAAGAACAACATCGCAAAACTCGAACAAAACCCAAAAACGATGTTTGCCTGCGACACTGTACTCGCAGACCTAGTTGAGGCGAGCGATAATGAAGACAAGCGCAGAGAAATCATTGCGCAGTTGGGGCTCTCGGGGCTGCTCGAAAAGCACCCGTACGACATCAGCGGGGGAGAGCAGCAGAAGGTTGCGCTGGGCAAGCTGCTGCTCATGGAGCCAAAGATACTGCTTCTTGACGAACCCACAAAGGGAATCGACGTATACGCAAAGGATGAGCTGGCAGAGATACTAAAACACAGATGCACGCTCGGTGACGCTGTCGTGATTGTGACGCACGATGTCGAGTTCGCAGCAGAGCACTCGGACGAGTGTGCAATGATATTTAACGGCGAGGTCATGTGCCGCGACAAAGCAAGGGACTTCTTTGCGGGCAACATGTTTTATACAACGTCTGCAAACCGCATCAGCAGAGATATAATTCCAAAGGCGATAACGCCAAAGGACGTGATAGACGCATGCAAAGAAAAGCAACTATTCTTAAAATAGTTCAGCCGATTACAATCGTGCTTTGCGCTGCGCTGCTTGTAGCGATGGCGATGCTTGACGTGCAGCAAACTGCGCTGCTTAGTCTCGCCGTTGTCATACTCGCGATGGTGCCATACTTCCTGCGGTTCGAGCGTCTTCGTCCAAAACCGCGAGACATCGTGCCCATCGTTGTACTCAGCGTAATCGCCGCGCTTGGCAGAGCGCTGTTCACATTCGCGCCAAACATACAGCCCGTTACCGCCATCGTCATCATTTCCGGCGTAGTGTTCGGCAGCCAGGCGGGCTTTTTGACAGGCGCGCTTTCTGCACTCGCGTCCAACATGGTGATGGGGCAGGGGCCTTGGACTCCGTGGCAAATGCTTGCATGGGGGTTGATAGGATACGTGGCAGGAGTGCTTTCATCGACCATCGTGTTTAAAAAGAACGTGTTTCTGCTCATCTACGGTTTCATCGCATCGTTCGCGTTTGGTTTGATAATGAACGTTTGGAACGTTTACGGCTTTGTAGAAAACGCTTCTTGGCAGGCGTATTTGGTGTCGATCGCAGCCAGCTCATATTTTGACTTGATTCACGCAATATCAACCGTTGTGTTTTTGGGGCTCATCGCCATTCCATGGCGAAAGAAGCTTCTGCGAATCAAGCAGAAATACGGCATGGACGACATTGGGCAAGAGAGTCAATCGACATCCCGTCACAGCGTATAAGTTTTGCGTTCAAACAACTGTATGTTTGTTTAGAAAAACATTTCGCACATTGCAAAAAGTAGCGTTTTGCATTATTATATATGTAAGATTAGCAAACCAAATGGAGGTCTATTATGTGTAAGAATGTTTTTACGAAAGAAATGGCAAAGAAGCTAGGTGACGAGTTTGGCTTAACGTGGGATAAGTTTGATGCGCAGCAGCTGGCAAACGGGATGAACGTAGAGCTAGAGCACGGCACGACAGACCTTGTCACCAACGTATCGGGCGATGACGAGATTATAACGATGAAAATCGCACTCGCGCATCTTAACGAGTTTCCGGACTACTACGTCCGACTTGAAAAAATGGAAGAGGAAGCCGAGGCTTTTTGGGACAAACAAGACTAAGCGAGTATTCGCGATATACTCAAAGACCGCCTATCAGTTTCGATCGGCGGTCTTTTTTTAGTTGACGATCTATGCCTTAAACATATACCCATATCCCCATACGGTATTTATGTATCTGTCAAACGGCTTTATTTGATTGCGCAGCGATTTGATGTGCGTGTCCACCGTTCGGTCGCTGCCAAAAAAATCATCGCCCCACACATTACTGAGGATGGTTTCGCGGGTCATCGCTTTGTTCGGATTGCCCGCCAAAAACTCCAACAGCTTGTACTCTTTCGGCGATAGGTTCACTGTTCTCTCCTGCACAAAAACCTCGTGCGAAACGAAATCTATATACAACTCATCATACATGATTTGCCGCGGCTCAAGCTCGCCGGGATTCGCCATGTGCCGCAAAATCACTTTAATGCGTGCGATAAGCTCTCTACACGAAAACGGCTTGTTCAAAAAGTCGTCCGCGCCAAGCTCAAAAAACGAGAGCTTCTCCTCCTCGGTCGAATTGCCCGAGAGTACAATAATGGGGGTATTGGCGTTCTTTCTGATCTGCTGGCAAACTTGCCACGATTCAATCTCGGGAATATCCCGGTCGAGTATAATGACGCCATAAACGTGCCTGCGAATCTGCTTTAGCAAAGCGATACCGTCCGCTGCCTCGTCTATCAGAAATCCTGCGTCCTCCACATACTTGCGTACTGTAGCACGCACGCTGGTGTCGCTGTCTGCAATAATAATCCTTGGTTTGCTCATAACTGTCCTCTGTAGCCATATATTAATGGCTGAATACGCCATTCGTTTATATTTTACGCCCCCTATATAAATAAATCAAGCGTTATCAAAAAAATATGTGAGGGAAATGTGACGAAAACACCGATTAGTATAACAATACTACCCAAAATATAAATATTAGTGCACAAACCTCATATTATCATCACATTTAATTGTTATAATTTTAACAAACAATATTTTAAAACAGACAAACTGTAACTTAATACGCGTCAGGAGGTAAAAGATGAGCACAATTTCTACTAAGGATCCGCAGGGCAGCGAATGCGCAGGATGCAACGATGAGTTGTATGCGCAAATTGACAATGTGATCGATCTGTACAAAGGCAAAGAGGGCAGTTTGATACAGATACTTCACCTTGCACAGGAAATCAATGGATTCCTTCCCGAGGAGCTGCAAAGGCACATTGCCAGCGCACTCGACATGCCATTTTCAGAGGTTTCGGGTGTTGTCACGTTCTACTCGTTCTTCTCGACGAAGCCAAGAGGCAAATACACAGTTCGTGTGTGTATGGGCACGGCGTGCTACGTGCGAGGAGGCAAGAAAATCGTCGAAGGACTGATTGACAAACTGGGCGTAGACATCGGCGAGACGACCGAAGACGGACTATTCACTTTAGAGATTGCACGATGTATCGGAGCGTGTGGGCTGGCTCCCGCAATGATGATCGATGACATCGTTTTCAAACAAGTAAACGTAAACACGCTCGGGTCAATACTCGGCGAGTACAGGAAAGGTTAGGGGGTGTGAGAAACTATGAAAAACATTAAAACATTTGAGCAGCTAGGAAGCATAAAGCAGGAATACAACGAAGCGCAGGAAAAATTCTCGCATCGCATATACGTATGTGCCGGAGCAGGCTGCGTATCGTCCAACTGCAGCGTCATCCGCGACACGGTAACAGAAGAGATCGCAGCACTTGGACTCAGCGAGGAAATCCCGGTATACGAGACGGGCTGCATGGGCACTTGCGCTGTGGGTCCGGTTATGTTGATACTGCCGGAGCGCGTATTCTATACCGACCTCACGGAGAAGAAAGCTAAGAGAATCATCAAAGCGCACATTACAAAAGGCGAAGTGCTTGAAAGATACACGTTCTTTGACGAGTCGCTCGAGAAGCACATACCAATCATCGACGACATCGGATTCTTTAAGAACCAAGTGAAAATTGCGCTTCGTAACTGTGGAGCTATCGAATACGCCAGCATCGACGCGTACATCGCGAACGACGGCTACGCGGCGGCATACAAAGCAGTCAACGAAATGACGAGCGAGCAAGTGACTGAGCAGATTAAAACGTCGGGGCTCAAGGGCCGCGGCGGCGCGGGCTTCCCGACAGGTGTAAAGTGGGAAGCAGCTGCAAATCAGGACGTTGACACAAAATACTTGGTGTGCAACGCGGATGAGGGCGACCCGGGTGCGTTCATGGACAGAAGCATCATCGAAGGCGATCCGCACGCCGTTATAGAAGGCATGATTATCGGCGGATACGCAATCGGCGCAAACACAGGTTACATTTATGTACGTGCAGAATACCCAATCGCGGTAGACCGCATGACGGTTGCACTCAAAGACGCACGCGAGAATGGTTTGCTTGGGCAAGACATCCTCAGCAGCGGGTTTGATTTCAACATCGAGATTCGTATCGGCGCAGGCGCTTTCGTGTGCGGCGAAGAAACATCGCTGATGGCGTCGATAGAGGGCGAGCGCGGCGAGCCGAAGCAAAAACCCCCGTTCCCGTTCCAAAGAGGACTTTACGGAAAACCGACAATAATTAATAACGTTGAAACGCTTGCGAATGTAGCTGTAATCATCGCTAAGGGCGGGCAGTGGTACTCGCAGTTTGGCACAGAGGAAAGCAGCGGCACAAAAGTGTTCGCGCTTGCAGGCGACGTTGTAAACACCGGCATCGTGGAGGTGCCCATCGGAATTCCACTCGGCGATATCATTTTCGAAATCGGCGGCGGTGTTAAGGACGGCAAGAAGTTTAAATCCGCGCAAATCGGCGGACCTTCTGGCGGCTGCGTAACAACAGAAAACCTGAACGTGCCTACTGATTATGAAACACTCAAAGAACTCGGAGCTATCATGGGCAGCGGCGGACTCATCGTAATGAACGAAGACACATGCATGGTCGACACCGCGCGCTATTTCATGGACTTTATACAGGACGAGTCGTGCGGAAAATGTACAGCGTGTCGTATCGGCACAAAGCGTATGCTCGAGATTCTCGAGTGCATAACAGTCGGCAAAGGGCAGGAAGGCGACATCGACCTGCTCGTCGAGCTTGGCGAAACGATACAAGAAACTGCAATGTGCGGGCTTGGGCAGACAGCGCCGAACCCTGTACTCAGCACAATCAATTATTTCAGAGAAGAGTTTGAGGAACACATCAACGACAAATATTGCAGAGCGGGCGTTTGCAGCGAACTGTTCATTTCGCCGTGCGAAAACGCTTGCCCGGCAAACGTCAACGTTCCGGGTTACATGGCGCTTATCGCAGAGGGTAGATTTGTTGAAGCATACAACCTGGTTCGCCAAGAGAATCCGTTCCCGGCGGTCTGCGGCAGAATATGCACGCGTCCGTGCGAAAGCAAATGCCGAAGAGGCACGGTGGACGAACCTGTGGCAATATGCGAGCTGAAACGTTTCGTTGCGGACTACGCAATGAAGCACGATAAAGGCTACAGCATAGATGTCGTGTTCCCTAAAAACGGTCGCAGCGTAGCTGTTGTAGGCGGCGGTGCGTCCGGTCTCACCTGCGCG
>JABGQS010000050.1 GCA_018648645.1 Clostridia bacterium
GCTATATCTGTTCCTTGGCGGACCGGTGCTGGCATATTTCTTTAAGGCGGTGAGCACGCTGGATTCTATGGTTGGATATAAAGATGAGAAGTACAAGGATATTGGGTGGGCATCGGCACGGTTCGACGATGTGCTGAACTACATTCCGGCGCGTATTGCAGGGGTGTTGATGGCATTGTCTGCGTACATCGCCCGGCGCAATGGCAAGAACGCGTTTAGGATATTGCGGCGCGATCATGCAAAGCACGCAAGCCCAAACTGTGCGTGGACGGAGGCGGCGGCGGCGGGCGCGCTTGATTTGCAGCTTGGGGGCACGCATGAGTATTTTGGCAGGGTTATAGAAAAACCGACGATAGGCGACGAGATCAAAAAGCCAGAAATTTCGGACATCGGGCGCATGAACCGCTTGATGTATGCGACGGTCGTGTTTGCATTTGTGTTGCTCGGCATTTTGGCGGGGCTGATTTACTACCTGTTGGTTTTATAAGACTACTAAATAGTTATAAGGAATAGTTGAATTGTACTAGATAAGCACTTGTAGTAGTGATACAATGAACTTAATTGAATATGCGTTTTGGTTCTATTATTAGAATAATAGGGAAACCAGTGTGAATCTGGTACAACCCCCGTTGCCGTAAAGCGGACGAACTCCTTTAATGCCACTGCTTTGTATAAAGTGGGAAGGCGAGGAGCCTCGGATGATGCTAAGTCGGAAGACCTGCCGAAATGTGAACTGTACAGATACCTCGGTGGGAGGGACTTTGATTAGTCAGCCATTTGGGTTGGCTTTTTTTATTGGGCGGATTGGAAAGTTGTGGGGAGTTTAGGAAATTGGACGGAGGAAAAAAATGAGAAAAATTGCGATGTTGCTGGTACTAATAATGGTGTTTGCGCTGGCTGGATGCAGCGGACAAAACGGGAACACAAACAAGAAAGCGCTGTTGGTCGTCAGCTTTGGCAGTAGCTTTGTGGAAAGCAGGCAAGCGGCTATAGATGCTACGGAGCAAAGGCTCGCCGAGGAGTTTAGCGAGTATGATTTCTATAATGCGTATACATCTCAGATTATTATAGACATCTATGAGGCGAGAGACGGCAAAGATGTGGATAGCGTTAGCGAAGCGATTGAGCGGATATATAAAGCGGGATATGGTGAGGTGTTAATTGTGCCTACTCTCGTCATCAATGGCGAAGAGAAGGATGACATGATACAGCAGCTCGAGCCGTTTGTCGACAAGTTCGCAAAAGTGACGGTCAGTACACCGCTGCTGACGACATATGATGATTATTTGGCGGTTGTGAGTGCGCTAAGCAGCGAGATGCCCGAAACGAGTGAAAGTGAAGCCGTTGTGCTTTTGGGTCACGGTACGCATCACCACGCCAACAGCGCGTACGGAACGCTCGATTATGTGTTCAAGGACGAAGGGTATTCAAACGTGTTTGTCGGTACCGTAGAAGGATTTCCAACGTACGAGACGGTTCTTGACAGCTTGAAAGAGCGTGGGATTACAAAAGTGACGTTGATACCTGCGATGATTGTCGCCGGTGACCATGCGCACAACGATATGGCAGGTGACACCGCAGACAGCTGGAAGAACCTATTCAAGTCCGAAGGGTTTGATGTGGATATCGTATTGAAGGGGCTGGGCGAATTGGAAGCTATTCAAGACCTTTTTGTGCAGCACGCGTACGATGCGTTGGCGCAAAACTAATAATCAATGGAATTGTCCTAGGTAAGCAAACAGGTTGAGCATATGAAAAGCAGAAGCAAAAGAATACTTATAATAGTCGTTTGTGTGAGCATCTTGTTTGCTCTTGGTTCATGCAACTCTGCTGTTAATCAAGAGGGACAGAGCGAGATTATAGATGAGTTTACGTTTATTGATGACGTTGGCGCAAAGTTTACGATTGAGAAGCCGTATGAGCGTATCGTATCGTTGTATTCGGCGCACACGGAGAACCTTTTTACGCTGGGCGCGGGGGAAAAAGTAATTGGAGTTAATACAGCTTCTATATATCCGCCTGATGCTGCGTTTTTGCCGATGTACGATTATCGGGAAGGTCCGGAGGCGCTGATAGCGGCTGCTCCGGACCTGGTGATTGTGCGACCGTTTATTAACCGAAATTATCCCGATTACATAAAAGCGTTGAAAAGCGCGGGGTTGACGGTGGTGTCACTATATCCAGAGTCGAGCAGCGATTTTGAAAGGTATATTATGATACTGGCGATGCTGACAGGTACGCAAGATAACGCAACGCGTGAGCTTGCTCTGCTGGCTGAGCGATTGGAAGCGATTGCGGACAAAACGGGAGATATTGAGGATAAGCTGACGGTGTTTTTTGAGGCGACAAAATCGAGCTATAGAACCGTGACGGTAGACTCGAACCCGGCAATGGCGATACAGATTGCGGGCGGAATCAACATAGCGGACGATGTGGTGGCGATAGAGACCGGCAGCACAATTGCAGAATACGGCATCGAAAAACTGATGCTTATGGCAGACGAGATAGACGTGTATATTTCACAAAGAGGGGCGATGAACTCCGGAGGAAGCATCGTGTCGATACCGCAGCGAGAAGGCTTTCACGCTATCAAAGCGGTGCAGGAGATGCGTATACTGGAGCTGAACGAGAAGATTATCAGCTCACCGACGTTTCGATATTATAAAGGTGTAAGCGAGATTGCGCGTATGTTGTATCCCGATGTGATGGACGACTACTCGGTCTATAAAAGCGACGAAGCACTTACCAGAGAAAGCTATGCGGCAATAACGGTCATGTTCAGCCATACGCCCATATTCATACCGTCATCCAGCCATTACTACGAGAGGGAATACTACAATCATACGTATGGATTACTCGAGGATGTGGAGTGGAACGACGATAACTTTGATTTCATCGAGACTGCTGTCATGAGCGGCTTTATGCGCAGTTACGAGAACGAGGATGGCAGCGAGTATTTTGACAAGGATGGCTTGGTGACAAGAGCTGACTTGGCTTTAACGCTGTACATAATGGGCGATTATCAAACGAGCGCGAAGAACACGGACATTATAGACATTGCGGACTGTGAAAACGAGGCAATCATCCAAAAGGTTGTAGATAACGGCATCATGTTTGTTGATAGTGACGGATATTTTTATCCGAATCAAACAGTGAGCGCGAATGAAGCGATTGAGATACTTGAGCGGTTGGAGGGCAATCTTTAGATGACGAGAAGAATGTGGATAGTAATCTCATTAATGATGCTCGCCATTACGCTAAGCGGATGTAATGTAATGATTGGCGGCACGAAGTCCGGCACTTCGATTATTGACGAGGACACGTTTGTGGATGACGTCGGCAACCTCATCGAGCTTGATGGTCCGTATACGCGAATCGTCAGCTTGTACCGCGACCACACAGAGAATCTGTTTGTGCTGGGGGCAGGCGCATCCGTTATCGGAGTTGACCGAAGTTCGGTTTTTCCTTCAGATGTGTCGGAGCTGCCAAGATATTCGCTGGATATCGACTATGACGCGCAGGCAATCGTTGATGCACAGCCCGACTTGGTGCTTGTTGCGCCAATCGTAAACAAGGAGCATTCGGCGTTTGTGACAAAGCTTGAGACGGCAGGACTGCTCGTTGTATCATTGCTGCCCGAGTCATTCGAAGAGTTCGATATATACATCGAAAAACTGGCGATGCTGACAGGCAAACAGGGCAGCTTCGGGAGCATGCTTGACGATTTTTATGCAGAGCTTAATGCGATAAGTTTGCTGGCAGCGACTGCGAGCAAGCGCCAAAACGTATTTTTCGAGATATCTGAAAGCGGATGCAAAACGGCATCGCCAAAATCGCTTTGTTATATCGCGATGGAGTATGCAGGCGGCAGCAACATAGCGCACGACGCACGGCCGGAGTTTAGCGGAGTGACTTCTGCGCCGTATGGGCTGGAGAAGATATTCGAAAAAGCCGGCGAAATTGATGTGTATCTTACATTGCAGGGAGTGCGAGATCCCGGCTCATCGTTGGTGTCGATTGCGCAAAGAAAAGCGTTTGACGATGTGAAGGCCGTGCAGGACGACAGGGTGTATGAAATTGACGGAGTTGTTATCAGCGCGTACACGTTCAGGTTCGCAACGGGTGTGGGTGAGATTGCAAGATACTTGTACCCCGAGATTTTCGACTCGCTGGATAGCTATAAGAATGATGAAGTTTTGGATAGAGAAACGTTTGTGCAGATTGTGGTGAAGTATTATCACACGCCGATATTTACGAACTCGTCGGCAGACTATTACGAGTTTGAGAAGTACAATCATACTTACGGTAAGTTCATCGACGTGGTGTGGCAGGACGAGGATTTTGATGTGATTGAGACGGCTGTGATGCGCAGCTACATCAGCGGATTTGAGAATAGCGACGGGCAAGAGCATTTCGATAGGAGCGCTGCCGTGACACGCAGCGATATTGCGAGCTTTTTGTATATCTTATATGACACGAGCGCAGCAGGATATGATGTGCAAATTGAAGACATTTCCGATATTGAGAACGCGCAGATTATTAAGAAGGTTGTAGGCGCAGGGTTGATGGACACTCAGGACGGATACTTTTATCCAAATGGCACGATGACCAATAATGAGTTTATAGAGTTTCTAAACAGTTTGGGAAACAGATAAGGGCGGATAATGATACAGACGAAGCGCATTACAAAAATATTTGGGAGCCAGAGAGCCGTTGACGACCTCGATCTTAGTATAGAGAGCGGTGTGTCATATGGTTTGCTGGGTCCAAACGGGGCAGGGAAAACCACGCTGCTCAAAATGTTGGCGACGCTTATTATGCCGACATCCGGCGAGGTACACATCAACGGCGAGCGGATGACGCGCACTAACAAAGCGGTTAAAAAGCAGCTGGGCATGGTTTCGCAGCACTTTAGTTTGCAGCGAGAGATGACGCCTAGAGAAGTGCTGAAGCTGCACGGTATGCTGCACCGTATGCCAAGAAAGCTAAGGAAGCATCGCGCGGAGGAGCTGTTGGAGTTCGCAGATCTGTTAGGAGATGCCGATAAGCTGGTCGGCAAGCTGTCGGGCGGCAACAAGCGCAAGCTGATGATTATACGTGCGGTAATGCACAGCCCAAAGCTATTGTTTTTGGACGAGCCGACTGTCGGGCTGGATGCCGCGATTCGCAGGTCGATTTGGGATTTGTTGAAGAAGCTGAAAGGCAGGGGCATGACGATGATACTTACAACGCACTATATCGACGAAGCGAGTATATTGTGCGACCGAATCGGTATGATGAGCGAAGGCAAGATTGTGACGGAGAATACACCGGACGGCTTTCTTGAGACTGTATTGCCGTATGTGGTGGAGCATTTTGATAATGAGCAAACGAATTACGAGTATTTTGATGATCGCAAAAAGGCGAGCGAGTATGCGGTAGATTTGGATGAAAGTGCTTTGATTAGGCGCACGAATCTTGAGGATGTGTATGTCAAGCTGACGAGCAGGCGCGTGATGCCCGGAAAGAGGAGCTGAGGATGTTTAGTGAACTGGCCCCGGTATTGTGGGACGAATGGATTGTGTTTAAAAGAGGGTTTTTCAAGATTACTGCGAGCGCGGTAATTGCGCCGATACTTTATATCATCGCGTTCGGGTTTGGGTTGGGCGGCGGGTTTTCGCTCAAAGGCGTGACGTATATAAAGTTTTTGATACCCGGTGTGATTGCGCTGACGACGATGAACTCTAGTTATAGGGCGATTTCGATTACGCTGAACACCAATAGGCTGTATGACAAAACGTTTGAACAATATCTGATTGCGCCGTTGTCGGCTATCAGCTTTTGCAGCGGCAAAGCGATTGCGGGGGCATTGCGCGGATTGTACTGCGGTGCAATAGTGCTTGGAATATCGTTTCTGTTTGATGTGCGACTCAACATCACAGCCTCTTTTGTGCTCGTCATGCTGCTGTCAGGGTTGACGTTCTCGTGCCTTGGGATGCTGGGCGCACTGCTTGTAAAGTCGCACGCAGACATGACCCGTTTTGGCACGTTTGTAATGCTGCCGATGACGTTCTTGTGCGGTACGTTCTTCTCGGTAGACCAGCTGCCTATCGTGCTAAAAGAGATTATATATATATTCCCTTTGACGCACGTGTCAACGATGCTTAGAGCGATTGCAACGTATGAGGCATTTTCGCTGGCGAATATATTAATAGTAGTAGGATATTTTATATTGTTTTTTTCATTGTCCGTGTGGCGGTGCAGAAAAATAGCAGCATAAAGTGGGAGTGACATCATGGAAATAGGAGTTATTGGACTAAGTCATAAGAATGCTTCGGTCGAGATACGCGAGAAGTTTGCGTTTACGACGAGCAGAAAAGAGCAAACTGCCAAGGAGCTTGGGCAGGCCGGTGTTGGCGAGTTTGTGATTCTTAGCACTTGCAACCGTACAGAAATATATTTTGCGGGACAGGATATTATACAGACAAAAAACACGGTGGTCACGTACTGTGAAGCGGTGTTTGACAGCGATATCGCGCGCTACCTTTACAGCTATGAGAAGCGCAATGCAATAACGCATTTGTTTAGGGTAGCTTGTGGGCTGGATTCGCTCGTGCTGGGTGAAGACCAGATTCTTGGGCAAGTCAAAGATGCGCATGCGTTCTCGCTGGCGCACAAAATCAGCGGAAAGGTGCTTAACAAAGTGTTTAGAGAGAGTATCACATTTGCCAAAAAAGCCAAGAGCGAACACAAAATGTCGGATTGTCCGCTGAGCATTTCGTCCATCGCAGTAAAATATATATCGCAGCAAATCGGCGGACTTAGCGGTAAAAATGTATTGATTATGGGGATGGGCAAGATTGGTAAATTGCTGCTTAGATATTTGTACGACCGACAGGATGTGGATATCTATCTTACCAAGCGTGTGCACAAGAGCTGTAAGAAGTATCGGGGGATTCAGCAGGAGTTCCCGAGAGTTGAGCTGATTGATTTTGATGAGAGATATGAGCACATTCCAAACATGGATGTCGTGTTTACCGCAACGGCATCGCCGCATATTATCGTCAAGGCAGAGAGGTTACCTGAATTATTAAGCCAAGTGGTGTTTATGGACATGGCAGTACCAAGAGACGTGGACAGGCAGATGAAGTCCTTGCGCGGCGCTGTTTATCACGATGTGGATGACTTGAAAGCGATTGTTGACGAGAGCGAAGTGTATCGCGAGGAAGTAGCGAAAATAATCGAGGTAAAGATTGACGGCAAAGTGCAAGAAGTTGAAGCCTGGGTTGTTAATGCGCAGTTGGACGCAACAATCCATAAGATTAATAAGATGTGCGACGATGTGTACAAGGAAACTTGGGATTTGATTGAGAAGAAGACCAACTTGTCGCAAAAGGACGAGCAGAATATGCAAAAAATCGTGAAGTCGTGCATTGGGCAGGTTGTAAAAACGCCCATTAATCAATTGAAAGGCATGGAGAAGAAAAGCGAGATTGAGAGCATGAAAAGCGCGTTAGAGTATCTGTATGACATGGAGGAAGTATAAAAATGGGGCTGAATGTATCGCTAAATCTGGAAGGCAAAAAAGCGCTTGTTGTGGGCGGCGGAAAGATTGCGTATCACAAGGCGAGCAAGCTGATAAAAAGCGGAGCGGTGGTTACGGTGATTTCGCCTGAAGTGGATGTATTATTTGAAGAGCTGGCGTGTGAAATCTTTTTCAGGGAATATGAGACGGGTGATGAGGCGGGGTTCTTTGTCGTTGTATGTGCGACGGATGACAAGGCGCTAAACCAAGCGATATTTGATGATTGTGACGGCGTTGGGATTCTGTGTCTCAGCGCTACCAATGTTTCGCATATGAATATGAACGCTACAGCAAACAAAGGGGACATAACGGTGAGCGTTTCTACAAATGGGAAGGACCCGGGGTTCGCAAAGCATCTGTGCAAGAAGTTTGTGGGCGAGATTGACGAGCAAACGGCAGCGCGATTTGAAACGCACGCAAGGCTGCGCAATGCGGTTGTGCGTGGCGAGATTATTTCACAAGATAACCACGCGCTGTTAAGACGCGCGCTGGAAATGAGTGCGGACGATATTGAAGATATATTGAAAAGAGGAAGAGAATGAAGCTTAGAATCGGAACAAGGGGAAGCGAGCTCGCGCTGGTACAAACGAATTGGGTTGCAAGTGAGCTGCGAGCGGCACATCCGGATATCGAGATTGATGTGCAGGTGATTAAAACGAAGGGCGATATAATTGCGAATGTTCCGCTGCACAAGATTGGGGACAAGGGGCTGTTCGTCAAAGAGATTGAGGATGCGCTGCTTGATGGGCGAATTGATTTATCCGTCAACAGCATGAAGGATATGCCGGCGGTGCTGCCGGATGGGCTTGTGTTGTCGTACTGCCCAAGGCGAGAGGATGCGCGCGATGTTTTGGTCACAAAGCATGAGATAAGCAATCTCGATGGGCTGCCAAACGGCGCAACAATCGGCACGGGCAGCAAGCGCAGAAGTGCATTGCTTAGGCGAGCGCGAGCTGACATTAACGTTGTGGATATACGTGGCAATGTACAAACGCGTATAGACAAAATAGAAAAGGACAATCTTGACGGTGTGGTGATAGCGATGGCTGGGGTAAAGCGGCTTGGGTTTTGCGATGAGAAGTTTACGCAATTGCCGCTGAGTGTAGACGAGATGGTGCCTGCGCCCGGGCAGGGAATACTCGCTTTAGAGATTCGAGAGGGCGATGAACGAATGCACGATCTTCTTGCCGATTTGAGAGATGACGAAGCGAGTTTGCAAGCGCAGATAGAGAGACAATTCTTGTTTTATATTGAGGGTGGATGTCATGCGCCAACGGGAGCGTATGCGCAAATCGATGGTGAAGATATCGTTTTGACGGGGCTGTTTGGCACGGACGAAAGGCTTGTGGAGAAGCAAGCGAGATGTAGAATCGGCGAGCACGAGAACGTTGGGAAAGCGCTTGCGCTTGAGATAAAGAGGGAATTGGCAAATGGGTAAAGTATATTTGGTGGGAGCGGGTTGTGGAGACCCGGAGCTGCTGACAATAAAAGGGCAAAAGGCGATCGCGAAAGCGGATGTTTTGATATACGACTGGCTGGCAAACCCGGCGTTGTTGGGACATGCGAGCCAAGAATGCGAGTGCATTTATGTCGGCAAGCAAGCGGGCAATCATACTATGTGCCAACAGGAAATAAATCAGCTAATAGTCGATAAAGCGATGCGTCATGACGTTGTGGTGCGACTAAAAGGCGGAGACCCGTTTGTGTTTGGCAGAGGCGGAGAAGAAGGGCAGGCACTTATAGAAAACTCTCTCAGTTTCGAAGTTGTGCCGGGTATTACTTCTGCTATAGGTGGTCTTGCGTATGCCGGAATTCCTATTACGCACCGCAGGCTTGCGACAAGCTTTCATGTGATTACCGGACACCGGCAGGCAGGCAGCGACGCTATAGATTATGAGACTTACGCAAAGCTAAAAGGAACGCTTGTGTTCTTGATGGGTATGGGGAATATACGAAATATTTGCGAGGGGCTGCTGCAACATGGAATGGATGCAGATATGACAGCAGCTGTAGTGCATCGGGCGAGCAGTCCGTATCAGCGAACGGTTGTCGGCACACTTGGCACACTGGCGGAAATTGTAGAGAAAAGCGGTATAGGTGCACCCGGTCTCATTGTTATCGGCGAGGTTGTAGCCAAAAGGGATGCGCTAAGTTTCTTTGAAACGAAGCCGCTGTTTGGCAAGAAAATCATTGTGACTCGGGCGAGGGCGCAAAGCTCAAAGTTGCTGGAAAGCATAAATGAGCTTGGCGGCAAAGCTATCGAGATGCCGATGATTGCAGTGAAGCCAATCAACGCAGATGTGCTTGCGAGAGAAATTGAGAAACTGGAGAGTTATCAGTATGTTGTTTTCACAAGCGAAAACGGCGTGCGGATATTCTTTGATGCTTTGAGATTGGCGGCAAAGGACACCAGAGCACTTGGAGGTGTAAAGGTGGTTGCGATTGGACAAGGCACGGCAAATGCGCTTTGGCAGTATGGCATTAACTCCGATTATGTGCCGCAAGAGTTTGTGGGGGAAGCAGTGGTCGATATGATGCGAAATGTGTTGCAGCCGAGCGACCGTGTGCTCGTGCCGCGAGCAAAAATCGCGCGAACTTATTTAGTGGATGAGCTAAGTAAGCTGGCTTGCGTTAACGAAGTAAAAATATACGATACGGTGCGGGCGGGTGCAGATTATAGCGAAGCGAAAACAATGCTGGAGGCTGGACA
>JABGQS010000051.1 GCA_018648645.1 Clostridia bacterium
CAGATGTGCAGAACTTGGTGTGGAAGCATTGGTTGCAGACCCGGCTTATGATGCGGCAGCACAGTACAGCCAGTTTGAAAACTGGATTGCAATGGGCGTGAATGCAATCTCTGCTTGTCCCGTTGATACTAAGAGCTTGGAAGAGATTACAGCGCAGGCTCAAGCAGCCGGCATCATTGTTGTCGGTGAAGCTCAGGGTATTGAGGGCGCAGATGCAAACGTTATCGTTGATGACTATGAGTATGGCGTTGCTAACGGAATGGCAGCTGCAAAATGGATCAATGAGAAGCTTGGCGGCGAAGCTAACGTTCTGATTCTAGGACTGGACCATGTTGAAGCAGTTATTCTTCGCGGAAACGGAATGGAAGACAAGATCAAAGAACTAACGAATGCGACTATTGTTTCGAGACAGAGTGCAGAATCTATCGAGGAAGCGATGACTGTAACAGAGACTGTTTTGCTTGCAAATCCAGAGATTAATGTTATATCATGCGTAAATGATCAGTTGGCACTTGGCGCATGGCAAGCAGTCCAGAACTTAGGTATCGAAGATGAAAACTACTATATAGGCGGCGCTGATTACACGGACGAGGCGATTGCTGCGATGAACACTGCAGGCAGCTATTTCAGAGTTAGTTCCGACATTCAACCTTATCAGACGGGTGTTGACGTTGCTAACGTAATGTACGATTATGTTATGAATGGCTCAAAAGGCGAGACACTTTTCTTTGACATCGCACCGAAATGGCAGGATGCACTTGGATGGTAGCAATAAACTAGTACAAAAAACAAAGGGGATTAATAAAAGCGCAACAGGAGAAATTCCTGTTGCGCTCCCTATGCGGGGGGGAAAAGAATGAGCACGATATTAAAAATGAAAAATATCACCAAGATTTTTCCTGGGGTAAGAGCGCTTGATAATGTTTGCTTGGATTTTGAAGAAGGCGAAGTACATGCGATTGTAGGCGAAAATGGTGCAGGCAAATCGACCTTGATAAAAATATTGACTGGCGCACATGTTCCTACTGACGGAAAAATGGAGATATATGGAAAAGAGTATAGCCACTTCACGCCACACGAAGCTATGGAACTTGGCATCTCGGCTATTTACCAAGAATTTATCCTTGTGCCGTATTTGACAGTGGCAGAGAATATCTTTTTTGGAAGGGAGCAAACCAAGGGAGGTTTCCTAAGTAAAGCTGAGATGAATAAAAAAACACGTGAACTTTGTTTAGAGATGGGTGTAGAA
Source organism: Clostridia bacterium (assembly GCA_018648645.1). Taxonomy (GTDB): domain Bacteria; phylum Bacillota; class Clostridia; order Christensenellales; family SZUA-584; genus JABGQS01. Next base: position 1,250 of record JABGQS010000051.1, read on the forward strand.
GTAGATCCGAAAGCCAAGGTAATGGATCTTGGCGTAGCATATCAACAGATTGTAGAAATAGTAAAAGCAGTATCGCAGAATGCGAAGATATTGGTAATGGACGAACCGTCAGCGCCATTGACTACTAATGAAATTGATGCGATGTTTAACGTTGTGAGAAAACTGAAATCAAAAGGCGTTACAATTCTCTATATTTCGCATCGCTTGGAAGAGATATTTGAAATATGTGATCGGGTTTCTATTATGCGGGACGGGCAGTATATCACCACTGCAAAGACAAACGAGATTGCGAAAAAAGAAATTATTGCGCATATGGTTGGGCGAGAACTTGGCGAAACATTTCCCGGTGGTGCAGGAAGTACTGATGAAATTATATTAGAAGCAGACGGTCTTTGTACAAGAAAAATTAATGATGTGTCTTTTAAATTAAAAAAGGGAGAAATACTCGGCTTTGGTGGTCTGGTTGGTGCTGGTAGAACAGAAACAGCCAATGCGTTGTTTGGAATTGATTCATTGGATAAAGGACATATTAAAGTGAACGGAAAATTGCTTAAGGTCAGATCTCCAAAACATGCGATTCAGAATGGTATCGGACTTATACCAGAAGACCGTAAAAAGCATGGTTTGATATTGTCGATGCAGGTCAAAGAAAACATCACTTTTAGCATTCTCGGTAAAATCAAAAGATGGATTTTTGTTGATACAAAAGAGGAGATGAGAATTTCTGAAAAGCTGCAGAGTGATTTAAGCATTAAAACACCAACGTTAAAGCAGAAAACCAGAAACCTTTCCGGCGGGAACCAACAAAAAGTTGTTATTGCTAAATGGCTGGCAACAAAATGCGATGTTTTGATTTTTGACGAGCCAACGAGAGGTATTGATGTTGGGGCTAAGCAGGAAATATACCATCTGATGCACGAGTTGACTAAGGACGGTAAAAGTATCATTATGATTTCATCCGAAATGCCAGAGTTGATTGGTATGTCTGATCGCATTATTATAATGTATGAAGGCCATATAAATGGTGAACTTTGTGCAGGTGAATACTCGCAAGAAAGAATACTGGAGCTTGCGTCAGGTCAAGAATTTGGGGGATTAGGAGCATGAAAAGGAAGTTTAATGTAGGAGATTTTTTATCGAAATATGCAATCGTTTTGGTTCTGATCGCATTGTTTGTGTTTTTTTGGATTGCATCGGACACATTTCTTTCCAGGATGAATGTATTTAATATCTTTAAGCAGGTTGCGGTTGTTGGTATTGTTTCCGTTGGCATGACGATGGTTCTGCTAACGGCGGGTATAGACTTGTCAGTCGGCTCAATTATCGGTGTCGCATGTGTGCTAACATCGGTACTTCTGGTCTCGGGTATGAATGCCGGTTTGGCAATATTGATTACACTTGTGGTATGCGCGGCGCTTGGTATGTTAAATGCCTTTTTCATCAATCAATTGAAGATACCACCGCTGATTACAACGCTTGGTATGATGACAACGCTGCGTGGCGTAGCGTACTTGATTACCGGGGGAATGCCCATCTTCGGATTTGACTCTGCTATACTTGTGCTTGGTAAAGGCATGGTGTTTGACGTGATTCCTGTACCGATGATTATTATGATTGTCATCTTTATTCTTGGGTGGCTGTTTCTTGATAAAACACGATTTGGAAGGCATATCTACGGCGTAGGTGGAAATGAAGAAGCCACAAGGCTGTCGGGTATCAACGTTAAGAAAGTCAAATATATTGTGTATTCGATCTCGGGATTCTTATCAGGATTGGCAGGTATTGTATTGCTTGCGAGAATTAACAGTGGAACGCCAAAAGCCGGAGATGGATACGAAATGGACGTGATCACGGCTGTTGTTCTTGGCGGCGTAAGCATATCGGGCGGTGAAGGAAAAATTGGATTCGTAATCATCGGGGTCATGTTTATGGGCGTACTGACAAATGGCATGATCATGTTAAATGTGCAAGAATATGTACAGTGGGTAATTAAAGGATTCGCCTTGCTTGCTGCAGTAAGCTTTGACAGAGTGGTGCAAAATAGAAAAGCAAAGGTTGCTTAGAGCAATCCGGTCAATGGGTGTTTCTGACTGAACTAGTCAGAAACTTGATTAAAGCGGAGCAGGCTGTGCTCAAGGCTTATGAAACGGTCTTTGCCTGCTCCTCTCCCGTTATTAACGGTTTTCTTCTGATTGATTTTGCGCCAATAATACATATAGCTTAAAGTGAATTGGAGAAAGATATGTCTTTTAATGCTGCGAATTTAGACCTAGAATACAAACCAGATTTTGATGTGTGTATGGAAAGAGTCTATGCGTGGTATGAGGGAGAAATCATAGACCGCATCCCTGTTCGTTTTTCGGCGCATAATGCTGAATTTGAACAAATCGGAAAAACTGATAGGTGGAACACAATTAAGGACAGATGGTTTGATACACAGTATCAAGTCGACCATTTTATATCAACACTAAAAGAGCCATTTTTGGGCGAGACTTTTCCAGTGTTTTGGCCAAACTTAGGTCCAAATGTCTTTGCTGCAATTCTTGGAGCAGGAATAGAGTTTGGAGACGTTACATCGTGGTCGCATAGTGTTGTAGACTCAGTATACGAAATAGAAAAAATAAACTTTAATCAAAATAGCGAATACTTAAACAAGCTTGTAGAACTAACCGACTATGCTCTAGATAGATGTGAAGACAAATTTATAGTTGGCTATACCGACATTCATCCTAGCTTAGATTGCCTAGATGCCCTAAGAGGTACGCAAGGCCTGCTTCTGGATATGTACGACGATCCAAAGGCAACTCATTCGTTGATAGAAAAATGCTATGAGCCGTTTGACAATCTTATGATGCTATTCTTTGACAAACTAAAAGCGAAGAATCAGCCATCAGTAAACTGGATGAATATCCCCTCATTTGAAGGCGTGCATGTTCCAAGTTGCGATTTAGGAGCAATGATATCACTGGCACAATTCGACGAATTTGCACTGTCATATATAAAGCGTGAAATAAAATTATTCAAACATAACATTTTTCATGTGGACGGAGTTGGTGTTGCAAACCATATCGATTCGATACTGCAAATAGAGCAGGTAAATGCAATACAATGGGTACAAGGAGTTGGCAAAGACAGACCGATTATGCAGTGGGTACCATTTATTAAGAAAATTCAAGCTTATGGCAAAGGCGTTGTTGTAGACTTGCAGCTCTGTGAGCTAGAAGATTTCATAGCGCAAGTAAGTCCAAAAGGGATATATTTATGCATAGATGAAAGCGATATAGATATTCAAAAGTCCGTGCTAGATAGAATTATGAAGTGGTAATAAAAACACGCTTACAACGACTTTTTTAGGAGAAAATATAAAATGAAAGATATAATATTTTTACAATGGATAGCTAAAGAAACAAAAACAAAATGGTGGCATGACTCCGCGGATATTGGCGAGATAAGCAACAGTCTTAAAAACGGTACGGTTGGGGTCACAACAAATCCGCCGCTAATAGCTGCAACGCTTGCTTCAAATCCAGAGCAGTGGAAACCTATACTTTCGGGTTTACAAAACGATCTGGATCCAGCGGTCAAGGCAGAAGAGATAATAAAAAGAATAACGCAGAACGACGCCAAAATGCTAGAACCGATATTTGAAAGCACAAAAGGGCATCATGGCTATGTTTGTGCACAAGTAAATCCAAAAATACCGGGTGAAGCTGAAGAGATGTTTGAGATGGCAAAAAGATTGAATGAATGGGCACCGAATATCGCAGTGAAATTGCCTGCAACAAACGCAGGTTTAGAAGTACTAGAGGAATGTTCAGCAATTGGGATAACTGTAGTAGGGACAGTAAGTTTTACTTTGCCACAAGTTCTGGCAATCGCCGAGCGTTATCAAAAGGGTTTTGAGAGGGCTACAAAGGCTGGCATTACACCTGGTAGGTGCTTTGCTGTTGTAATGGTAGGACGCATAGACGATTATATACGTGATGTGGCGCACGACAGAAAGGCTGACGTTAAAGAGAGCGACATCATACAATGCGGCAATGCGATAATAAAACGCGCGGTTGATATATTTAAGAAAAAGAATTATGAGGCCGTGTTAATGACTGCCGGTATGCGAGGAGCATATCATGCTACAGAGGTTGCGGGAGCAGATATTACACTTTCTATACACCCAAAAATACAGAAAATGATTGCTAAACTCGAAGTACCATTCGAAGAAAGAATAAACGTGCCGATAGATGAAGACGTAATTGAGAGACTCAAGACAATACCCGAATTTGTAAGAGCATATGAGCCGGACGGGCTTATACCGGAGGAGTTTATTACTTATGGCATAGTGCAAAAAACACTCGCTCAGTTTATAGAAACTGGATGGAATCGTGTTGAGAACTTTATTTTATAAGGAGAAAACAAAATGAGTGAACACAACGTATCAGCACAAGTATTTGTGGGCGGGTTGATGGAGCGAGCTCGAGCAGCTCAAAAAATCTATGAAAATTATACGCAAGAGCAGGTAGACGAAATCGTTGCAGCCATAGCTTGGGCCGGAGTCAAAGAAGACAATGCAAAGGCGATCAGCGAACTTGCGATGGAAGAAAGTAAACTAGGCAACTATGCGAGCAAATATGGGAAGCTGCAAAAGAAAATTCGCGGCGCACAGCGTGACATAAAAGACCTAAAAACTGTTGGAGTTATAGAAACCATACCGGATAAGGGTATTAAAAAAATTGCAAAGCCGGTTGGCGTTATAGGAGCTATTGTTCCTTGCACAAACCCGGAAGCTACTCCTTTTATAAAGGCTATGTTTGCGCTAAAGGCAAGGAATGCAGTTGTTTTCTCGCCTCACCCAAGATCAAAAAAGACTAATTTTTTTATCGTTAGCATAATGAGAGACGTTCTTAAAAAATACGATGCACCGGAAGATCTGTTGATTAGCGTGCAGGAGCCTACTATAGACATAAGCAACGAAGTTATGAAGCAGTGCGACTTAGTTATTGCAACAGGCGGAAGCGCACTTGTGAAAGCTGCTTACAGCTCAGGAAAACCGGCATACGGTGTTGGCGTTGGCAACGCTGTAGTTATAGTAGACGAAACTTGTGACATCAAAGACGCTGCAAACAAGATTATGCTAAGCAAAACTTTTGACTTTGCAACAAGCTGCAGCGCAGAAAACTCACTAGTTGTTCACGATTCTGTATACGATGAGCTACTAGAAGCGCTTCAGTCAGAAGGCGGATACCTTGTGCCGCGCGAAGAAAAAACGCAGCTTCAAAACGCAATGTGGCCTGATGGCGAGCACTTGAGTGCAAAAATCGTCGCTCAGGAAGCTTCGATTATCGCAAAAGAAGCGGGCATCACAATCGGCGACGACAAGAAATTCTTCATGGTAAGAGAAGAGGGCGTAGGCGAAGGGTATCTGTTCTCGAACGAAAAAATGTCTGTTGTAGTGGCTATTTACAAGTATAGCGGAAGCATTGAAAACGGAGTTGCAAAGGTAAACGAAATTACAACGCATATGGGTGCAGGACACTCATGCGGGATACATTCGACAAGCGAGGAACACATAATGACAATGGCTCTTGGAACAAAAACAAGCCGTGTTATTATTCGTCAGCCACAGTGCTATGCAAACAGCGGTGATTGGGTGAACGGAATGCCGTTTACGCTGACACTTGGATGCGGAACGTGGGGCGGAAACATCTCGTCAGAGAACATTGCGTTGAAACACTTTTACAATACGACCTGGGTATCATATCCGATTGACGCGGTGATACCTGATGATAAGGAGCTCTTCGGTTCTGCGATGGAGGACTGAGGAAAAGGAATAAAGCATGCAATATGATTTAGAAAAACAACACAAAAAGGGAAAGCTGCATGCCATAGAGCGGATTGATTTACTTGTGGACAGAGGAAGCTTTGTGGAGATAGATTCAGGAGTCAGCCACGACTGTCATGATTTTGGTATGGAGGGAAAACAGACTCCATATGATGGCGTTATTACGGGGTTTGGAATTGTCGACGGCAAGCAGGTCGGTATCTATGCGCAGGACTTTACCGTTATGGGAGGCTCGCTTGGGCACGCGCACGGTAGAAAAATTGCCAGGATGATTGAGCTTTGTATCGAGAGCAGATGTCCGTGCATTGGAATCAATGACTCGGGAGGTGCCAGAATACAGGAAGGCATTAAGTCGCTTGCGGGGTACGGCGATATATTTTTTCAAAACACGATAGCTTCGGGATATATACCGCAGATTTCGATCATTGCAGGACCTTGCGCGGGCGGCGCTGTATACTCGCCAGGGCTGACTGATTTTGTCTTTGTTATAGACAAGGTGTCTCAAATGTTTGTGACCGGACCTAAGGTTGTAAAGGCAGTGATGAACGAGGACGTGACCAGCGAGCAGCTTGGAGGCGCAGCGATGCACGCCGGAGAAAGCGGGGTTGCGCATGTATTTTCAAAGAACGAAAAGGAGTGCTTCCAGAAGGTGAGGATGCTTCTTAGGAGCATACCGCACTGCAGCGATGAGCATTGCTTTATCAAAGACGATAATGCAAAGAAACGCAAATGTAAATTGGACGATGTGATACCCCAAAGTAAAACCAAGGCTTATGATGTCAAGGATATAATTATAGAAACATTTGATGAGGACAGTTTCTTTGAAATACAAAAGGAGTTCGCCAGGAATGCAGTTGTTGGATTTGCCAAGCTTGCCGGGATTAAAGTTGGTATTGTTGCGAATCAGCCGAATGTGATGGGCGGCGTTTTGAATTGTGACGCTTCGGATAAGATTGCACGTTTCGTCAACTACTGCGATGCGTTTGGAATTCCGCTGGTTACGATGGTGGATGTCCCGGGATACTTGCCCGGCTCTGCCGAAGAGAAGAAGGGAATCATTAGGCATGGCGCGAAGGTGCTGTACGCTTATTCGCGGGCGACGACACCAAAGGTGACATTGTTGCTGAGAAAGGCGTTTGGCGGCGCGTATATTGCGATGTGCAGCAAGCATCTTGGTGCTGACTTTGTATTCGCGTGGCCAAGTGCCGAAATTGCCGTGATGGGTGCTCAGGGCGCTGTGGATGTTTTGTATGCAAAGCAGATGAGCGGAAAGGCGGACAAGGAAGATTTGCGCAGTCAGAAAATTCAGGAGTATAACGAAAAATTCTTGTCTCCGGATATCGCAGTAAAGCTTGGGTATGTGGATGATGTAATCAAGCCGCAGGATACGAGGGACAAGCTGTTTATGTTCCTTTGGATACTGCGGAACAAGAAAGCAACACCGATGCCAGACAAAAAACACGGGAACATGCCGTTGTAGTTACATCAAGAGATAATGTAATTACTCAAAAAGAGATAAAAATAATAATGGAAGAAGTGCGACGAAGTTATGCGTACGAATTCCTAGGATTAATTGTGGTATTAAGCAGGTGTAGCTCGCCTCCACCAAATTAAGATGAAAAACCACCATATGCGGTGGTTTTTCATTTATGTCAAGCTATATGTGGTGTGGACAAAAACATATTGTAGTCATGTTGCAGTAAATTAGGAAATGATAAAATATTGTAGACAAAAAAGGAGCAATATTGAAGAGCGACTAGTTGATAAAAAATCTGAAACTAGAAACCCTAAAATATAGGTCCGATTATGCAACATTGCTTTGGATCTGGGGGATCATGTTGAAGAGAAAATAAAAGTGATTGATGAAGTATACAGTGGAGGTGGTCAAAGGAAGAAGATATACGTTATCATTATAAGAAGGCGAGGGGACTGTTTAACTCAGGAGAGCTGTAACTGGTAAACTAAAATGGACAATGTATGGCAAACAAAATTCCCTAGTAT
>JABGQS010000052.1 GCA_018648645.1 Clostridia bacterium
CATATACCGATACGGCAGCACAGCTATATCGCTTATCCCGTACCCCTCAAGCGAAACATCAAAGCTCGACGCGTTGTATATCTCAATCCAGTCGGGGCTTCCAAGCACCTCGTCCACGTACGACAAGTTGTTGCTGGTCACCACCTCGGTTATTTGCAGCGTGGGCCGTTTTGCGGCTGTCAAGGAATTCACTCCAATATAAGCTGCGCAAAGAGCCGCGATAATAGCGATCAGGACTGCGCATATCTTTAGCTTGCTGCTCAAAGTATGCACGCTTTGACTCTCGTTTTGCTTTTTGCCTGGATTATATCTTTTTTCAGACGTTATGTCTCCTGTGCCATTCATTTTATACATCACCTATAGTTTTGTTTTATAGCATATTTTATCATGTATTGTATTTTTATTCAATTCTCATTTGTGATTATTTTACAGCGCTTAATCTCTCCGAGCAATTTTTTCACACAGCAAAAAGGACCACTTTTCAGCGACCCTTCCATTCCTAATAATTCAATTATTGCTTTTTCCTAATACCCGCCGTCAGGGAAAAGCTCCTCCATCCGCTCATCGCTGAGGTTAAAGAATCTTTGCAGATTCCGTTTGCTGTAATACGTGCGCGCAGCGATTATTTCTCTCAAATCTTTAACTTCACTCTTCCAGCCCGACAACGATCTCGGGTACGGATGCCTATCAATGTGCCGCGGCATCTCGCTCTCAATCTGCCCCAGCATACTGTCGAACACAGCCAACACCGATTCAGCACTCAGCGTAGTGTTCAGCAAATACGCGTACCTCTCAATAAACTTCTCGCGCCACCCGTCGTTTTGCAGCAGAGCATATGGGATGTCCATATTTGTAAGCGTCCCATTAGCCGAAGGCCAACCATTTTTATTAAAATACCTGCTAAATAAGCTTGCAGACTTCGTCCAAAGCGAAAGGTCGAGGTCATAGAACACCAGCCGCCACCCGGTCGTATAGTCAATCGCCCGCCAATACTTTTGATTAAACATATCCCCATTGCCCACAAATGTCTGAGCAATCACATAGTCAATTATCGAATCCTCATCCACCCACTGTATAAACTCCTGATAATACTCCTCGTTACTTAAATCATGACTTCGCGCATACGCACGCACCCGCAGTATCTCGTCCCTCGTGCCCGAAAGCGCCTTGCTGTTTCGCTTAATCATTTCGATGTTTTCTTTTTCTGTGCCGTGCTTGCTCGCGTAAAAATCCTCGTTCTGATTCTCGCACAGCCAATACAACCCCCAATACTCGCCGTTGAGATACACCGCAACAGGCTTTTGCTGCGTGTTGTCGATGTTCATTCCGTTCACCACCATCTCGGCAAACGCGGTACGAATGTGCGAATATCCAACATCCTGTCCCGAGTTGCGTATGGTCAGCGATTTAAACTCCGTGATGTCGTAATTATCAAAGAACGGATACGTCACGCTGCTCTGCCCATACCCTCCGCGCAGATAAATGTTCAGCGACTTTTGCGCATACCCACGCGTCCCTGCTCCGCTCACCCTTATCGACCCCGGGAACTCTACGCCAATCTGTCCGTCCTTCTCATAGAACTCGACGTGCACTTCGCCTTCTTTTTGCACATAAAGCTCGCTTACTCTGTACGCATAGTTAATATCGTCCCAATCGCCCGATATGCACAGCACCGCAATGTCGTGCTCGGCCTCCACCAAATAGTTGGTAGTCACAATCGGGCTGTTTAGCGTATCTTCCGACACCGCAATCGCGCGCAACGGCAACGACTCATTTATCTCCACACCGTCTGTATAAGATATCGAACTCGTCGTCGGTCTGTCCCCATTAATCGTATAATAAATCTGCGCACTCTCGTCCTCGCAGCTAATTTGCACCACAGTTCCTTTGTCAGCATACCCTCCAAGCACAGAGAATGTTGGCTCGCTCGTATACGCGCTGTAGCCCTCATCCGCATTCGCTTTGCCCTTGGTCGTTGTCGTGAAAAACACACGTCCACCTTGCTCATCGCCATTCAGCCGCCCGGCACTGTTTCCCACGCCAATCACGCCGGTGTCAAACATATCAATCACAACGCCGCTCGGCGCACTCAGCACCAGCTTTTCGCCCGACACCGCAATGTTAAACGGCGCAGTCGTCTCCGTCTGCTCTTGCTCCGTACCGCTCGCATAAATCACCGCATACCCACCCGCTTTCACGGTGATGCTCGGCATCTGCCACATATACGGATCATTCAAACTGTCGCTCAAATAATACCCCTCAAGGTTGATGTCGCTATCTCCCCCGTTGCGTATCTCTATCCAATCAAGCTCGCCCGACTTCGGCTGCGCCGCGCTCGACACTTCATTTATATACACACCGCCGATATCAAACAATCCGGCGCTCGCAATCTCGTCAACACCATTCGTGGTGTTCTGTGCGCCCGGCGTCGGCTGCCCAAAATACTGCCAAGCCTCACCGACTGCATTGCCGTACGACACGTTTTTGCCAATCTGCATATCCAGCGCGAAAACCGACTCCGCCATGTTCTCTCTGTCCGTCATGACCAGCACCGTCTCGTCTTCGCCGATTCTAAACCCCGTGTGCAGCTCATCGCCCGCTCTGTCTTTGCCCGACAAATACACCACCAAATATTCCCCCGGCGCTATCAAGCTGTTCGGAAACCGCCACTTATACGGACTGCTTTCGCTGTCGCTCAAATAATAATTCCCCAGCGCAATCGTGCTGCCTGAGCTATTGTAAAACTCCACCCACGCAGAGCTGTCTCCGTCCTCGTCAAGCATCGAATAAGTGTTATCCAGCAATATCTCGTTCACTTTTAACCCGCTCATTATCTGCGTTTTTTCAAAGCTGTCAAACGCAATCGCGCTGTTCTGCCCGCCCGGCGTCGGCACACCAAAATACTTCACAACGCCCTGCTCAGTGCCGACAGACACGTGCCTGCTTATCCCGCCGTCCCAGCTCACTTCGTTCGTTACACCCAAATTACCGTCCGAAAGATACAACGTTGTCTCTTTCCCCGACAGCGAAAAACTTGTGTGCAGCTCATTTTCATATAGATCCTTACCCGAAATGTACACCAATACAAACTCATGTGACCCCAACTGCATATCAGGCAGCCGCCACTTCTTAATATTATCAACGTTATCGGACAAATAGAAGTTTTGCAGGTTCACCGCCTCGCCGGCCGTGTTATACAGCTCCACCCAAGCATACTGCCCGGCAGCTCCCTCGTTCAACGCAGAAACGCTCGGCATAACCTCACTGACCACGATTACGGACTCACCGCCCGCCGCCATCTCAAAACTATCAAGCGTGTCCGAAACGACCCCGCCGTTTTGCGCCCCGGCGCTCGGCGCTGCCATGTACATATACTGTCCGTCGCTCGTCAACCCCCACGACTTATCTGTCATCATCTCTGGCACATCAAGCATCTGCAAAATCACGCCTTCGTCATTCGTCAGCGTTATCGTCTCGCCCTCTTTAGCAAGGCTAAACCCGAGACAAACATCATCCGTCCCCCGCTCCTGCGTCGCAAACACCACCAAATACTCGCCTGCGCCAATCGTCACGTCGCCAAACATATACCGATACGGCAGCACAGCTATATCGCTTATCCCGTACCCCTCAAGCGACACGTCAAAGCTCGACGCGTTGTATATCTCAATCCAATCGGGGCTGCCAAGCACCTCGTCCACGTACGACAAGTTGTTGCTGGTCACCACCTCTGTAATGTACAGCTCCGGCTGCTCAGTCATACCCGGCAATACTTTTATCAAGTAAACAGCAAGTACAGCAATCAGCGCAACCACCAAAACAGCAGCAGAAATAATCATATTTCGCCTTGATTTCTTTTCCTTTTGCAACTGCTCTATTTGCTCTGCTTCGTGCTTAGTATTATCCAATCCGGTCTCCTTCGTATTAACTAACATATATTAGCATGATTCAGCGCAAAAAACAATTCAGTTCCCAAACTAATCTGCTGCATTCGTTTGCTCACATGAACTTCTCAAAAAAAAGGATCGCTCCATTGCGACCCCTCGTTACATCTATATTACACTGCTTCTCCGCTTAATACCCGCCGTCAGGGAAAAGCTCCTCCATCCGCTCATTGCTGAGGTTAAAGAACTCTTGCAGATTCTGTTTGCAATACTTCGTCCTGACCGAAAAAGCATACCGCAAATCTTTAATCTCACCTCGCCAATACGACATCGAGTACGGTATACCCCGCCGCTTGATATGACGCTCCATCTCCGTCTCTATCTGCTCCACCATGCTGTCAAACAACGCCAACACATTCTCCTTGGATAATTGGGTGTTCAGCAAATACGCATAACGTTCAATAAACTTCTGCTTCCACCCCTCGTTCTGCAGCAGCGCGTAGGGCAAATCCATATTTGTAATCGTACCGTTTGCCGACGGTATCCCATTCTTATTGAAGTAAGAGGGCAACAGATTTCTCGACAAACTTCCGTGGAATATGTAGTCAATATCATAAAAGACCAGATGCCATTCCTCTTTAAAGTCTGCCTCTCTCCAATACTTTTGGTTAAACATATCCGAGTTACCAAAAAACGTTTGTGCAATCAGATAGTCGATGATAGAATCCTCGTCCACCATCGTAATAAATTCCTGATAGTTCTCCTCGTCCTCCATATCGTGCCCCCGCGCAAACGCGCGCACCTCACGGATTCCGTCTCTGCTTCCTCCGGCAAGCGGATAGGTGTTACGCTTGATAATCTCGATATTCTCGCGCTCAAGATCATACTTTGTCGCGTAAAAATCCTCGTTTTGGTTTTCGCACAGCCAATACATCCCCCAATACTCGCCGTTGATATACACGGCCACCGGCTTTTGCTGCGTATTGTCCATGTCCATGCCGTTCACCAGCATCTCTGCAAACGACGTCCGTATATGCGCGTGGTACAAATCCTGTCCGGAGTTTCGTATCGTCAGCGACTTAAACTCCGTCAGCTCATAGTCGTCAAAGAACGGATACGTCACGCTGCTCTGCCCGTACCCTCCGCGCAGATAAATGTTCAGCGACTTTTGCGAATACGTGCGTGTAGACGCACCGCTCACCCTTATCGCCCCCGGGAACTCGACACCAATCTGCCCGCCCGGCTCATAATACTCCACATGCACTTCGCCTTCCCGCTTCACGAAAATCTCGGTCACGCGATACGCGTAATTAATATCGTCCTCATCGCCCGATATGCACAGCACCGCAATGTCATGCTGTTTCTCCACCAAATAGTTCGTGGTCACAATCGGGCTGTCTAGCTTATCTGCCGACACCGCAATCGCGCGCAGCGGCAGCGACTCATTTATCTGCACCCCGTCAGCGTACAACGTCGAACTCGTCGTTGGTCTGTCTCCATTAATCGTATAATAAATTAGCGCGCTTTCATCCGCACAGTTAATCTGCACAACCGTCCCTTTATCGGTATATCCGCCAAGCTGCGAGAACTGGGGCTCGCTTGTATACGCCGCAAAATAAGCGTCCGCATTCGCTTTTCCTATTGTGCTGGACGTAAAAAAAACGCGGCTGCCGCTTTCGTCACCGCTAAGTCTTCCAACGCTATTACTTTCATTCATCACTCCGGTGTCAAAATAGTCAATCAACACCCCGTCCGGCGAGCTTAGCACCAGCGTTTCACCCGAAGCCGCGATACTAAACGGTGCAGTGTCACCCGACTGCTCTGCCGTGGCGGACGACGCATAAATCACCGCGTACCCACCGCTGCCGACGCTGACATCGGGTATCTGCCACATATACGGTTCGTCCAGACTGTCGCTGAGATAATACCCCGATAAGTTCACGGTGTTGTTGCTCCCGTTGCGTATCTCAATCCAATCAACATCACCCGACTTAGGCGCTCCCACCGCCGACACCTCATTGATATACACACCGCCGATGTCAAACAATCCGGCGCTGGCTATCTCTTCAAATCCTTTGCTCGTATTCTCGCTGCCCGGCGTTGGCTGACCAAAATACTGCCACTCGCCCTCCCCTGCGATGCCATACGATATGTTCTTCTTCACACTAAAATCAAGCGCAAACACAGACTCCTGCATATTTGCTCTGTCCGTAATAATCAGCGCATTTTCATCATCACCTATTCCAAAGTTGGTGTGCAGCTCGTCGCCGCTCTTGTCCTTGCCCGACAAAAACACCACCAAATACTCTCCCGACTCCAGCATAATATTCGGCATCTGCCACTTATACGGGTTGCCTTCGCTATCACTCAAATACAAATCACCCAGCGCCACCGTTCTCACCGAGTTGTTAAAAAACTCAACCCAAGCAGACCTGTCACCGTCCTCGTCCATAATCGAGTAAGCGTTATCCAGCAAAATCTCGTTTACCGTCAGCCCGCTGCCCATTTGCGTGTGCTCAAAGCTGTCAAATGCAATGGTCGCGTTCTGCTCACCCGGCGTCGGTACACTAAAGTATTTCATCTCCCCGTTCGCGTCCAGCCCAACAGACACATGCTCCGCTATTTCAGGCTCCCAGCTGACCTCGCTGCTTATGCCAATGTTGCCATCAGTAAAATATACCGTTGTCTCTTTTTGCGAAAACTGAAAGTTCGTGTGCAGCTCTCCCTCGCTGGTATCAAGCCCGGATATATATACCACCACGTAATCATTCGCCGCCAGCTCCATGTCAGGGAACCGCCACTTCTTAATGTTGTCTATGTTGTCGGACAAATAAAAGTTTTGCAGGTTCACAGGCTCGCCCGCCGTGTTATAAACTTCAATCCACGCAAACTGCCCCGCTTCGCCTTCTATCAGCTCACTGGCGCCCGGCATAATCTCATTTATCGTAACCTTACTCTTTTCGATCATCCACTCGAACCCGGTCAGCGTGTCTGCGGTAATGTCGCTGTTATCGCTCCCAACTGTCGGGTTTGCAATATATTTATACTCGCCTGTGCCGGTCAATCCCCAAGATTTATCTTCGCTCAGCACCGGCACTTCAAGCATTTGCACAATCACGCCCTCCGGGTCGGTCAGCACAATAGTCTCTCCCTCTTTAGCCAAACTAAACCCAAGGCATATATGCTCTGTTCCTCGCTCCTGCGTCGCATACACCACCAAATACTCGCCAGCGCCAATCGTCACGTCACCAAACGTATACCGATACGGCAGCACAGCTATATCGCTAATCCCATACCCTTCCAGCGATACGTCAAAGCTCGATGCGTTATACAGCTCAATCCAGTCGGGGCTCCCGAGAGTCTCGTCTACATACGACAGATTGTTGCTTGTCACCACCTCGGTAACATAAATCTCCGGCGCCTCGCTTGTGGCTGGCACAATCAAAATCAAGTACAGCACCAGCACAACAGCAACCGCTGCAACCAAAACACACGCAGCAATAATCATGTTTCTCTTTCTATTGCTACTTTGCTGCTCTTCAATATTTTCTACATCGACGAATTCGAGTTTTGTTTCTGCCAAAACACATACCTCTACAATTGCATAAATTTCACTACATTTTGCTGTCCATTATCTTTCGTATATTACCATACTTTTGCAAAATATTCAATCGAGCTAATCACAATTACAATCAGATTCCACCTTCAAAGCAACTTGCACTTGAAATACCTTCTCATTTGCATTATAATAGCATTCGCACCGCAAAAATTATACAATCATGCCACTATAGCTCAGTAGGTAGAGCACATCCATGGTAAGGAT
This sequence comes from Clostridia bacterium, assembly GCA_018648645.1. GTDB lineage: Bacteria > Bacillota > Clostridia > Christensenellales > SZUA-584 > JABGQS01. The sequence goes on from JABGQS010000052.1 coordinate 7,705, forward strand.
GGGGTCTCCAGTTCAAATCTGGATAGTGGCTCCAAAAGCCCTATTTGAAGGGCTTTTTTTGTTCACTTAAAAATATTGTGGGTTTTCTAAATTTCAATTAAGATTAAAATTGTAAGAATGAGAATTGATAAATCATACAGCATTTTTCGTGTTATACCCCTACCGCACCCCTACCGACACGGAAATGCTGTTATTGTTTCATATTAAACATGTTTTCAAGCTTGCTCACTTCCTAATGTTTTGTATCTTCTAGTAGATTAAATCCTTGTCATCCACTAAAGGTTTACCTTCAGCAATTGCCTTGTTAAAGATGTCTCGTATCTCTTTTTCTGGTGTTCCGCCCATACGCAAAGCAAATACGTTTGGTGCTGAGCCAAATTTCTCTCTGTACTGATTGATAACTAATGTAGTTTTTTCTACTTGCTCGTTATTATTTTCCATTCTTTTCACTTCACCTTTCTTGCTTTATAAAGTCATCCAAAAATGCCTTATAAGCTTCTCTTTACCGCGATTTGGATACATTTTAAAATGTACATTGAACCCTTTACTTATAGTAGTTTTTTAAACTAGACGCTAAAGTGCTACTATTTGATACTAAACATGTTTTCAAGCTTGCTCATCTCCTTATGCTTTGTATCTTCTAGTAGATGAGTATATGTGTTTAGAGTGGTTGAAATATCTGAATGCCCCAGTATTTCCTGTATAGCTTTTGGCTTCATGTCGTTCTCAAAAGCACGGGTTGCAAAAGTATGTCGTAATGAGTGAAACGAGATATGCGGCAGACCAAGTTTTTCAACTAGCTTGTAAACTTTTCTATTTATATTTCTTGGGCTTAGGTATCCTCCCAACTCAGTACAAAACAGTAGCCCCATGTCATTGTATACATTGCCATACCGTAGGCGCTCCGCTAGCTGAGTTTTCTTGTGTTGCCTGAGTATACTCATGACTGAATTAGTTAACGGCACCAAGCGTCTGCTATGTGGTGTTTTAGGATCATATAAGTGGAACTCAAGATGGTTTGTTTCTGGATTTTTGACGTATGCAAGCGAAT
>JABGQS010000053.1 GCA_018648645.1 Clostridia bacterium
ACATCGAAAAAAACACGCCTCAAAACGCCAAAAAAGCCGATAGGTATCGGCTATTTTGGGCATGCATCTTTTTTAACCTACAATGGTGGTACCTCCTAGGGGAATCGAACCCCTGATACTGCCGTGAGAGGGCGGCGTCCTAACCGCTAGACTAAGGAGGCATATCGCGCTCACTATTCTAACAGATACCAAAGCACTTATCAAGTCCTTTTTTTGTGGCCACAAAACACCCTGCGCATCACGCCGTTTTGTTTACGCATCATTCCTCATCTTCGTCGCTTATAACCCCGTGTACGCTGCAGCCAAATACGTCGTCTTCCAAGGAATACAAGCCGCCCGAAGGACACGTGGCGTCGTCAAAATAATCTTCGTGGTTCTCAAAAAAGCTTTCCTTCGTTAAGCCTTCATCAAGCGCATGTTGTGCGTGATACATAGTTTCCATGCTGTGCCGGTTCGTTTCGCACACCCGCTCGTTCGCTCTTTGCGTAACCAAACTATAGCCAACAACCGCAAGTGCGGATAGTATCGCCAGAACTGCGATTACGATTATTAATTCTATCAGTGTAAACCCTTTTTTACTCATATCGTCCCATTCTTGCAAGCTTCATTCTCTGTAGTATACCATATATATACATCAAGAAGAACAAGTCTAAACATTTTTCGTAAAAATGCTGTAAATTCTTATGTAAGTACACAACTTTCGTTGACAAAAAGCAAAAGCTCAGCTAGCATAATAGTAACGAAACATCTCAACGAAAGGGCAATGGATAATATGAACGAGACACGCTCAAAAGAATACGACGCATTTGGTCCTTGGATACTGGTCATTGACGAGGAGAACACGCTACCCCCGCTCTTTGCCGGTTATGAGAGATTACTGGACAGAGCCATTATGATGTTCAAAGTACCTAGAAAAATTGAGCGTAGAAAAGCAAACCCCCATATGCACTTGTACGACGCTGTAGTCGGACTGTTTGACACGCATCTGGTCCTGCTTTCACGGCACGGCAATAGTGTGCATGAACGTCGCGTGGAGTACCGCGATATCCAGGCGATAAAAAACTACCAATGCCTTCTGCTTGGCGAGCTGTATTTGTACACAGATACGAATATCGTAAAAATCAGATATAACACCGTCTCAGAGAAAATAATAGCAAGGGTCGTGCGAGAAATTCACAAGCAGCAAAACAACCCAATTCGCGATTTGAAAATTGCGCCTCTGCCATACAGCGTTGACACTATCGATTACTTATATCTTAACCTGCTTAGAATTCTGGAAAAAGACGATAGCAGCATAGAGCTTGTTGCGTATCAACCCAATGCACAACTGGAGAATAAGACAGGTGGTTTCAGTAAAATTTCACATTTCTTCTCGGGTGCTCCATGCCTGCAATGCACTGCATTTGTCAGCAATTCAAAAGAGCTTATTATCATCTCGCGCTCAAACGTGTTAAAGGCACGAAGAGAACTCGATTATGCCTACGCATACACTTATATTCCGATAAGCAATATTGAGCACGCGGGACTCGCCGTCAGCAATGCTGACCCTACTCTTTATCAGTTGACTTTGCGCACAGGTGATCATAAATTTGAAACACTGTTTAAGCAAAACAACTCAGGGGTACGAGCTCTGTATTCCGCTCTAAAGTAACGTATCGCAATGTAAAAAAAGCGCAGCAGAGCATATGCTCCACTGCGCTTTTTGTCGTCTTGGTGCGTAAAGTACTTGGTTCCCTACCAAATATCTCTATTTGCTATCGCTTCAAACTGTTTTCTTGTTATTTTCTTTGACCTATACAAGGCCATTGCCTGATCAAACGCAGCGTTCTCTTGTTGCGCCGTGAACGATTTTTCCCACTGGTCTCTCGACATATCCATCTGCTGCTGCTGTTGGTCAAAGCCCTGCTTCCACTGTTCGTATTGCATCTGGGCGTTCATGCTGGATGCGTTGTTCTGCGCTTCGATTGCATTGCCTTCCGCGTCATACTTGCCCCTAAGGTTAGCTAGTGCCGAGTTAACGTTCTCTTTATAATCACGCTTCTGACGCGATATGCTTCCAAGCTGATTGTTAAGGTTGTTCGCGTTACGCTGCGCAAATGTTCTTGACGTGCCACCGCCGGTACTCATCCCCATGTTGGCCATCTGCTCTTTACGCACTCGCTCCTGCATCGCCTTGCCGACCGTTGCCTGGTTCTGCATCCCTTTAAACTCCTGAGCCGCTACTCTCCCCTGTTTCGCATACTCCGCCTGATCCCTATTATACTGCTGCTCCAACTTGTCCCTCGCCGATTTCGTCAGATTCGCCCAATTATCTCTAATACTATCTTTTGGACTCACAACAGGTTGCGTTGGCTTCGGCCAAGGATGCGGACCTCCGGTTTGCAATGGTCTTATCGGCGTATTGGGTGGAGTTTTTGGCGATCTATTTGGTGGTCGCTTTGGTGGTTTACCTGTTGCATCGTTACTTTGCTTCAATCTTATCCTGTCCCTTTTTTCAGCCAGCATCTCCTGCTTTATTTGTTCTGCATTAAACGGTTTCTTTTGTGCTTCGGCCCCGCGTGGTCCGTATGCTGTTTCTACTCTTCCCATTATAATTCCTCCTTATTTCTTTGACAGCGCCAAGCGTGCCTCTATCAAGTTCGCGATATACTCTGCTGCGTCGTCTGAGTTGTTTTCGATGACCGCCAGCGTTCTGCTGGACAAATCGCACAGAAACTGCCCGATTGCCACTTCCATAATCTCTTTTGCTTCCTCCGGCATCAGCTTACCGTCCGTGCTCTTCTCCTTTAGCCCCTCCACTATGTTTACTTGGAGTCCGGCCACAACGCCGTCCGCCACCATCCGCGCTTCCTCAATAGCGCTAAGCAATGCTTCGTTTTGCGTTTTTTCCCTGAGCCACACAAATGCAACCCTAACCAATGGTATGATTACGCCGGTGAACACAATGCCTACAAGCGCAATCAAAATTTCTGTCAAGTTTACTTCCATTCTCTCTCCTTTGTGACGATTATATCGCCTTTTTTATTTCGCCTATCTTTACCGAGTGCCTCCAAGTAAGCGATTATACTAACTCTCCGCACAGCAAACCCGCAATTATATACGAGTCTATATATGCAAAGAATATCGTGGTGAACATCTCGCCGGGCTGTTGCATATTGCAGCAATTCTCAGCAGCGTCTTTTGTCTGGGTCGCCAGCGCTGCTCATGAATTACTGCACAGCTAAACTCCCCGGCTTGCCTAAGCAAACACCTTCGGTCTGCCAAAGTGTGTCCACGCGCTTCTTTTCAGCATTTGCCCCGCTTTGTGTGTGCCGGGCAGATACGGCGCCGACCTATCGTTTACGCTGTCGCCGATTACAACACCCGTGTACCCGCTCATCGCCTCATAGACCACGCCTTTCTCACCGACAACGGCCATATGCGTAATTCTGCCTGCTGACCTCGATTTGTAGAACACCAAATCGCCCGCTCGCAGCTCGGCTTTGTCAACCGGTGTGCAATAGTTTGCATAAACACCGGCAGCGGTCGAATCCACCACTCTGTCTCCATACAGCTTTGATTTGTTTGCGCCATACCACCAAAGCCCGCTGCAATCCCAAGCGTAATGAACCGGATAGACCCACTCGCCGCGGCTCTCGCACTCGTCTGCGATACTGAGAAGCATTTTCAGCCTGCCGTTGCTAAAATACCCAGGGTGCACTTTCTTCCCTGCGTCTTCTTGCTTCCTCTTTGCGCAATGCCTCTTCTACCGCGCTGTCTCTGTCCGGATCATAATACATGTTTGCTTCTCCTTTTTTTTCATAAAAATAAGGCGTGCCCGCACTTGGGCATACCTTTCAACAATGCTATTAAATCACAAAACAGCGCTCACAATCACTCAATCTTTGCAAATTCGCACTTTTTTACTTGACAAAGCAAGCATATTGCGCGTTTCATGGCGATTTCGGATATAAAAAAGACCCGCAATCACTTACGAGCCTTTGCACTTCCTTGGGGTTATTCCTCCTGCATAGCCAGCTTCACATACTTAATACCGCACTCGTCCGGCTGCAAACACCAAAACACAACGAGCAGATTTCCGTCCGGCAGCACCTTCACGTGCGGCTCTCCAAATGCATAGTCTGTCCAATTGTCAAAGTCCTCCGATTTGTTGCTGCGCGTCTTGAGCTTCGCTTCCCATACAGGCTCGTTCGCAAGCAGGTTAAAGCTTTGCTCTCCGGGCTTCCCGAGCGCGAGCCAAACTCCGACTGTTCCGCTCGCCCTTTGGTTATACGACACCAAAACCATATCGTCGCCATACGGCTCAAGCGCTGTCGACTGCCCGCCGATTTTCATGTCGATGGGCTGCGTAAAGCTTTCGCCGCCGTCGCCGGACAAGAAATACACATCAGGCGCATCCTTGCTGTCCGGCATCCAAGATGAAACAACGATTTTGCCGTTGCCCAGCTCAATAATCCAGCTCTCTGCAAAATGCACGTCGCCTTCCACGCTGCCGATAATCCCCGCTTCAAACGTTTTTCCATTGTCCTTGCTGGTCATTTTAATCAGCTTGTTCGTCACAACATCGTGCTTCTTTTTGATGGTGTCATACGGCGCATATATCATAATCATCTCGCCGTCCTTTTTGACGAGCATACCGCCCGGCTGCTCCGACGAAGCGTAATACGCCAAATCCACTACATTCGGTTCAGAGAAGTTCACGCCATCGTACGACATTCCCCATACGAGCTTGTTTTCCTTCATTCCATTTGCTTCGTTGCTCCAGAACATCTCGCCTTCGCCGTCAATTTCAAAAAACATACCTGCCACAGACACCGCACCGTCCGGCGTATTCCTAACCGACACAAACGGCGACTTCTCGCCTACCCACTGCGGCCAAATTGGCTTCGCACCACTCCACGTTTCGCCGTTCTCCGAGTACGCTACCATCGGCACAAAATCGTTTTGACTGATTTGCGTCTGCACCATATACGAGCAAACAATGCGTCCATCCGCGCATATCGCAGCTCGCGGACCGCACGCCACCTTGCCGCCCTTCGGCGCTTTATAAACAAAACCTTCGGCTATTTTATTAAACATAACAATCTCCCATTTTTTTCTTTATCCGCTGCCACAAATGCTATTTCTTGTACTTTGCGATAACGGCTTTCATGTCGGTGTTCACCTTCGCAAACTCGTCCTCCGTCAATCCTTTGTACGGCGGATACAGCTTGTTGTCAAAGTTGTTGTCCGTCACTCGCTCAATCGACTTGTCGTACGCAGAGTCTATCATAGGTCTGCTGATAAACGAAAAGCACCCGCTTGCCTCTTTATAAAACCTGTCTCCTTTAATCAGCGTTGCATAATCCCCGGTTTGCCCAGCTTCAAAATACTCCCACGCGAACTCGGGATATATCGAATAGAACGAGTTTAAAAACCCGCATTCCCCCACCATCGCGCCATACGTATACCCGCCGTCCACAAGATAAAACGCAATCGGACAGTCGGCAGTCACAATCCCGTAAATCTCGGCCATATTGTGTGTAGAATACTTCGCCGCCACCAAGTTTGGCACCAGCTTTGCCAGCTTGATATACAAGTCGATGGTAACGAGCTTTTTGGACCTCGGTCCGTTGTTATAGTGAATAAACCGGCAATCCGTGAAGCTGCCGCACACCATTTTGAAATAGTCGATTACCTCGCCGTCAGTCAGCGCGCCCCAGCACGGCAGCGCAATTTGAAAGTCGTGAGCGCCAAGATTTTTCGCAATCTCAATCCGCTCCATCATCTCCATCATCGACGTGCTGATAATGCCAATCATCGGCAGCATGTCCTTCCCTTTGCTGCACTCGTCAAGAAAAGCGGTCACAACATCCGTGAACGTCTTGGTATCAAGCGTATATCCTTCGCCCGCAGTCCCCATGATATACAAGCTCTTCGCGCCGCCGTCCACAAGGTCCGCAACGTGCACTCTAAACTTCGCTTCGTCAAACTGAAAGTCGTCCGTCCATGGTATACATGCCGCGCACAGCATGGTAATCGGGTATCTTTTGCTCATCATGATATCTCCTTTAATATTTAGTTTTATATTTTTTCTTCCACATACGGTATCTTGCTAAATAATTTCATTGCATTCGTATATAGTATCTTCTTCTTGTCCTCGTCGCTGATAAACGCGCTGTCAATTCGCGCTCTTTGCATCGGGCTAAAGTAGCAAGCCAAGTCCGACCCGTACAGCATCCTGTCCGCCCCAATCATATTCACAGCCGTCTCTATCAGCCGAGGCGTTACATTATTCGCGCTCGACGTGTCCAAATATACATTACCGTTCTTGCTTTGCTCCACAGCATACACTTGATGAAACGGGTCATCATCATACCTACACCCTAGGTGCGCGACAATCAACTTCATTTCGGGGCAAGCATCTGTAAACTCGAGAAAATCCTCCGGCTTGCTATTCTCCTGTCCGGAGTGTGTCAACACGACAGCCTTGTGCTTTGCAGCAAACTCAATCAGCTTTTTGCCGTGCTCCTTTATGTGATACTCGTGCATCTCAGGATGGATTTTCATCCCTAAGCATTTTGATGAAGCAAGCCTCTTCTCCGCTTGGCGAAACGTTTCTTCAAAATCGGGGTGTACGACAATCCACTGAAAAACCTCGTTATAGTTATCCGCAATAACCGAAGCCTCATCGTTTGCCCGGACAGGATCGCAATTCTTTGCCGGCAGCTCAAACGCTTCCATAGGCGATACAACAGTAAACGATACATTGGCTTTTTTTTGGCAGTCAAGAACATACTCTATATCAGAGCTGCAGAGCTTGTTGATGATCTTCGATCTCGGATCAATATACTCCCCAAAATGAGCGTGCACGTCGATGGCTTTCACATCTTTAATTAACATAGCGTCTCCTTATAAAATTGTCTTTTTGATGTTGGTTTTCTTAAGGATATTTTTAAATTACGGATTGCTGCTGCCAAACATGGCGTAACCAAAGAACTTCTTTGCCAGCCAAATTCACAGCCTTACGAGGCAGAGATTACCATAGTCAAAACCGCATGTCAAGACAAAATTACATATCGTAAAATGTTTTTTTAAAATGTGTTTTCGGTCAATGGTTTTATGCAAAAAAGGTGCATCTACCAAATTCTTTTTGTAAGTAATGCGCCGTGTTTTCGAGTCGCGTTATTCCTCACTATTTGCGCTTGTTCCGGCAAACTCGTCATACTTTTTTCGAATCGACAGCAAGTCCGCATACGACTCCCGTTTCCACCCTTGGTTTCTAAGCAGAGCGGCCGGATGATATGTCGGCATAATGAAAAATCCCTTCACCTCACGCCAAATGCCTCGCTCTTTGGTGATGCGGATGTCCTGTTTCAGTATATGCTGCGAAGCAATTCTCCCAAGACACACAATGATATGCGGACGAATCAACGCAGTCTGCGCGCGCAAATATCCAATACACGCCTCCACCTCCTGCGGCTGCGGGTCTCGGTTTCCCGGCGGTCTGCACTTTAGAATGTTAGCAATATAAACATCGTCTCTATTAAAGCGAATAGAAGTAAGCATTTTATCGAGCAGCTTGCCCGCTTTGCCGACAAACGGACGTCCCATCTCGTCCTCGTCTCTGCCCGGACCCTCTCCTACAAGCATTATTTTTGCATGCGAATTCCCTTCGCCAAACACAGTATTTCTCCTCGTTTCGCAAAGCTGACACCTTGTGCATTTCTCAACATCACTGTTCACTTCAAACAAGCTATTATACATACGGTAATTATACCTCGTCAGAGATCTTTTGCAAAGCCGCCTTAAGCGTTTTATGTATCCATGTTTTTACCTGTGACGTATCCACACCCATCAACGCCCGATTAAACGCATTCTTCTGCGCAACCAACCCGTCAACAGTTTTCCCATACTCCACCCACGCATCCTTGGTTTCCTTATCGTCCCTGCCACTATAGCTATTCAAGTAATCATCCGCTGCATAGTTGATCTGCTCGTCAATGGATTGCTTCTTCGCGTTGTAGTCTTCCTCGGTTGCATTCGGATTATACTGCTGCCACACGATGACACCCTTTTGCGCGTTCAGCTTCTGCAAATCCTCATACAGTTTATCCTTCGCGTCCACGCCAATGTTCGGATTGTGCACAATCTCATCCTGCTTCTGTGCAATTTGCAAATCTTTCGTCCTCTGCGGTGCTTTGGACAAATCATCCCTATCATTGCTGTAATAGCTAAGGTTCTCCGATGTTGTCGGGTCATACGGCTGTACTGTTGTTATTGGCTTTTGCTTCGGTACCTGCTGTGGCTGCTTGCCGTGCATCACCCAATCGTCAGCTTCGTAGTGGCTCTTCGGCGCGGAGTAGTCGGTGGTGGTTTGAGGGAGCACAGTATTCTGGCTCGATGTCTTTGGCTCATAGCTCATTACCTCGTTGTCA
>JABGQS010000054.1 GCA_018648645.1 Clostridia bacterium
ACTATGTTGGTCAGCGCGAAGAAGAAAATCAGGCCCAAAAGATACGGGCCGTGTGACCTTAAAATCAAAGCAAAAGAAAAACGACACATTGAGTGCCGTCTGTCTGTGGCGGAGAGAGAGGGATTCGAACCCTCGTTACAGTTACCCGTAAACACGAGTTCCAGATATAAAGTGCTGGTTTTAACTAATGCGATTAAGATTGATTTAGCCTTACCTAGCGGGGATTTCAAGCAAAGAGATTTGATTCAATTGCTTCTAATCCCCGCAAATTTTATCAGTGTTGCAGTACGGTTGCAGTACTTTTTTCGAGTTGGGTTGAAGTTGCTTTTTGGGGTAGGTGCTTTTTAGGGTAAGATTAGATTATCGGGTGTTTCCTGATTATTCAAATACATATCGGTATTTCAGTAGATCGAAGCAATAAGGGGATAGCTACCGTTGATCCAGAGTCTTTTTTGCTGGCTAATTTTGTAGAATTAGCTAAAAGGGGAGTAGATTATGACCACATCCTTACCATACAGGTGGTCATCGTAAAAAAGCCTTTGTTTATCGGCCTTCTGATAGGTGGTAAGGGAGAGTACCCCCATTTGTACCCCCAATCTGAAGGTATTTAATAGAAGAATATCAAAAAAGTGATAAGATGAACGAAGAAAATTTATTTTCGTAATAAAACACATTAAAACTATGCGAAGTTAGTCTTGACTCCGCTATGAGAATACCCTTATCGCCTGTTGTGCGTGGCTCACAGAAGTTCTATGAAGTGAGTGGTATATTATAATAGCTGTAAAAAATCACTTTCAGCACTGTAGCATTATTGGAGGTAGGTCACAAAAGGTCGGTTATTTAAAAAAATTAGATGTAAACAGCGAAATCAATAAAATAAATTAAAACTATTGCAGGATTCCCTAAAATCGTGTACTATATAGTTAATGTAACAAACGTTACATACATTTGGAACAAACTGAAAGTTTTTATGAATTGAAAGGAGACAGAATGGAGAAACAAGCATTGGGTATGGTTGAAACAAAAGGATTGGTCGGCGCAGTTGAGGCGGCGGATGCTATGGTAAAGGCTGCGAACGTTGTGCTGGTGGGCAAAGAGAAAATCGGCAGCGGTTTGGTTACCGTAATGGTTAGAGGTGATGTTGGCGCAGTGAAAGCCAGCGTTGATGCCGGAGCAGCGGCGGCAAAGAGAGTTGGAGAGCTTGTAAGCGTACATGTGATTCCGCGACCGCACGAGGACGTTGAAGGCATTTTGCCGGATGGTAAGTAGCTTTAGAGGAGGGTATAAAAAATGAACATGGAGAACTTGATAGAAAGTATTGTGCAAGAAGTAGTTAGCAAAATGGAAGGCAACACGAGTGTATCCGTTTCTAAAACTGTTTCTGCGCACGATATCGCGAAGATGATTGACCATTCGCTACTGAGACCGCAGCTTACAAGACAGGAAGTTGAAGAGGGCTGCCGACTGGCAAAAGAATATGATTGTGCTACTGTGTGTGTTAAGCCTTGCGATGTTTTGGTGGCGCACGGTATTCTGAAAGACTGCGATGTGAAAGTGACGACAGTGGTTGGATTTCCGCATGGAGCGCACTTGACAGAAACAAAAGTTTTGGAAGCAGATATGGCAATGAGCCAAGGCTGCGAGGAACTTGATATGGTTCTCAACATTGACCGTATGAAATCCGGCGACTATGACTATGTAGAGAAAGACATAACGGCAGTTGTAGATGCGGCAAAGCGACGTGGCGTGATGACCAAAGTTATATTCGAGAACTTTTACTTGACGGACGACGAAATTGTACGCGCGTGCGAGATGTGCGAGAGAGCCGGAGCGGACTGGGTAAAAACTTCATCAGGGTTTGCGGACGGCGGCGCAACGATTCATGACTTGAAACTCATGAGAAAGACTGTCTCGCCTAGAATTCAGGTTAAAGCGGCAGGAGGTGTGCGGACACTGGACAGCGCGCTTAGCGTGAGAGCTGTTGGATGTACACGATTTGGCGCAACGGCAACAAAGGTAATTGTTGACGAAGCAAGAGAGCGCGAGAGAGCAGGCACTTTGAAGCTACCGGAAAATGTAACGGAGCTTGCTAAGAAATACTAATACAGATTCTAAACGGATGTCGCGTAAATCCGGCATCCGTTTGGGATTTATAATCCTCACATAGGGGGCAGCATGGATTCGAAAGAGATTATACTTAACAGCAGGGTATCTATCGACGCTGATATACCGCTTTATTATCAATTAATCAGTATTATAAAAAGAAACTTGTCTGTCGGCATATTGAAGGCTGGTGATATCATCCCCAGCGAGGCAGAGCTTTGCGATGCGCTTGAAATCAGCCGCTCTACAGTACGTCAGGCAATCGGCGAGCTGGAAGCCGAAGGTTTGGTTGTACGCCGAAGAGGGCTGGGAACGTTTATATCTGAACCTAAGATGAACCGAAGCATTGAGGATATCTATAGCTTTACCAGTGAGATGAAAGCGATGGGTCTGAATCCATCTTCTGTTGTACATGAGTTTGAGCTGGTGAAACCGACTGAAGCTGAGGCAAGGTCGCTACAGTTCCAGGACACATCGCCGGATGTATACAGAATTGTGCGCTTGCGCCAAGCAAACGGCGAACCGTTGCTGCTTGAGACGACTGTTATTCCGGCGTATATCTTTCCGGGATTAACGCGAGAGCGACTTGAGACCGGGTCGCTGTATACTATGCTCAGAGAAGAAGCGGGCATGATACCGCATGTTGCGGAGGAAACGTACGAATCGACTGTAATTGATGAGAGTACTGCGAAGATTCTGCAGTGTAAGAAGGGCATCGGTGGCTTTTTTGTCGAACGGCGCACTTGGAGCGAGAGCGGCGAGATTTTTGAACTGACTCAGTCGGTGATACGTGGGGATCGTACGAAGTTTAAATTGAAGCTTAAAAGTAATGCGGTTTCTTGGGACCGAAATTTCATAGGTGCTGAATAGGAGATTCACACAAATGCCGAAACAGAAGGTCTGAGGAAACAATGGATCTCAATTTGAGTTAGCACTATTATGCATAAACCCGAAGCAGGGTTTTTTATTTTGCAGCTTTGGTAGGTGGTAGACGAATTTAATGTGATATTGCTGCAATATTGACAAATCAACCCAATAGATTTGCAATAGGAAAAATGTTTAGCGCAAGTAAAATCTTGCGTTTGTTTGTGTGCGGCGATTTTGCACAAATCTGTCGATTCTAAAAACTCGATAAAATCGCCCTGTAATTAGCAAATAATTCGAGAGGCATTTTACATAAAAAACAGAATTATTATAACAATAACTCAATTAAAAAGGAGATAGACATGGATAATATTCAAGAAATGTATAAGGAGAGAAACGCGATTTCTATGGAGTTGACCAAAGACGCGTTCGCTTTTAAAGATACTAAAAAGGTGCCGTTTACATTCAATACTGCAAATTACTTTTCGTTTGGGTATCCGCCGGAAGAGCTTCCGGAGGATTACTACACAAGTATTGAGTCGATGTATAATAGACAGATTTCTCAGTTCGATAATCATTTCGATCTTATTGAGGATAACTATGTACCATACCTGATGCCTTGGTATGGCACCGGCGTTACGGCTTCGGCTTTTGGCGTGCCGGTTGGCTTCCCGGACAAGATGGACCCGACGACGGATTGCGGTGTGATTGACGGTCCTGCGGATGTAGACAAGCTGGAAGTGCCTGACCCGCAGAAGGACGGGTTGATGCCCAAGGTTCTCGAAACAATTGAATATTTTCAAGAGAACAGCAATCTTCCTATTAATTTTACGGATAATCACGGTCCATTAACACTTGCTGTTCAGGTGCTCGGCTATGAAAAGCTGTTTATTTGGATGTACGAGCATCCAAAGCAGGTGCATAAGCTGATGGATATTTTGGCCAACACAGTCATCCGATGGGTCAAAGCGCAGAAAAAACTGATGGGACACGATAACGATTTTTGTATCGGGAACCAGGGTGTACCGGTTGCGCCGGGATGTGGTATTTGGTTTTCTGACGATGACTGTGTGATTATCTCTAAAGAGCATTATGAGGAGTTTGCACTACCTTATCACGATCGCGTGCTGGAAGCGTTTGGCGGAGGCATAATGCATTTTTGCGGCACTGCAAATCAACATATTGATAATTTCCGTCAAATGCCGAACCTTAAGGGGATCAACAACTTTGCACTAGGCGATGTGGAAGGAACGCTTGAGTTGAAAAAGGGCCTTGAGGGCAGCAAGAAGGTATTGGTCGCTTGTGATTTCACACATTATGACTATGAGGAATATTACAGCGAGTTATTCGAAAAGAATGAAATGTCAAAGAAAGGCTTGGTTGTGCAATCTCTGTTTTCTCCAATTGTTGGGGTTAAAGAAGGCAAGTATGAGTTCATTGATAGAAAAGAAAAAGATGTTGCAGACGACATGAAGAACGTAATGAAGAGGTTTTTCAGATAGCAATAATATTTTGCTCTAACTAGCAGAAATTTGCGTACTTCGTTAATTTTTGCGATTGCCTTAGATTAAAACTAGCTAAGAACGTCATACAATACGCAAGAAAAAACAGAGGCAAAAGCAAATAAAAATTGAAAGATTATAGCATCAGAATGAAACAAAATATATTATGAGGTGAGTTTTTTTGAAAAAGAATAGAAAAATGCTTGGGAAAGACAGCGCAATTAAACGTATACTCGGCAAACGTGAAGTGGGCATTTTAATTCCGCTGATTGTTGTGTTCGTTGTATCGGGTTTGGTAAATCCGCTGTTCTTCGGATATCAGAATATCACAAATATACTATTCCAATCGTCGTTTGTTTTTATAATCGGAATAATTACAACCTACGTATTCATCTTGGGATGTATGGACTTATCCGTCGGCTCTGTGCTTGGATTATCCGGTGTTGTTACCGGCTTGGCATTGGTTGCCGGATTACCTGTATGGCTGTCGATAATATTCGGGATTATGGCAGGCGGTGCGGTTGGGCTGTTTAATGGGTTTATCATTGCAAAATTTAATATTCCAACGTTGATTGTGACACTGTCGACAATGTACATTGCGAGGGGGCTTTGCGAATTCTTTACTCGAGGAAATCCGGTTTATCCGCTGCCTGCGAATTTTAATATCTTGGGGCAGGGCAAATTGATGTTGTCAGAAAGCTTTGGAATTCCGTGGCCGGTCATATTCGCGCTTGTACTTGGCATTATCGGGCATATTATACTTACGCAGACTACGTTTGGCCGAGCGGTATTTGCAATCGGCGGAAACAAGGAGACAGCGCGCCTTTCGGGTATTAAAGTAAAACGCACTACAATGATTGTATACACGCTTAGCGGCATGGCTGCGGGCATGTCGGGTATTCTCATGGCATCACGACTTGGCTCTGCTTTGTCCAACTCGGGAATGGGCTGGGAGCTGAACGTTATCGCCTCAGTTATCATAGGCGGCACATCTATGTTTGGCGGTGCAGGTTCAATCTTGGGCTCTGCGATTGGCGCGGTCTTGATGACCACGGTCACGAACGGTATGGCGATGTTGAAAGTTTCGGTATACCTGCAAAAGGTGGTTATAGGCGTGGTTATTCTGATAGCGGTCGGTATTGACCAATATAACAGAAAAAGAAGTGGAATGAAGGAATAGTCCGGCAGACTCAATCGCAACGATAATAGAGAAGGTGGTCTAAGTGAAAAAAATATTAGAAATGAAGAACATTACAAAGCAATTTCATTCGGTTACAGCGCTAAAGGATGTATCAATTGATTTGTATGATGATGAAATATTGGCCTTGGTTGGCGAAAATGGTGCCGGCAAGTCTACGTTGATGAGGATACTATCCGGAAGCTATGCAGCGAATTCGTATGACGGGCAAATTATCATGAATGGCAAGAAACAGAAATTCTCGCACACAAAAGATGCAGAGAATGCAGGAATAGAAATGATTTATCAGGAAATCAGCCTGATGAACGATATGACAGTTGCCGAAAACATTATGCTCGGTCGAATGCCCCAAAAGAGAATACCGGGTTTTGTAGATTGGAAGAAAGCCAGGCAGATTGCGGTTGAAGCGCTGGAGCTGGTTGGTCTAGATGTGCGACCGGACGAGCTGGTCAGAAGGTTGTCTACCAGCCAAATGCAGCTGTTGTCAATAGGCAAAGCGTTGATGAGAAAGCCAAAAATACTCGTTCTGGATGAGCCGACGTCTGCGCTGACAGGTAAGGAAACGCATACGCTGATGACGATATTGCGAGATCTTAAGAGCAGAGGTATATCGTGTATATATATTTCGCATAAACTTGATGAAGTTTTTGCGCTGACAGACAGAATTACTGTGCTGCGAGACGGCAAGGTGATAAACACATACACGAAGGAAAACTTGCAGCCAGACAAAGTTATCGAAGACATGGTTGGCAGGAAAGTTGAAAACATGTATCCAAAGGTTCATGTGCAAATGGGCGAAGAAGCATTGCGCGTTGAAAACTTTACTGTGCCTTCAAGTATACCGGGCAAGAACATCATTGATGAGGCATCGTTTTCGTTGAAACATGGCGAGATATTAGGAATTGGAGGCCTTGTCGGCGCAGGCAGGTCGGAACTGATTAACGCGGTATTCGGCGCAATCAAAAAAGAAAAAGGCGAGGTGTTTATTGACGGGAAACCAGTGAAAATCAATAAGCCAACTGATGCGATTGCTCATAAGATGGGATTGCTCACAGAGGACAGACGCGCTTCCGGTTACGTCGGAACAATGAACTTACGCGAAAACATATCGCTTGCCAGCTTTAAAGAGATTAGCAAAAGAGGTTTTTTGAATAAAATAAAGGAAAAGAAAGCTACAAAAGTGCAGTTTGACGCTCTTAATGTGAGGGCACCGAGCATAGAGACGAACGTTTTGAACCTATCGGGCGGTAACCAGCAAAAGGTAGTATTGGCGAAGTGGTTAATGAGCGATGTGCACATACTGTTCCTTGACGAGCCGACCAGAGGTATTGATGTTGGTGCAAAGGTTGAAATCTATGACATCATATTTGAGTTGGCAAAAAAGGGCGTGGCGATTGTGATGATCAGCTCGGAGCTTCCTGAATTGCTTGCGGTATGTGATCGATTCATAGTATTGGCGCAAGGTAGGATAAGGGGAAAGTTCAGCAGGGAAGAGGTTACTGAAGAATTGTTTATGAAAGCAGCAACAAATATTTTATAGTTTGGGTAAATGGGCAAGCCCCATAATAAATACCCGAGAAAAAAAGGAGGAAAGAAATGAAGAAAGTTATTTTGATTTTGGTTGTGGTACTTATGGCTGTATCATTTGTAGCATGCACACAGCCAGCCGCACAGCCGGCAGCAGATGAACCTGCAGCAGCAGATGAGCCAGCAGCAGATGAACCAGCAGCAGAGCCGTTGGAGCTTGTATTCGTAACGCCTTTGGTTGCGCATCCTGTATGGGATGTTGCCAGAGCGGGCTTTGAAGACGCAGCAGCTAAGTATGGGTTTAATGCTCAGTATGTAGGACCTCAGGGTATCGATCCGGCCGAAATGGTAAATCAGATCGAAATCGCGATTGCCAACCAAGTAGACGGAATTATCGTGATGCCAATTGCGCCGGAAGCTATGAGACCTGCATTCGCAAAATGCGCAGAAGCGGGTATTCCTGTTCTGTTTGTAGCTTCTGAGGATTATGAGTCTGAATCTATTGCATTTATCGGAACTAACGAAGCTGCGCTCGGACGTGCGGGTGCTGAAGCTATTATGGAAAAAATGGCGGGTGAGCCGATTTATGCTCATATTCTTCAATCGACGATGGATGCATCTTTTGCAATAAAAGCGAGAGACGGTTACTTGGCAGCATTTGAAGAGTATGAAGGAGAATTTACACTTGTTGTAAACGAAGCCTGCAACTCTGACATGATGGTTGCAATGGAGAAGTATCAGAATTCTTTCGCTGCAAATCCTGAAATTAACGTTGTAATTGGTGTTTGCGGAGAAGCTGGACCTGCTGCTGCTAAGGTTGTAAAAGAGCAGGGTCTTGAAGACATTCTTATCGTTGCGATTGACGATGTTGCCGAGACAATGGACTTCATTGAAGAGGGCGTGATTTGGGGAACAATGGCACAGAACTTCTATAGCATGGGATACAAGGGTTCAGAATTCCTGTTGGCGCTCATCAACGATGGCGAAATGCCAGCAGAATATTCTAACGACTCAGGTTCAGTCTTTGTAACAATGGAGAACATTGACTCATATGCAGCGAGCTTGATGGAATAGGAAAAGAGATCTAACGAAGTAGGGAATACGCAATTGTAGTACAACAAGAATAAAAGTGTTATAATATTTATGGGGAGCAAACTGCTCCCCGTAAATAAACACGTAAAGGTAAATGGTGAAATGAAAAGAATATTTGTAATCATTTTAG
>JABGQS010000055.1 GCA_018648645.1 Clostridia bacterium
TGTCCGAGCAGATATCCAAGCCGCACCCCAGGTACTGCAAACATCTTTGTCAGCGACCCCGCAATAATCAAATTGGCATATCGAGAGATTTCATCACGAACACTCAGCCCGTCACAAAAGTCCACAAACGCTTCATCCACCAAGAGCATCGCGCCTTTCTCGACCGTCAAATCAAGCACTTTTCTCATCGCATCTTGCTCCACGCCAAACCCAGTCGGATTGCTCGGATTACATATAATCAGCATATCATCGCGCTTTATTTCGTCCATTAGCTCTGCCATAGGAAAGGCAATTTCCCGCCTGCCCTTAATCATGCTAATATCGACGAAATCTATATCATGTACAACCGCAATACGCTCATACTCAACAAACGTTGGGCTAACAACAACCACTCGAGCTGGTCTCAGCTTCGTTATCGCAAGATCCAGCGCTGCGATTCCGCCGTTGGTTGGCAAAATACGCTCACTCGCCACATCAAGCATTTGGCTTAGCCCATCTATCGCGAGCTCCATATCCACCTGCGGATAAAACGACACCTCTTGCATCGCCTCGCTCAATGCCCTCTCTACAAAATCCGGACACCCCAGCATATTGATGTTTGATGAAAAATCCACCCATTCACTTGGGTTCCCATGCCACACGTCGCCGCCATGTTCAAACCTCTTCATCGGCTTTTGTCTCCCGAAATAATCAAAACAGGATTATTCGCTTGCATCATCGTTACGCCGCCAACAGCCTTGCCTTTAGACACCTGCACCTGCGCAATGTCGATGTTCTCATAACCATGCTCGCCCATCAAACGGATAAACTCTGTTGCGTTTTCTAGTGTAATAAAATTTGCGACAACCCTGCCCCCATTCACAAGCACAACATCCGCCCAGTCCATTATTGCAGCTAGGTTGCCCTTGCTCCCGCCGATAAACACGCAATCTGCTTTCTCGACGATATCCAACGCTTTCGGCGCCATGCCGACAACAATCTCCACATTACGCAAACCAAACTTCTCCACATTCTTGGCGATCAGGTCTGCGGAATCCTGAACGCACTCTACCGCGACTACTCGCTTGGCTAAAAATGCGCACTCTACCGACACAGAGCCAGTACCCGCCCCGATGTCCACCACCACATCGTCATGCTGCAGCTTGAGCTTAGAAACACTCACCGCACGCACTTCCGCTTTGGTCATGGGCGCGCTGTCTCGAATAAACGCTTCGTCCGCAATCCCTATTCCCTTATACTCGTATGTCTTCATCATAAATCACCACTACGCTAAGTAAATCAGCTTCATATTTTTTTGCCTGCTCCGGCGTCAGTTTGCTTATTTTCTCATCCGCATAAGACAGCCTCTCCCCAATTGCCATTAGTTTGCCTTTTACTCCTGCGCTTTCCAGCTTCTGCGCAATAGCCGCCGGTGTCGCTTTCCCATCAGTCAGCAACCCAACTTTCTTATATTCTCGCACAATCCTCGCCACATCTAACTCTTTGCCGTGCATACTTGTTGTAAACGCATCGTCGTACATAAACCCTAGCCGAGCAAACATTAAAGTTATCGAGCTTATGCCGGGAATCACATCAAATTCCTGATCGGGCAGATTGCTTTTCAAATACCTAAGCAAGCTGTAAAACCCCGTATCTCCCGACACAACAACAGCAATGTTTTGCTTGTTTGCTTTTTCTTTTATAAATCCAATCATCTGCTCAAATCGGTGTGCGATACAAAACGTCTGCTTGCCGTATTCGCTAAACGCATCAAGATGTCTTTGCGCACCGATAAGTATGTCGGCTTTTTGTATTGCTTCGATAGCCGCGGGCAATATATACGCTTTTTCACCCGGTCCAAGACCAACCACTCTCACACTATTCATATCAGATACTCCCCAAGCATTCCTTCTGCCGCTTTTCCCGTGACAAGCAGCCCGTGTTGTTTGCTGAACACCACAGCGCCAACCACCATTTCGTCATAAACTCTTCTAGACAAGTTATCCTCTATTTTCTGCGTTATACTTTGCATCGTGCTTTCGCACAGAGTCGTTTCTTTCAGCACGTCCACCATTGCATCTGTCGTCACACAATCGAGTATTTCCTTAGCTGTCTTTGCATTTGCGCCACACAAAACCGCATTCGCCGCAAGTATCTCGCCTCTGCAATCGGCAAACTTCGAGTGCGTGTTCATAATGCCGCCGGCGACCTTCACCGCTTTTCCCAAGTGCGCAACGTACAATATCTTATTAAATCCCAGCTCCAGTGCACGGTCATACATTTCACCAACAAAGTTGCTAATCTTAATGCCGTTATCCATATCGAGCTTTAACTCATCCTTCGCAAACGCCCAGCCATAGTTTCCCGGGCAAAAGAGCACTATATCCTTGCCTTTCTCTTTCAGCACGTTCATCTCCAAATATAACGATTCCTTTAGCGCATCCTCGCTCATCGGCTCAACAATGCCGCTCGTGCCAAGAATGGATATCCCGCCCTTTATACCAAGGCGCGCGTTAAACGTTCTGCTTGCAACCTCTTCTCCGGCAGGCGCATAAATCTCTATCTCCAAGCCGCCGCTATATCCAAATTGCTCTGACACTTCGCTGACCGCTTTTTCTATCATCTTTCTAGGTGTATCGTTGATTGCGGCGCTTCCCACAGATGTGCTAAGTCCTTTTTGCGTGATAACGCCAATGCCTTCGCCTCCGCTAATTTTGATGCCCGATTTGCCCATTTTCACTCTCGCATAAATCAGCATGCCGTCCGTCACATCAGGGTCATCTCCGCTATCCTTTCGAACAGCACAGCTAACCACGTTTTCACTTTGCTGAATGTCGTGAATCGTTAGGTCAAGCGTCCATCCCTTTGGCGTAAGCAATGCGACACTATCCACCGCCTCGCCGCCAAGCAACATCAGCGTCGCCGCTTTGGCTGCACCCGCGCTACAAGATCCCGTCGTATAACCATACCGAAGGCGTTTGCCGCCCTTCATCACATAGCGCTCCATTTGCGTCACCTGTTGTTGTCGATTATGTAAAACAAAGCGTTGAGAATCGAGACAGTTACTGTCGATCCGCCTTTTCTTCCTTGCACCGATATCGAAGGTACATCTGCCGCCAATAGCTGCTCTTTGCTCTCTGCCGCGCCAACAAACCCTACAGGCACACCGATAATCACGTCAGGTGCCGCTTGCCCTGATTCTACCAGCTCCAGCAAAGTAAACAACGCTGTCGGCGCGTTGCCGATAGCGAATATTTTGATGTCTTTGTCCATGCATGCCTTGTGCATAGATATCGTAGAGCGCGTTACGCCCTGCGCTTTTGCTTGCTCCCTCACGTCATCATCCGCAACAAAATTAACGATCTCGCATCCAAACTGCTTTAGCTTTCGCTTGTTAATGCCTGCTTTAATCATGTTGGTGTCCGCGTAAATCTTACAACCGCTTTGCAGTGCCTCTAATGCACGCGCTACCGGCTCATCTTTAAACTCCACCAAACTTGCATAATCAAAATCCGCAGTCGTGTGAATCATCCGCTTTACAACCAGCATCTGCTGCTCGTCAAAGCTAAACTCGCCGTGCTGTGGTAACTCTTCTCCGATTATCTCAAAGCTTTTCGTCTCAATCCCCATCGGGTCGTTCATATACTTAGTCATTATTAAACACCTTCCTTGCAAATTGTGGTTCCGCATAAAAATGGACGTGTGGATATCCTGCAAGCACGTTTTCTTGCTTTGCGCCGCATTCCCATTCATTCGTCAATTTCCCGTCTCTGTTTTTCTCAATTGCGTACCCATAATCGAGCTGCCCTCCACTCATGTTCGAGCGGTGAAACTCGTGCGCACCAAACCGCAATCCATCGTAGTTTATTGTGATATATCCAAACCTCCGCAAGCGTTTAGTCATCGTGCAATTCACATCAAAAAACCCGCACATTCCATACGTCTCGTTCTCCAGCGTTGTTATACTGCGCGCCAAATACATAAACCCGCCGCATTCCGCATAACACACCATCCCGTCCTCAAGCTTGCTTTTCATATCTGCCAAGAAACTCTCGTTCTCACTCAGCTTCTTTGCAAACACTTCAGGAAACCCGCCACCAATATAAATCGCGTCCAAATTTTCCGGCAGCTTTTCGTCACCAAGCGGGCTAAACGGCACAAGCTGTGCCCCAAGCTCTCTTAGCATATCGAGGTTCGCCTCATAATAAAAAGTGAACGCGATATCCTTTGCTATGCCAATTCGTTTGCCTTCAAACAACAGCTTGCTTTCCTCAAAAAACTTCGCTAAGCCTCGAGGCAATGTTGCTTGCCCTGTCTCGTTTTGCTTTGCGATAGCAACAATTTCATCAAGGTCTATGTGCTGCTCGCATAGCGTGCGCAACCGCTCTATCCTATCATTCAAATCGGCCACTTCACCGTGTGGTATAAGCCCAAGATGCCTGCTGCCTAGCTCAAAGCCCTCTTGCTTTGGCAAATATCCAAGGCAAGGCAGCTTAGCGTACTTCTCAACGGCAGTTTTGATAATTTCGTAATGCGCCTGCCCCGACACTCGATTGACTATAATACCCGCAATGCGTACATCAGCATCAAACTGCGCAAAACCTTTTGCCATAGCCGCCGCGCTCGTAGACACGCCTCTACCGTCAATCACCAGAATAACAGGCGCACCCGTAATTTTTGACACATGCGCGCTGCTTGCAACACTGCTTGTCCCGAGTCCATCGAACATACCCATTACACCTTCGATAATCGGTATCTTGCCATATGCATACTTAGCATATACATATTTCAAGTTTTCCTCGCTGAGCATAAAAGCGTCCAAGTTGTGCGATTTTACGTCCGTCACAAACTCGTGAAATCCGGGGTCGATATAATCAGGTCCCACTTTAAACGGCGCGACGCTCAGCCCCCTATGCACAAGAGCCGCCATAATCCCCATGCTAATAGTGGTTTTCCCGCTTCCGCTATTCGTACCCGCAATCAATACTCCAGCCATTAGTACTCTATACCCTCTCTTGCTTTCACACCTTTGCTAAAATAGTGCTTCACGTCTTGCATTTCTGTAACCAAATCAGCCCTATCAATTAGCTCTTTTGGCGCGTCTCTGCCGCTCAGCACAACTTCCACCTGCTTTGGTCTTATGTCGAGCAGCGCAAAAATCTGCTTCATAGTAACAATACCGTTCTTCATCGCGCCCATTACCTCGTCCAATATCAGCACGTCTACTTCATTCTTTTCAAATAGTGTCTCAATATCTAACAGCACAGCTTCGGCAACCCTTTTCATCTGTTCCTTCTCATCATCCGTTAGCTTCCAAAAAAACTTGTCTGCATTGGCTACCCGTATCAATTTAACACCATTGATGCCTTCCAGCACCTTCATCTCGCCTGTGCTGCTGCCCTTAAGAAACTGAACAATAACCACTCGCAACCCACGGCCACAAGCTCTTACCGCCAGCCCCATAGCTGCCGTTGTTTTGCCCTTGCCGTTACCCGTATATATTTGTACAAATCCCTTTTCCATGTATCCACTTTCCTTATATAATCGCATTATCTTTTATATAAAAAAGCCCCACCGAATTTCGGTAAGGCTGTCGCTAATCGTATAGTTAATATACACCTAGGCAAACATCGCTTAGCTTCCCATCCGAAACAAAAGACAAATATATTTATGGCAGGTCTTCTGACTCAGATTCATCAACCTTTTTACCTTCCCGTATAAACAGTGGTTTGCTTGCGCATTAAAAGGTCTCATCATTACAGCAGCGGAGGCTGTATCGGATTCTCACCGATTTCCCTATTGTTCAACTATATGAACCGTAAATATGATATTCAATTACGTACATGATATTCTCTTTAAAGTAAATATACAAGCAAATTCTATATTTTGTGCAAATTTGTTTTACACCCAAGCGTTATTCTACCAAGGAATATGAGTTTCACAAGTTTTCTCAAGACACGCTCTATACAAAAAAAAGACCCCTTACGGAATCTTTTCTAATACGTGGTGACCCATCGCAGTCTCGAACTGCGGACAACTTGATTAAAAGTCTGGAAATATGCTTTGCTGAGAATCGTCTATTTGAAGCCAAAAAGCACGAAATAGCCCAGTTTAAAGGCGTTTTCAGGTTTCTCGTGTAGTGATGTTACGTCTATGTAATATAGGTATTTTCTATGCTTTACTGTTTCTTATGCAGTAAAAATGCAGTAAAAACTAATCCTCTGTTTATTAGCTAAATTCCTCGTGAAAAAGTGTTCTTTGAAGCAAATAAAAAGTGCACGTGGAATTTAGGAACAACATAACATAAATGTTCTATTAAAAACAAATAAGGCTATTAGCTTAAAGCAGAAAAGAAAAGTCCATAAAACAGGACAATACGGGGTGTAGAATGAAGCCATAGTAACGGAAAGGTTGATAAAAAGCTATGGCGAAACAAAAAAGAATAGGATTCCTAGAAGTTCAAGAGCAGTTTGGTTCAGAGGAGGCGTGCAGAAAATACTTGGTTGAGCTGCGCTGGCCAAACGGATTTATCTGTCCCAGGTGCGGATGCAGAAAGTATTATCAGATTTCTACACGGAACAAGTATCAATGTAAAAACTGCCGATATCAAACCTCTGTTACCGCCGGTACTGTTATGGATAGAAGCCATCTGGACTTGCGAATTTGGATATGGGCAATCTATCTGGTTGCGCGTGATAAACGCGGATACTCCGCGAAGCAACTTTCTGTTGAATTGAACCTGCCGTACAATACTGCTTGGTTTCTACTCCATCGTATTCGGAAAGCGATGGCGCAGCGAGATGATAATTACGTGCTCAGCGGCATCGTCGAATTGGATGACACTTACTTCGGGAAAGCGAAAAAAGGCGGCAAAAGAGGTCATGGAACCGCGAAAACCAAGGTTTTAGTGGCGTTATCCAAGGATGAGGACGACAATCCGCAGTTTGTCAAAATGCAGGTTGTACCGAACCTAAAAGGAAAGACGATTGGCAAGTTTGCCAATCGTTCAATTACCGAAGGCGCTATTGTTCAGAGCGATGCTTACCGCAGTTATCGAAAGCCATTAGCAGAGAAATATCTGCACGATTATCAGGTTTTCGATGCGGATGCCGATATGTTGCATTGGCTACACATTATCATCGGAAACACAAAAGCATTTGTGCTAGGGACATTCCATGGGTTAGGGGAAAAGCATCTGCAAAGCTATTTGGATGAGTTCTGTTATCGGTTTAACCGTAGGTTTGTACATGGTGAAATATTCAGTAGATTGGCATGTGCGGTAATGGCTTCATCGCCATTGAGGTTTGCTGACTTAACTTAATAGCCTTGAAAACAAATTATTCTAAACTTTTGTTATTGGTTTGCAAAAACATATAAAAAAATCGTGGTTTTAATTTACCGTTGTATAATAGATGTCGAGCAGTATCTGCAACGTTGCTTCTTCGTCGTGAAGTATGAAGTATGTACCATTTATTTTTTTGCCCGCGCCGGGGATGGTGATCAGCTCAATCGATTCAATGTCCGTTTGCATGAGAATTTTTGCAAGGTCGAGCATTTGTGTCGTGTCAAGGTTGGTATAAACGTATCTGCTTAGATCGTCGTACAGGCTTGTGATGATTTGCGGTGCGTTCATGTCCTTGATTTTGGATGCCAAGGAAATCATGAATTTTTGCTGGCGCCGCGCGCGGTCAAGGTCGCCGCCCGTGTCATGACGGTTGATAAGGTATTCTATAGCGTTGTCGTATTTTAAGTTTACCTCCTGCCCTTTGCGACCCACACCGGGAATGCTTTTCTCGAGCGTGATGGGCACGCCGCCGACTGACGATGCTACATGTGGTATGCCGGTCATGTCCATACTAGCGTACAGATACACAGGGATATCCAATGTAAAATCTAGCGGGGTACTAAGCACATTGCTTCGGTCTAGAAACATTTGGACACACACCATAGCATTTTGATAAGAATATTTCTTTAGACCGCCGCCATAAGAATAAGCGGTATTAATTTTCCCCGGATTAAAGCCAGGAATATTAGCCCAAAGATC
>JABGQS010000056.1 GCA_018648645.1 Clostridia bacterium
GAGAACCTAACCGACTACGTTGCACCAACGCCAACTCCAACGCCCACACCCGCGCCTACACCAACGCCGACGCTCGCGCCCACACCTGCACCAACCGCGGCACCAACCATCGCGCCAACTGCGCAACAGACGCCCCAACCTGCCGCAAAGCAAAGCACAGACTGGATATGGATATCCGCAGCCACGCTCGCAGCGTTTGCAACCGCGCTTACAATATTCCTAATCAAGATAAAGCGGCGCTAATATAATTAATCGCAACACAAAAGCCCGAGGTACACACCTCGAGCTTTTTATTCCACCAAATCTACTTCCAACCCTATAACAACAAACTTTTGCCTTCCGCCTTATCAAACAGATGCACCATATCGCCGGGCACTGATATGTCTATCTGCGTGCCATACGCAAAGTTGTCCTGCCCCCGCATCTTCATGGTAGGCACAATCACGATTACGTTCTGTCCGCTCACTTTCACGTGCAGATTAACCGAGCTGCCCATCATCTCAGACACGTCAACGGTTGAGCTGATGTGCGCTTTGCTTTCTTCTTCGCAAAGTATAATATGCTCGGGTCTCACGCCCAAAGTCACTTCGCCCACCGTCGCGCCGTTCTTTTTCAGCAGCTCCTGCTTTTCTGACGGCAGCTCTACCTTAGAGCCTTCCAACATAACATAGTAACTTCCCTTTGCGTCCTTTTCGAGCTTCGCGTCAAAGAAGTTCATTTGCGGCGTTCCGATAAACCCAGCCACAAAAATATTCACAGGATGGTCAAACACTTCGCCCGGAGTGCCTATCTGCTGAATAAACCCGTCCTTCATAATAACGATTCTATCCCCAAGCGTCATGGCTTCGGTTTGGTCGTGTGTCACATATATAAACGTGGTATTGATTCGCTGCCGCAGTTGCAGTATCTCGGCACGCATCTGATTTCGCAGCTTCGCGTCAAGATTACTCAGCGGCTCGTCCATCAAGAACACCTGCGGGTTTCGCACAATCGCGCGGCCTATTGCAACACGTTGTCGCTGTCCGCCCGAAAGCGCTTTTGGTTTGCGGTCCAGCAAATCGGTGATATCGAGTATATCGGCTGCCTCGCGCACCTTCTGCTCAATCACGTCTTTCTTCTCATGTCGCAGCTTCAGCGCAAACGCCATGTTCCCATACACCGTCATGTGCGGATAAAGCGCATAGTTTTGAAACACCATTGCGATATCGCGGTCTTTTGGCGCAACGTCGTTCACAAACTTTTCGCCGATGTGAAGCTCGCCCTCGGTAATTTCCTCCAGCCCTGCCACCATACGCAGCGTGGTAGACTTTCCACAGCCCGAAGGTCCGACCAGCACAACAAACTCTTTGTCGGCAATCTCCAGGTTAAAGTCTTGCACAGCTAGGATACCTTTTTCCGTGCGTTCCAGTTGAGGCGAGTTTTCGTCCGTTACTGCGTTCTTCTTTGCTTTTTTGTTATTGCTGCCGGTAAGGATGTACTCCTTCTTGATGTTCTTGAATGTTACTTTTGCCATATAATTTAGCTTTGACGAGTCAGCATCCGCATCATCGCCTCGTCCCCAAGCGCATTCGTCAAGGGGGCTTTACAACAGGTCTCCACACTGCTGCACCGCAAGCCACGCGGTTTTTCCTCCTTCTTTTATAGCAGTCGCAAAAGCAATTTTGTGGAGTTGCTTTGCAAATGCCATTTATTAACTGAACCATCTAAGCGCGCGCTGCTACTCCTGCGCATCATCCGGTAAAAGTATCTGTTCTTCAAATGCCCGCTTTACAATTATGCAGCTGATTAGCGTCGTGAACGTTGGTATCAACACTATGAGCATGGGTATAGTGTGCGGCATCAGCAGCACGGTAATCAGTGTAATCGCAAACGGCATCAGTATAATCAAAAAGTCCTGCTTTGGCTGCGTCAAGGTCAAAAGCACAGCGTTTTTGATATTCGTACCAATCGGAAGATCCACCGACACAAACAATAGCGTTGCGTACGTATACACCAAGTATAAAAATAGGATAGCCAGTCCGCAAAAAGCCACCAGCACATATCCCAACAACCCAATTTCATACGCAAACAGCAGATAGTAAATCACGAGCCCCAGTCCAACGCTCAGCGCAGCGGTTATCGAGAAAAAAGGCAGGTATCGAAATTTTGAGCTTTTAAACTCGCCCCAATACTCTTTCATCATCTTGCACTCGCCGCTCAGCGTCAGCTTCATAAGCACGCGGTTGTTTGCACACAGCGCTGCCGGCGCGGTCACAACGGGAACGCACAGCAGCAGCGTTAATATGTTAATACCGAACAGCGCCCAGCCGTACGATATAAATATACCCATATACAGCTTAAACCCATACTCGTGCATCGGGCCCATAATGCCGTTGCGTAGCGTCACCCAGGGAGACTTCATGAATCGTCTTCCTCCTGCTCGGTTTCCTCATCCTGCTGCGGATAGTATATCTGTATATTCGGCGCCTGCAGCGATTCAATAATGAGCTTGTCCGGCTGCCAGTCGGTTACAATACCGGTCACATCAGAAAGCCGCGCATACGATATAAACGAGTTCTTGCCAAACTTGCCGTGGTCAATCAAAATATATGTAGTATCAGACCGCTTCATAACCGACCGGTTCAACTGCGATATCTCGACCTCGGTAGAAGTCACTGCCATAGAGTTAGAAACACCGTCCGCGCCAAGGAAACACTTTGTAAAATGGAACGACTGCAAATACGATTCCGTCAATATTCCGCTGAAATCGCGCCGCGCTCCGTTATACATACCGCCAATCAGAACCACCTTACAGGACATGCTGGGTGTCAAGACAAGCACGTTGGCAATCGAATTCGTAACAATGGTGATGTTCGTGATTTCCTGGTTTTTGATCCGCTCTTCAAGCGCAAGCGTCATACTGAAAACCGTTGTGCCGCAGTCAAGATATATCACATCGCCTTCTTCAACAAGATCCGCGGCAAGTTTTCCGATAATCTTCTTCTCATGCGCCGCTTCTCGCGTGTGCGTTTCAAAGCTGTATTCGATAATCGTGCTCGGCAGAATAATGCCGCCGTAGTTGCGGACAATTTTGCCGCTGTTTTCCATGTTTACAAAAATCCTTCGCACAGTCGCTTCCGATACTCCAAGCGCATCAACAACTTCAGAAGTAGACAGCCGCCCAGTTGCAAGCAGCATCTTAATTATATAGTTTTCGCGTTCAGTTTTTTTGCTCATAGTTTCACTTCCATACATATTAATGGTAACTTTAGCAATGTAAATGATTGTTTCGATAATAAATACCTTCATATCATAAACTATTATGACGAAACTGTCAATAGAAATGAACAAAACGATAGTAAATATAAAGAATATGAGCGAATCGCTCAGAACACTCAGAAATGTATTGACTTCCAAATACAATATGCGCTATAATACGGTATCCGTCGAAAGACGAAAGATGAAATTTGCGCGTATTTATAATGAATTTCAGCGTAAAATAGCAATAAATCGAATTATTAGAGAATATACAGTCCAAATTATACATATTGAGTAGAATTGATGATTGAAATTAAATAAAATGATTGGTTCGGTCAAACTGACAGCCAAGTTGCAGTTTTGCGATTACACGGCGAGATGAACTGATCCAACGTAGTAAACGGGCAGCAAAGTGGCATATCGGATTTCTATTTAGAATTTAAAATTCCGCAAAGCGGAGTTTATCGCAAAGGTAAACAAAAATAAAAAATGGAGGAAATGAAAATGAAGAGATTATTACTACTACTCTTGGTTCTTGGCATGGTTATTGTGGCATTTGTCGGATGTAATCCGGCTGCTGTTGTAGAGGATGCTGTAGAAGACGCAGTCGACGCTGTTGATGACGCGGTCGATGACGCAGCAGACGCAGTAGAAGATGCTGTTGATGACGCTATGGAAAAAGAGCCGGTAACCATCGAAGCGTTCATAGTCGGTGCAGGCTGGGTAGACCAGTGGCCGGAGATGAAAGCTAGTTTCGAAGCCGAATATCCTTGGATAACGGTTATCGAAGTCGGTACAGGACCGGAAGAGGGATTCCTTGCCAGCCGCATGGCTGCAAGCGATATTCCGGACATCGTTTCTGTTGACAACACGCAGGTCAGCTATGACGCTGTGGATGGAGGACTTGTTGCAGATCTGTCCGATCTAGAAGTAACAGGGAATATCCCGCAGGCATATCTTGATGCTTTCACACGTGACGGCAAGATATTTGGTCTGACTCAAGGTGCTGCGTTTACTTGCTTGTATGTAAACATGGCTGCTTTGAACGAAGCTGGATGGGACGCGCCGCCTGCAAACTTTGAAGAGTTTGTGCAGGTCTGCAAAGACATCGAAGAAAAAACTGACTACGAGCCGCTGACAGTAGCCGGCGACAAGACAACAACAGCTTGGATGGTATACGAAGGCATCATTGCCACCGAAGTTGGCCCATTATGGGGACCGGGCGGATACGAAGAGAAGTTTAGAGCGGGAGAAATCGTATTTTCCGATTATCCGGATGCGACAGCAAAGTTTGCTGAAATAG
The DNA here is from genome assembly GCA_018648645.1 of Clostridia bacterium. Lineage (GTDB taxonomy): Bacteria > Bacillota > Clostridia > Christensenellales > SZUA-584 > JABGQS01. Next base: position 4,541 of record JABGQS010000056.1, read on the forward strand.
CTCCGTACTTTGTGACTGGCAGTGCTACAAACACAGAAGATGACGTTACTGCCGCTATGGCAGACGGCGTTGCTGCTATGGCGATTGCGGGCAACTGGACTGCGAACCCAATGGTTGAAGCAATTGCAACGTTTACCGGAGACGTAGCTGATGCTGCTGTAACCTTACTTCCTTACAACGATCCCGGTGAGCAGGTTTGGATTTCGATCTCTCCGGAGACTGCATGGGGCATGTCTGCAGTAGACGATGGTGCAGCAATAAACGAAGCGCGTGAGCTATTCTTCACCTGGTTGATGCAGCCGGAGAACTTCAAAATAGTTCAGAACGCTCGTGGTACGGTTCCGGTTCTTACTACTTTGACCGATGACCAGATCATTCTTCCTGATGCTATTAAGGGAGTTTTGGCTCCAATGAACGATGCACCGTTTGTATTGATGGGCTTCAACCTTTGGACAGAGACGTTCAGAGACGCTGCTTGTACTGCCATCAGAGACGTTATGGGCGGAAACAAAACTGCTGACGAAGCTGTTACGATTATGACAGACGTTCTGGCAACCTCTAACATGGCAAGCGAATAATTAAGGTCTAACTATTATACTAAGGGGAGCGTAATGCTCCCCTTAGTAATAGTACCAAGCAATCATATGTTACTTTACTTACAAGAAACAAAGCATCAATAATTAAGTTGAGATTTTTTTGAGGGAGAGCTTCCTATGGAACAATTAACAGAAGTAAAGCGAAAACGCCGTTCTAAATTTGAATCTAAACGTACGTGGACAGGAATACTATTTTTAATACCATGCACAATTTTGGTTGTGATGTTTATAGTAGTCCCGGTTATCAACGTCGTAAGATATAGTTTTAATGAAGTTAGCCTTGCAGATGCATCAGACGTGACGTTTGTCGGGCTAGACAATTACAAAGCCGTTCCGCAAACCGAAGGGTTTACTGAAATGATTATTGCAACGATAGTATTCGCATTAGGTGTTACTATCGTAGTGGTCGGGCTTGCATTCATCGTTGCACTCGCTCTGGATAAGCGGGGCAGAGGCCGTATCAACAGAGGTTTTATGCGATCATTGTGGTTCTTCCCGGCGCTACTCAGCGCCGCAATCGTAGGAATACTCTGGCGCATCATGTACCATTATACAAACGGTGTAATCAACAAGTCGATTCAGGCGCTTGGCGGAGAGAGAGTCAACTGGCTGGAAACTCCGTGGCTGACAAACGGCGCAGTAATTATAGCGGCAGTATGGCTGCTTATGGGGATGGCTATTGTCATATTCCTAGCCGGTCTTCAAAGCATCCCGACATCGCTATACGAGGCGGCGCGAATTGACGGAGCCAGCAAGCGGCAAATACGAAGGAATATAACGATTCCAATGATGGCGCCGGCAATTACGATCAACGTTCTTACGATATCGATTGCAGCTTTCAAGATGTACGAGCTGCCGTGGTTCATATCACTGGGGCTTCCCGGGTACACCACAAGGCTGCTTACACAACGAATATATTTCTATGGATTCGAAGCAACCAACCTTATGGGCATAGGTGCGGCACTGTCCGTTGTACTCATCATCGTAATCACACTAATTTCGCTTATACAGCTGTTCGTATTACGCAAGAGGGAGGACATATTCTAATGCAAAAAGGCAAAGTTAAAAAGATTGACACAAATACGGGTGGCAGCAAAAGGAAAGCCAATAGAGACGGAAGTCTTATAGGCAAGATTTTAGGCGAAATCGGATTGTTACTCGGCACAATTGTCGTGTGGATACCTATCTACTACTTTATAATCGGCGCATTTAAAGAACGCACAGATATTGTTAAGTTTCCTCTTGTGATGACATTTGAAACCATGTCCTTCAACAATATTATTGAGACAATAGAAAAAATGGATTTCTTTAACGCGCTAAAAAACACCGGCGCGATAACACTGGGCGCTTTGCTTTTGGTGGTTGCTTTTGGCTCTATCGCGGGGTTCGCACTTGCCCGCATCAAAAGACGCGGATTCAAAGTATACTACGGCGCACTCATTGCGCTCATGGTTGTGCCGTTCATCGGCGTTTTGATTTCGCTGATAAGACTAACTGTTACTCTCAATCTTTACAACACTCTATGGGCGGGCATACTTATTCAAGCAGCATGGAACCTGCCGTTCGCGGTGTTCCTGTACACCGGCTTTATACGCGCGCTACCAAAAGAGCTCGAGGAAGCGGCATACGTCGACGGGTGCTCCATGTTCAGGGTCTACTTCAACATATTCCTGCCGCTGCTGGCGCCGGTTACGGCGACCTGCCTCATTAGAAGCGGCATCAGCATCTGGAACGACTATCTGTTGAGCTTGACCGTTCTAAACGATTCATACACCCCAACGCTGATGGTCGCCGTCCAAAGCTTCTTTGGTGACAGAAACAGCGAATACGGTCTCGCCTTCGCAGGCATACTATTGGCATCGCTGCCCATTATGATTATGTTCATATTCCTGCAGAAATACTTTATCAAAGGTATCGCGGCAGGCGCAGTCAAAGGCTAGCTACTTAAAAGGAGATATAATGAGTTTATTTACCGTTACGGACTACGACAAACAGGTTTATGAAGAGCAGATAAAAGACTTTCTGCCAAGCAAATTAATCGATATACACACTCACATTTGGCTAAAGAAAGACGCCGCTAAAATTGAGAAAAAAGCGGGAGAAGTAAAGCGTACCGTCACGTGGCCGTCAATGGTAGCAGAGGACAACAGCATAGAAGACTTGCAAGAAACATATCGGCTGATGTTCCCGGATAAAGAAGTCTCTGCACTCGTGTTCGCAGGAGGCGCAGTCGGCAACAAACCGGGCATGCCCGCTATTAACAGCTACGTATCGCAAAGCGCAAAGCAATCAGGGTTTCCCGCGCTGTACTATTCTATCCCGACACAAAGCGGAGAAGAAATTGAGCAGCAGGTTAAGCAAGGCGGTTTCCTGGGGCTAAAGTCATACCTCGACCTCGCGCCCAG
>JABGQS010000057.1 GCA_018648645.1 Clostridia bacterium
CGTAATCCAGCAAATCGGTCTGCTGCCGCACATGACCATCAAAGAAAACATAAACTACGTGCTGTCAATCATGAAGGTAGACAAAGCGAAACGAAACGCCCGCGCAGAGGAGCTAATAGAGCTGGTCGGTCTCTCGGGCGACTATCTGAAACGCTATCCGCGTCAGCTAAGCGGCGGACAAAAACAGCGCATCGGTGTCGCGCGTGCTCTAGCCGCCGACCCCAAAATCATACTGATGGACGAGCCTTTTGGCGCTGTTGACGAAATCGCGCGCACGCTTTTGCAGGACGAGCTGATGAAAATTCAGGAGAAACTGAAAAAGACCATACTTTTCGTCACGCACGACATACAGGAAGCTATCAAGCTTGGCACAAAAGTTGTGCTTTTGAGCAACGGCAAAATCGAGCAAATGGGCACAAAAGAAGACTTGATCTACAGCCCTGCTTCCCAGTTTGTTAAAGACTTCTTTGGCTTAAAAGGCTTTAAAGCAACGCTCGACAGTGAAGTCATGAACAAAATCTACGACAACATTCTAAACAACGACGAAAGCCTCGAAGACTTTTACAGGAAACTCGACGCATAAACACACCGCCTGTATACTCACAACCCCTTCACATTTTTAGAGTTTGCATAGGCATCATCACACACATTCTTCTATATTTCCTCTTCAGAAAGGTCGATGGGTTTCCATTTATATTTTAGCAAATCTTCGTGTGTATTCTCGCGGCTCTCTTCCCATATCAAACTGTCTTCATTGTTATATCCGCTATACACCAATTCGGTTCTATAGGTCACTATACAAGTAATATCTGAAGTATCAATTAATCCGTACACTCGTTCCAAAATGATCATATAGCTGTTATCGTACAGTATAATACTCTTAATCCTGTCTCTATATCTAAACGGGATATCTTTGATTACTTCTCCTGTATCATTGATAAGCAAAATGCGATTTCTATTTGAAGTAACAGCTAAGGCATCAGCCCAACCTATAATATCACTGAATCTTGTTCCACATTCAACTCGCCACAGTTCGTTCCCGTCTCCATCCAATTGAACTAGGTATTGCACATCTCCATTGCCTATCAATAAGTAAATAAACCCTTCATTTATGAAAATATCGTCAAATGAAAACCCTTCAAAGCCTATATGCCAAACCATCTTCATTGAATTATCAAACAAAGCGAGAAAGTCAGCGCCTATATCGGTTTTGCTGGCCGAAAAAGTGCCGTCCATTGATTGGGTACTTATTGTAGCTAAAATTCCATAATTGTCGTACCTTTCTGAATAATTAATCAGATCAGAACCTGAACCGCCAAATACGACTTCGCCCTCCAGCTCTCCTAAGTGGTTCAACTTCGACAAGTATATGCTTGACTCGAAAACGCTTGAGCCATCACGGATATTTCCCAGGGTTATAATATCCCCATTTTCGCTTTCATGAACAAACCTAATCATATTGAGTAAATCGTCCTTGTACTCATGCTCCCATAATACATTACCATTTTCATCACACTGCACAACAATCGCGGTGCCCCCCCCAATTCGGCAAAGGAATACTGATAAACAGAAAAACAAAAGCCGTTGTTTCGGGTCGAAATGAGGTTGTTGATTCTAACAGACTCGTATTCAAAAGAGTATTCTTTTCCCATAACAGGCTGCTTATAGAATCATATTTTATTACGGACACGATATTTGCTTTCGTCTGGCCGGGCATAAGATAGCCGTCATCCACTTTTACTGCTGTAACCAGAAGCTCAGTATCAATAATACTCGTCTTTAACGCATCGGGCAGTTCCCATAAAGGCGTGGTGTGTATATTGATTTCAGGCTCGTTTGTAGGTGTTTGGGTAGGAGCTTCTTCTTGTGAAATGCTTCTTGCACACGCAAAGAAGGTAGCCAATACTGTTATATATAAAATTACAGCGACAATTTTTTCATATATCCCTCCAAATCGATTATAACATATTAAATATATCGGAACTGCTATCAAAAAAACGACCCCGCTAAGGGTCGCTTATTTATTTTCTCTAGAATATGCGATACGCGCAAATAAACCTGCTGCTCCAATAGGTTTTATAATAATTGGATTCGTGCACATCGTTCAGCGCATGAATCATGGTGCCGTCCGAAGTCACAATGCCCATGTGCCCGCGCGTAGAGCTAAGCCCATCCAAGTGGAACAAAATGATGTCCCCGGGTTTTAGTGCATTAATGTCGGTAATCTTGGTATACTTGGTCATCGAACGCCAGCCATACGTGGTCAAATAGCTCTGCTTCACGCCGATTTTATTAATCACCCAATACACATATCCGGAACAGTCAAAGCTGTTCGGTCCTTTTGCTCCGCGTACATACGGCGCACCCATTTTGCTTCGTGCCACAGCAAGCATATCGGCGACCTTCTCCGCAGAAGGCGTGGATCCAACACTGCCACTGGTGATGGGCGATGCCGCATTCGTATAACCGCCCGAAGTCAAAAGCCCAATGGTCTGTTTGCCCGCTTTGCCGTCAATAGCCAGCTTGTTTGTTGCTTGAAACAGCCGCACAGCAGCTTCGGTTACGCTGCCGTAATACCCTGTTGTCGAGCTAGCGGTTATGCAGTTTGCATCAAGCAGCATTTTTTGCACATTCAAAACGGTGTTTCCGCTGTCGCCGATGGTCAGCGCGTTTGGCAGCGCGTCGCTCGAGTCGAGCAAATCTCTTGTCGCGGGTCCTAAATACCCATCAACGACAAGCCCGTTCTTGCTTTGGAACATCTGCACGGCCGCGGTGGTATCGTTGCCATAATCTCCGTCAGGTTCGGTCGTCAGGTATGCGAGCGCTTTTAACCGTTTCTGGTACTCCAGCACAATATCACTTTTCTCTCCAAATGAGATGATATTTGCTTTTGCTTCAGGATCATACAACGCTTCCAGCGTCAAAACACCAACTCTGCCGTCGGCGGTGATATTATTCGTTTTCTGAAACTGCATCACGGCATCGCGCGTAATCTCACCAAAGAACCCTGTTACGTGGCTCTGCTCGATGATATAACCCATTTGATACAGTCTTTCCTGAACGTTTCTAACGTCATCACCATCCGCTTCAAGATACAACGTATACATTTCTGCATCCGGTGACATCAAAGCTTCATAAAGAGTATCGTCCACGATGCCTGTCTGATCTTGCCCAAGCTGCCGCTCAAACAACATAACAGCCGCCTGCGTGGACGAGCCAAAGTGTTCGGTTGTCACAAGAAAATCGAGATACCCAAGCTCCAAAAGCCGCTCTTGTATCAAAATAACGGTCGGGTTATCGTCCCCGTACGTCAAGAGAATCGGCGTTGGCTTAGGCGTTGGAGAGGGCGTGGGCGAAACTGAAGGCGATGGTGTTGGCAATTCACCAATTGCCATCTGCGCATCTTCGCTTAGCAGCTCGCTGCTTGCCTGCACATCCGGCGAACCCGTCAGCGTAACAATAAGCACAACAGGAAGCACAACAAAAATGAGAGCCACCACTGAAGTAAATATTATTGTACGAGGATTGCGTTTTCGCATAGCCCTTGAATAACGCTTGAAAAAATTAGATATGCTTCTTTTCGCATTTACCATTTTGGTATTCTTATTATAAGGCGTCCTTGGGGAAGGCGCCCGTCTTCCTTGTCTGATGATCATTTACATCTCCCAAAGTATATTCACCACTACCAACATCACTATTATATACTATATTTAGAATAAAATCTAATTCCAGAGTAAAACATGCCAATCGAGCGAGGATCCTTCTACTGTTGTCACAACGCTGCCGTCTGTTTTCACACCCACCGTAAAGTTGGCTCTCGCAACAAACGTAACGATATCCTCCCAGCTCGCAACATCACATTGAGCTCGCTCATTTGCGCCAAACGCACTCAGAGCGCCCTGCGAATCCTGCAAAACAATGTGCGACCACGAAGAGCTTAAGCTCGCCGCATCGTTCCAGCTTTCCACATCCTCTTCAAAAGCAGCATCTACGCCGAGCACGGTCACAATCCCATCCTTGTCCACCAGCACCGTGTGCATCGGACCACACGCGATATTCTCCACACCCACTATCTCGTCCACATCGCACTGCTCATACTCGTTCTTGCCCGCAGCAAAAACATTGCCGCTTTCGTCAAGCGCAACCACGTGCTCTTTGCCCGCGCATATTTTTACGATGTTGCTCCACTGCTCAGTCTCCTCATACCAGCCTTCTCGCCCGCCCGCATACACAACAGTTCCGTCATTTTTCAGCCCAAACACGGCGTTGTCGCTCGCGCATATCGACGCGATATTGGTCCAGCCCGCAACTTCGGTCTGCCCAAACGCGGTTGAACCCGCCGCAACAACTGTGCGTTCAAACGTTAGCCCATACGTGTTTAGCTCGGATGCACACAGCGAGATAATTCCTTGCCACTCATCCACATCGCACTGCCCTTGCGCGTTGCTTCCGTCCGCATGCACCGTCCCGTCGCTCGCAATATAAACGATATGCGTTTCGCTTGCGTCCAGCGTTGTTGTCTCGCTCGCCGGCATATTTAGCATCGCGCTGACAGCGAGGCTCGCACGCTCGTCAAACGCCATATTATTCGCCGCAACAACCGCGGAATAATCATCTCCGGGCGCGGCAGCAATAATAATCAGCTCATACTCCGCATCCACAATTCTTTGGTCAATAGCCTGCGCTCCCGCATACGGCTCCCACTTCACGATTGCGCCGTTATAATCTCCCGCGGCAAACAGCGTATCACCCCAAGCGATATACGTTTTCTGCACGCCCGTGTCAAAGCCCGATTTCTCGTAGAATATCTGCGCGTTCTCATAATCGCCCTGCTCAAAGTAAATATCCGCAATGCGCGTATGGCTCTGCTTAATCCGCGCATCAGAATCTTCATACCCATTCAGCGCGGTGAACAAAACAACCGCTTGCTCATAATCCTGCGCGTCCATAACATCACACGCATGCGCGTAATCTATTTGCACAACCTGCTGCGCAGAATCGTCAAAATCACCCAGCTCCACAAACATTTCACGCGCCACATTAACATCGCCTTCGCTAAGCTCATTTGCAGCTTTTGCATACGCAATGTCGTTGCGGAACACATACAACAGCACAACCGCTGCAATCGCAACAACAGCGAGCGCGCTAATCGAGATAATCACCCTTTTAATAAGTTTCTTATTCTTCGGTTTCTTCTTCTTAAGCGGCTTGCTGATCTCGTCCAGCTTCGCCTGCTGCTCTTTCTTTGTATCATCATTTTTTGCAATCTTAATTTTTGTCATCGCATTACCTGCTTCCACTATAGAGCGCTTTTTCGTCTTCACCGGGTACAAGCTCGCTTGTGCCAATCAGCAACACATCCGACAACGGACGCTGCCTCATGTATACTGTTGACTCCGCGTAAAGCTTTCCATAACTGTGCCCGTTCACTTGCTCGCCCATGATGAACATAGCAGCAGAGTGCCCGCCGTCAAGGTTAAATACCCACTCGCATCCATAGCGCATAAACAGCTGTGCATATTGCGGAAATGTATATCGGCTTCGCGTCACAATAGCGACGTAATGTCCGTCTTCCACCTTGCCGATACCCGTTCGCACGTTGCCGGGCTTCAGGTGGTGCTTATAAACGGCCTCTGTCATCTCGCCGTCCTTCACGATGATAGGACCAAACGCCAGCGTGTCTCGCACACCAAGCGCCAACAGATCATCAGCAGAAACGGTGCCTTTTTCGTAAACCTCCATTTCGCCGGACGGCATAACGGCAAGTACATCCGCGTCGTCCTCGTCAAAATATACAATACCATCGCGTATATTGACGCCTTTGTCGTTGGTGCGGTGCGGTATATAGTCACCGACCAGCCCAAAAACGGCATCATAGCGCCGCGCGATCACGTGAGGAAGCTCGGTCACTCTTCCGGGCGGGTTCATATGCGCCCATCCGGTATACGCGGCCTCGTTGTTGCGAATATAAATATCCGCGATATAACAAAGCCGATTGTCCTCATACGACATCTTAATGCAAATCGTCAAATTCGCCGAATGGTACACCCAAGGGCCACCATCAATATCCGGCTCAAAAAACTCTTCATAGTCTTCAAATAAAAAATCTGCCGAATCATCAGCGCTCGCCGCCGTAGGTACAAACGCGGCACAGCAAAGCAATACTGCAGCAAGTAAGAAAAATTTCTTCATTATGTAAGTACTCCCATTCTCAATCGTGTTATGCAATATTATAAAGTACAAAGCAAAAAATGGCAAGACGGAACATCATTTGACAACCATATTTCTCTTTGATATAGTTTGCATTATCAAATTCACAGGCACAAATGGTAATTGTGTACGATTTATCTGCCCCTGAAAGGAATACTAATGAAACGGACAGCCGGTATCCTCATTGCACTTCTATTCTTACTTCCTGTTATTATACTTGCGCGACCTGCCTTGGCACTGGATGCGGACGAGATAACATTCAAAATCAGCGAAAAAAGCGCGGATAAACTTTTCGACGAGAATGTGCTAAGCTACATTACCTTCGATGAAAACGAGCATATTTACATTCCCACCCAAAACGCAGTTGGAGTAATGCTCAAGTGGTTCGAGCCTTGTGAATACGTGGTCACATTTGAAAACGAAGACAGCTCATTAAACGACATCACACGTTTTGACAACAGCTTTCTAAACCAATTTATCCCGATTTCAGATAGCGCTATCGTTGGCATTCATCTGCCCGATGGCGGCAAACTGTCCGAAATCATCGTGTTTAAAGAAGGCGAAATAACGCAGCAGACGCAGGTTTGGCAGCCGCCGCACGAGAAAACGGACATTCTTTTGGTGTGCGCACATCCGGACGACGAATACCTCTACATGGGCGGAACCATTCCGTACTACGGTACAGAGCTTGGTTTTCACGTTTCGGTGCTGTGGTTGTCGCATGGAGACCGCGCCAGGCAGGAGGAAGCACTAACCGCATATTGGGCAATGGGCAGCAGGGACTATCCGGATTTTGTAGGCTTCCCCGACAGCTTTTCAAAAACGTACGAGCGCGGCGCAAGCAACTGGGGAGAAGAGGAAACACTCGAGAAAATCGTTGAGGCATATAGAAAATATAAACCCGAGGTTGTCGTAACGCACGACCCTAAAGGCGAGTACGGTCACGGCGCGCACATGCTGACTTCGGCAATGTCGCTCGAAGCTGTCGCCGCCGCCGCCGACCCAACGCGCTTTCCCAAATCAGCGCAGCAATACGGCACGTGGCAAGTCAGCAAGCTATACATGCACCTGCTGGGTGAAAACAAAATATACATAGCGTGGGAAACTCCGCTCGAAGCTTTCGACGGCAAAACCGCTATGGACATGGCGAAAATCGGCTACAGCTACCACAGGTCACAGCACATCTACAACTTGCGCGTTTCTGCCGACTCGCGATACGCCTGCACAAGATTCGGACTCGCGTTCACAAACGTGGGGGAGGACGTGCTCAAGGACG
>JABGQS010000058.1 GCA_018648645.1 Clostridia bacterium
TATTTTAACCGAGGTTGAGCTCTTTGGCTCTTTTTTATTTGAATTCCCTTTTTACACCATTATACGGACTTTATCAAGGTTGTTAGAATTTAATATATTAACTCTAGAAAAATACAATGAGTATCTAAATGATATTTTCTTAGAAAATCCTGATAATGATTTGTTACTTGATTTGCAGTGGTGTTCCTCAGATATAAAAACATCAATTGGTACAATTCTCACATATTCAGAAATGGTTGAAATTAATTATGATCTATTCGGAAAAATGTTATTTAGTGAATTGAAATTATTCTATTTCAAAAATCAAATGGATATTCAAACTTTTGCTTTGAAAGTACGTTCGATATGGTGGTTATTACCTAATAGCATAGGTCAGAAAGAGCCTTTTCATGCTATGAGTTACTTGGATGAACCTTTATCGTGGGGAGATGAAAAGCAAACTAGAGAATTGTATGAGAAAATGTTTGAATTCTATGAGATTAACGATACTAATTAAATTGATGTATCTTTGATACTACAATATATTATAAATAACTAATAAAGCACTATATAACGATGTTTATCAAAACAAAATATATATGGTGCTTTTAACTGTACAAAATTAGTGGTTGTACCTACTCCCACTCAATAGTGGCAGGTGGTTTGCTGGTGATGTCGTAGACGATGCGGTTGATGTGACCGACCTCGTTGATGATGCGGCCGGAGACTTTCTCGAGGACGTCGTATGGGATGCGGCACCAGTCGGCTGTCATGCCGTCTACGCTGGTGACGGCGCGCAAGGCAATGGTGTAGTCGTAGGTGCGCTCGTCCCCCATCACGCCGACGCTGCGCATGCCGGTGAGCACGGCGAAGTATTGCCAGACTTCGACCTTGGCCAGCTCTAGCTCGTGGGTAAAGATAGCGTCTGCTTTTTGCAGGATGTCGACCTTTTCGCGGGTGACGTCGCCTATGATGCGGATGGCGAGACCCGGACCCGGGAATGGCTGGCGCATGACGATGTGATCGGGCATGCTTAGCGCTTTGCCGAGAGCGCGGACTTCGTCTTTGAAGAGGTCGCGCAGAGGCTCGATGATTTCTTCGAAGTCAACGTGGTCGGGCAAACCGCCGACGTTGTGGTGACTTTTGATTACTGCGGCGTGTCCCGCACCCGATTCGATTACGTCTGGGTAAATTGTGCCTTGGGCGAGAAAATCGACTTTGCCGAGTTTTTTTGCTTCGGACTCGAAAACGCGGATGAAATCTTCGCCGATGATTTTGCGCTTGGCTTCGGGTTCGATTACATCTGCGAGTCTGTCGAGAAACTTATCAGCGGCGTTGACGCAGATTAGGTTCATGTCGTAAGCGGTAGAGAAGGTTTGCTCTACCTGCTTGGCTTCGTCCATGCGCAAAAGACCGTGGTCAACGAAAATGCACGTGAGATTGCTGCCTATGGCTCTGTCGAGTAGGACAGCGGCAACTGACGAATCTACTCCGCCGGAAAGACCGAGAAGGACTCTGCCGTCACCGACTTTGTGTTTGATATCGGCGATGGCGGCTTCGACATAGTTGTCCATTGTCCAGCCGCCTTTGGCGTTGCAGATTTCGTAGAGAAAGTTGCGCAGGATGTCGTTGCCGAGCGGTGTGTGCACGACTTCGGGGTGGAACTGTACGCCGTATAGCTTTTTGGGTGCGCAGGAAAACGCCGCTACGTTGCAGCTTTGCGTGGACGCGATGATATCGAAGTCGTTTGGTGGCGTGTCTACGTAATATGTGTGGCTCATCCAGCAGACGGAATCGCTGGCGAGGTCTTTGAAAAGCGGGCTGGAAGTGTCGTATTTGATGTCGGTTTTGCCGTACTCGCGCTTGTCTGCGCGCTTGACGCTGCCGCCAAAAGAAACGCCCATCAGCTGGCTGCCGTAGCAGATGCCGAGGATTGGGATGCCCGAAGTGAAGATGCGCTCGTCACACTTTGGAGCGTTGTCGTCGGTGACAGTGCTTGGTCCGCCCGTGAATATGATGCCGATTGGGTTGTGCTCGCGGATACGCTCGAGCGGTGCGTCATATGGCAGAATCTCTGCATAGACAGCGAGGTCGCGAACTCTGCGCGCGATAAGTTGGTTGTACTGACCGCCAAAGTCTAGGACTAATATAGTTTCTCTCAAAGTAATATTACCGTACCTTTCGTATACAATGTGCAAATTTGTAAGAAATCTTATTGTAATACACAGAAGTTTCTACTAAATAGTAAAGTTTAAAACTTTACCTTCCTGTGTAGTTTGGTGCTTCCTTGGTAATATCTATGTCGTGCGGGTGGCTTTCTGTTAGACCTGCGCCCGTGATGCGCACGAACTTTGCGTTCTCTTTAAGCTGTGCCAGTGAAGCGGCGCCGCAGTAGCCCATGCCGGCTTTTAGACCGCCGATGAGCTGGAAAACTGTGTCGCTTAAAGGTCCTTTGTATGGAACCCTGCCTTCTACGCCTTCGGGAACGAGCTTGTCCGCTTTTTCTTGGAAGTAGCGGTCTTTGCTGCCTTCTTCCATGGCGCCGAGACTGCCCATGCCGCGATACACTTTGAAGCTTCTGCCGTGGTATATCTCGGTAGCTCCGGGGCTTTCCTCTACGCCTGCGAGCAAGCTGCCGACCATGACGGCCGTTGCGCCTGCTGCGAGCGCTTTCGTAACGTCACCTGAGAACTTGATGCCGCCATCAGCGATGATGCTGATACCGTGCTTGTCCGCTTCCTGCGCGCAATCGAGTACGGCTGTGAACTGCGGAACTCCGATACCTGCAACCACACGCGTTGTGCAGATGGAGCCGGGACCGATGCCGACCTTTACGCTGTCCGCACCGGCGCTTATCAAGTCGCGCGTACCTTCGGGTGTGGCTATGTTGCCTGCGATCACGTTTAGGTTCGGATACTTGTTTTTAAGGTTTTCGACGGCTTTCAGAACTCCGATAGAGTGACCGTGTGCTGTGTCGACCGTGACCACGTCAACTTTGGCGGCGATAAGTGCTTTCGCACGCTCCAGGATGTCGTCCGTCACGCCGAGAGCTGCGCCGACGAGCAGCCGACCGTTATCGTCTTTGGCAGAAAGCGGGAACTGGACGGCTTTCTCGATGTCTTTGATGGTGATGAGACCTTGGAGCATGCCGTCGTCATCAACAAGTGGGAGTTTCTCGATTTTATACTTTCCAAGAATTTTCTGAGCATCTGCAAGAGTTGTGCCCATTGGAGCGGTAACGAGGTTTTTAGACGTCATTACCTCGCTGATTTTGCGCGTGTAGTCAGTCTCAAACCGCAAATCTCGATTGGTCAATATGCCAACGAGTTTGCCTTCCTCCGTGATTGGCACGCCCGAAATTCTATAACGTGCCATCAGCTCGTTTGCATCGGACACGAGATGGTCTTTGGATAAATAAAATGGGTCTGTTATGACCCCGTGTTCACTTCGCTTGACTTTGTCGACGTTCATTGCCTGCTGCTCTATCGACATGTTTTTATGTATAATCCCAAGACCCCCTTCGCGCGCTATTGCGATGGCCAGCCGCGCTTCTGTGACTGTGTCCATGGCAGCGCTCATGATTGGTATGTTTAAAGCTAGGGTTTTGGTAAGCTGGGTATTTACAGTAACATCTGATGGGACAATTAAACTTTTTTGTGGCACGAGCAACACATCGTCAAATGTGAGTCCGTCCGGTATACGTTTATCCTGCATTTTGTACCGCCTTTCAATAAACTTCTTTGTTTTAAATATTAAATGCTGTTTGCATTATTGTCAACTAACATAATTGTTATTTCTTGTTCAACCTTTGCATAATTTGCTCAACTTTTGGCATGGACGGAATGCCGCCTTTACCTTCAACACAAATGGAAGCAGCAGCGTTCGCAAATACTGCTGAGTGCTCCATGTCTTGTAATGTGTAATCCGGCAGCGTTTTGCCTGACTTGATGAACTGCGAAACTACGCTGCCTGTAAAGCAGTCGCCTGCTCCTGTTGCGTCGATAGCATTTGCTTTGAAGCCCTCGGCAAACCCGAAACCTTCTTTGTTGGCAAAACAAGCACCTTTGTTGCCAAGGGTGATGTACACTTGCGATATGCCCATGTCGAGAAGGTTTTGTGCAGCGTGCTCGTGCGGAATGTCGCCGTACAGCAATTCGACCTCGTTGTCTGCGATTTTTACTATGTCGCATAGTGCTAAACCGTTTTTGATGTGCTCAATTGCTTCGGTTTCGCTGTCCCAAAGCGGCGCTCTGTAATTTGGGTCGAAGGAAACAACAAGACCGTTCTCTATGGCGAACTCTGCCCCTGCGTATGTTGCGCTTCGCGAAGGCTCGTCCGTCATGGAAACAGCGCCAAAATGAAACACTTTTGCCGACTTGATTTTCGATTTGTCGATGTCGGCAGCGCTGTACATGATGTCTGCGCCGGGTTTGCGGTAGAAAGAAAAGTCGCGCTCGCCGTTTTCGAAAAGGTGAACGAAGGCAAGCGTTGTGTTATATTCTTCTGAAAGGATTACGCCCGAAGTGTCGATGTTCTTCTCGCGGAGCGTATCGCGAAGAAAGTGACCGAATTGGTCGTCACCCACCATGCCGAGGAAGGAAACATCAAGCCCTTGAGCCGCGACTGCCGCGGCAGCGTTGGCAACAGCGCCGCCTGCGTTTTGCATGAAAAGGTTGCGCCCGTCCGCTTGCCCTGACGGTGTGAAGTCTATTAACAGCTCTCCAAGTGTGATAAAGTCGCTCATTTTTCTACTTCCTTTTGATTATAAATAGTGTTGGAAAAAGACCGCCCGATTCAAATACTTCTTCTTTAACAATTGTGAATATGTCGTTTTGATTGATTTCACTGCGAAGCAGTTTTTTCTCCTGCGTGTATAGGAATGCGATTCCATCGGGTTTCAACAGTGTGTCCAAACGCTCTACAAACAGGTTGTAAAGACGAATGTTGGACTCGTGACCGGACACGCGGTTGCCAAACGGCATGTTGCTGATAATCTCGTCGAACTTTGAAGCGCTGTAGAACAGGACGTCGCTTTTAATTAGCGAGATGTTTTGTTTACTGGCTTTCCTGTTGGCGACAGCAGCTTTGATTGCAACTGCTGAGATGTCTACGCCGACTAAGCTGTTTGGTGTTTTGATTAAACCGCGCTCTATAAGCATGGTTGCGCTGCCGCAAAACGGGTCTAGCACGTCTGCGTTTTCTTTCATGTATGGCTTGCAGATTTGCATTACACATGCAGCTGTGACCGGATTGATGCTTGCTGAAATGCTTTGCACCCTGTAATCGAAGCGTTGTTTCTGCTTGAATATAGCGTAAATATTGCCGCCGAAAAGTGGACGCAGCTCGAAAGCGTATGATGAAGGGTTATCGGTGTAGCCAAATTTGCTCATGCCGAGCGATATTTTTTGTATTATAGCACGGCGTTCCTCTGGACGAAAATCGCCTGCTTCTATGCGATATGGCAGACCTGTGCAACCGAAGCTGTTTAAGTTTTCTGCGGCAAGCTTAAAGTTATCCAGCGTGCCGACAAAGAAAAGCGCTTCGTCGTAGCAGCGAATTCGCCCAAGCGCTGCGGTTGAGACATCCAGACCTGTGTCACCGCGCTTGTGGAAGCGGATACCTTTTTCTTTCAGCTCAGATATGAGCGCGCTTCGTTTCATCGAAGTTACCATTGCGGTGTCGGGTAAAGACAGTCTTTTGGTTTGCGGTGCAGGTTCGGATTTTGATAACGCTTTTTTGAGCGCAGTCGTTTCTTGCTCTACGTGCTTTGGTTCACCGGGCTCGACAACGTAGGCGCTCAAGTATTTTTTGGGGCTGTCGGTGTTGCCGAGCGCAAGGATGATGGAAGGGCGAGTGAAGCGAGTTTTCTCTGTCAGAAGAGCGGCTGACAACTTGCGTGCACACTCGTTTGGTGCGCAAATGCCGATAAGCATGTACCCGAGCTTTCTTGCTTTATCGTCTTCGATTGACAAAAGTTTGTCGATATCACGAATTACAAAAGGTGTGATTGATTCTCGCGGAAGTTTCTTTTTGCATACGTCAACAAGAAAACGCAGAGCTGCGCGCTGGTTCTCGCCGAAAGCTTCATCGTATATTGTGATTTCGACGTTTATAATAGTCAGCAGCTCTTCGAGAGCTTCCTTCTTTTTGATGCCTGCTAAAGCGGGATATTTTTTTAGTTGCTCAATTATATTATTCATTTATAATAATGCTTGCGACGTTTTGCGCAGCGTCCTCTAAGTTTTCTGTCTGCATAACGCTTTTGATTTTCTTGGCGTTCTTGTGCAGATTCTCGATGCCTTCCATGAGCGTTTGCTCGTTCATGTCCTCTTGAATCAACATGGTGCAGTAACCTTCGGATTCGAAGTGGTCTGCGTTGAGGATTTGGTCTCCCCTGCTGTAATGCTTTGACAAAGGAATTAGGAGCGATGGAAGGTTAAGCGCGAGAATCTCGAAGATAGCGGTTGCGCCGGCACGGGACAGCATGATGTCGGCGGCTGCGTATAAGTCGCCGAGCTCGTGACCCACAAAACCGAATTGTTTGTAGCTGTCGGGAAGAGCGCCGGAGAGCAGATTTTTTTTGCCGCGAATGTGCGCAACGTCGTATTTTTGCGTCAAAGTTGGCATGATTTTATCCAGGACATCGTTGATAACAGTTGCACCGAGGCTACCGCCCATTATGAGAAGTACGGGCTTTTCTCCTTTGAAGCCGCAGAAATGCAGACCTTTTATTTTGCTGCCGTGTAATAGCTCTCCGCGAATGGGAAGACCTGTGTACACGCCTTTGCCGTTAGGTATGTGTTTTAGCGTGGGCTCGAATGCAACGCACACTTTGTCTGAGCGCGGAATGCATAGCCTGTTGGCAAGACCGGGAGTGTAGTCGGACTCGTGCAAAACGACTCGGATGCCGAGCATGTGTGCCGCAAAAACGACGGGTACAGATACGAAGCCGCCCTTGCTAAAGAGCGCGTACGGTTTGATTTTTTTGAGAATGTGCCGAGCTTGCAAAAAACCCGCAAAGATTTTGAACGGATCTATAAAGTTTCTTAGACTAAAATATCGTCTCAGTTTACCTGCGCTTATTGTATGGTAAGGGATATTCTGTATGATGTCTTTTTCCATGCCGTTCTTTGTGCCGATGTACTCTACATTAAACCCCTTATCCGTAAGCAACGGAATTATCGCCAGATTTGGGGTGATATGACCGGCTGTGCCCCCGCCGGTTAGAACTATGGTTTTATTCATAAATGTTTCCTCTCAGTATTCTTGTTGCATTATATCATAACGAAGGGCAAATCACACTAAGTTTAGATATAGAGAATTTCTTTTTGTTAATGCACGTTGTTGAATTAGCAATTATGCCATTGACTCGATGCAAGTATCAACAAACATTGATAAAGTCCGTATAATGGTGTAAAAAGGGAATTCAAATAAAAAAGAGCCAAAGAGCTCAACCTCGGTTAAAATA
>JABGQS010000059.1 GCA_018648645.1 Clostridia bacterium
GCATCTCGAAAACAGTTTGAAGATTGCAAAGATGCTTGAAGGAAAAGTCGAGCGGTTTGACAGCAAGTATCAGCAGCAGTGCATAGAAGCGAGGGATTATGAGGCGCTTGAAATGTATGTTGTTGAGCATTTGATGCAAGGGTAATTAACTTGTTGCCGGGAAAAGGTATTTTTCTCTCTCCTTTTCTCGGCTAACAGTTTTTAAAAGTGCGCATAGATAATACCGTGGACCAATTTTGTCTATGCAGTTGTGTAGAATAATAAGTAGAAGCAAAGAAGTTTTTTATATAGGAATTCATCGCTTGAGTTAAAAGATGTAATGATAAATCTGGAGGTATAGAGTATGAGTTATAGTGCAGGGCCGGGTGCTTACCTTTTTGGGAAAGAAGAGATTAAAGAGATAGAAGACGTTTTGGCGACCGGATATCTATTCAGGTACGGCAGCGAGGACGATGAGAAATTTAATGGAAAAGTATATCAGTTTGAAAAAGAGATGGAGAACATTATTGGGATTGGACATTGTGTGGCGACTAGCAGCGGCACGGGCGCTTTGATGGCATGTATGGCGGCGCTTGGTATAGGACCCGGAGACGAGGTGATTGTACCGGGTTACACATTTATCGCATCAATATCGTCTATCATTCATATGAATGCCATACCCGTATTGGCAGAAGTAGACGAATCGTTGACAATGGATCCAAACGATATCGAAAAAAGAATTACCAAAAGAACCAAGGCAATTATGCCGGTACATATGCTAGGCAATCCATGCGATATGGAGCCAGTTTTGGCAATTGCAAAAAAGCATAATTTATATGTGATAGAAGATTGCTGTCAGGCTGCCGGTGCAAAATATAGGGGCAAAAGGGTTGGAAGTTACGGTGATATTTCTGCGTTTTCGCTTAACATATTCAAGACAATTACAGCCGGAGACGGCGGGGCGGTTGTCACGGACGATATTGAGCTTTATAAAAGAGCATTTGCGTATCACGACCAAGGTCATATGCCAAACCGTGCAGGTATTGAAGTAGGAGCCCGAAGCATGTTTGGAATGAATATGCGAATCAGCGAGCTAACGGGTGCGGTTGCACTCGCGCAAATCAGGAAAATTGATAAGATTATGAACGTGCTGGCACAAAAGAAGGCGTTACTAAAGAACAAGCTTGAAAACCTGCAAACGGATGCGTTTACATTTAGAAAAATTAACGATCC
Source organism: Clostridia bacterium (assembly GCA_018648645.1). Lineage (GTDB taxonomy): Bacteria > Bacillota > Clostridia > Christensenellales > SZUA-584 > JABGQS01. The sequence continues at coordinate 1,213 of JABGQS010000059.1, forward strand.
CGGTGAATGTGCTACACTCCTGACTATATTGTTTAAAGACGCAAAAACGGCAAAAGCGTTTTGCGAGAAAGCAGGCACAACAACCATATCAAATTCTGGGTGGCATGTGTATTCAAATATGGAGCAATTGCTCGAGAAGAAAACATACACCGAGACAGGCTGCCCGTTTACATGCGAACACAATAACGAAATGATATATGAAGCAGGTATGCTGCCGAATACCGACGCTTTGCTCGACCGTGCTGTCAATATTAGCATAGGCGTTGTGGACAAAGGGCTTGGTAGCAGCGTAGGTATTAATATTTTATCAAGCGAAGAAGAAATCGAGCTGCAAGCAAAAACAATTGGAGAGTTTTTGGCCGATTGTGAAGAAGGGTGAAGGTAATTTCCTCTATGGACGATATATAGAGGAGAATAAAATATGGAGGTAGAAAGATGAAAAAAGTATTAGTTCTGTTACTGGCGATTGCAATGTTGTGTACGGTGTTTGCAGCTTGTGCACAAAAAGTAGAAACGAGTGGGGACGAAGGTACTCAGGCGGTTGAAGAAGTGGCCGGAAAACCTGTTGTTGCGTTCTTGATGCCTACAAAAGAACAGCCGATTTGGGCAGCATACGGTGAGCGCCTTGTCGAAGCATTTGAAGGCGCAGGATACGAAACCACGCTAGAGTATGCAGAAGACATGGTAGAACGCCAAGTTGCACAGATTGAGAACGCTGTGCTTAACGAAGCAGAGTACATCGTGCTTGCAAGTGTTGACTCATATGCAGTTTCTGATGCAGTAGAAAAAGCGAAAGCAGACGGCGTGACGATTATAGCTTGTGACAGGCTTATCATGAACACCGAAGCGGTTGACTATTATGTTACATTTGACCTTGTGAGAATGGGCGAGATTCAAGGCGAGTTCATTGAGGGCGCATTGGGGCTTGATGCGGGCGAAGCAGGTCCATTCAATCTTGAAATATTCTCTGGCAGCCCGGATGATCCAAATAGTTTCTTGTTCTATGAAGGCGCTATGGATGTTCTTCAACCTTACCTTGATGAAGGAAAGCTCGTCGTGCAAAGCGGACAGGTTGATATTGATGTTAACGGAACATTGAAGTGGGACGGTGCAGCTGCACAGGCAAGGATGGATAACATTCTTAGTGCATACTATAGCGAAGGCGAAACAGTTGATGCTGTATTGGCCGCTGCAGACTGTGTTGCACTTGGTGTAATTTCTTCTCTCAACTCAATGGGCTATGGTCAAGGCGACCTTGCTTTCCCTGTAGTTGTTGGTCAGGACTGTGAAATCACGGCAATCAAATCTATTCTTGCTGGACAACAGTCGATGTCTGTTTTCCTCGATGCGGTTGTGCTTGCAGACAAAGTACTCGGTTTGGTTGATTCGCTTGTAGCGGGTGAAGAGCCAAAGATTGACGATTCGTATAATAACGATGTAATCGATGTACCGACAGCTTTGTATGATCCGGTTTTGGTTACCGAAGAAAACTACGAAATATTGATTGACAGAGGATTCTATACAGCGGAGGATCTACAATAATAGTAAAAAACAAAAATAAGAGATTTTAAAATGTTCATCCCGATATCATTATGCCGGCGTTGCGATATGAGTAGACGCCGGTGTGATGGTATCACCGGACAATGCCGATTTTTATGACCTTTGGATTATCAAAAAAGCGACTAGGGGGATACGTACGTATGTCAGAGATCATACTGGAAATGGAGAATATCACCAAACATTTCCCCGGAGTACTGGCACTTGACAACGTGAATTTCAGCGTGAAGGAAGGCGAAATTCATGCGCTTGTTGGAGAGAATGGTGCAGGGAAATCTACGTTGATGAGAATACTCAGCGGCGTGCTTCCGCACGGATCATACACGGGGCAAATCAAATTTGAAAATAAGAAATATGATATAAAGAGTATTAAGCAAAGCGAAGAAAAGGGGATAGCGATTATTCATCAGGAGTTCGCTTTATCGCCATATTTATCAATTGCAGAGAATATATTTCTTGGCAATGAAAATTCTAAGGCCGGAATTGTCAACTGGGAGATGACTCAGAACAAAGCCGTGGAATTGACCAAGCGCGTGGGTCTCGTCGAAGACGTGAGCGTGCTGATCAAAGATATTGGTGTAGGAAAACGTCAGCTTGTAGAGATTGCAAAAGCGCTGTCTAAAAATGTAAAGCTGCTAATACTGGATGAACCAACTGCAGCTTTGAATGAAGACGACAGTGAAAACCTTTTGAAATTGTTACTTGCATTAAAAGAGAAAGGGCTGACATCTATCCTGATATCTCATAAGCTTGGAGAAGTTATAGAGGTGGCGGATACCGTAACCATTTTGCGAGACGGACAGACAATTGAAACGATTGCAAAGGGCGACATAACGGAGGCCCGCATTATCAAAGGAATGGTGGGCAGAGAACTAACCGACCGATTCCCAAAAAGAGAGCACACAATCGGCGATATATTGTTCAATGTAGAAGATTGGAACGCTTATCATCCGACGCACCACGATAAAAAAATCACCGACGATGTAAACATTAACGTGCGTGCCGGAGAGGTAGTGGGTATCGCGGGGTTGATGGGCGCAGGCAGAACCGAGTTTGCAATGAGTGTATTTGGCAAAAGCTATGGCGTAAATATCAGCGGCAAGGCTTATATGAATGGCAAGCAAATAGATACCGGCACGGTTGGAAAATCGATTAAGAACGGCTTGGCTTATATTTCTGAAGATAGAAAGGGGCTGGGGTTGATACTTCGCAGCAGTGTGAAGGACAATATCACTTTGCCAAATTTAGAAAAGGTATCAAAAGCAATGGTAATTAATGAAAATGAAGAGGTTATTGTTGCTGACAAAGCGGTAGAGGCTTTTAGAATCAAGTGCCCGACGATTGAACAGGAGACCAATGATTTGAGCGGAGGTAACCAGCAGAAGGTGGTATTGGCAAAATGGCTATTCTGCGAATCGGAAGTTTATATAATGGATGAACCGACAAGAGGTATCGATGTGGGCGCAAAGCACGAGGTATATACCGTTGTTAATAACCTTGCGGCAGAAGGAAAAGCAATCATTTTCATATCATCTGAGCTGCCTGAGATTCTAGGCGTGTGTGACCGCATATATGTCATGAGTGAAGGCAAAATCGTTGGCGAAATGTTATCTGAAGAAGCGGATCAAGAAAAAATCATGAGATTACTTGTTTAAATAGGAGGATTACGATGAAAGAGACCAATGACACCAAGGCGATTGCGAAAACCAGCGGCAGCAAGATACTAAGAGGTAATATGAGACAATACAGCATGGTGATGGCGCTTGTGCTTCTGATTGTATTATTTTATTTTTTGACAGGCGGGAAGCTGCTAAAACCGCTGAACATTACGAATTTGATATTGCAAAATGGTTACATATTGATATTGGCCATTGGTATGCTGCTCGTCATTATCACGGCGAGAATCGACTTGTCGGTCGGATCGATTGTAGCGTTTGTGGGTGCAATCGCAGCCATTATGATTGTTAATATGAAAATCGGGGTTATCCCCACAATACTGGTTTGTTTGGTGGTGGGTGCGCTTATTGGTGCGTGGCAGGGCTTTTGGACTGCATACATTAAGATTCCGGCATTTATTACAACGCTGTCATCAATGTTGATATTCAGAGGGCTTACGATAGCCGTGCTTGATGGACGCTCTATCGGACCGTTTCCGGATTCGTTTAGAGCAATCAGCTCGAGCTTTGTACCCGACATTGTAAGTGAACCAATTATGCTGTTTGGTGCGCAATTGAATCTGACAGCGCTTATTGCCGGCTTTTTGATTTGTCTTTATATTGTGTTTAGAGACGTCAATAAACGCAGAGCAAAATCAAAATATGGATTTGATACAATGGCAATATGGTTTTTCATTATCAAGCAAGTGATAATGTGCGGTGCTACAATGGCGTTTTTCTATCTGTTAGCCGCATATAACGGCATTCCAACGTTACTAATCATTCTAATTGTCCTTATCGTAATATACTCTTTTGTTACGAGCAAATCTGTGATAGGAAGAAGGATTTATGCGGTCGGCGGCAACGAGTCTGCTGCAAGGCTGTCCGGAATTAATACCAAGCGTCTTGTGTTTGCGACAAACGTCAATATGGGCGTACTGTCGGCCATTGCCGGTATCGTTTTTGCGGCACGGCTAAATGCAGGCACGCCAAAAGCAGGTACAGGGTTTGAACTTGATGCTATTGCTTCGTGCTTTATCGGCGGCGCATCGGTCTATGGTGGCACAGGCACGATAATGGGCGCTATACTTGGCTGCTTTATCATGGGCGTGATGAACAACGGTATGTCGATTATCGGTGTTTCTATTGACTATCAACAGGCGATTAAGGGACTTGTTATACTTCTTGCGGTTGCAGTGGATATGATCGCCAAAGACAAAGAAAAATAGATGATGCGTTGGGCACGCTAAAGAGGAGGCTTATTTATGAGATTAGCTAAGTTTGAGACGCTCTCAAAGAGCGAAATGCAAGACGTACATGAAGCATCTCTTGATGTTCTGGAAAACTGCGGTATAGTTATACATAGCCAAAAGGTATTGGCCATGTTGAAGGAAAACGGTGCCGATGTGGACGAGTCAAAGGAACTCGCGAAAATGAATCGAGCGCTGGTTCAAAAGTGTATCGACATGGCGCCAAGCGAGTTCACCTTATATAATCGTAATAAAGAGGAAGCGTTTGTTGTTGGAGATTCTACGCCGCGGTGTGCCTCTGGTCACAATGCTATTTTTCTGATGGATACAAGCAGCAGTGACCGAAGATATGCAAAGGTTTCTGATGTAGAAGCTTTTGCAATCGTCTCCGAGAAGATGCGCGATATAGACATTGTTGGCGTTCCGCTTAATCCGCAGGACGTTCCGGACAAAGCAACGCTGTTGTATGCTGTTAAAGCGTTATTTGAAAATACAACAAAGCCGCTATTCTTTTCGACGGAAAGCAGAGAAGTAAACAAGGCGATTATTGATATGATGAAGGTTGTGGCGGGTACAGATGATATCGCAAGTTGTCCGAACGCAATTTGCCAGCTTTCACCAACCAGCCCGCTATACTGGGAGCCGGGTGCGGTTGAAGGTGTCGTTGATGCAGCGAAAAACGGTGTGCCGCTTACGATATTACCGGAGCCCATGTCGGGCGTTAGTGCGCCATATTCTGTTGCTGGACTGCTAACTGTCCATAATACAGAAGTGTTGAGTGGCGTTGTTATTTCGCAGCTGATAAATCCGGGTACGCCGATCGTCTATGGAAGTTCTTGGACAACGTATAATATGAAGAGCACGGCTGCGATTATTGCCAGTCCGGAAACGAACATTTTGAGGGTTGCCGGCTGCCAAATGGCAAGATTTTATGGATTGCCTAGCCATACGACTGCACTCAATTCTGATTCTAACTGTCATGATGAGCAAAATGCTTGGGAGAAATCACTAAGCAATATGGCAGCGATATGTGCGGACAACGATATTGTTATGAATGCGGGGATGTATGCTTCCGGTTTAACCATAAGCCTAGAGCAGCTTGTGTTGGATGATGAGATGAACGGATTGATTCGGCGTTTAAGAAAAGGCGTGGAGGTCAGTCGTGAAAGCATAGCAGCCGAAGTGATAAAAAACGTGGGTCCCGTGAACGATTATTTTATGCAAGAGCATACGCTTGAGAATCTGAGAAGCGGAGAATTTAGAGAGAGCGAGCTTCCATTAGCGAAGAATTATGAGGAATGGATATCGCAAAACGCGCCGGGTGTAGAGCTATTGGCAAAGCGTAAGGTGGACGATATAATGTCAAAAGGCAACTCTAAGCCACTTGAAGAGCATGTGAGGCAAGGCCTAGAGCACATCATAAAAAAATTCGAGAAAGAGCATTGCTAACCATTATGGAGTTGAAATCCCTTGATTAGATTTAATTATTTATGCGGCACATCTCTTTTAACCTAAACCGACACCATTGTAGGTTAAAAAAGATGCATGCCCAAAATAGCC
>JABGQS010000006.1:0-72892 GCA_018648645.1 Clostridia bacterium
TTTATTTTAACCGAGGTTGAGCTCTTTGGCTCTTTTTTATTTGAATTCCCTTTTTACACCATTATACGGACTTTATCATATGTAGCATCAAACAAAAATCTATATAATAAAGGGAGAATAAAAAAATGATGAAAATGTTTAGAAAGAACAAAAAAGGTTTCACGCTGATCGAGCTTATCGTTGTTATCGCGATTCTCGGAATACTTGCAGCAATCGCTATCCCAAGCTTTATCGGAATAACTGATGCAGCTGACGAGAGAGTTGACCTGACAAACGCCAGAGCAATGTGTACTGCAATTAACTCTTACAACGCTTTGAACCCGGACGCTAAGATTACTGACAAGTCACTTGCAGCAGCAGCAGCAGCTGATCTATGGCCGGTGGGTGTTGACAATGAAGCAGAATGTCTTGCTTTGATCACAATTAGTGCAGACGGATTTGCTACGGTAACAGGTGTTGTGGTAACTACATAGTTATCTAAACACAAAACTAAAAGTAAGTGATTAGTTAAATGAGCGGGAGATTATTTCTCTCGCTCATTTTCTGTGTCTGCTCGATGAATATGCTAGTTTCCAAAGTATAATAAATGTTTAAAACCCGCCAATGTGTTTATATATATTTTGACAAAAACTTTAAGGAATAAAGAATGAATATTGTGATAATGGTTTTGATATTTTTAGCGGGTATAGTGATTGGCAGTTTTCTTAATGTGTGTATCTATCGTATACCAAAAGAGGAGTCGATAGCGAAAAACGGATCAGCCTGCATGAGCTGCGGCGCTAAGCTGACGTTGATTGATTTAATACCTGTTTTCAGCTATTTGGTACTGCGCGGTAAATGTCGTCATTGCAAAACAAGGTTCTCTGCACAGTACCCTATCATAGAAGCGATAACAGGAGTATTATTTTTACTGTTATACTTAAAATTTGGTTTAAACTATGTTATAATAATCTACGCTGCGCTGATTGCGATACTTATCGTAATTACGTTGATTGACTATAGACACATGATTATACCGAATGGATTGATAATAGCGGGTCTTGTCGTTGGTGTAGCGCAGCTTATCGCCGCGATATTCACAACAGGCATATTTGAAAACTGGCTCGTTTATGTAATTGGATTTTTTGCCGGCGGCCTTCCCCTATTGCTCATCGCATTGTTTACAACATTCGTACTCAAAAAAGAAGCAATTGGCGGAGGCGACATCAAATTGATGGCGTTTGCCGGATTGATATTAGGATGGAAGCTGTTGATACCGGCGTTTTTTATCGGTATCGTGGTTGGAGCTATAGTCAGCGTTGTGCTGATGGCGACCAAAAAGAAAAAGCGCGGAGACGAAATACCATTTGGTCCATTTTTGTGTTTTGGGATCTTAGTCAGTATATTCTTTGGACAAGAAATTTTCAATTGGTATTTGGGGATGTTTTAAGATGAAGAAGAAAATTTTTAACAAACGCGGATTTGGCTTATTGGAAACGGTGATTGCAATTGCAATTCTGGCCGCTATTGCGCTGCCGCTTTTGAATATATTTGTGCAGTCTGCTCAGGTTGATGAATTGGCTATAGGCGTTTTGAATGCAAATTACATATCGCAGGACTATACTGAGAAACTCGATACTATGACGTACAGCGAGGTGTTGGCAGACGTGCCTTACCGCCGTCAGATAGACAGCTACTACTTAACGGCTGTCATTAAGCCATATGGAGCGGCCGGAGACGCCGCCGGCAACCAGATTGATTATGCGCATGTGATTATTTTTGATGATAATACCATGCTTGCCGTAATGCCGGATGGACAGTCACTCACGTACTCTAGTGTACCTTCGACCATGACCTTCTCCTCTACCGGATTTTCGTACTCATTTATTGGAGGAGCAAGCGCATTGACAGGTACTTTAGATTACGGTAACTGCGTTGTTTCGATTAACTCCATGAGCCAAACCAGCGAAGTTACTATGAGTGTTACGCTTGGCAGCTCGTTTAAAGCGATGTTGTACTGTCCATCGTACTATACCGACAACTATACGTTTACCGGTGACAGCGAAGTGATTGAGAACCTTTTGACTTCTGAAAAGTCATTGATTCATGTGACGACGTATGTGTATGATGATGCATTCTCGAGCGAAGTAGTGGCTAGCCTTGAAAGCTATGTGTCGCTGATGAATTGGGAGTAGCGCTATGAAAAGAAGAAGAGGATTTACGTTAATAGAAGTCATTATCACTCTTGCTGTTTTAGGCGCTGTAGGTATGTTGGTGTATACACTTTTTGGGCAAGGATTTAGTCTATATGCCGAGGAAGCGAATTCTGCGGAAAAACAAACTGAAATGCGGCTCGTTCTGTCTGAGATAACGAACAAAGCCAGAGTGACTGATGAGGCTTCAATAAGCTATTCGAGCGGGCAGTTGACAGTTGATGACTATGTGTATGCGCTGAACGGAAACAGGGTGATTAGGAACAGTACAGAGCTTGCAACGGACATTACAATATTCGATGTAAGTATTGTTGACGGGTTGCTGGAAATTAGGATTGTGAACACCGAGGGTGACGAGATCACGACATCGCTGTTTTTATCGAATTAGTAATCAATTATGATTAGCATATTAAAGATAGAATAATGATTAGTATTTGCAAGATTACATGTGACCTACGCTAAATAAATAAGTGTAGTGAGGTGAAAGATGATGAGAAACATTAATAAACTTTTGAAATCTAAGAAAGGCTCAACGATACTAACCGTTGTTATTGTTATGGTTGTGCTCGTTTTACTTGGGCAAGCGATTACGATGCTGACTCTTGGTACTTTGAGGAGCAATGTTGCAGATTCGTCCAATAACGAGGCGTATTATGCTGCAGAGTCGGGTATCAACAGCGCAATCGACCAGTTGAAGCTGGAGGTTGTGTCGTACTACAAGGCTATGGGCGAAGCTTCCTCAAGCGAATTTAACGTGCTTTTTGGCTCTTTTGCAACCAATATTAACACAAATGCGCAAACTATGTTTGTCGAGCCTACATTAGTTAGCGGGTCGACCAGCACAACTTTTTATGTGGGTGGTTACGATTCGGTAAATGATGTATGTGAGTTTAACATTCAGTGCATTTCTATGACACCGGACGAGGCGCAGTATCAAGTGAATGCGACCGTTTATGTAAAGAAGATTGATATAAGCGTAACGGGCGGAAGCCTTTCAGTGCCTGACAATGCTGCATTGGTTGTCGGCGGTGAGCTGGACCTTGATTACGACAGCGGAATTGGTATTAACGGTGGAGATGTATATGTAGGCTCGATATCGTTTGAGTCGACAAAAAAGAATAAGGTACCTTATAGCATTTCCGGAGGAGATTTGTACATTGATCCTAGTGTTGGCGCTTCGTTGGAAGACCCTTATGTTTTCCCTTCATACAGCGATCCCAGTATGAGTTCTCCAAACTTTGTTGCAACTACAGATACAACGATTAACTGGGCGAATGTACCGCCCTCCCCCGTGGCAATTACTACTCTGCCCGGTGTGCAGTTGACTCTAGACTGCGATATTGATAGCGGCGTGATACATGGCAAAGGCGATGTTATTGTTACGAGCGGGTCGTATGATGCTGACTTGTATGTGGACGGAAATTTGACTCTGGGCAGCTGCGATTTTAACGGTGATATATACGTTAGAGGCAATTTTAACGGTCAGAATGCAGTTATCAGAGGTAATCTAATTGTTGACGGGAACATAACATGGAGCAGCGGATATAGCGTGGGCGACATTCAAGCAGGCGGATTTGTTGATATCAGAGATGCATCCAGCGTGTGTAGTATTGCGGCTGTTAGCGATATCTACATTGAAAGCGTCGGAATTAGTGCGGGATTGATATATTCTTCGGGAAATATTACAATCGGTGACTGCGCTGTCAGTGCTGTTCTGTACTCATACGGAGATTTAGTTATTACCGGCGGAATGTATGTTGAGGGCGCAATTTTTGCAAAAGAGGACTTCTACTTCCAAAACCCGGGTCCTTATATGAATATGGGATATGATCCGGAATTTGTGAAGAGTATTATTGATGAAGCGAATATAAACTTATTTGGTGGCGGTGGCGGCGGTGGTACGCAGCCTACGCTTGACGCGAGCATCTTTGTGTCGCAAGAAATTACGCCCGTAGGGCGAGTAAACTAAGGAGAGACCTATGCCTATTAAACAAGTACCGGCTATCGCGATTGACATTGGGCACTCGTATTTGAAAATTATCCAAACGGGTTCTAATGGACAGATTAATAAGTTTGTTGTGCACAAAATGCCGGAAGGATGTGTTGATGATCTTAATATATCGTCTGAGGAAACTTTGATTGAGTCTTTAAAGAAGGCAAAAAAGGAGTCTCGTTTGCCTAGCAGCAAGTGCATTCTTGTACTAAGCGGCAGTGACATTATCGCAAGACATTTTACGCTTCCAAAGCTTGATGAGGAGGATTTGTATCAAAACATCCTTCATGAAATGTCCGGTTATCTGCCTGTTGATCCCGAGAAATATTACGTGGATTACAAGATTGCGGAAACTGTTGAAGAGGATGGCGTTCAAATGTATAAGGTGCTTGTTACGAGTGCCAGCAAGCGCATCATCAATGGATATAAAAAAGCTATGAAGGCAGCTGGATTTGCTCCTAAGATTGTTGATACAAGTGAAAATGCATGCGAAAAGCTTTTGCGGTATAATAATCAGGTGAACCCTGAATTTTCTATTGAAGGTGGCGTGTGCTTCCTTGATTTTGGCACAAAGTATACACGTGCGAATCTTTATAATAACGGTTTGTATTATGTTAGCAACGATTTGAAGAGATCAAGCCAAAGTATAACCGAAGTAATAGCGAAAGTTGCCGGCAAGGATATACTTACCTCTGAAACATTAAAGAGAAAGAATGACTATTTGTCCGGCACACACGAGAATGAAGAGCTTAGCAAAGCCATTAAATATGAGATTGATTCCCTCGTGTTTGAAGTTTCAAGGGTATTTGATTATTTTAGAAATCGTACTAAAAATACGATAAACACGATTTATTTATCGGGCGGCGGCAGCTTGCTTCAAGGACTGCAGCCATACCTCGAGCAGCATATAGGCATCCCTGTGCAGTATGCTTCCGGATTGATTAGCCGTGACAATGTTAAGAAGAATGTTGACACTACAGGGTTTGGAATATTGCTTAATGCGTATGCAGCCACGTATAGGGAGGAATTATGATTAAAAACGATATTAATCTAGTATTTAAACGAAAAACTAAACAGTACTCCCCCAAGAGTCTTGCGATAACCATTGTGGCTGTTACAGTTATCGGAGTCGGTGTGTTTTTTGGGATTACACTGCCGACAAAAAATTTAGCTGCGACCAAGAAGGCTGTTACAAATTTGGAGAATGAAATTGCGCAGTATTCTGCACTGGCGATGTCCTCGGGAGAAACTGATGAGATGAGTGAGGTTCCTGCCGATTTGACGCTGGAGACAGTTTTGATTATAAAGTCGGAGAAATTGTCATCGCTAAATGAGCAGCTTGATGGCTTAAAGCTTATTTCGACGGCGGAATCAAATGCACTTGCGTATATATATGCGATTGAGGAGTCTATTCCGGGAGAAATTAATATAGGCAACTTGATTATGAACGGGCAAACCCTGGAGATTATCGGTATATCGTATGATGATACTTCTCTGGCAACATTTTGTTTGCGCCTTAGAGAGACCGGAATGTTCACTGATGTCTTTGTATCGACTAGTATGGTTCGGTTCCCGGGTGAGAAATCCGCGATTTTTACGATTTCAGCAGAATTGATAGAGTCGCTTGATGCTATGCCTGTGCCGCAAGATGAAAGCGTCGCTGCAGATAATGGAGGTAACCAATGAAAATATCTAAACGAGAAAGAACTTTAATTTTTATTGTGTTGATTCTAGCTGCTGTAGGCGCGTATTATCTGTTGTTCCTCAAGCCGTATATGACAGAAATAAACGAGCTTAATATTGAGAAAGCGAATAGCGAAATCCAAGTTGAGACATATGCCCAGCTTAAAACGAATGTGGATGCATTGGACGTTCAAATTGAAGAGAAGGAAGCTGAAATCATCGAGTATAGCAAGAATATTTCGACCGGATTTGATCAGCCCCCGGTGTTGGTGTACTTAGAAGATACGGTTGGGATGTATGCACAAAAGAAAATGTTTGTATTTGGTATGGCTGATTATATGGGACAAATGACTATCAGTCCGGTAATTATTACGATGGTTACTACGTATGATGGGCTTACGGGATTTATCGATGAAGTAACTCAAAATGATTATATTGTAAATGTAACTCAAATTGAGGCACGAATTGTTGAACAGGCTGCTGATCCGGATGAGCAGGTTGGCGAGGAAGCTGTAGAGGAAGCGCCGATAGATGCCGGTGATGATGGAGAGGCCGATGATGCGGCCGAGCCTGTAATGCAAGAAGTTACACCGGAGGTTATAGAGTACATCAGTGAAGGGATTGAGCTTGTAGCAAACTCTGATCAGCTGTTGGAAGTATCAATTACATTGGAAATTTATACAATGGCCGGCGATGTTCCGAGTGACACAGTTTACATATTCGACAACAATGATTATATCTATGGCGGAGACATATTCTATTAAACTAATCGCTGTAGACGCCGGCGAGATTGCTGAGCATATCTTTAATCTCGCTGCGCAGACTGTTTGGTGACAGAACTTCAATATTGTCGCCAAACAGAGTAATCCAAGATAGAAAACCGGGGCTGACGCGAACCTTCGTTGAGATGGTGAACCAGCCCTTTTTTATTTCGCTGACATCGACATCCAGCCCGAACCTGTCGAAAACGGCGGTGGCCAGTGATTCGTGGAATCGAATACGAACGTTTTTTGACTGACCGCCGAACATGTTAAACAAAGTTTTGTGATACTCATCGTAATCAAGATAGTTCTTGTATTCGGAAACCTCTTTTATCTCCCTGGCGCTCGCGTCCAGAACCTCGATTTTAGTCATGCGATCAATGCGAAAATGGGAGAGATTATCGTATTTATCTATATTGCATATCAAATAGTACGCATCTTCGAACCACATTAACGAGTATGGCGAGGCAAAATACCTAGCGCCTTCTTTTCTTATACGCTGGGTTTTATCGGGCAGATACTCAAAGTATAAAAACGAAATACGTTTGCTGTTGTTTTTGGCTGTAACAATCTTGTCAATGTTATAGTAAACTTCATCATTCTTTGTTTTTTGCGTGCGTGCAAGTTCAATTCTTTGGCGGAATATTGACGCTTGACGATTACTGAACAGCCCCGAAATTTTATCGAGAAGCTCTGAGCTTTTTTTCTGCGTTACGAACTTTGCTGCGCAGACAGCGCTTGCAAAAATTTCGGCCTCTGCCTGCTCAAAAATATTCTCGTTCAAAAAGTAGGCAATCTCACCTTCTATCGGAACTTTGATGACATCGTAGTTTAGATCGCGCAGCAGCGCAATGTCTGCGTATATTGATTTTCTCTCTGCGTCGATGTTGAATTTCTTTAAATGAGCAAGGATTTGCACCATGGTTTTAGGGTTTTGCTCGTCCGTTTCGGTTTGCAAAAACTTTAGCAGCAGTAGCAATTTCGCGCGTTTAGGATATGTTTGCAATGGTCTTCTCCCCTTTTGAATAATATTTGACACACAGCGTACTATACTTCATAATTATACCATACATTTTTTAAGGAGAATTTTCAATGGAAAACTACGAAAGTGCGAAAATTAACAAGTGGAGTTTACTTTTGGCAGCTAATATTTCTGCTATGCCGACAATCGGGAGTGGGTATTAGTATGATTACAGGGATGTCTACAGCTTGCTTTTTTCCTGATCTTTATATTGAACAGGCAGTCAAACAGATGGGCAAAATGGGTATAGATAATATTGAAGTTTTTTTTAGTACGCTTTCTGAGTATAAACCGGAATTCATTAAGGAATTTAAAAAGAGAGTTGACGACAGCGCAGCGAGCGTATACTCTGTGCATCCGCTGTCGCTTCAGTTTGAGCCGCAGCTGTTTAGCAGCCATAAACGCAGCAGACGCGACAGCCTTGATATATATGAGCAAGTGCTGCAAGCGGGTGCACAGCTTGGCGCTAAGTTGTATGTGATGCACGGCCCTGCGCATGTGAAACGTGCATGTCCGTTGAACTTGAACTATGAGTATGTTGCGCATCGCGTTAATCCGCTGGCGCAAATGGCAAAAAGCTATGGGATTAAACTGTCTTGGGAGAATGTACATTGGTGTTGGTATGCGCAGCCCGATTTTTCAAGAAAACTTGAGCCGTTCCTGGACACAGATAATTTATATTATACACTTGATATTAAGCAAGCGGCGCAAGCGGGGTTTGACCCTGTGTTGTTCGTGAATCAGATGGGAAACAGGCTCGCTAATGTGCACGTGTGTGATTACTCTGTAACGCAGGAAGCGGGTATCGTTCCAATGCTGCCTTTTCGAGGCGAGATGGATTTTGATGCACTCAGGAGTGCTCTTGCTAAGAATTCGTTCGATGATGCTATCATGCTTGAAGTGTATAGCAGCAACTACAAGGATTACGATGAGCTTAGGCAAACTTACAGCGAAGTTAGTGATTATTTTATTGTGTGATGTATGGCGATATTGGGGACTTAGATGTGGCGCTTTAATCTACTTATTGTCTGTTGAGATTTTTATCTGAGCGCGCAAATACAACAGAGCACAGCAACAATTTACTATGTAAAATTTTAGATTTGTGGTATACTATTTTAAAAGTTTTGAAGTTGAAGATGATTTGCAAGACAAATAACGTTTAGGAGACAACAAATGATTTTTGGAACAAGAGAAGCGCGAGCTGCACTGGGAAAGTTTACGAGCGACAAGTGCGCTGCGTGCAAAAAAAGCAACGAGTATGTGTTTTACAGAGTTACCAAGTATATTGTAGTGCTTTTTATGAACTTGATACCGATTGGCAATTCGTACGAGTGCGAATGTATTAAATGTGACGATAATCTTCCGATTGATAAGAAAGCAGGCAGAAAGCTCGCCAAGCAGAAATTCGGTGTTGAGAACAGCAACCAAAACTTTGTTATATTTTTTAAACTTTTTGTTGTTGCACTTATTATTGCAGCAGCCATAGTCCTGCCGCTGATTTTTGTGAAACCACCGATATCGCCGCAGGTGCTGAAAGATTTGATTGACGAGGACGGTCAGTACACTATTTTGAACAAAGACGCTGATATGGTTGGAATATTAACAATAATAGACGGCATGAAGCAGCTGGAGTTTTATGACGATATCAGCAAGTATAAGAGCGAGACAGGTAAAGTTTTTACGCAGCATAAAAAATACGAGGAAGTTTTCACTGTAGACGGTTCTCATTTGGTCCCGATTGCAGACGATTTTGGAGGTCTTGTTGATGAGAATCTTATAAAGGTTCAAAGATACTATTATGATATTGCGAATAGTACTTATGGATATTATGTGGGCGTTGAGGACTTGAGTGCTATTGTTTATACCGATGTGAAGGCAGTTTATCCTATCACTGTGTATAACTCGCCCGAGGATATTGCCAACTATAAACTTATTGTTTTCAACGAGGACGGCAGAGAAATTTATGCACGTTTTGAGTTGATTGCTGACGGTACTGAAGTTTTGAGCGACATTCGTGTAATTGAAAAAGCTGATGGACTTGATATTAGCGAAACACTTTACATAGCAATCGCCAACAGCACGGATATCACCTTTTTTGGTGCGGTAAACTCGGACAGTAGCGCAAATGAGTTTGTCGAGTTCATAATGAACAATTCGCTGCAAATTGGTTATATGGAAACTTATACTTATTATAGCGGAACAAATGTAATTACGGGGATCGAGACTACAGTTTTTGATAATGCAGGAAACGCTTCTGTAAGCAGTGTAAATTATACACTCATTAAGAAGGATGGATATTATATTTTGCAGGAAATAACTCCCTCAGCGTAATTGTTACAGCACGTTATATAGCAAAAAAATAAATAGAGCTGCCGAGTATAATTGGCAGTTCTTTTTTAATGAAAGCTGCTATTTCGCAACGATAAAATGATTTTGTGATTTCTATACGTTAAATTCAAGTAAATTATTCTTTTTTTTAACGAAATTGTACGCTTATTGTTGAATTGTTTGCAATAAAAGTGTATAATTTTATAGTGGTTTGTAGATAAATATTATGTATAGACGCAGATGCACACGACTACCGAAAAAAACTTAGGAGGTTTTTATGAATAAGACACAATTTATTGAAGCAATTGCACAAAAGGCTGATGTATCAAAACAGGATGCAGAGAAATTTTTGGCTGCGTTCTCCGGTGTTATTACTGAAACGCTGTCCGGTGGAGACAAGGTTCAGTGGGCCGGATTTGGAACTTTTGAGCTTAGATTCAGAGCAGCAAGAAAAGGCGTTAATCCTGCAACAGGCGAAAAAATTGACATCGCTGCATCAAATTCACCTGCGTTTAAGGCAGGTAAGGCGTTTAAAGACAGCTTTAAGTAGTTTTTAAGCGGCAATAGAATCTGTACAAATGAAAGTACGCGGATTGCTAATTCGTGTACTTTTTTTGTATATATAAAACTTTTATACGGAATAGTACTTACTATTAAAGCTGATACAATAATGTGTTAGAAATTGTAGAGAGGTTTCGTATGAAATTGGCTAATTAACAGCATTCGCATTAAATATGATGTGTTATAATAGATTTGCAACCAATAGTTGCGCAAATTACTACTACTTTTGGTAGTGCAACCAAAGCTATTATTGTATGATTTACTTAAGAAAATTTGTGGAGGAAGATTATGAACGTAGAAATTGCTAATAAGCTGGTTATAATGAGAAAACGCAGCGGATTGTCTCAGGAGGCGCTTGCAGAAAAAATCGGGGTCAGCCGACAGGCGGTCAGCAAATGGGAAAGGGCGGAATCGTCGCCCGATACGGATAATTTGATTGCGCTGTCTAAGCTCTATAATGTTTCGCTTGACGATATGCTCAGCTCAAACGATGAGCGCAATGAGAAGGTTTATGAAGGCGAGGTGCGCGATGAGAGCGAAGGCGAGAGTAAGGCGTCGCTGATTAAGATGATCCCCTACCCCATCATTGTCACTATGATTTACTTGTTTATCGGAATTGTTTGGGATCTGTGGCACCCGGGCTGGCTGCTGTTTCTGACGATCCCGATATGGGGCGCTGTTGTAGCGTACATTTCTAAGAGGGGGCGTAAGAGAGACTAATTATTATACGAAGGCAAAAAAACGACATCTTATTCGAGATGTCGTTTTTTTATTATAGATAACTTACATGAATTTTGCGAATCGCTCTGCCGTAGCTTTGCAAATGGGACACACGCGCGGCGGGTTGTTGTTTGCACAGAGGTATCCGCATACGCTGCAACGATATACCGGGAACTCGAGTGCGGCTGTGGTCTCCCCCGCTTTTTGCGGTGGTTGCTTACGCTCTTGCAGCGGCGGTCTGCGTTCGGGGACCTGTTTTTGTGACTGCGCATCCGATTCGCTTGCAATGTAGAGCCCGCAGTAACACGCGCCGTATTCAGCGAGGTCGTCATCGCGATATACACAAGGGCAAACTATGTCCAAGTTGTCGTCCACAGAGCCTTTATACAGCCTGCACGGACAGCTTTCTGCGCCGTAGCGTTCTTGATTGGCGACAAGCCCTTCTGTGAGTGCTTCAACGATTTCATCGTCGGTATTTAGCAGGTACCCGCCTTTAGCGGCATCTTGTCTCAGCTTAGTCAAGCGAGGTTTCACTTTGTTGTCTTTTGGCATATGCTATCCTTTTATAAGTTTTTTAAGTTCAGATTTATCGTATCCTATGATGCAGTCTTTTTCGCCGATTGCTACTAAAGGATATGACTCTTCCTCAGCGTATTTTAGCTGCTCCTGCAGGCATAACTCAACGTCTTCATCTGAGAGTTTGTCGACATAGACATACGAGTATGCAACGTTATTGTTGTCCAAGAATTGCATGGTTTTTTTGCACCAAACGCAAGTGCTGAGAGCAAATACCCGTATATTCCCATAATCTGTTCCTTCTACTTTTGTGAATTCTATCATAGCAATTGTTCCTTTCTATCGCTCTGTGACATCTAGTGTTCTTTAGTTATTATAACATATTTATTATAATTGTGAAAACTAATATGGTGAATTATTTGTGAATATTCGACATTTATGTGTACGGCATGAATTTGATGTGTTATTGTAAATTAACTTTAGAGAAGAAACTGAGAGGAGACTGGGATGATTAAAGAATGGAACGTGGGACAAATAGGCGATTTAAAAGGAAAAGTGTTTGTCGTGACGGGCGGCAACAGCGGAATTGGATACGAAGCGGTTAAGATATTTGCGGCCAAAGGGGCGAAAGTTGTTATGGCGTGCAGGTCGCTCGAAAGAGCCGATGCTGCTTTAGCGAAGATTATAGATGAGCAAGAGAGTGCGGATGTTGTGACGATGGAGCTTGACTTGGCGAGCATGGAGTCGGTTAGGGCGTTTGCGGAGGTGTTTATTTCGAAGTATAAACGGCTGGACGTATTGATGAATAACGCTGGACTTATGGTGCCGCCGTATGGCATTACAGAGGACGGATTTGAGCAGCAGCTTGGTGTGAACCACATTGGACATTTTGCGCTGACGGGGCTGTTGTTTGATGTGATTAAGGCGACACCGAAAGCGCGTATTGTGAACATAAGCAGCAACGCGCATAAGTTTGGCGGAATGCGATTTGACAACATGATGTTTGAGAATGGCAAAGGGTATCGACCGATGAAAGCTTACGCGCAGTCGAAGATAGCCAATTTGCTGTTTACATATGAGCTGCAAAGAAAAGTGGATGATGCCGGGCTTGATGTTATGGTTTTGGCTGCTCACCCGGGCGCAAGCGCTACGAACCTTAGTCGTCACATGGAAAAGAACGCTGTTACCAAGTTCTTTGGCAAGTTTGCTGCATCGATAATGCAAGGTGCTTATGAAGGTACATTACCCGGCGTGAGAGCGTCCCTTGACGTTGAAGCGGTTGGAGGCACGTATTACGGTCCGGGCGGCAGAGGCGGCATGAAGGGCAAACCTGTGATCGTGGAGTCTAACAAAGCGTCGCACAGCGAGCCTGACGCGAAGAGGCTGTGGACGATATCTCAGGAGCTGACAGGAGTTACTTTTAACATTTGAAAGTAGTGTAATGAGCAATGCAAGGAAAACGGTGTTTGCCATCGTTTTCCTTGTAATAATAGCGTTGTAGTAATATAGAGATAACGATATATAAAAGGGCGAGGTGAGCGAATGGCGATCGTAGGCATAAGCGGAAGTCCGATAAACGGCGGCAACACGGACAGAATGATCCAAGCGATACTAGATAAAAGCGGCAAGCAAAACACTTTTGTTGATTTGAGCAAGCTGAAGTTTTTTCCGTGCAGAGGGTGCGCGCATCTTTGTGCGACCACGGCGATGTGCGGACAGAAGGATGAGCTTCTCCCCTACCTTAAAAAAATTAGAGATGCGGATGCGCTTGTGATTGGCAGCCCTCGACATCATGGAAATATGACTGCGTGGATGATCAGCTTTTTCTCGCGGATGTGGTGCTTTTTGCATGAGAGCAACACGCTGAAGGGCAAGCCTGTGATTTTTGTGTCTGTTGGCATAAGGGAAAACGAGGTTGGTCGGGAAACGTTTCGCGCGTCTATGGTCAAAGAGCACGAGTTTAATGTGCTTGGCGACTATCACTATATGACGTTTAATCCGCCTTGTATGAAATGTGGCAAGGGCGACACATGCAGACACCCGCGGGGCGGGCTTTGGAATCTGCTTGACAAGGACGAGCAGGCGATACGCAATTTTGAGATTACACCTGATAAGTTTACTGCTTGGGAGGATGATGAGGAAGCTGTGCGGGAGGTTGAGAAGTTGGGAAGTCTGTTGAGGGAGTTTTGATTCGTCACTAACAATTGTTCTGATATTGACCTTTATTAGTTAATGCATAATATGTGTATTTTTTTAACATGCTTATAAAAAATCTTTCTAACAATACATTCATAAACAGCACAATGAAAAACAAATAAATTAGGACGGAAATACAAAGGCAAAAAGAAGAAGCTAATAATACAATTAATAACCATATTACGGTGCATAACAGAGCGTATAACGTTATATAAACGTCTGATTTATAAAACATTTTATTGTGGCTAGGTTGCTCACTCTAAAGAAGCTTTTCTTTATCAGTCAACTCATTCTTAACTGCAAAGTTATTGTCACTAGATTTTTTTATTAGTGTACATCATATATTATGTTTTTTTAATTGCGTGTTAATCATACTTTCTGGAATATCAGAGTTGTCAATATCATAGAAAGCCGGTTTGTAGCTAAGTTGTCTATTTAAGAAATCCATACCAGTATTCGCATATAATTCACTAGTATTTTCACTAGTTCTGAATGTTATTGAACCATTCTCGTTGTTCCCTTTGATGTGATTTACTCCGGAAATATTTCTAAAATACAGGTACTTCGTTTTAGGTCGACTTCCGCTAAATATTTCAAAAATTCGTTTACAAGTTATCGCGTACATAGTTCGTTTCTTTTTATATACTTTGTAAAAGAAACGACCAATCGTAATATATAATCCAACAATGACGAATGGTATGGATCCTAATACAAAGACAAAAGACATATAGGGCAATGAAATCGATTTGACAAGAAAGAAAAAAGCAAACCCTACCCAAAGCAGACTAAAGGGTATGAAAAAAATATCGAATTTCGTAAAGAATTCTCTAGGGTTCGGTTGACCTCTCCAAAGCAACTCCTCATCTTTAACAAGCTCCTTTATCAACATTTGTTCGAACTCTCGATAATCTGCCATGTATTCTCCTTGTATTTCAATAATTATCGTTATAGTAACATAGTATTAAATTCACATCAATATAAAAATTTCATATCGCTTACTCTGCTCCCTGCGGTCGCGACACGGCGGGCTGGCTCACCTTCATCTGCCGCATAAAACACACGAAGTGTGCGGCGGTGAGTGAGTGTTCAAGTCCGCAGTATTATATATCAGAAATAGCACAGTCCCAAAAGGGACTATACTATTTCTGGTACCGAAGACCGGACTTGCTCCGCTCCCTATGGTCGCTATCACGGCGGGCTGACTCACCTTCATCTGCCGCTGGCAGCGGTGAGTCAGCGTTCAAGTCCGCAGTATCTCATATCAAAAAAGAGCACCCCATAAATGGGATACTCTTTTTTGGTACCGAAGACCGGACTTGAACCGGTACGCTCCGAAGAGCACAGGATTTTAAGTCCTGGGTGTCTGCCAATTCCACCACTTCGGCTTAAAATAGATACGGACTTTCAATTATGAAAGCCCGAATTTAACTTTGGAGGCGCCACCCGGATTTGAACCGGGGCGTGAGGATTTTGCAGACCCTTGCCTTACCACTTGGCTATGGCGCCATAACTTTATAAAGCAGTCGCTCATAAACCTCTGCCCGCTATTGCTTTGTCAATACTGTTGATGTGCTGCGTTTGGTAGAAATTTTGGAGCGGAAGACGAGATTCGAACTCGCGACATCGACCTTGGCAAGGTCGCACTCTACCACTGAGTCACTCCCGCTTATTTGGTGCGGGCGAGAGGACTCGAACCTCCACACCCTAGGGCACTAGATCCTAAATCTAGCGCGTCTGCCAATTCCGCCACGCCCGCACACAAGGCCAAACGCAACGTTTGTTAAATTTGGCACTTTGGTATTCTAACACCTAGTTAGGCATTAGTCAATATCATATTTCGCTCTACCCACAGCATTTCTTATACTTCTTACCGCTGCCGCACGGACACGGAGAATTCCTGCCGATTTTAGTGGACACCGCCTGCTTGTCGGTGCGCCATTGAGTGCGAATTTGCGTTTTTTGCTCTTCGCTCAAAATATCGTCCCACTCGTCAAGAGTATACAACCACTTTGCTTTAGCCTCAAGCATATTGTAATACAGTTTCTCAAAATCCAGCCGCAGTGAAACCTTGCTGCCCTCTTTTAGCTTGTCGAGATCAACCTCTTTATCAAGGCTGGTGTTGATACCGTCCATAAACCCGGTAAACACCACGCTGCTCATCTCAAACTCTGCTGCAATCGCAGAGAGCTTATCCTCATAAAAGTCCTGCTTCCTGGTGAGTATCTTCTTGTACGCCTGAGTCTCAATCTCAAAATACTCGTCCCAAAACGCTTGATTCTCCTCGGGCGCTCTTTCCGCCTCGGCAATGCCGTTCCATTGACTGTATAAACTCATAACTTCCCCCTAAACGCTACGCGTCAAGACGTTTCTTAATCTCTTTAACGAACATTTCCGTGGTCAGCTTTTCTTTCTTATCAAGCTCGCTCAGCATCACCAAATCGCCGGTCATGAAACCGTCTTCGATCGTTTCGATAGACGTCTTTTCCAGCTTGGTCGCAAACGCAGCCAGCTCATCGTTACCGTCCAGCTCTGCGCGCTTTTTGAGTGCGCCCGTCCATGCAAACAGCGTCGCCATACAGTTCGTAGACGTCTGCTCGCCTTTCAGGTGCTTATAATAATGACGCGTAACCGTACCATGCGCCGCTTCGTACTCGTAGTATCCTTCTGGTGACACCAGAACGGACGTCATCATAGCAAGGCTGCCATAAGCCGTCGCAACCATATCGCTCATCACGTCGCCGTCATAGTTCATACATGCCCATATAAACCCGCCGTTGCTTCTGATAACCCTGGCAACCGCGTCGTCAATCAACGTGTAGAAATACTCGATTCCTGCTTTCTCGAACTTGGCTTTATACTTCGTGTCAAATATCTCTTGGAAAATATCCTTAAAGCTGTGGTGATACTGCTTGCTGATAGTATCCTTAGTCGCAAACCAAAGCTCCTGCTTTGTATCCAGCGCAAAGTTGAAGCACGCTTCTGCAAAACTCTCAATCGACTTTGTCGTGTTAAACATACCGCGCACAACGCCGCCCTTCTCATCAAACTGCGCTATTTGCTGTCTTTCCACTGTGCCGTCAGGAAGTGTAATCACAAGCTCTGCAGTCCCCTCGCCGTCAACCTCACACTCCTGCGCGTTATAAATGTCGCCAAACGCGTGCCTTGCAATCGTGATAGGCAGCTCCCAAGTTTTCACCGCAGGCTTAATCCCGTTCACCAATATAGGCGTTCTAAACACGGTACCGTCAAGAATCTCACGAATTGTACCGTTCGGGCTTTTCCACATCTTCTTGAGGTCGTACTCTTCCACTCTCTGCGCGTTCGGCGTAATCGTAGCGCACTTAACGCCAACACCATACTTCTTAATCGCCTCTGCAGAAGCTACAGTTACGCTGTCGTCCGTCTTGTCACGCTCAGTAAGCCCAAGGTCATAATACTCTGTGTTGAGCTCAATATACGGTTCTAAAAGATAATCCTTGATCATCTTCCAGATAATCCTCGTCATTTCGTCGCCGTCCATCTCAACCAATGGCACCGGCATTTTAATCTTAGTCATTAATATCTCCTTTTAGCATTTCAAATCTCACTAAGTTATTCGTTTTCTTAGCATACTCGATATATTTTATAGCATTGTGGAACAAAAAACAAGGCAAATCGCCATTTTTAACGCATTTATACGCTTATTTTGGACATACAAACCAAGGCGGTATGCTTTTAAACACAAACGCCATGGCTCTATAGTAAAACAAATCATACGTTACGAATAAAACTTATCGAAATAATCCTCAATACCATACGCCTTTATCAGCGCCTCTATCGTCGAGGGTCCCGCAACGCCGTCCGCATCAAGCCCCTTCGCCTCCTGAAACTTTTTAAGCTCATCCTTCGTTCCCACTCCAAAATAGCTGTCAGCAATCACATCGTAACCAAGCTGGTTCAGCATAAACTGAATCCGGTAAACTCGATCTTCGGGATAGCAGCCCATTCGCGGCCATTTAAACGTGCGCTCAAACATCCTCGGTGGTATCTTGTCGGTGTTACTCCGCCCCGAGTACCGATGCGTATAAAAACTGTGCCCGCCAATCTGCACATAAAACTTATGGCTGCCCCAATCGATTCCGTGCGTACCGCTCGATTTAAAGTAATACACATTTTGCGGTACAACCCAAACTTGTCTGTCCAGCACCAACCGCGCAGCATACTTGCTTGCAGAGCCCGGAACCGTATTCGGGTTATAGCCGCTAAACTGATGCGAAGCCGTAATGACTGCCGTCATAGAATTCCCAAAATACGACCTGTTCAATACACGGTTCATCACGACATTACCTACCGCGACCTTGCCGTCAAGGCTCTCGCCCCGCGCTTCGCCGTGAATCAACTGTGCAAGCATATATATATCGTTTTCTGTATACTTGTAGTAATTGCTCGAGTACCCGACCTCGTTGTAATACAGACTCGCATCTACCATACAATCCTCTACCATCGAGTCAATATTAAATGTTCTGTGCGTCTGATCGGGAGGTGTCGTAATAACCGGAGTTAGCGTAACCACATCTTCCGGGTCTACTGTCGGTGCCATCGTTACTTGCGTAGGCGTACTCGTTACGACTGGCTCGTTTACAGCAATAGCAGCGCTTTCCGCTTCAGGCGTTTCGTCTGCAGCTTTGCCAAACGGCACAAAAATAACCACCATCAATATCGCGATTACCAATGCACCCGAGGTAGCATATATCGCGATACGCCGAACCTTTTTGCGTTTGCCGCCACTTTTCTTTTCGCCTTGTGCGTATGCGAGCGCTTGTGCCTCCGATTTCCTACCGGGCAATATCCTTTTCACCTTCGCGATAATTCCGGCGAAAAACCCGCTCGACTGCATCTCAAGACGCTTTACCTTCAGACGAGGTTTCTTCTCTAACGGGTTCTTGTCATACATTTTCCGTGTCGATAAGCTATCTCTCTTCTCGCTTTTGCGCTCACCCAGCTTGATTATATTTTTCTGCTTTTTCGGTTTAGTACTTGTGCCGGGTACATCCACGTTCTCTTGCTTTTCAACAATCGGTTCCGGCTTCTCATTCGTCTCCGTCTCGCCAAGATAATCGTTGCTCTTATCAGCTTTTCTGCCTCTAGATTCCTTCGTTTTCTCGGCTCCATCAGCATTTTCTCTGCGTCCGGCAAATAAGAACCCCAGCAGTCCGCCCTTCTTTTTCACATCCTGTTCATCAATATCCTCAGGCTCCACGCCGGCAGTCTCTTGCTTAATATCTTCCTCCGCTTTGCCTGCTTCCTTCGCAGCCAAACGTTCTTCTTTTATTAATCGACGCGCTTCGCGTTTATCTTCCTTGCTCGGCTTTACTGCTGCATCATTATCCTTCGCGTCCTGCGCCAAAGCATCTGCACGCTCCTGCTCCGCCGCAATCCGCTCCTCTTCTTCAAAAGCACGCTCTTCTTCCTCAAACGCCTGCTCTTCCGCCAAAATACGTGCACGTTTCGCCTCTTGCCGCGCTTTGCGTTTCTCTCCCCTGCTAGGCTTTACAGTTACCTCATTATCCTCTGCATCCTGTGCCAAAGCATCTGCACGCTCCTGCTCCGCTGCAGTTCGCTTCTCTTCTTCCAACGCGCGCTCTTCTTCCTCAAACGCCTGCTCTTCCGCCAAAATGCGTGCCTGTTTTGCCTTCTTACGCGCTTCGCGTTTTTCTCCCCTCCCGGGCTTTACAGTTGCTTCATTTTCCTTCGCGTCCTGTGCCAAAGCCTCTGTTTTCTCCTGCTCCGCTGCAATCCGCTCCTCTTCTTCTGCGATAAATGCTGCTTCCTCCGCTAAAAACGCTGCTTCCTCTGCCTCAATGCGCGCTTCCCGCTTTTCTGCTCGCAGCTGCTTCTTGGTCTTCGTCTCCGGCTCAACCTCATTCGCGTTAGCATCTGAGTTCTTTTCGCTATGCACGATATCGTCAGTAAAAAAGCTGTTGTTACGCTTATTTGCAGACACCTTTGTTTTTGGCGCTTTCGTTTTGCTTGTCCTGGCAGACTTCTTCTTCATATCCTCAGCAAAAAAGCTGTTGTTATTAGCTTCTTCTGGATGACTGGGTGTTTCGTTATCAACCGACAGAAAATCTTCGCTGCCGCTTTTCCTTCCACCAAAAATAGAAGCCCGCTTATTTTTAACCGGCTTCGTGGTGTTGCTTTTCGTCTCTTTTTTCAATTTGTCTATACCCGGTTTTCCCGCCAATGTTTTTCTCTCCCTGTGCTCCAAACCCAAATCATCGGAGTATCCCAATAATACCGCATCGACCACTCAAAGTCAATGCGTCTGTAACACATCCGTAATACGTGCACGCGCCTTTTATACGTCAGTTACAACCTTGCTTTCACCTGCTCGTTTGCGCTTTGCTTGCTAGCCGGCTTCTTCTTGCTGCCACCGGTAAAGCTGACCGCACTCGCGGTTTTGGCACCTTTTGCTTCAATATCCTTAACCATTCTCTTAGCGCCGCTAATCGGTTTACCGTTCGTTTTGCCGCCCTGAACGGTAAAAAACACAATCTGCTTACCTTCTATCTGCGCTTTGTCAAAAAACATATTTACCGCAGGAACCGCTTTTCCGCCCCAAACAGGTGTCCCGGCATAAATCTTGTCATAGTCCACCATATCATCAGCAAAATCGTTAGTCAGCTCGCTCCTTTTACCGCTCATCGCGCCCCATGCTGCTGACATAAAACCTTTGATCGGCGTAACCTCTTTCAGCTCATATACATCTGCGTCAAACTTGTCTGCAATCGCCTGCGCAAATACCTTTGTGCTGCCGTCCCTGCTATAAAATACGACTGCCTGTTTCATAATCAAACCCTCCATCGTTTATAATCCAGCCTTATAATAGAAAAGCGTCACGCATATTGGCAACACTTATCTTTACTATACATCCCTGCTTCAAACAAAAGCATACCGTACACGCCATTACTCCAAGTTGCGGTTTCGTCGCCCTACCCTTAGGCGCACCATCGCACGTGCCAGCGCAATCTGGTTCTGCATATATTCTTGATGGCTTTTCTTCTGTCGCAGTTGCTCTTCTGCTCGCTCTCTTGCTTCCTGCGCTCGCCGCAAATCAATCTCCTCGGGCCACTCTACAGCCTGCGAGAATATTATCGTCTCGTCGGGGCGCACTTCGACAAACCCGTCTGTCGTGGTGCACTGTTTCCATTCGCCGTCAATCTGCAGCTTCATGTCGCCAACAACAATCGTTGCCACCATTGGCTCGTGCATCTTCTGTATGCTCATGTAACCATCCGACGTCGGTATAATGACGCTTTGCACCTCGCCGCGGAAAAATATCCGCTCGGGCGTGATGATTTCTAGTGTATATTTCTCCGGCATACTTAACCTCTTTAGTCCTGTTTTGCTTTATACTTCACATCTTCGATGTCGCCCGCCATGAAAAATGCGTGTTCGGGCAAATCGTCAACCTCGCCGTCAACAATCACTTTGAAGCTCTCTATCGTCTGCTCCAGTGGAACATACTTGCCCGGGATTCCCGAGAACACTTCAGCAACCGACATCGGTTGAGATAAGAATCTCTGTATCTTTCGTGCACGGTACACTATCGTTTTGTCCCCGTCAGAAAGCTCTTCCATGCCGAGTATGGCGATAATGTCCTGCAGTTCGTTGTGCCTCTGCAAAATCTCCTGCACACGCCGCGCAACTTCGTAATGGTCTTCCCCGACAATTCTCGGGTCAAGTATGCGCGAGCTCGACTCCAGCGGACTGATAGCCGGATATATGCCAAGCTCTGCGATTTGCCTGCTTAGTACCGTCGTCGCGTCCAGATGCGCAAACGTCGTTGCCGGTGCAGGGTCAGTCAAGTCGTCCGCAGGTACGTATATCGCCTGCACAGACGTGATAGAGCCGTTCTTGGTTGAAGTGATACGCTCTTGCAGTGCACCAAGCTCGTTGGCAAGCGTCGGCTGATACCCGACTGCCGAAGGTATGCGCCCCAGCAACGCTGAAACCTCGCTGCCTGCTTGTATAAACCTATATATGTTGTCGATAAACAGCAGAACGTCCTGATGCTCTTCATCTCTTAAATACTCTGCCATGGTAAGCCCGGTCAGCGCAACACGCATTCTTGAGCCCGGCGGTTCGTTCATCTGCCCAAACGCAAGACACGTTTTCTCGATAACGCCCGACTCGTTCATGTCGTCAATCAGCTCGTTGCCCTCGCGGCTTCGCTCACCCACGCCGGTAAACACGGAATAACCGCCGTGCTCTGTCGCGATGTTCTTAATAAGCTCCATTATCAGCACAGTTTTGCCAACACCGGCGCCTCCAAACAGCCCGATTTTGCCACCACGCGCATACGGCGCCAGCAAATCAATAACCTTGATGCCCGTTTCAAATATCTCGGTTGCCGGGTTTTGCTCAGCAAACTTCGGCGGGTCTCTGTGAATCGGCAGCTTGTGCTCTGCGTTTATCGGACCCTTGCCGTCAATCGGCTGCCCGATAGCGTTGATAACGCGCCCTAGCGTCTCTTTGCCTACCGGCACAGTAATTTTATCACCGGTGTTTATTACAGCGATTCCGCACGAAAGCCCCTCTGTCGCGTGCAGCGCAACACAGCGCACCGTATTGTCGCCGATATGCATAGAGACCTCAAGCCAAACTTCGCGATCCTTCAGCTTAATCACAAGCGCGTTGTAAATCTTGGGCACATGCCCGTCATGAAACTTTACATCAAGCACAGGCCCCGTGATACGGACAAGCTCGCCTTTATTCACTATGTTATACTCTTCACTCATTTATCTCTCCCAAATTCGCTTTGCTATGATAAGGTCTCAAGTGCACCTATAATTTCAGAAATCTCGTTTGTAATCGAGCTCTGCCTCGCCCTGTTATATTTCTTAGTCAGATCGTCAATCATGTCCTCTGCGTTGTTTGTCGCGTTCTCCATCGCCGCCATTCGCGCACAATGCTCACTGGCATAGCTTTGCACCAAACATCCGTAAACCAGTCCAACGATGTACTGCGGCACCAATATGTCAAACACCTCTTTTGGCGATGGATGATAGTTCATCTCTGCCGTGTACTGCGTTTCCACATCGATATCAGCAAAGTTGCTGCTGGACAGCGGTAGCAGCTTTAACAACTTAGGCTCTTGCTTCAATACAGAGTGGAACTGCGTGTACGCCACATACACCTCGTCCATCAAACCGTTGTCATACAGCTCCAAAATATCGTTAGTGATGTTTCGCGCGTTGTACAGCGAAGGGTTCTGCGACACATGAAGAAACTCGACGTCAATCATGTACCCTCTACGCTCAAAATACGCCCGCGCTTCCTGCCCGACTGTCAGTATGTACTTTTCCTCGCTTGCAGCCATGCTTTTCTCTGCAAACTCGAGTATCCTGTGGTTATACCCGCCGCATAGCCCTTTGTCTGCCGCAATGGTGATAAAGGCCGCCCGCCCGTTCTCGCTTTCGCCGATGTACGGATGGTCCACTTCGCTCGTATGCGCAAATATATCCTTCAGCGCGCTCTGAACACGCTCAAAATGAACGTGGTTGCTCTCATACTTGTTAATCGCCTTCTTCATTTTGGACGTAGAAATAAGATGCATCGCGCGTGTAATCTGCTCTGTATCTGTTATTGAGCGTATACTATGTTTGATATCTCCAATGCTTGGCATTAATTACATCCGTTCCTTTCGTCTACAACGCATATATCATACATTCCTATCGTTTATCCACAAAGGTTAATCTGAATAAAAAGGACTTAGTCCTCATCCTCGTCTTCAAGCTTAATTCCGTGCGCTCTGCAATACGATACAACGTAAGCCTCCGCCGCTTTACGCAGCTTAGTTTTTGCGCCGTCCTGCAAATCGCCCGTTCTGTTAATGCTGATTCGCACGTCAGGATAGTTTGTATCCACATGGTTCAAATAACCGCTGTTAAAATCCTTCACGTTCTTCATCGGTATCTTGACCAGATGCTTATTTACTGCAATAAATAAAAGTATTACCTGACTCGCCATCGGAAGCAGCGAATACTGCGCCTGCTTTAACGACTCGGTCAGCTTAGCGCCTTGGTCAAGCGTTTCCTGCGTTGCTTTATCTAGGTCTGACGCAAACTGTGCAAACACTGCCAATTCTCTGTACTGCGCGAGGTCAAGCCGCAATCTGCCTGCAACTTTGCGCATCGCTTTTGTCTGCGCTCTGCCGCCTACTCGCGACACAGACAGCCCAACGTTTACGCCCGGTCTGATGCCTGCGTTAAACAGCTCTGCTTCCAAATATATCTGCCCGTCGGTTATGGATATGACGTTGGTCGGTATATACGCTGATATATCGCCCGACATCGTTTCAATAATCGGCAGCGCGGTCAAAGAACCTCCGCCGTTCTCGTCGCTCAGCTTAGCCGCGCGCTCTAATAGCCTGCTGTGCAAATAAAACACGTCACCCGGATACGCTTCTCTGCCCGGCGGTCGTCGCAGCAGTAATGACATCGTGCGATACGCGACAGCGTGCTTGCTTAAATCGTCATACACCACCAGCGCGTCCTTACCCTCCAGCATAAACTCTTCCGCAACGGCACATCCCGCATACGGCGCAATGTATTGCATCGAAGCCGTGTCGCTGCCTGTCGATGCCACAATCGCTGTGTACTCCAGCGCGCCTTCCTCCTCGAGCGTCTGCATAATCGACGCGATGGTCGACGCTTTCTGCCCAATAGCCACATACACGCAATACACGTTGTTGCCTTTTTGGTTCAATATCGTATCAATGGCGATCGCCGTTTTGCCCGTTTGGCGGTCCCCGATAATAAGCTCTCTTTGCCCTTTGCCGATAGGAATCATGCTGTCGATAAACATAATGCCCGTCTCCAGTGGATTCTGCACGGCTTGGCGGTCAATAATGCTCGGCGCTTCCGATTCAATCCTGCGATACTTTACTGCGTGCAGCTTGCCTTTGCCGTCCAGCGGCACTCCAAGCGGGCTTATGACCCGCCCTAAAACCTGCTCGCCCACCGGCACCTGCACAACCGTGCCAGTGTTGCGCACTGTGCTGCCTTCCGACACGTCAATCGCGTTGTTCAGCAAAACCGCACCGATGCTCTCATTAGACAAGTTCATAACGATACCGTACGCATTGTTATCGAACTCCAGCAACTCACCGTATTTGCAGCCTTCCAGCCCCTCCACGTGCACTATGCCGTCGCCCGAGCTCGTAACTGTCCCGATTTCCGTTACGTCTATTGTTCCCGTATACTCCTTGATACGGTCTTTCGTGACTTTGCCAAAGTTCTCAGAGTCGAAATCGACTTCAAAATCGCCCTCTTCAAACGCGTCGCTGCGATACGGTACGTCCTCGCTGTCCACGATAAAGTTTTTCAGCTTTCCGAGATGACTGCGTATGCTTCTGTCGTACACCTTGTTTCCAATCACGACAACAAAGCCGCCAAGCAGCTCAGGTGAAATCTCGACCGTAAACTTGATGTCTGCTCCAATCAGCGACTCAAAGCCTTTACGGATAGATTGTATTGTTAGTTCGTCAAGCGCAACCGCCGACTTTAGTTTGCCTTCGATAGCCAATCTTAACCCACCCTCTCAAAGAACTCGTCAATAATCTTGCGGTTGTCGTCAAGCGAAACTTCGCGCTCCAGCACCTTTTCCGCAATCTGTATCGCCATGTCGGCAATTTCGGTCTTCATATCTAGGCGCGCCTGCACCTTCTCGGCCTCAATCTCTTTCTTAGCACGGATAACCAAATCTCTCGCGTGCTCTTTGCTGTTGTCCAGCACCTCTCGCGCGTGGTCTCTTGCCATCTCGTTGCTGTTGGTGATAATCGACGCCGCTTCGTTGCTCGCCTCGTCCATCATAAACTCATACTCTTTTTTCTTTTGTATAAGGTCTTTATCGCGCAGGTCAAGCTCGTCTACCTTGTCGGCAAACGTATGCTCACGCTTTTTGATGAACTTCATCACCGGTTTAAAAAGAAGCAGCCGCAATATTACGAACAATACGATCACGTTTAACACATGAATCCCTACTTCAATCCAATTAATCTCAATCATTTTTAGCTCCTTTTGCTTTTACAATATCCGTTAAGCAACCGTCAATTAAAACTTGCCAATCATCAATATCGCAATAACAAAGCCGTAAATCGCTGTCGTCTCTGCAAACGCAAGCCCAATCAACAACACCTGGTTAATTTTGCCGCTTGCCTCGGGCTGGCGTGCCACCGCTTCTGTTGCGCGGCTTGTCGCAATACCCATACCGATGCCCGCTCCAAGTCCGGTGAAAACTGCGATACCAACTCCAATTGCTACCAATGCACTATTCATTTTCTATACCTCCGTGTTAAATTTAATCTTTTTTTATTACGCGCTTATTTGTTTTTGTTCCTGCTCGCTCTGCTCCAGTTTCTTTTTCTTCTTAGATTTAAATATCTTCTTTGCACCATACGACGTTGTTTCTTCCATAAACGAAAGCGTCAGTATCAAGAATATATACGTTTGTATTCCTACATGGAACAAGTTAAAATATATCGATACGATCCCGGGTAATCCAAACTGCAGATACACTTCGCTGTACAGCAAATTCATAACGACAAGCCCTGCAAACATGTTGCCGAACAGACGAAAAGCCATCGACACCGGTATGACGGCGTGCGTAACAATATTTATCGGCAGCATAAAAGCCTTTGGTTTAACAAACCATCTAAGCCGTCCAATGACACCCGTTTTCCATATTCCAAATGCGTTGATTAAAATGAATGACATTCCTGCAAGTGCAATCGTAAAGTTTAGATCGGTCGCGGGCGCACGAACGCCGAAAAGCTCGACCAGGCTGGTGCAGAATATCATAATTGCAACAGTGAATATATACGCTGCAAACAGAGACCCGCTTTTGCCGAGTGTCGATTTCGCAAACTTCTCAAAAAATCCGACAATCATCTCGAGTACGTTCTGCAAGCCTTTTGGTACTGTCTTAAATCTCTTAACTATGAATATACGCACAACGAGCGCAAACAATATGATAATCAACATTACAACCCAAGCCGCTACGATTGTTTCGCTGATCTCTAAACCAAAAAAGTTAATCTTATGAGGTGTGACGGTAAGCTCTTCACTCGCTAGTCCTACTCTTGTCAATAAGTTCTCAGTCAACGTGATTTTCCTCTCTGTCGCTCTTCTTACGTCTTAATACAAGGATTATAGATGCGGTAATCAGTCCAATTAGTATGCCGCCTGCCGCCCATATCAAATGCGCCAAAGACACTGTGGAAAGCAAGTAAAGCACAAGCACTATCGCTGCCATTTTTATAAGCAAAAGAGCCGCGCCCAAAAGCTTGAACCCCGTTTTTCCATCGCCCATTATCATGCCGCCGATTTTGTTTAATGCGAACACTTGAGCAGCCCCAATTGCAATACCAATAAATAATCCCCACATAACATATAATTATAATCAATATTGCTCAAAAATACAAGTGGAACGCTGTATAAACTTCTCATTCAAAGCATTATAATGCGATTTTCTTTTATTACCTTCAATTTTCTGTGGCGGGACTCCTCGGTGCACAATTTGTGTAAACTCTGCAATATCCATACGCTTTCTGGAATTGCCTTTGTTATTCCATGTCGCGAACGAATCCACAACCTGCATTTTGTTAAGCACAGATAATGTATCAAAGCTCTCAAGAAAACCGGCAACGTCAACTATGCGTGCCATGCCGTACGGCGTTGCAGAATCGTCCTTTGCAGGCACGCTGTATTGTACTTCCTTAAACTCCAGTGCCAAATGCTCTGCCAATCTGCGTGCTTTCTCTTTGCTTTCAAACACCGTTTCGACCACTTCTGCAACTTCGCCCCCGCCATAATACATCATATAAGCGCTCGGTTTATTGTCTTCTATCAAGACGACCGCTTTGCCCCCATCGCTAAAAAGCTCGCTCAAGCGGTTCTCCCACTGCCTAACGGTCCGAACCGCATATCCGTCGCACTTCGCCATCATGCTCCTATACATAGGAACCAGCTTACTTCGCTCGCTTACCTCTACTACGCTGCCGCTGCTCTGCTTGCCAACCTTCACTACCTTATTGTTCACATAGCTGTATGTAGCCCATCCCAGCCGCTCATAAAAACTGTGCTTAAACGGATACAGATGCGTTATAAAAATACCGCGTTGTCTCATCAAACTAAGCGACTCGTAAAGCAATTGCCGCATATAGCCGTTATTGCGCTTGCTCTCTGCCGTTGCCGCGCCCGCAATATATGCAGACTTTATCACATTTGCCTGCACGCGTATTTTACACGGCAGCATGTGCACAACGCTGGCAAGACCATCGTCAAACAAACCAAGCGAGTTGCCTATTGAGATTTTGTTTTTAAAATATGTGTCGATAAATTCATCTGAATCATCAAAGGAGCTTTTCCATAGCGCTTTCGCCTCATCAATGTCGTTATTATCAAGCAGCCTTATATCCATATCTATTTCCTCACACAGTCAAATTTCTCTACCAAGAATATTGGGTTATACGACATCTTCGCTCTTCTCATTCCTTCGATGCCCATATCCTCTTCGCGATTAACATACTCCATGTCCATCCACTCGTTGCGCACAAACTCTCGGTTTATCAACGGGAACGCGCCCTGCAAATCCGGGTTCGCTTTCTCGATATGGATAACCGCCATATTGTCCCCGTGCTGCTCGCCAATCGAGAACGCTTCCATTTTCCCGTCCACAATAAGCAGCCCGCACTTGAGCCCCAGCGCATCAATATTTTTCAGCGCCTCTTTGGTAACAAACAGCTCATCGCTAAAATCGTCGTTCATACCGCCCTTGCTTTCAATCCAGCTTTCCTGCAGCGCGACACAGCGCTCATAATACTCGTCGGTATAAGCTCGATACTCAAAGGCATGACTCATAATCAGCTTGTTGATGTGATTGCGTTTTGCGCTATACTTTTTGCCGACCAGATTCGCCAAATCCTCGCTCTTATATACATACTCATAGTTGGGTCTGTCTTCCGTAAAAACAAACTCATCCGCCATTTGCAGCTCAATCTGCTGTTTGATTTGCACTGTCACGCCCTTGAACCGCAGCGGTTTGTCATAAACGCTCCTCATGTACTTTTCGCACCTCAACACCGGCGCTGTTATGTCCGCTTCCGTATCTTTCAAAAAAGGCGGCAGCATGAACGACGGATAAACACCGTTCTCCATCAGCACATACAACGCTCCCTCGTCAAAAGCTATCTTGATGTGCCACGATTTTCTCCACAAATACATGTTGCCGAAACACGCCTCCACATTGCTGTATCCGCGCGCAAACTGCTCAAATGCCGCCTTTTCACCAATCTCAATATCCCTAAATTCCAGCATCAATACCTCTTTCCATAAACGTATTATATACCAATTCGATTTTTTTTGAAATATTTATTATTCTTGCTCGCCATTTCTTGCAATCTACTGCATTTTATTATATTCTTATACTAACTTTTACCCGGCAAATACGAATAAATTCATACTTTTTTAGCAGCAAAGGAGTGCAGTATGCAAAGCGGAGTGACATTTTCGAAAGGATTTACCGCAGACGGCGTGGCATGCGGAATCAAGAACAACAGCGACAACGACTTAGCGGTAATAATTTGCGAAAAGGGCGCTAAAGCAGCGGGCGTTTTTACGCAAAACGTAATCAAGGGTCACTCGCTCAAATTAAGTCGGCAAAACATACAAAACGGCATTGCAAAAGCTGTCGTAATCAACTCGGGGAACGCCAACGCGTGCTTGGCAGAGCGCGGCGATGCAGACGCATTAAAGTTTGCTCAATTAAGCGCAGACGCGTTTGGTTGCAACCCTGCTGAAGTGCTGCCCGCTTCCACAGGCGTAATCGGCAAACCGCTTCCTTTGAACCTCATTTCAGCAGGTCTATCCAAAATTTCTCCAACCATAG
The DNA here is from genome assembly GCA_018648645.1 of Clostridia bacterium. Taxonomy (GTDB): domain Bacteria; phylum Bacillota; class Clostridia; order Christensenellales; family SZUA-584; genus JABGQS01. The sequence goes on from JABGQS010000006.1 coordinate 29,902, forward strand.
ACGGCGGACTCGCCGCTGCACAAGCGATTATGACGACCGACACAAAACCAAAGCAGGCCGAAGTCGGCTTTCTGCTCGGCGGCAAGCAAGTTCACATAGGCGGCATGGCAAAGGGCAGCGGCATGGTTCATCCAAACATGGCAACCATGATTTCCGTAATTACAACAGATGCCAACATTTCGACACAGACACTCAAGCTAGCGCTCAAAACCGTTTGCGAGGTTTCGTTCAACCGAATCAGCATAGATGGCGACACCAGCGTGTGCGATGAGGTTCTGCTTTTGTCCTCGTGCATGGCAGACAACGAGTATATAAAACCGGCAACATTCCAATTTTCAATCTTTGTCGACGCGCTAAAAGTTGTGTGCATTCGGCTCGCCAAAATGCTTGCGGCAGACGGCGAAGGCGCAACAAAGCTTATCACGGTCAAAGTTTCGGGCACCAAAACGAACGACGACGCACACAAGATTGCAAGCGCAATCACAAAGTCGCCGCTGTGCAAAACCGCGGCGTTTGGCAACGATGCCAACTGGGGTAGAATCATCACCGCGGTCGGCTATTCGGGCGCGTCATTCGACCCGCTGACTGTCGATATTTTCATCGGCGACCTGCAAGTTTGCAAAAACGGCGGCGGGCTGCCTTTCAGCGAAGCTAAAGCATTGAATATACTTAAAAAGAAGGAAGTTGTCTACACAATTAATGTCGGCAGCGGCAAAGGCAGCGACACCATGTACACCTGCGACTTTTCGCACGACTACATCAGCATCAACGCTGATTATCGAACATAGGAGGATTCATTATGGGTTCAACAAAAAAGCTGCGGTTCGAAACCGCTGACGAAGCGGCCATGCATTTCGCAAAAGCGTACACACTGGCTTCCCAAGCGAGCGGCAACGAGCACGGCGCAGTCATCTACCAAAAACGCTGTTCCAAGAAATTCAAGCTCGGCAAAGTGCACATCGGCAACGCAGGTCACGTGCTGCGCATGTTTTTCAAGTCTTTTGGCGTCAAGCTCATTTTCATAAAGGTCGCCGGAACAATTCACTCACACCCGCGTGCATACAAAACGATACCGCCCAACAACTATTGCTGCGGCTTCTCGTATTACGACCGTTTCCTGCCGGGCATCCGCTACCTCTGCGCACCCAACGGCGTCCTCTACAAAAGCATAAAAAAAGCCCCCAACACCATCGTAATGCGCGGTCTATCAAGCTTTGGCGTGCAAGTGCCCGACAACGAGATTTTTGTAAACCATTAACGATAATTTGTTGAAAATCAATATAGCAAAGCGGAACGGCTAATTTACAGCTGCTCCGCTTTTATATGTCTCGTTTTCCCTATATCACTTTTGACAAAAAGTCTCTCAACCTCGCGTGCTCAGGGTTGCTAAAGAACTCTTTTGGCGGAGCTTCCTCGATGAACTTGCCTTCGTCCATGAAAATAACGCGCGTGCCGACCTCTCGTGCAAACCCCATCTCGTGTGTCACCACAACCATCGTCATACCGCCCTTAGCGAGGTCCTTCATAACGTCTAGCACCTCGCCCACCGTCTCTGGGTCAAGCGCGCTCGTCGGCTCGTCAAACAGCATTACATCGGGGTCCATGCACAGCGCCCGCACGATAGCAATACGCTGCTTCTGCCCGCCCGACAGCTTGCTCGGATAGCTGTCCGCTTTCTCGGCTAGTCCAACTCGCTCCAGCAAAATCATTGCCCTTTTTTCAGCATCTTCCTTGCTCATTTTCAACAGTTTAATCGGTGCAAGCGTCATATTGTCGAGCACATTCTTGTGATGAAACAAATTGAAGTGCTGGAATACCATACCCATCTTCTGCCGGTGCAGGTTGATATCGTTTTTTGGATTGGTGATGTCCACACCCTCAAAGAAAACCTTGCCGCCAGTCGGCTGCTCAAGCAGGTTAAGGCACCGCAAAAACGTCGATTTCCCGCTCCCCGAAGGACCGATTACGACAACCACTTCGCCTTTTTTGATTTCTGTGTCTACGCCATCCAGCGCATGCACATCGCCAAAATACTTTTGCAGCTCCTGTGTTTTTATTATTACATCGTTAGTGGTCACTTCGTCTCAGCCTCCTCTCCAATATGCTCACACCCTTAGACATAATCATTACAATGATCAGGTAGATAATCGCTGCTGCAATCAACGGCATAAACGGGTCAAATGTACGTCCGCGGATTATATCCGCTCCTTTTGTCAGGTCCTGAAGCGCAATGTATCCGACAATTGCCGTTTCCTTCAGCAGAACAATCAGCTCATTGGCAAGAGGCGGAACAGAGTTCTTAAACGCCTGCGGCATTATAATGTTCGTCATGGTCTGTGTATAGTTGAATCCGAGACTTCTGCCGGCCTCAAACTGACCTTTATCCACCGACATAATGCCCGCCCGAAATATCTCGGCAACATACGCGCCGGAGTTTACACCAAAAGCGATAATGGCAACGATTCTCTTATCAATAGTGACCGCCCCAAAGATAACAAAATATATGATTAGCAACTGAAGCATAATAGGCGTGCCGCGAATTACCGTAAGGTAAACCTTACAAATCGCATTGGCAATTTTCATTCGTCCTGTTTTGTCATGCGTAGATCGTATTATGGATACGACGAAACCGATCGCAGTACCCAAAACGACAGCGCACACAGTTACCAACAGCGTTACACCGAGTCCGTCCAGCATATACCGCCATCTGTCCTCCGCGATGAAGTTATGTATAAACCTGCCAACTATATCAGCCCACCATTCAGCCATAAAAGCCATCTCCCTTGTTTTAGGTATTATAGCACATATACCGCAAAAAAGGGCTACCGGTTTGGCAGCCCTTTCGCATTGCTTTACTACTTAATCTATTCAGCGCTGATGTACTTGTCAATAATCTCTTGCAGTTTGCCGGATTCCTTAAGGTCTGTTAATGCTGCATTAACTTTTTCAAGAAGATCCTCATTATCTTTAGCGATTGCAGCCGCATACTCTTCAATCACATATTCGGTCTCAAGAATTACGAGTCCTTCGTTTTGGGATACAAACACCTTTGCAGGCTCGTTGTCAATAACAACCGCGTCAACCTTGCCCTGCATCAATGCCAAAACTGCATCTACACCCTTGTTATAGCGCTCGATCTCTGCCAAACCATCGTCGATATAATCCCAAGTGATATACAGGTCGCCCGTTGTGCTTCCCTGCACGCCGATTGTCTTTCCTTCAAGGTCGTCGGCAGACATAATGTCGCTGTCCTCCGATACAATGATAACCTGCTTGCCGGTCGCATAGCTGTCCGAGAAGTTGATGCTCTTCAAGCGGTCTTCTGTAACCGTCATGCCTGCTAGCCCGATGTCCGCTTTGCCGCTTTGCACAGCAGCAATAATCGAGTCAAAAGCCATGTCCTCAATGACGAGTTCCATGCCAAGCTTTTCTGCAATAGCCGCTGCAATTTCTGCATCGATACCGACAATCTCGCCACCTTCGTGATACTCATACGGAGGGAACTCTGCGTTTGTTGCCATAACGAGAGTCATCACTTCCTCATCCGGTTCAATCGCCTCTTCAATTGCGTCGCCTGCTTCTTCGACTGCGTTGCCTACTTCCTCAACAACATCTGCTATTGCGTCTTCTACAACATTTTTCGCGCATGCTGCAAACAGCGCAAACACCATAACAACTGCCAATAATACTAATAATACTTTTTTCATGTCAATTTTCTCCTTAAATTTTGAATATTTATAGATTATAGCATGTTTCAATGTATAATGCAACTATTTACGGCAAATTACTTGTATATTTATTCATATTTTCGAACTTTGTAATGTTGTACGGCTTCGTAGATCTACAAAACCGAGTTGCCGTTTTCCGAAATGTCAATCTCGTCTGAAACAAACTTCTGCGTCTTGCGTCGTAAACCGTGCCGTCCTGCCAAAATCGTGGAGCCGCCCGTTGCAAAAATCTGTACCACCGCCCCAATAATAGCGACGGAAATTGCGATACCCGTTACCATCGCAGAGTCCTTACTAAGAAATCCCGACATTTTTGAAACCAAGTCACTAAACCCGCTGATTTCCAGCGAGCTTCCAAAAATGAAAAACAGCGTTATAAATACTGCCATACAGCCGCCAAGCAAAGACGTAGCAATAATAACGCCTATGCGCCGATACACAAAGCTTACAAGCCCAATAATGAGGCATATTGTAGCTGCAACGGGATAGAAAAACGGCAGCTCACCCAGCCCAAACGCAACCGCAAAAAACAATAAAGCAAGCGCGCTGCCACACACACCTACAAAGAAGCTGGCAAGTTTTTTTAGTATAAACAGAATAACGTATAAAGCAACAGCACAACACACAACAAATATCCATTTGTCGAGACCGCCTGTCGTATAAAAGTCTATCAAAAAAACGTACATCAAACCGGTGATAACCGCAACGCCGCATATCGGCAGCACTACGCGCGCCAGTCTATATCCAAAAAAACAATAAATCAAAGCAATCAAAATTACAATGATCCCCACACCAATTACCATTTGAGTGATTCCCCGTTCTATGTAATATTACGTCCTCTTCTTTTTACTTGTCACCATAAGCTGCACAACAATACCGGCAACAAACAACACTACCAGCGCTATCAAGTAGACAATAGACGTATACATTGTGCCAACCGCTTCCACATTCCCGTACGATATCAACGTTTCTGCCTTGATTCCGTAGATAATCGAAAACAGCGCAGTCGACAGCATAGATGCGCCTATAAACGCCGTGAAAATGGACACGAAAATCCTTCGTTTGTTAAGCGTCAAGGACCCCAGAATAATGCCGACAATAATTACCGGTATGTAAATGTACCATTCGTATATATTCAGCCCGAACGCGTCCACAATCAGCAGGCTCAGAAGTACTCCTGCGCCAAACCCCAGAAAGAACAACCCGGCATAAAGAAGCAGCACAAACAACAGCGCAATCACGATTCCGGCGCCGAGGCTAATCAGCAGCACTTCAAGACCGCCAAGCGACGTAAACATGGGCAACAGCGTGTTCACCAATAAGAATCCAAGGATGAATCCGTATACAGCCAATATAATTTTTAGCCACTTGTTACCGAAGAAACAAAATATAACGCCAAAAATAATATACACAACGAGCGCAATGATCGCAAGTACTTGATTGTCCATATCATACCTCCAACTTTTTTTCTATTGTATCACAAATTGCGCAATAATTCATGTGTTTTTGGTTACACTTTGCTAAATTCTCTATTAATAAAACCGACACCCAACACTTAACATATAGTGCAATACCGTATTGTGCATCAACAATTTGTACGTTCTGTAAAGCTTTGTGTTTTACAATTGCATAAACATCGCGCGTGCTGTAATATGAACGTAGACTATGAAAGGAGCTACGCTTATGATCTCAATAACCGAAGTGGAAGCAATGCTTGAGCAAGCTGCCGAGAAAATACCGCAAGAACTCTACCGCGATCTCAACGGCGGCATCATTTTGCTGCCCGAAGCAAAGCTGCACCCGGGCAACATCGCAAACGACCTCTACATCCTCGGCGAATATCACCGCAGCCGCGCCATGGGCAGATACATCGCTATCTATTACGGCTCTTTCGAGAAAGCCTCCGCGCACCTTTCTAACAAACAGCTAAAGAAAAAGCTCGAGCACACGCTCAAGCATGAGTTCACCCACCACATCGAATCTCTCGCCGGCGAGCGCGACCTCGAAATCGAGGACGAGCGCAACATCGCGAGATATTTGCGGCGGCATAGGCGATAGGAAGTAGTTACGCTTCTCGCGCATTGTCATGTATAATTCGCTTGCATGCCTTTCCAATCTCATCTTACACGTGTTTTATCGCAGTGTGTCCTGAAACTTCCGAGTCCACAGTAACTAAATCTTCAACGCACAGCTTGTGCACATCGTCGTACCCTGCCAGTCGCGCAAACGTTTTCAGCTCGTTTCGTGTCACTTCGAGATAGTTCGCAACGCGCATCGCGCTGTTGTCTTCGTTCAGCCGTTCTCTCAGCTCCTCGTCCTGCGTGGCGCATCCCACCGGGCATTTGCCTGTGTCGCACACTCTGTACTGCTGACAAGCCGCCGCCATCATCGCAGCTGACCCAATCGCTATAGCGTCCGCTCCGCATGCCAGCGCTTTTGCGAAATCGGATGACACTCGCAATCCGCCCGTTATCACCAAATCTAAATCAAGGTTATTCTCGTCCAAAAACGCTCGCGCCCTGCACAGCGCAAATATCGTCGGTATCGTGGTCGCGTCTTTAACGACCTTCGGGCTTGCACCCGTTCCGCCGGCGCGTCCGTCTATCGTCACAAAATCGGGCCCGGCAAACGCAACAATTTCGAGGTCATCTTCAATATGCCCCGCAGCAATTTTAACCCCAATCGGTCTGCCTTTCGATCGCTCACGAAGCTCGTCCACCAGCTTCTTCAAATCGTTTTTATCTGCAATGTCAGGAAACTTGCACGGACTGATGATGTCTTCGCCCAGCGGTTTATTCCTTATCGCGGCAATTTCTTCAGTCACTTTTTCTCCCGGCAGATGTCCACCCATCCCTGGCTTTGTGCCCTGCCCCACCTTAATCTCAATCGCGTCTGCGTTTTTAAGGTTCTCATCCGTCACGCTGTATTTGTTGGGCACATACTCAAATATATACTTATACGCCGCGTCCATTGACTCGGGCAATATGCCGCCTTCTCCGCTGCACATCGCCGTCTTGGCTTCTGCCGAGCCTCTTGACAACGACAGCTTAAGCTCTTTGCTCAACGCGCCAAACGACATGTGCGTGATATAAACCGGGTGCTCTATCACCATCGGCTTTGCCGCGTTCTTGCCGATTACAGTCGTCGTGTTCACCTCGTCGTGCTCCTCCAGCGGCAGCCTGCTCAGCTGCGCACCGAGTATATACACATCCGCCCAAGACACGTGCGGCAGCTTGCTGCGCATCGGCTCAATCACCGACTTGCCCGATATTGCCATCTCGTGTATCACGTCCATGTGCGGCTCAATATCGTCATTGCGCCGCTCAAACCCACTCGGGTACTCGAGCTCAGCGCGCTCTACTTTGCGCATAGTCTTCCGCTTCGGCTTTGGCGTCTCCTGCGTCTCCTGCGCCGTTTCCTCTTCCATCGGCTTAAAATATATCTTGGCAGCGCCGCATATAGGGCACTTCCACCCTTCGCTCAGCTCACTGAACGCCACGCCTTCCGCCGCTTCGTCATACACATATCCGCAAACTCCGCATTCATATCTCATATATCTGCCCCCCTACAATGTGAAGTCTTCGGGAATATACCGGTTCTTGCTGCTTTGGCACGCAGGGCACTTGTTGGGCGGCTCCTTGCCGTCAATCACATACCCGCACACACAGCACTTCCACGCGATCGGCTCTTCCCTCTCATACAAACTGTCCCGCTCCAGCAAATCAGCCAGCTTCTCCAACCGCTCTCTGTGCCGTGCTTCAATCTTCGCAATGCGCGCGAATATTCGCGCCGTGTCCAGCTCTCCGTCGCCCATCGCTTGCTCGCTTAGCTTTGGATACATGTGCTCACTCTCCGCCGTCTCGTCCACAATCGCGGTCTCGAGATTCTCCTGAACGCTGCCAATAAGCCCAAGTATGCGCATAAACTCCCTGAAATGCGACAGCTCATTATCCGCCGTCTCCTTCAGCACGTTCGCCAAATAGTGCAGCCCTTGCTCCTTCGCAATCTCCGCAAACACCTCGTACCGGCACCGCGCAAACGCTTCGTTTCTCATCGCACTGACAATATCATTCCGATCAAGCAGCATAACTAGCCCTCCTTGTGTTGGTATGGGGTTATTGTATCATAAAGTGGAAAATCAAGCACGTGAAATATGCGAATGCTAGACACTTTCTCACACCAAAACACCCCTTGACAATCGCCCTCCACAGGTGTATATATTAGGTGAAATATCAGTATACTAAATAAAGGAGGCGTTAAAATGATCTGTTGTTCTGACTGTGGTGAAGTTTTCGAGTCAAGACGAGTAGAAGACATTGTGCAGGTGTTCGACGAGCACAAAAACACGTGGGTTACGGCATGCCCCAACTGCGGAAGTGATGAGTTATTCGAAGAAAATTTTGATGTGTTCGACCAAGAGGATACCGGTTCAGACAGATAACGGACAACCAATAAATGCACCCGCCGGCGCTGTCTGTGGGTGCATTTTTCTTGCGCTTTTATACCGCGCGCCGCTTTGCTACAATATTTTCGTAATAAACTCTGCGCACTGCTCATTATTTATATCGACAGGGTTCTTGCTCATCGAAGAGCCCATTGACGCAGCTGCCAGCTCGTCTATCATATCGACGGTTACGCCCAGCTCACCCAGCCTGCCCGGCATTTTCAGATGCTTACATAGCGCGCCTATCTCATACGCAGCATACATAGACGCTGTTTTGTCGTCCGCGTCACTGCACCCCATCGCCTTGCCGATTTGCGCATACTTGCCTACCCCATGGTTAATGTTATATCGCATCACATGCGGCAAAAGCATTCCGCAGGCAATTCCGTGCCTAACTCCCAGCACAGCGCCCAGCCCCGCGCCAATCCCGTGCGCAGCCCCAAGCCCCGCGTTGGCAAGACACATGCCGCTCACCATGCTGGCCATCGCCATCGTCTCTCGCGCGTCCATATCGCTTCCGTCGTCATACGCGCGTTTCAGCGCATCTACCGCCCTCGGTATATGGTATATGCTCATCGCGTCACAAAACGCGTTCGCGCCCTTTGCGGTATAGCTCTCAACCAGCTGGCATATCGCGTCAATGCCCGATGCCGCCGTCACGTCCTGCGGCATTCCTATCGTAAGCTCGGGGTCAACCAGCGCAATGTTCGCTATCAACCGCTCGTCACGCATACTCTTCTTAAACTTCATCTCGCGCGACATTATCACAGCGTTCTTTGTCACCTCGGTACCCGTGCCCGATGTCGTCGGCACTGCGATAAACGGCAGCGGGTCTTTATCAATCTTCGCACCCGTTCCCACACCCTCCAAATAATCGCGCACGCCTCCGCCATTTGCGATAACACCGGCAGCAGCCTTTGCCGTGTCCATCACGCTTCCGCCGCCGATGCCGATAACCGCATCCACGCCCGCGCCTCGTCCTGCCCGCACAGCCGCATCCACAACCTTCGGTGTCGGCTCGCTGCTTACACCGTCAAAATGCGTCACTTGCTTGCCTACCGCTTCCAGCCCATCGGTCAGCCTACTCAGCACGCCCGACTTCTGAGCTGAACTCGCGCCCGTGACCACGAGAAAATGCGTCCCCAGCCCTTCGCATAGCTTCGGCAGCCTATTTATCTCGCCACGCCCAAACACGATTTTTCCCGCTGTATAGAACTCGAAACTCATATTAACACTCCCCATGCTGCATATCCACAAGCTGCGGTGCACTCACGCTCAGTCCTGTCTGCTCACAGCACTTCTCGGTGAACTCGCCGTCATTATTGCCGCTGCTCGCGTGCCCCACAATTATAAACGGCGTCGGCTCTGCACCGTGGCTCCCGTTGTCGCTAAACGTAAAGTGGTCAGATGCAATCACGCCGCAGTACTCAACATTAAGCGCATCAAGCTCGCTAAAGAACGGACCCACAAAATACTCATCAATGTCACTCAACGCCTGCGCCTTCTCGCGCGGCATCAGCTCGTGCGACAAATCATCCGGCTTCTGAATGTGTATATACGCGTAGTCATAATCCTTAACTGCCGCAATCGCATTATCTTTCTTATCCTTTAGGAATTGCACGAAACCGTTCGACTCGTCTGTCACTTTGCTGTCCATTCCCGAAAGCGCCGCTATGCCGCGCATCAATATAGTCTCGCCCAGCACAATCCGCTTTTGCTTGCTCGGCTCGCCAAAGCTCGGCGCATACGACGCACCCCAAAACCATATCGCGTTCGCCCTCGTTTCGTTGTCCTCGCTTAATACATCATACGCTTTTCGCATCATGCCGTAAAACTCGCCGATTGCGCCTTCTCCCTTAGCGTAGTCGCCTGCCCTGCGCCCGATGATTTCATGCGATGGTATAAACTTTAGCTGCTCTGCCAAATCCGCCGCGCCTTTCACCACGAGTATATTTCTAAAAGCACCCGTATGAATCAGCCGCGCCTTGTCACCAAACACCTGCTCATTCAGCCTCGCTGTCAACTGTGCCGCCTCATGCGTTTTAATTCCATGCGCGCTGTAGCTGCTCATCACGCTGTCGTCGAAATTCTCGCCCTCAAGCGTCACAAAATTGCACCGTATATAAAGGTCGCCCTCATTAACAGGAATTCCCGCGCCCGCAGCCTCGATAACACCTCTGCCTTTATAAACCATCGCCGGGTCATACCCAAGTATGCTCATGTTAGCAACCGCGCTGCCCGCCTCCATACCATCGGGTATCGTTTTCACAACGCCCGCCCTGCCCTTAGCATACAGCGTATCCAAATAAGGCGTGCTCGCCGCTTCCATCGGTGTCTTTCCGTTCAGCGCCGCCTGCGCCCTGTCCGCCATTCCGTCAATCAAAATCGTAAATTGCTTCATTCGCTTCTCCTTATGCTCAAATGTCTTGTTCATGTTGTATATATCCAAACCTTCAAACTCGGTAATTTCCCCTTGCTTCACATAACCCATCTTTTCATAAAATTCTGCGGAATAAACAGCCGCGTGTATCTCGATTGACCTGCCACCGTTGATCTTTGCCCATTGCTCAAACTTGCTGACCAGCTTTGCACCGATGCCCTCGCCTTGATGCTTTGGGTCAACAGCCAATGTGCGCAGCCGCTCGATGCTGCCGCGCAGAAAACCGACTATCTTCCCCTGCTCTTCAAACACATAAAAGAACTCAGCCGTGCCAAGCGACTCATACAGCGCCTGCTCACTGTGTGTCCTCGTATCAAAGACGTCCAACAGCACCGCCAGCCCCGGCTGCTCATAATATCCTACGGCGTCGTTTCTCTCAAACGCGCACCTCGCGATATTCGCAACCTCAATCGTGTCCTTCTTTTCAAACTCTCTTACCAATTTGCCACTACGCCTTCCCCAAATGCTTTTCAATATCTTCTATACTCGGCGGACAGCCTTCCACGTAATCGTCAAAATCTTTTGTGCAGTCGCCGCACCCAAACTCGCCCGTCATTTCGCGGAACCCCTGCCCGATGCGAACCTGCTTGTCCGCACCCGTGCTTATCATCGCGCTGACTAAATTACTGTAACACGCACTGCACGCGCTGTCTTGTCTTATCAGTGCTTTCGCCTTCTCCAACTCGCCGTTGCGCACAACCTGCACGTTTTTCTGCTCGCTATTTATGTGCACAATCTGCGCACTGTGCAGATCGCTGCTCCCCACGCCAATCTCCGCCGCAATTTTCAAATATCCAACATCACTTACACAGTACCCAAGCATTTTAGCGGCGTAAGTGTCCAAAAGTACGCTGTCGCTTCCCGCAATCATGGTATTCAGCGCAGTCGGATTGCCACCTTCCTCAAACGTTGTGTCGGTGCACGTACCGTCCGCAATCGTGAAATCCGCGCAAATCATCTTATTCAAATACGCAATTGGTTTACTGAGCCCCAGCGCGTGAAACCTTCTCTTTTCCTTGTCCGATATCAAACCCTTCATGTTTTTCAAAGCGCACGTCACCTTCGTTTGGCAATGTCCCTTAATCAACGGCAGGTTTATAATATAGTCGGTCTCAAGCGCGCGCTTACTCACGTCCACCTTAAGCCCATCGTATTCGCACTCCACCATATCGTCCTTCTTGACGTCCACCAGCTCAACGCCATATTTCTTAGCGAGGTCGTTATAGCCGCACACCTTGAACGCTCTCGCCGTACCCTCGCCCACCCACGAGCTTTCGATAATAGACACATTACGCCGTCCGCGCTCAAACAAATACTCAATCACAGCCGCACAGATATCAGGGTTGGTTGTCGCACCGCTTTGGAACGTTTTTGCCACAACAAGGTTCGGCTTTAGCGCAACGCTGTCGTTCTCGCCGATGTACTGCTCAATTTCTATCTGCTCCAGCAACTGACGCGTCATCTGCCCTGCATCTTGCCCGTTTGCAACGTACAACCTGCACATTCGCTCATATCCCTTCATTGTTTATTTGCTTATTATAACACGCCTTACCTGCTTTGTAACAATAAAAAAGCCCAAACGGGCTTTTAATATTTCGTTATATAATGTACACGTTTTACAATTATCCTCCGAGGGTCTGCGCATAAATGTTGCCGTCTACAAAATACCTCGAAGCGTCCGATTGCTGTGCAGCTTCAATCCTCAGCTCAAGATATGGCGGCGGTTCATACGTTTCGTTCTTAATAAACCTGTCTGCTATATACACAGTTTCCTTCGCCAGCTCCGCGGGACCAAAGAATATCGCCGAGTGCACAGTGCCCGAAGCAGCCGCTTCGATAATGTCCATGTCCCCGCCAAACACGACCAGCGTAATGCCGCCGCCGTTCTCCTCTATAGCGCGAATGGCACCCAAGCCGAGTGTGTCGCTCTGTGCAAATATAAACCCAATTTCCTCGTTTGCAATTGCTCTGTTTGCCGCCTCATATGCTTTCTGCTCGTCGTCGCCGCAATACTCTTCGGCAATCAGCGAAACGTCCTTATCGGTATTGATCTCTTCCATAAACCCATCGGTCATCAGCTGCATAGAAAAGCTGTCATAGTCGCCTTTGATCAACATGCACCCAACGCCGCTTTTGCCAAACAGCTCTACAGCATCTCGTCCCGCGCTCTTGCCAATACCCAAAAAGTCGGGCGTAATCAGCGTGCTCACAAGACCGTTAATCGAATCGATTATGTTAATCACAGGGATTTGTTGCGTCTCACATTCTGCCAATACCGCCTCAAGCAAGTCCACGTCCACAGCGTCTATCACAACAATATCAACACCTGTCGAAATCATGGTATACAGCTGCTGTATTTGTTCCTCTGCGCTTAGTGCTACCTTAATGTCCGCTTCGTAATTAAGCGCATTGCACTCAGCCGTCATGTCCAGTATCAGTTGGTCATAAAACGCGCCTTCGCCAGCCAAGCTAATCCCAATCTTATTTTGCTCAGCTACTTCGGCAATGTTGGCCGCCGGTATCGGCTGCTCAATTTCGATTGCCGTTGGAGTGCCAAGCGATTCCACTTCCTCAGATTCATTAGGTCCGCACGCTGCTAACGTAAATATCATTATTATGACAAGAATTGTCGCAAGTAGTTTTTTCATTTAATCCTCCGATGTTTTCTTATGCGAAAAATATTATACCACGTTTAGCGGCGAAAAAAAAGCGCAACATAGACAAACTATCCTTGTTTTGCGAATCGCGCTTGTTTAAAATTCGTTATCTCTGCACCGCAACTGCAATTTTACCGAGAGTCTTGCCAATCGGCTCGCCTATAACAAGCTTCGCCGCGTCGTCGAGCGTTGTCGCGTCCTTATTTATCAAAACCAGCTTATCGCCGTTATAATAGTTCACCAACCCGGCTGCCGGATACACCACCAGCGACGTGCCTCCAACAATCAGCACATCCGCATCTGCCATGTGCTTTATCGCACTTTGCATCACCGCTTCATCCAGCGCTTCTTCATACATCACAACGTCGGGTTTTATCACTCCGTCGCACACGCACCTCGGCACGCCCTCGCTGCTCATCATGTAATCCGCATCATAGAACCTGCCGCACTCCATACAATGGTTTCTGTGCACAGACCCGTGCAGCTCAATCACGTTTCGACTCCCCGCCGCTTGGTGCAGCCCATCAATGTTCTGCGTAATCACCGCACTCAGCTTGCCTGCCTGCTCCAGCTCACTTAGCTTATAATGCGCAGCGTTTGGCAATATCCCCTGCACAAGCAGCTTTTCTTTATAGAATGAATAGAACTCATCTGTATGCGCGTCAAAAAAGCTCCTGCTCAGCATTTTCTCGGGCGGATACTTGAATTTCTGCGCATACAACCCGTCCGCGCTGCGAAAGTCCTTAAGTCCGCTCTCCGTAGACACGCCCGCACCGCCAAAAAACACAATGCGCCTGCCGGCATTAATTATATTTTGTAGTTTCTCGATATTAGTCATTGCTCTCACCCAATATACACAAAGAGGCCGAGCTGCCCCGACCTCCGCTTCAAACTATTTCTACGACTCCATCGCCTTGCCCATAAACACCACCGACAACGCGCCGGGTCCGGTGTGGCACCCAATCACAGGACCGATGTCCATGATTTCCACGCCCTTGCAGTCCACCGCGTCCTCTATCATCGCTTTGAGCTTCTTCGCGTTTTCCATATCGGCTGCATGCATAAGATATATCGTCTGCTCCTGCGAATTCTCGATGTTCTTTTCTATTGTGTCCAGCAGAAACCTGTGCACGTTTTTGCGCCCTTTCACCTTGTCCGCCGCCACAATCTTGCCCTCGTTGTTCAGCTTTAGAATCGGCTTCACGCCAAGTATCGTCCCGACCATCGCAGCCGCTCCCGACACCCTGCCTCCTCTTTTGAGAAAGTTCAAGTCGTCCACCGAGAACCAAGCGTGCGCTAACAGTTTATTAGCTTCCACCCAATCTTTTATCTCGTCAAGCCCAGCGCCCGCGTCCTTCATCTCCTGCGCTTTCATGACCAGCACACCCGCGCCCATCGATATCCGCATCGTGTCCACCAGCTCTATGCGCGCTTTTGGATACTCCTCCAGCACCGACTCTCTAGCCATCTCGCACATGCTGTAATGCGCCGACAGCTGCGACGAAAACGACAACTGCAGCACGTCCTTCTTATCCTTCACTATCTCTCTGAAAAAGTCTGCAATGTCCGCCGGCGACCTCGTCGAAGTGCTCGCTTTCGCGCCCTCACCAATCTTCTTATAAAACCCCTCATAGTCGGTCGTTTTCCCAAGGTCAAACAGCTTCTCTTCGCCGTCCACCGTATACGGCATCAAAAACACCGGCATCCCCGTCTTCTCCGCAAACTGATAAGGAATCTCCGTGTCCGAATCTGTGGCAATCACAAAATCTCTCATAGCTCTCCTCCAAAGTTATACTCTGCGCTTCCTACTTGCCCTTCAGCGCGTCCTCAATACTCACAATATTGATGCACAGACACAGCGTTTTCATCGCCAAACTCAACGCATCATTTCCAGTAAACGTCGGCGCGATTCTGATGTTGCTGTCCCTCGGGTCATCGCCGTAAGGGAACGTAACACCGGCGGGCGTAATCATTATACCGGCGTCCTTCATCATACCCACAACCTTTTTCGCCGAACCGTATTTCACATCCAAGCTGATAAAATATCCGCCCTTTGGCTTAATCCATTCCGCAAGCTCACTCTTGCCAACTCGCTCTGTTAAAATATCGTCCACGATATCGAACTTCGTGCCGATTACTTGCGCGTGCTTTTTCATATGCGCGTAAACTCCGTCCGTGTTCTTAAAGAATCGCACGTGTCGCAGCTGATTCAGCTTGTCGCTGCCAATCGTCTGGAACTTCATGTGGCTTTTCGCGTGTGCAATATTCGCCTCGCTCGCCGCCAATATCGCAATCCCGCTTCCTGCAAAAGAGACTTTGGATGTCGAGCCAAACATATAAACCATATCGGCATTGCCCGCTTTTTTGCATTCGTCAAGCAGACTTAAAAGCTCAACTCTCTCATAAAGGTCGTGCACCGCATACGCGTTATCCCAGAACACTCTAAAGTCTTTAGCCGCAGGTTTCAGAGCAGCAATCGCCCTCACAACTTCGTCCGAGTAAACCACTCCGGTTGGGTTAGAGAACTTTGGCACACACCACATCCCCTTCACCGACTCGTCCGACTCAACTATCTTTCGCACAGCGTCCATATCGGGTCCGTTCTCGTCCATGCCGACCGGTATCATCTTTATCCCAAGCTCCTCGCACAAATGAAAATGTCTGTCATAACCGGGGCTTGGGCACACAAACTTAACTTCGCCCTGCTCTCCCCAAGGCTTGGCGTCTTCAGAAACACCAAACAAAATAGCTCGTATCATGGCGTCATACATCATGCCAAGGCTAGAGTTGCCTCCGATAACAATCTCACTTTTTGCCACATCAAACAGCTGCGAAAACAATTCCTTTGCTTCTTCAATTCCGTCAATGATGCCATAGTTCCTGCAATCAAATCCGTTCTGCGCATTCAGCGAACTTTTGCTACTGAGTGTGTCCATCATGCCAACAGACAAATCCAGCTGCTCCTTGCAAGGCTTGCCTCTCGATATATCAAGAGAATGCCCCTCATTTTTAAAGACCTCGTACTCACTCAACAATGCTGTTAGCTGACCGTTTAACTCATCCTTACTTTTCTGCGCATATGCGTTCATTCCGTAAACTCCTTAAAATATATTTATTTCATTATTATCAAAATAGCATTATAATCATACCACTCACCGCATCCTTTAGTCTACGGCTTTTGTCATAACGTTCGTGTTCGGTTCGTTGCATTATCTCTCGTCCGCGTTCCTCACCAGCTGCGCAAAGAACTCCACGCCCTCGCTCAGCGACTCGACACCCATGCGCTCATTAACCGCGTGTATAGTACTCAAATCCTGCATGACCGATCTGAACGGCTGGAACAAAAACACACCGTCCGATATGTCCGAGTAAAACTTCGAGTCGGTCGCCGCTACCATCAAATACGGCGCAACCACAAACTCGCCAAACATCTGCTCAACCGTTCGCGCAATCGTTGCAAAGCCTTCGCTGTCCGTGTCAGACACACGCGACGCAGCAAATGCCTTTATCTCCTCCACAATCACGTCATCGTTGCCTATCACCTTCCTGATGTGATCCAACACGCCCTGTACTGTGTCGTCGGGCGATATGCGGCAGTTGATGACCGCCTCTGCCTTTTCTGCCAACACATTGGTCGCTGTCGAGCCGGCCAGCATCGTCGGCGCCATAGTAGTTCGCACCATCGCCGCGCCATTGCTGCCTGCCGCCAGTCCTATCAGCAGCAGCGGTCTGAACAGCCACATATTGCTGACAATCACGTTAAGCGGAAACTTCATATATCCGCCGACGCAGTCCAGCATGTGCTTCATCGCCTCGTTCAGCGTCGGTTTCATTTGGTGCTTTTCGATCGCGACAATCGCGCGACATAGCGTTCCCACCGCAGTTTGCTTTGGCGGCCTGCTTGCGTGCCCGCCTTTGCTGGCCACGCTCAGTCGTATATCGGCATACCCCTTTTCGCATATCCCAATCGCCGCAACATCAGCGTTCACACTTAGCATCGTGCCGTCCATCAGCACACCGCCCTCGTCAATCACAAACTCGAAACTTTCGCCGCGCTTTTTCAGCACTTCCACGCACTTTTGCGCACCTAGCGTGCCCATCGACTCTTCGTCGTGCCCAAGCGCAATATACACATCACGCTGCGGCGCAAATCCGTCACTGATAAGTTTTTCTACGGCTTCCATCACAGCGGTCAAATGCCCTTTCATATCAAGAGCGCCTCTGCCCCAAACATACCCGTCTGCAATCGCTCCGCTAAACGCGTCGTGCTCCCAGTCGCCCGCAGTCCGCTCGTCCACCGGCACAACGTCCATATGCGCCATCATCAAAAACGGCTTTTTCTGGCTGCCGCTGCCCGTCCACTTGTATATCAGGCTGTACTCGTTGACAACCTCGCGGCCAAGCGTCTTGTGCACCAGCGGATACGTCTTCTCGAGGTACTTGTGCAGCCCCAAAAACGCTTCCTTATCAAACCCGTCCATGCTGCTCGCTGTCAACGTTTTTAGCTGTATCATCCCCGAAAGATGCTTCGCTATCTTATCGCGCTCAAGGTCGCTCTCAAACTTTGCAACGCCCTCTTTGCGTTTGCTCGGCTTCTTAATCCACGTGTTCAGTGCGATAATCGCGACGAGTACCGCCAGCGCTCCCAATATCGAGTACAATACTATCATCATTCTCTCCTATATCTTCTCTTTGTTAAACAGGAACCGTGCAATCAATACACTGATAACGCTCATCACAGGTATCAGTATTCCCGCTATCGCATACGTCGCAGGAATCAGCAAGAACACGACAATCATCAATATCATCGGTATCACAGCAATCTTCCAACTCTTTGCGAGGAACACCACTCCAAGCGCGCCAAACAGCGCCGGTATAACATACCCGCTGCCAAGGTCAAACACTTCGCGCAGCAGCTCACTGTTGTTAATCCAGTTTGTAATCGGCACAACGAACAACAGCGCGATTATCAGCACAATCGTCGTCACAATGCTGCTGACAGCAACAGCGATAGTCGATAGCACTTCGCCCTCCTCCGTCTCTGCGCTCACGCCCGCTTTGTCCATCGCGACTTTCGCCGCAGGCACTTTCATGTTCAGCAGGTTTCCAGTCACGAATGCGAGGTACGTGCCGCCGCTTCCCAGCATCGGCGAATAGTTAAATATCTCGATCAGTCCGACCGCCCAGTACATCGGCACCACAGCAATCACTCCTTTAAAAAACGAGCTCCACTCGGGCATAACGCCGTATATTAAACCAAACCCAAGAGGCACGGCTACAATAAGCAGCATCGCGAACAATGTCCATATGCGTCCAATTCGGTGCGTCGCTTGCTTGTATTCACTCAACATCAATCCTTGTTTTTTACTCATAGCGCACACCCCCTAAAACCAGCCGTGGTAAACCACGGACATGGCAATCGCGCCCACCATAGACACAGGCAGCGCAAAGTTCTCCAGCCACTTCGCTTTCGTCGCTTTGATGACCAAACCAAACACCGCCATCAAAACAGCCCCGGTCACCAGCGTTAAAAGCTGCGCTTGACCGTTCATAATGATTTGCTGTGCTGCAAGATTGCCAAACGCTGCGATGCCTTTAGCGATAAACTGCCCGCCCATCACAGCGATAATACCCATAAACAGCGCATCAATGAGTATCTTGCTCCACCTTGGATTTTTCTCGCCTATCTCTTGAATTTTCTTTTGATAGCGCTTGAGGCCAAAAATGTTGAATATAGGCCCGATAATGATACCGAGCGTCATCACCCACATTGCGCCCGCAAACACATTTATCGGCATTGTGCCAAGCGCCTCTTTGGAAATGTCGGCTGCCGCGGCCACTTGCCCCGCCGCAAATATCTCATAGCTCATCGACCCAATAACCGACAACCGTATCCACGAGAACGCCGCGCCCATCGTCGCCGCCAGTGCAATCATTGACAGCGCAATCGGCACACTCGGTACAATCGAAAACGTTGCGCTGCTGATAGCCGCCTTTTTCATAACCTTTACGTCAAGCCCAATCGCCTTCCCCCTGCGCACCGCACGCACCAGAAAAACAACAGATTGCGTCAACACAAACAGCGCGATAATGCCGCCCATGATGTACAAAAATGCACCACTTTTAAAATCCAAGTTTTTCACCCCTTAATATTAGTAATAATGATTCAATGATATTGCGCTTATTATAACATATAAGAACTTCGTTGCAACACAGATGCCCCCAATGTAACACGAATGTTATAATTTATTGCATAAAGCTGTATTCTGCCATCAATATCTGATATACTATCCTCACAAACAGGAGGGTCCATGGCAGAATTTGTACACATACTACTAAACATATCCCTACCAATAATTCTGCTGATTGCAGTCGGTTTCGGGTTCCAGAAAATCTTCAAAACGGACGTACGCACCTTCGTCAAGCTGCAGGTTTATCTCGTCATCCCTGTCATGGTTTTCATCAAACTCTATTCGTCGCAATTCTCGGCGGATCTGCTGTACACGGTCGTTCCGTACATGCTGATTCTGATGGTCGTTCTGTTCGGTATCAGCCAACTGCTAAGCGTCATCTTCCGCTTTGACAGGCCCCGGCGCAAAGCCATGGGCAACGCTTTCATGCTAATCAACACGGGCAACTACGGTATTCCTCTAATCGAGCTTACCTTTCCGGGCAACCCAATCGCATTCGCTTCTCAAATCATCATGATTGTTGTCCAAAACATAATCACGGGCACGTTCTGTGTATATCAAGCCAGCAGCGGTAAATCGACATCGAAGCAGGCACTTCTCAACATCGTAAAAATGCCAATTCTCTATGCAATTGTGCTGGGAATACTCCTGCGCACGTTCTCCGTGCCGATCCCAAAAACATTCTTGATTCCAATGAACTATATTTATCAAGCGTTTGTCGCTATCGCGCTCATCACACTCGGCATCAAGCTTGCCGAAGTAAAATCACTCAAAGGAATCAAACACGTTATCATCTCTACAGTCATCAAAATGCTGCTTGCGCCCGTCATCGGCTTTGGCATCGTGCAAATGCTCGGTGTTACAGGCATCCTCGCCCAAGCGCTTATCATCGGCATATCAACCCCTACCGCCGTCACAGCCGCCATTATTGCCAAAGAGTTTGACAACGAGGCCGACTTCACCGCGCAGTTCGTGCTCGCCACCACCGTTTTCTGCACGTTCACGCTGCCGTTCGTCATATACTTCGTGCCAAAGCTGCTGCCCGCATAAAAAAAGCTGCCGCGTTTTGCGACAGCTCATTTCATACTCTCATTTGCATTTATTATTCCACAATATACGCAGACACCACTTCGCCATAAAACATGGTGTGCATATCGCGCTCGGGATACATCTTGTTCAATATCGCCGCCGGAATCGCGTTCTCGTCCTGCATTTGCTTATAGATTACTTTACACTCCAGCGTCAGCGGCAGCTCCTTTATCGCAGGCACATCAACCACCCTGCCGTCCACCGTTGTCAGCTTCATGTCCGCAATCTTGTCGGTGTCTCGTCCGCTTTTCTTGCCGCAATATGCGATCACTTTATTTCGCTTATCCATCGGTATATTAATCGTAAACTCTCCGCTTTCCAGCATGTCGTGTGTATACCTGCTTTGCCGCACCAGCGCCGTGAAAATCAGCTTGTTCCACTCGATACCAATCGCTCCCCACGCAATCGACATAGTGTTGACTTTGCCGTCCTTTTGTGTCGTTAACAGCACGCCGGTTTTCAGCCCCTTCATAATCTCATTCATGTACTCATACGCATCAATTTCTTTATACATTTTTACTCTCCTTTTTACTATTGCTTTTATATCTCTCATCGCGCTTCCTGCGCAAATACTCCACACTCAACCGCCGCCCATGCCCGGGATAAATATACTTTGCACCGCTTTCTATTATCGCTCCCCACGCCGCTTCGATATCCTCTTCAAAGTCCGCAAACCACGGATAAACAACGTGCGCAATGCCAAACACCACATCGCCGACAAATATATGCTCGTCGATTCTGTACCCAACGCTGCCCACAGAATGCGCACCCAGCGGTATCGCCTCAATCAGCTCGCTGCCAATCTCCAGCGATGTATGCGCCTCAATCAAAACGACATCGCCCTTAACCGGCGTATAGTGCTCAATGTGCTTAGGGTCCACATCATGCCCGGCGTTGCCAATCATCCGCCAAAACGCGTTGGTTCCCCTCGGCACGTCCGTGTGCCCGCATTTGAGACACTCCGCCTCTGCCGCACCCACAACAACCTTCGCGCCCGTCGCAGCTCGTATTTGCTCCGTGGCGCCGGTGTGGTCATAGTGCGTGTGCGTCATCAGAATATACTGCAAATCGATATCGAGCTTATCAAGTTTCCTTTTCATCAACTTTGACTGCGCTTTCAGCCCCGCGTCAATCAGCACGCCCCTGCCGTCCTCATAAGCAATCCAAGCCGTCCCTTTCAGCCTTTTGATTACCATAATTCCGCACCGCCTTTGCTCGATTATCTTTATGTATATATTACCATATTCCGCGCCCAAAGTATATGTCAATACCGCGACAAAATATAATTATCTTGAACAAATGCCGCGCGTTCTATATAATCAAAGCCATGAAGAAAATTATGACATTGTGCACAATAACGCTGCTAATCATCGGACTCGCGCTATGCGCATCGTGCGCGCCGCCGCTGTCCGCGCAGGAGAGCTCGCAAGAGTCCGCGACCTATGAGC
Source organism: Clostridia bacterium (assembly GCA_018648645.1). GTDB lineage: Bacteria > Bacillota > Clostridia > Christensenellales > SZUA-584 > JABGQS01. The sequence continues at coordinate 51,899 of JABGQS010000006.1, forward strand.
GCATATACGCGTCCGAGCCGCAGCCAACTGGCAAAGTAAAGGAACTGCTCGACTTTCTCGACACGTGCGTGGGCGGTCAATACATCTACGGCGCCCAAGGTCATAAAATAACCCCCGATTACCTCGCGAGCTCCTACGCCATATACGAAAACTACTTCAGTCACGGGCGCTATGAATACTTTGCGGACATCGCAGAGTCGTGCGAATCGGGCGGCTACGCCTTCCCCGTAAGCTACGCGTGGGATTGCAGCGGTCTGTGGTGGTACGCAGCCAACAAGCTGAATTTCTACGGCGAGCCAACCGACATGACGGCAAACGGCACATACCACACCATCTGCACCCCCATCACCAAAGACGAACTGCGCCCCGGCGATCTCGTCTTCCTGCGCGATCCAACGGGCAAAATCAGCCACATGGGCATCGTCGGCAGCGCCGGCTACATCTACGAAGCTGCCAGCGGCTTTGTCGGCGTCGTCAAAAAACGCACCATCGACAACCGCGTCTACGACGACATCATACGCGGCAAAGTAATCCGATACCCAGCGTGGAACGTGTTCGGACGACCAAAGATATTTGAGTAATATGAAAATATACTCAATACCTGATTTTTTTCTGTTGTATTTTGGAATCTATATTTTTAGTTCTTAATTTCGTTATTTATATTTTTACTATTTCACATTAGTTTTTAAAAATACAAACTTACCTTTTGTCTTAAAATTTACTCAGAAAGATTCTACCTTCTTTTTCAGAAATCAATCTAGAATGCTTCGGGCCTCTTAAACTTGATTTTATCAAAAAAGTCATTAAAAACTTTATAGTTTCATTACTAAGTCCATTTTCACAGTATATTTGTTTTATTAATTCAATTGCCTCATCCATATTTTTGTTATCGCTTGAAGCTAAGTAGAGGCGAAAATCTTTTATGATTTCCATGACTTTAATATGTTCTTTATATGAGCCGTCCTTTTGCATCATTTTTTCAATAAGTCGTAGTTGATCTTTCTCAAGATTATTATTCAACCACTCCAAATGATCTTCTTCAATACTCTCCTTTACAGCTGTGCTCAATGCAAAAGAGTCTTTCTTCTTGAGCCTTTTCAACAATCTTCTTGCTGTTTCGAGCTCTTCTATTTGCTCATCAATAAATTGCAATTTGACATCAATCAAAGGTGTCAAATTAATAAAATCACTATCTAAGTTTTCTTTAATTTCTTTGAGAGTGAGACCAATAATTTTTAAGCTTTGTATCATGTTCAATTTTTCCATGTCAGAATCGTCGTAATGCCAATATCCATTCTCATCAACAAATGAGGGCTCGAGTAAACCAAGTTTATTATAATGTCGTAGTGTTTTCTTTGTGATGGAGCATTTAATCGCAAACTCTTTTGAGGAGTATATTCTTGTTTTCATATGAACTCACCCTCTCATTTCAATTTATTATACCCCAAGACCCATGGTCACAGTCAAGCAATTAATCCTATGGGTATACTATTGTACTTTATAAATATAGTTATTGACTTCGCCCTAAGGTCATAGATTACATTATAAGTATAACGACTTTACAAAGACTTTAGGAGATAATTATGAATAACTATATTTTTTATTTTAGTGGTACTGGAAATTCTTTGAGCATCGCAAAACAGATTTGTGCAAGAACGCAGAATACTGAACTGATTAGCATTACCAATCAAATTGAATCGGGGTATGAAATTGAAGATGCAGATACTATTGGCTTCGTCTTGCCAGTGTATCTATTTGGTGCACCTTTGATTGCCGAAGAATTTATTAAGAAACTTAAAATCAAACGTCACAAATACCTTTATGTACTGTTTGTGCATGGCGGAGCACCATACTCGGCTGTGAACAATTTCAAAAGTAAGTTAAATGACGCTGGACTAAAAGTTGATGCCGGATTTGAAATTGTGTCACCGGATAACTACATCGCAGGGAATAATCCACCTAATATTGAGGAGGCTAGAGATATTTTATCCAAATCAAAAGAGGAGTTGAATAAGGTTATCGAAGAGATGAAAAATAGGGAAAATTCCTTTCCGAAGATTTCGCTCCGGAAAAATCTTTTTGGAACCCTTATGCGCCCATCATTTAAGGGTATTGCATCAAAAGCAGCACAAAAGTTCATTACTACAAATGATTGCAATGCATGTGGGACATGTGTGAAACTCTGCCCACGAGGAATAATATCTATTAACGAGAACAATAGACCTGAATGGATTGGAAGCAATTGTGAAATGTGTTTCTCCTGCATAAACCTTTGTCCAAAAAAAGCGATTGAAATTGGTAAAAAGACGGAGGGAAGAAATCGTTATAAGAACCCAGAAGTCACAATAACTGAATTGACAGTTCGGAAAAATGAGCCATAAGTTAGAATGAGATTATTATATGCTATCTGCTTTACGCATTATTATGTAATGGTTCTATTATCTTTGTCTTGTTTGATATCAAATTCTCCTGTTTAATATGCATTGTTTGTAATCATAACAATCTCCATTCTTTAAAGATGATCTCCTAAAAGCATTGCTTTTTATAAAATAAGGAATAGCGAGTAATACATAAGAAGAACCTCAAAAACAATTCTGTTATTGAGGTTCTTCTCTATAAATAAATGTTTGAAGCTAATTTAGTAGTCTAGTACATTCCCGGCATTCCGCCCGGTGCTCCGCCGCCCATTGGAGGCATTGGTGGTGCATCTTCTTGGATGTCCGCAACGATAGACTCAGTTGTCAACAGCAGCGATGCGATAGACGCCGCGTTCTGCAATGCGCTTCTCGTCACTTTGGTTGGGTCGATGATGCCCTTCTCAACCATGTCGCCATACTCGTTCTTAGCTGCGTCATAACCATAGTTTCTGTCGTTCTGCTCCTTAATCTTGCCAACGATAACGCTGCCTTCAAGTCCTGCGTTCAGCGCAATCTGTCTCATCGGCTCTTCAAGCGCGCGAAGTACAATCTGCATACCCGTCTTGATGTCGCCCGTTGCGCCCTCGATTGCTTTCTCAACAGCTTTAGCAGTGTCAAGCAACGCAATTCCGCCGCCCGGCACTATGCCTTCTTCAACGGCCGCTCTTGTTGCTGCCAGTGCGTCTTCAATACGCATCTTGCTTTCTTTCATCTCGGTCTCTGTCGCTGCGCCAACCTGGATAACCGCAACGCCGCCGGCCAATTTCGCCAAACGTTCCTGCAGCTTCTCACGGTCATAATCGCTTGTAGTTTCTTCAATCTGATTCTTGATCGAGTTGATGCGCGCTTTAATCTCAGAAGGGTCTCCGCCGCCCACAACGATAGTTGTGTTCTCTTTGTCCACCTTCACCTGATGCGCTGTTCCCATCATTTCAAGCGTCGCTTCCTTAAGCTCGATGCCAATCTCTTCGCTGATAACCTGACCGCCGGTCAGAACTGCTATATCTTGCAGCATCGCTTTTCTTCTATCGCCAAAACCCGGTGCCTTAACCGCAACACAGTTGAACGTTCCGCGCAATTTGTTGACAACCAATGTCGCAAGCGCTTCGCCTTCAATATCTTCAGCGATTATGAGCAGCTTCTTGCCCGCCTGCACAACCTGCTCGAGTACAGGAAGAATCTCTTGAATGTTTGTGATTTTCTTGTCTGTAATCAGAAGTAGCGGATCGTCCATGACCGCTTCCATCTTGTCCGCGTCCGTTACCATGTAAGGTGATGCATATCCTCTGTCAAACTGCATACCTTCCACAATTTCCAGCTCAGTCATCATCGTCTTGCTCTCTTCAACTGTGATAACGCCGTCGTTGCCGACCTTTTCCATTGCCTGCGCAATAAGTTCGCCGACTTCATCGTCACTCGCAGAAATCGCTGCAACCTGTGCAATCGCTTTGCTGTCTTCGATTGGGTTGCTGAGTTCTTTAAGGCTCTCTACAGAAGCCGCTGTCGCCTTCATGATGCCTTTTTTAACGCCCATCGGGTTTGCGCCAGCTGCCACGTTCTTGAGACCCTCACGGATGATTGCCTGTGCCAGCAGCGTCGCTGTTGTTGTTCCATCGCCCGCAACGTCGTTTGTCTTTGTTGCAACTTCTTTAACAAGCTGAGCGCCCATGTTCTCAAACGCGTCTTCGAGCTCAATATCCTTAGCAATTGTAACACCGTCGTTCGTGATCATCGGTGAACCGAACTTCTTGTCGAGCACTACGTTTCTGCCCTTTGGTCCAAGTGTTACCTTAACTGTGTTTGCAAGTTGGTTTACTCCTGCTTCAAGAGCACGTCTTGCCTCTTCGCCGTACTGTATTTGTTTCGCCATTATAAGTTTCCTCCCCTATTCTACGATCGCAAGCAAGTCGCCCTGTCGCACGATGATATACTCCTCGTCCTCCAGCTTAACTTCTGTGCCTGCGTACTTGCTGTACAAGACTGTGTCACCAACCTTAACGGTCATCACAACTTCTTTGCCTTCTACCATTCCGCCCGGTCCAACCGCTACTATCTCGGCTGTGCTCGGCTTCTCTTTTGCGCTCCCCGTAAGAACGATACCGCTCTTCGTGGTTTCTTCTACTTCCATGCTTTTCAAGACGACTCTGTCGCCAAGTGGTTTAATGGACATGTTTGTTTTGCCTCCTTCAATATTATCAATTTTATTACATACATTTTCGTTCGTTAGCACTCACCAGACCAGAGTGCTAACAACAATAAATATAAACGATTCCGCAACTATTGGCAAACCCCACTAACTGCTATATCGCCATTCATATCGCGCTCATTCTAATATATCGGCTATTTTCTTCCACAATCTCCTCAAATCTCCGTTATTCGCGTCTTTACGCACATATCAGCAATATTTTCATATTAACAGCAGGACTTTACTATATCGCGCCGAAGTTTATCATAAATTACACAATCAGAAGGAGTATTTTAGGATGGATAAATGGGATAAGCGTTTCATGGATTTAACGAACACAATCGCACAATGGTCAAGCTGCTATCAGCCTAACCGCAACATCGGTGCCGTCATCGTCAAAAACAAACGCATCCTAACCACCGGATACAACGGCGCCCCCGCCGGCATCAAAAGCTGCAAGGAAAAAGGCGAGTGCATGCGTCGCAAACTAAACATTCCCTCCGGCACCCGGCACGAGCTGTGCTTTGCTATCCACGCAGAGCAAAACGCCATCATCCAAGCAGCAAAGCTCGGCGTAAGTATACAGGACGCCACTCTCTACTGCACTCACCAGCCCTGCGTCATCTGCTCCAAGATGATAGTAAACTCGGGCATCAGCAAAGTCATATACGAAAAACCCTACCCCGACGACTTCTCCAGCCAAATTTTCGAAGAAGCCGGCGTAGAACTCGTTCAGTTTGTGTACTAAAGTCAGCTTCGCTTTTCAAAATATAACCACGAGGTAGATAAATGAGTAAGCCAGATTCCGATAAAAACTTTTATAATCATACACCAATGGGTTTCAACCCAAAGTATAATAAAGGCCCGGAATACAAACCGGGCGGCGGTGTATTTGGTTTATTCATAACCGCAGCCATTATTCTTGTAATTGTGCTTGTTATATTCCTGATTAGTTACGATGGCAATATTACGGGCAACGACCAGATAGAGACTCAGGAAAGTACTCAGGAATCAGTTGATTAAACTATTTATATGGGAGTTTGTATTTGAAGAAATTTTTATTGGCAACATTTATTGTGGGAGTAGTAATATATTTATTAAACTTTCAGGGTTTTAATTTTTTCATAATGGTAATATTTATAGTTTTGCTTTCCATTACTATGTTTACTTTAATTTACGTAAATCTATTAGAGGACCCAGAAAAACAAAAAGCGAGGCATGCAAGATTTAGGGGGATATCGCAAAACGCTGATAATTGGTCTTATAATTATGCAAAGAAAAGTTTACCTGTCTTAATTATATTCGCTTTATTGGGCTTTATTTATTTTTTTGTATCAAGAATGCTAGAGAAAGTGAATGGAGGGTTGTTTGCTTATGCTCGATTTACATTTATAGTGGGAATAATTCTATTTGTAACAATGACAACAATCCTTACTATTAGTCTTGTAAAAAAGAAACAACCTTTTGCAAGTGAGAATATAAGAAGAAATGCCTATATGTTTTTAAATGTGATTGTGAGTTTGATGCTAATTGCAAAATAAGAACGTCCTATTTTGATAAACTCATCTGATATGCGTACATATTTTCGAAATACACCCCATTTTTGCAAACTTCATATTGAAAACTCCCGCAATATAAAGTATAATAGAAGATGATATGCAATTACTAACATACTACATTTTGTATATTTTTTGTGAGGACAACTTTTAGGGGGTACTATGGCAAAAAAGTATAGTGCCGGCGATATACAGGTGCTCGAAGGGCTAGACGCAGTGCGCAAACGCCCGGGTATGTACATCGGATCGACCGGTCAAAAAGGGCTTCATCATCTGCTTTGGGAGGTCGTGGACAACGCGGTCGACGAGGCAGCAAACGGTTTTGCAGACAAAATCGACGTTACCATCCACGCCGACAATTCGGTGACGGTTGTGGACAACGGCAGAGGCATTCCCGTTGGGCTTCATCCCGAGCTAAAGGTGTCGGGTGTCGAGGTCGTCTTCACCCAGCTGCACGCAGGTGGCAAATTCAACAACGATTCCTACACATATTCGGGCGGACTTCACGGCGTTGGCGCGTCGGTTGTTAACGCGCTCTCACGCTGGCTTACCGTTCAAGTTTGCACCAACGGCAAACTATACGAGCAGAACTTCAAAAGCTATATGAGCAAAGGCAAGATAGAAAGCGGACGCAGAGTCGCAAAATTGGCCGAAATCGGTCGCTGCAAAAATCGCGGCACCACCGTCACCTATATGCCGGATGATCGCGTTTTCGAAACGCTGTCACTCAGCTTCGACACAGTGTCGTCGCATCTGCGCATCATCTCGTTTCTCACCAAAGGTGTTATCATCACGCTCACAGACGAGCGCACCAAAAAAGACGACAAACCAAAAACAGCAGTGTTCGACTACTCAGGCGGCATTGTCGATTTTGTGCAATACCTTAATGAGGAGAAAACCGTGCTGCACAAAAAGCCTATCAGCTTCGGCGGCGAAAAAGGCGACGTCAAGGTGCAGATCGCCATGCAGTACAACGACACATACAACGACAATATATTGAGTTTCGTCAACAACATCGAGACGGCAGACGGCGGCACCCACGTTTCTGGTTTCAAATCCGCCCACACCAAAGTAATGAACGAATACGCGCGCCAAACAGGGCTGCTCAAAGAGAAAGACAGCAACCTCGCAGGTGACGATTATAGAGAAGGCATGAGCGCTGTCATCAACATCAAAATGAAAGATGCCCAGTTCGAAGGTCAAACTAAAGGCAAGCTCGGCAACACCGAAGTAAGGACCATTGTTGAAGCCATCGTGCTGGAAAAGCTCGCGCTGTTCCTTGCCGACCTCAACAACACAGCCATCGCGGGCGAGATCGTCGGCAAAGCAATCAAAGCCGCTCAAGCACGTAGCGCCGCGACCAAAGCAAAGAAGCTGGAGCGCCAGCGCAGCAAGCTGGAAGGCGCGCCGCTTGTGGGCAAGCTAAGCAGCTGCACAGGCAAAAAAGCGGTCCAGAACGAGCTGTTCATCGTCGAGGGCGACAGCGCCGGCGGCAGTGCCAAGCAAGGCAGAGACCGCCGCTTCCAAGCGATACTGCCGCTTCGTGGCAAACCGCTCAATGTCGAAAAGCGCAGGCTCGACCAAGTCATACAAAACGAGGAGTTTCGCTCCATCATCACAGCGCTCGGCACAGGCTTTGACGGCGACTTTGTGGAAAGCGCACTCAAATACCATAAAATCATCATCCTCGCCGACGCAGACGACGATGGCGCACACATCCGCGCTATTCTGCTAACGTTCTTCTACCGCTATTTCAAAGACTTGCTGACCGCGGGTCATATATACATCGGACGCCCCCCGCTCTACCGCGTGCACAAAGGCAAAAAGTCACGCTATGCGTACAGCGAAGCGGATTTGCGTGCAGCGCAGGAAGAGTTCGGCAAGGACGCCAACATACAGCGCTACAAGGGTTTAGGGGAAATGAACCCAGATCAGCTTTGGGAGACCACGATGGACCCAAGTAACCGCCAGCTTTTCCAAGTGGTGCTGGACGACCAAGCCGAAGCAGAGCGTCTCGTCACCATACTGATGGGCGACAAACCCGAGCCCAGGAAACTCTACATATCCGAGCACGCCAACTTCAACAAGGAAGACAGCTTTTACAAAGAGAAGGTGAAGACGAATGGCTAAACGAAAAAAAGATGAAATTATCAACAACGAAGTAGTTACGCCAATTTCGCTCGGCGACGTAATGCACGACTCCATGCTTCCCTTCGCCGAATACGTCATCATGGACAGGGCGCTGCCGCGCGTTGAAGACGGTCTAAAGCCTGTGCAGCGCCGCATACTCTACACCATGATGGAGCTTAGCCTATTGCCCGAGAAGCCACACAGAAAATCGGCCAGAATCGTCGGCGACGCTCTTGGCAAATACCACCCGCACGGCGACAAATCGGTCTATGACGCGATGGTGCGTATGGCGCAAAGCTTTGTGATGCGCGCGCCTCTCGTTTCGGGTCATGGCAACTTTGGCAGCATGGACGGCGACACCGCTGCAGCCATGCGATACACCGAAGCGCGCCTGTCCCCTATCGCGATGGAACTGCTCGCACACATCCACAAAGACACCGTGCGCTTTAGCTTCAACTTTGACGACACACTGAAAGAGCCGGACATGCTTCCGGCGCGATATCCCAATCTGCTGGTAAACGGCGCAAGCGGCATCGCAGTCGGTCTCGCGACCAACATCCCTCCGCACAACCTCGTCGAAGTCATCGACGGCGTTGTCGCGCGCATCAAAAATCCAACAATATCGCTGGACGAGATTATGCAGATTATCAAGGGTCCCGACTTCCCGACAGGCGGATATTTGCTCAATATGGAGCAGCTTCGCCAAGCGTACGAGACAGGTCGCGGCAAAGTTGCCGTGCGTGCCAAGGCCACCATCGAAAAAGGCACAAACGGCAAAACGCTAATCGTCATTAACGAGATAGCGTACCAAATCAACAAAGCAGCTATGCTTCGCAAAATCCTGCTGGTTACCGAAACCAGAAAAGACATGTTCGCAGGCATAGCAGACATCCGAGACGAGTCCGACCGCACCGGCATACGTGCTGTTATCGAAGTGCGAAAAGGCTTCGACACGCAGGATATACTAACCTGCTTATACAAATACTCCGACATGCAAGTCACGTTTGGCATCAACATGGTCTGCATTGCCGACGGTCAACCAAAACAATTGTCATTGATGCAAATGATAGACTATTACATCGCGTTCCAAAAAGACGTGGTAACACGCCGTACGCGTTTCGATCTCGAAAAAGCCCGGCGTCGCGAGCACATTCTCGCCGGGCTGATGATCTCAGTACAAAACATAGACGAAGTAATCAAAATTATTCGCGGAAGCGAATCGCCCAAGGTAGCCAAAGCAAAGCTGATAGAGCGTTTTAAGCTTTCCGACGTGCAGGCACAAGCGATTCTAGACATGCGGCTCGCCCGTCTAACCGAGCTCGAAATCGATTCGCTCCAAAAAGAGTACGCATTTATACAAGAGACAATCAAGCGCCTCGAGGCAATTCTCAAATCAAACGCCATGCTATTGAAAGTCATCGTGCACGAGCTAACCGAAATCCGAGACAAGTACGGAGACCCGCGCCGAACAAAGGTGCTCGACACCAACCACGAAATCGAGATCAACGAAGCCGACTACAAAACTGTCGAGGGCTACGCTATCCTGCTTTCGCCCGACGGTTTCCTAAAGCGCATCAACGAAAAAACGTACCAGAAATCGGCGCTGACAAACGGCGATTCACCCAAGCAGGTCATTACGTCCGCCAGCGACATGCGCGTCCAGATTTTCACAAGTCTTGGTAACATGTACACGCTTAACTGCACTGACTTGCCGGACGCGAAACCAAAGGACAAGGGCAAACCGCTGTCCGCTCTCATGGCAGGCATCAACGCCAAAGAGCAAATTGTCGGGCTGTTCAGCTTCTCTGACTACAAGGGTGGCGACATCGTTTTCGCAACCAAAAACGGTCTGATTAAACGCAGTAAGCTTAGCGATTACGACGTGCGCAACAAAAAAATCGCCGCGTGCGGGCTCACAAAAGACGACAGCATAGTCTCGGTCAACCTCATCTCGAACAAATCCGACTGGCTGGTCTTAAGCTCGGCCGGCATGGCTGTTCGCTTCTCAAGTGACGATGTCTCGTGCATGGGCAGAGCCGCAAAGGGTGTCAAAAGCATCTCACTGCCACAGGGCGACACCGTTGTCATGGCTTGCCCCATTGCAGAGCGCGATGACGTTATGATACTCACCGAGCTTGGGTACACAAAGCGTAGCAAGGTCTCGCAGTTCGAAATTCAGCGGCGTGGCGGCAAGGGCGTTAGAGCAATCACTCTGCAAAAAAACGGCGCCACCGGCACGCGCGTTGCGGCAGCGCTTACAATCTCGACTCCATCAGACATCATCGTTTCACTAAACTCGGGTCAGCACTTCACTGTTTCATCAGGCAAAATCGCCTGCACCGGCCGCGCATCCAAAGGCACGCCGGCTGTGCTCGCGGTAATGGGCGACTTTGTAAAGGACGTTTACATATCGTCGCTATGATAGATTGATTAACCAAGGGTTCAGTTTAATTGTTCGTTTGGTCAGCAAAATAATAATGGGGAGGTATTTGTTATGGTCGAGTTCAATAAACCAAGTAGAAATTGGCAGGAAGTCAGCGACTTAATTTACAACATGTTTATAGCGGAGCATTACGCACTGGAGGAAGGCACAAAAATTGACGGTATATACGGCATCGGCAACGCGGCAGGTCGCTTTTGGGGCGGCGGTTTCGTAACGCGCAACAAATTCTCTATCAAAATCTTCACCACTCCGGACGATGGTACGCTCATTCACTTCGACAAAGCAATGTCGGGCATGGGCGGTGGTATCATGGGAATGGCTAAAATGAACAAGGAGTTTGATCGCGTAAAGCTAATTCTGCAGAACCTATAGCCTACACAGAAAACGACATCTAAAAAGCAGCTATGAGCGTTTGCCCAAAGCTGCTTTTATTTACCTAATATCGCCCTTTCCGGCAAAAGGCAACGGTCGCTTACAGACTTTATATCCTCGCGACTCCCGATTCCCGTGCCGCCTGCGCAACCGCTTTTGCAACCGCGCCACCAACTCGTGGGTCAAACGGTGCAGGTATCACGTACTCAGGTTTCAGCTCGTCGTCCGATACGAGGTTCGCAATCGCATAAGCCGCAGCAATTTTCATGTCGTCGTTTATATCGCTCGCCCTCACATCAAACGTGCCGCGGAAAATTCCCGGGAACGCCAACACATTGTTGATTTGATTATCAAAATCGCTTCTTCCTGTGCCCACAACGCTTGCGCCCGCTTTTAGTGCCAGGTCAGGCATAATCTCGGGTGTCGGGTTGCTCATCGCAAATATAATCGGGTCGGGGTTCATAGACTTAACCATTTCCTCGGTAACAATTCCTGGTGCAGAAACACCGATGAAAACGTCGCTGCCCGCGATTACATCCTCCAAAGAGCCTTTTTTAATCTCCCTGTTAGAGATCTTCGACATCTGCTGCTTAAACGGGTTCATGCCTTCTCTTCCTTCATACAACGCGCCTTTGCTGTCGCAGAGTATCACGTTTCTAAGCCCCATGCTCATCAGCAATTCCGTTACCGCAACACCTGCCGCACCCGCGCCCGCCACAACAACTTCTTGTGTCTTCAGGTCTCTGCCCGTCAGCTTCATCGCGTTTATCATCGCCGCCGCCGTCACAACAGCAGTGCCGTGCTGGTCGTCATGGAATATCGGTATATCACACCGCTCTTTCAGCTTTTTCTCTATCTCGAAACACCTCGGTGCTGCAATATCTTCAAGGTTAATTCCCCCAAAGCTGCCGGATATCTGATACACCGTCTCGACGATGTCGTCAACTTCCTTGCTCTGCACACAAAGTGGAAACGCGTCCACGTCGCCAAACTCCTTAAACAACACACACTTTCCTTCCATAACCGGCATGCTGGCCTCCGGGCCAATGTCTCCAAGTCCAAGGACGGCAGTACCGTCAGAAATGACTGCGCACATGTTCCACCTGCGTGTCAAGTCATAGCTTTTGCTGATGTCCTTTTCAATCTCGAGACAAGGCTCTGCCACTCCCGGCGTATACGCCAGCGACAAATCCTGCTTGTCCTCCACCTTCACAGTAGAAATAACTTCAATCTTACCTTTCCAATCGTAATGCAGTTTCAAACTCTCTTTTGCGTAATCCATAATCCCCCCTAAGAATTGCAAATACATCTTGCTAAAATATTCAAATACGTCTGTTTGTCATTTTCAATAATAGCATACCCATCTTGCCAGCGCAATATAAGAAATGCCCGCGTCATGGTTAAATATTCTGATTTCACGGTTTACTACCAATCGCACAGCGCAGAGCTGCTCGGCGTGTTGCTTTTGCCTATCTACCACTTGTTTTGATATGCAAACAGGCAGCCCTCCGATTATATCAAAGAACTGCCCGCTTTTGTTTTATTGCTTGTTGCTTATGTACGCTTCGCTTTCAGCTTTCCTTCTTCGCGTCTAATCTCAATCAGCGCATCGGTATACCGCTTGTTGTACGTCGCACACCCAACATGCTTTTGCCGTATCAAAAACTCGATACAATTATCACACGCCGTGCAGTAGTCAATTTCACCTTCGTTGTCTGTCAAATATTTCGCCGGCATCTTCGGATCAGCAATCGACTGTCGCCCAAGCGCAATCATATCAACAACGCCGTCTTTGATGTTCTTGTTGCCCCAGAAGAACGTGGTGTTCTCCTCTTTGTTACGTGCCTGCAGCTTGTTGTTCCCGTCGTTAAACACAGAATACGCGCTTCCAATCACAACTGTTTCCGGTTTCAGCTCATCTCTCAGCGCCTTTTGGAACGTGTGATGCAGATATACTTGGTCGGGCACAGCTTTGTCCGGCTGCGACAATGCCAACGTAATCGACGGGCTTCCTGCCGACTGAATAACAAAGCTCGCGCCTCGCTCCTCAATGCCCTTCGCCAAATCAAGCGGCTCGGTGAGGTCGATAATCGCAGTGTCAGGGCCCGCACTCCCTTGTCCTCCGGGGAAACCTTCCCACATCGAAATCTTGCTGCCGATCAAGAAGTCCTTGTCCGGTATCGCTTTCCTGACTCTCTCAACCATATCAAACGCAAACTGCCGTCTCTTCTCCCAAGGTCCGCCATATTTCCAATCCCCGTCGTTATAAGGACGCAGAATCTGTGAACCTAAATACCCGTGGCAGAACTTCAAATCAACACCGTCTGCACCCGAGTCATAAGCGATTTTGGCAGCAGTCACAAACTTGTCCATTATCGCCATAATTTCGTCTTCGCCAATTACTTCTCCGCCAAACCCTGCAAGCGGCTTAATGCAAACTCTCTTCGAAAAATCGGGATGGCTGAGCTCGCCCGAATGTGTCAGCTGAAAAATAAACAGCGGATCGGGGTTCACCTTGCGCATGTCGGCAACCAGCTTGGTGATGGACGCTTGGTTGTGCGGCTCGATGCTCAGCTGAAACTGCCGGCTTCTGCTCTCATACCCCACCGTAATCGCCTCAAGCACCACAATGCCTGCATCCCCTTCAAAAAGGTTGGTATATCTCTCAAACGTATCCGGACCCGCGTTGCCAACCTCGTCGCCGTCGCAGCACTCCATCGCGTTGATAACAAATCGGTTTTTTGCCGTCAATGGTCCAATCTTAATCGGTTTTGCTAAATAATTCTCACTCATTATTTTTCTCCCTCCAAATTATACGCCGACTGGAAATAATCGTTTCCACACCAAAACCTACAAAATTATTCCTGCCCACATTATATCATCTATTATATTGTACTAGTATTAATACCGCTATTCCCGAATAGTAGCTGTTTTATACTAGGCAATACCTAGTATTTATCGACGAATCAAAGTGTGAAGTTCCAATCGCAGTACTTGTAGTCTCTCTACTCTATTATGATAGGTTTTTTCAAAAGGTATGCTCTCAAATTATCGTTCTTTCTATTCAGTCCAAGTTTCTTGCGGATGTTACCCCGATGGAACGCAACCGTCTTTTCTGTCACAAACAGCAGACCCGCAATCTCTTTACTAGGTTTGCCCTGCTTTATCATCTGCATAATCTCAATCTCGCGCGTGGTAAAGTTGCTCGCCGCGTTCGCAATGTTGCTCATAAACGGCTCGACAATTTTCTCAAGCAGCGATTCCAAAAACGAAATCATTTCTGTCTCGACCGAGCTTTCCTCGAAATGCCCTTTCATCTCGCTGATGAGCGGCTTCACCAGCTTCTTCACATTCAGCGAAATGTTATTCTCAAGCGTATTTTTTTCAAGCTCCTTCTGCCCCAAATACGTTTTCAGAATATCATTCTGCGTTTTAAGATTCCCCAGCTCACGCTCAATATTCGCCACTTTGCTGAACAGGTTTACTTCATACGTTACATCCTTGATATACTCAATCACACCAACAATATGCCCATCGTCAAATATCGGATACCCTTTCAGCTCCTGCCAGCCCGCTTCGTCGTTCTCCCCCGTTTGATACGGCACAATCTCAGTCTGCGCTTTGCCCGTCTCAAACGTGCGCCTCACCGGGCATGCTTCGCATGGCTCACTTCGGTTGTGATACACCTTATAGCACTTTTCGCCGACAATCTTGTCTTTGCCGCTATACCATTTGCGCATAGCAAAGTTGACATCCTTTATGACAAGGTCCTCGCCCAGCACGCTAACGCCCTCTTCCATGGTGTTAAAAACGTTGCTGTAAAAATCAGAAGTCGTCTCCAAATCCTCTGCTTTGAATATCTTGTCAATGTCGCTCGTCTTCTTACTGATTGCTTTATAGATATCGTTTGTCTCCATCGCGCCCTTCTTTGCAAACAGGCTCCCCGAAAATCCATCGAGAAGCCTGTACAATTACTGCAAATTTACTTCGTCATTTCCTTCATGTAACTTAGCCCCTGCTCCGCCAGCGCGTCGTCAGACGGTGCAAACGTTCTCCAGAGGTGAAGCGGTCCCTGCATGCTCGGCGCGCCCTCATTGAACGCTTCGATTGTCAGCCATCCGTCATAATCGCTATCCTTTATGACGTCAAACACGTCCTTACCGCACGCATGCCCTGTTCCGGGGATTCCTCGGTTGTTCTCCGAAATGTGAATGTGCTTGGTATACGGCAGCCCGACTTCCAGCGCCTTAGCAATATCAAGCTCTTCCACGTTCATGTGCATCGTGTCCAGCAGCAGTCCCGCGTTTGGCATATCAACCTGCTTGATATATCTGACACCGTCTTCCACCGTGTTCAGTATGTACTGCTCAAACCGATTAAGCGGCTCAATCGCCAGCACCACGCCTTTGTCAAGCGCGTACTCGCTCGCTCTTTTCGTGCACTGCACAGACCAATCCCACTCCTGCTTAGTCGGCCTAACTCCGCTGAAATACCCAAGCTGTTGGTCAAACGGACCGCAAAGTATCGTCGCGCCCATCGCCTGTGTGCAGTCGATAAAATGACACATCGTCTTATACGCAGCCTCGCGCACATCCGCGTCCTCGCTTATCGGGTTCACGTCACCAAGCACAGAAATCGCGGTGCAAGGGACATTTCGCTCCTTGAAATAATCGCCGATTTCCTTGGCTTCGCTCACTTCCATGCCCATGATCGGCACTTCAAGCCCGTCAAACCCCATGCCAAGCACTTTATCCATCAAATCCTTGTCGCCGTCCAAACGAACAGCGTCCGTCCACAGCAACAAATTCATACCTAATTTATACATAGCACCCTCCTTTAACAATTACGCTGCTCTCAGCTGCCTAGAATATACTCGTTTAAGATCGACTCAAGATATTCCTGCCTGCCCGACTCGTGCAATATCGGTTTGCCCTGCATCGTATACTTCTCGAGCGACTTAAAGTCTTCTTTGCCGGCGGCGATGCTTGCGCCAATACCGCGGCCCCAGCTTGCGTACCGGTCTTCTACAAACTTGTCAATCAAACCGTCATCAATCATCTTCTGCGCGGCTTTGAGCCCCTTAGCAAACCCGTCCATTCCTGCAGCGTGCGCATAGAACAAATCCTCCGGCTTAAACGAAGCACGTCTCACCTTAGAGTCAAAGTTCAGTCCGCCCTTTGTGAATCCGCCCATCTTGATGACTTCGTACATGCACAGCGTCGAAACATACAAGTCGGTTGGGAACTGGTCTGTGTCCCACCCAAGCAGCATATCGCCTTGGTTCGCGTCGATAGAGCCAAGCATATCGTTGTCTCTTGCCACTCTTAGGTCGTGCTGGAACGTGTGCCCAGCCAACGTCGCGTGGTTCGCTTCGATATTAAACTTAAAGTCCTTGTCAAGCCCGTATCCGCGCAAGAACGCCATGCCCGTCGCCACATCAAAGTCATACTGATGCTTGCTAGGCTCTTTTGGCTTTGGCTCAATCAAGAACTGACCGTCAAACCCGATTTCCTTCGCGTAATCGACAGCCATGTGCATGAAGCGCGCCATGTTGTCGTTCTCCAGCTTCATGTTGGTGTTCAGCAGCGTTTCGTACCCTTCTCTGCCACCCCAGAACACATAGTTTTCTCCGCCAAGCTCCTTGGTGATCTCCATTGCTTTCTTGACCTGTCCTGCGCAATGCGCAAACACGTCAGCGTTCGGGCTGGTCGATGCGCCGTGCATAAATCGCGGATGGCTGAACATGTTCGCCGTGCCCCAAAGGTTTCGTATGCCCGTCTCGTCCATCTGCTGCTTGATAATCTTTACGATATGGTCAAGGTTTGCATTAGATTCAGCCAGCGTGTTGCCCTCTGGTGCAATGTCTCTGTCGTGGAAACAGAAATACCCGATGCCCATCTTGCTCATAAACTCGAATCCTGCATAAACGCGCGCTTCCGCTTGCGCCATTGATTCCAGTCCCTGCCACGGTCTGATCCCTGTGCCCGGTCCAAATGGGTCATTGCCCTCACCGCACAGCGTGTGCCACCATGCCATACCAAACTTCAACTGGTCCTTCATGGTTTTTCCGCCCACAATTTCGTCCGCTTTATAATGTCTAAAGTGCAGCCCGGGCTGCAGCTTATCTTCAGTAAATTCTACTTTTTTTACACTTGGAAAATACTCTTTCATTTCTCAATCCCTCTTTTCATCGCCGCCAATTGCGGCATTATTGCAAGCGCCGCCCACTTCTTTAGACGGCGCTGCAATGTAATGTTTTATTTTGTGTCTAGTTCCTACAGTCCGCAGGACTTAAGATACGCTACGCTCTGTTGCAGCATCTCCGGCGGTCCGCCAATCTCCAATGTTGATGTGTGAATTTCTTTGCGGTCTGCAAGTACTTCAACAACACCTTTGATATCGATAACGCCGTCGCCGAGCGCGATGGTCGAGAATCCGCAGCCAAACTGCTTGCCACGCCGCTCTACATATTCTTCGCCGAGATCCTTCCAATGTACGTGGAATATCTTTTCCTTGAACACTTTTGCCATCTCAACCGGGTCTGTACCGCCCAGCCAAGAGTTGCCTGTGTCCATGTTCACGCCAAGTGAATCGGGGTTGCCGAGCATGTCCATGATGTCCTGGATGCCTTGAATGGTGTCGGTGATCGGGCCGTGTGGCTCAAGCAGCACTTTGATGCCCATATCGTCCGCCATCTTGCACGGCGTGTACAGTTTCTCTGCTATCGTGAATATCTTCTGGTCATAGCTTAAGTTCTTTGCCCATTCGCTGTGCGGCTCATTCTCTGTGGTCACGCAGTCTCTTATGCCGATTGCGCTGGCATACTTGATGCCTTTCATGATGCCCGCAGTCTGCAAAATCGCAGGGCTGCTAGGCTCCATCAGCGAGCCGTGCACACATACGGTGCTTGGCGTGATGCCGTACTTTTCGAACAACCTCTTTGTGTCATGCGGGTTGCCGTCAAGGCTCACAGTTGCTGCAAGTCCGGCAGACCCAAACATGCTGCTGCCTTCGTTTACGTCGGTTATATCCGCGCAGTCAAACCCCGCTTCTTTTGCCAATTGAAGCTGTCTTTCCACGCCTGTATACGGTTCTAATGCTAAAAATACGCCTACGTTCATTTTTTTACTCCTCCTTGAATAGTCTTTTTATTCCGCCGCAGACATGCTGCGGTAAATACAATTTTGTTGCACAAACCAACAATTAAACTAGTCGGTTTTCAGCGCGTCGTCAAACGCACCGGCATACGGGCTGATGTTTACGTCTTTGGTAAACTCGCACGCTTCTGTTCCGCCCAATATTCTGTCCATACCGCTGTCTTCCCATTCTACTGAAAGTGGTCCGTCATAGCCGATTTGGTTCAGCTCCCTGACGATCTCGTTAAAATCAACGTGTCCTCTGCCCGGCGAGCGGAAGTTCCAGCCGCGCCGCGTGTCACCAAACTCGATATGGCTTCCGAGGATTCCGTTCAACCCGTCCAACGTCACCGCTGCGTCTTTGATGTGCACATGATACACCCGGTCCGGCAAAGCACGTATCATCAGATGCGGTATCAACCCCTGCCACAACAAATGGCTCGGGTCAAAGTTCATGCCCAATGTCTCTCTGTACTCAAACGCTTCAAGCAGCTTTACAAACGAGTAATAGTCAAACGCAATCTCTGTCGGATGCACTTCAAGAGCAAACTTAATGCCGTGTTTGTCCATCTCGTCAAATAACGGCGTCCATGCGGCCACGACATCAGCAAATCCTTTGTCGATCATTTCCTGGCTCGTCTGCGGGAAAGAATACCACGCGTTCCATATCGGGCTGCCCATGAACCCCGTTATAACTTTGATTCCAAGGTTGCTGGCCGCCTTAATAGTGTCCATCGTATAGTCAATCGCCCACTGTCTCATTTTCGCTTCATCGTTTGCAAACTCGGCCGGTGCAAACCCTGCGTGCCGCTCGTCGTACACATCGCAAACAAGCTGTCCGCAAAGATGCGCGCTGATCGCCCATGTCTTCAAGCCATACTTATCCAGATCGGCTTTCAAGCTCGCCACATACTCCATGTCGTTGGCGGCTTTGGTCGCATCCACGTGATTGCCCCACGTTGCCAGCTCCAGTCCTTCATAGCCCATCTCGCTCGCCGTCTTGCACATTTCGTCAAAAGGCAAGTCCGCCCACTGTCCTGTAAATAAAGTTACCGGTCTCATATTTCTACCTCCATCGTTTATTCGTTAAAAGTCAACCCACACGCTTCCGGCGTCGTTGCTGTCACAGCACTTGTTCACAAACCGTACGCCGTCGATACCCATATCGATTGTCGGATACCCATAGCTTTCTTCATCCACATCTTTACCGGCCGCTTTGTCATAAACGGCGGCTGCAAACGCAGAATAGATATTGGCATACGCCGCAAAGAATCCTTCGGGATGTCCAGCAGGCAATCTGCTGAACGCGCCTGCAACTTCGCCAACTGCGCCAGTTCCTCTCGAATAAATCTGCGTTGGTTCGCCCTTCTTGGTGACTTTCATATAATTGCTGTCTTCCTGAACAAAGTCGATGCTACCAAGCTTGCCAAAGATTCTTACGCGCAATGCGTTGTCGTTGCCGATGGCAATCTGGCTGCACCAGAGCGTACCTGTAGCACCGTTTTCGTACTCAAGCAGCACTTGGCTATTGTCGTCAAGCGTTCTTCCGGCCACTTTGGTGTCCATCTTCGCGCAAAGCTTTTTCAGCTTCAAGCCCGTCATATAGTTGACCATGTTCTCTGCGTGGCTGCCGATGTCGCCAAGGCAATTGCTTCTGCCCGACAGCTTTGGATTCGTTCTCCAAGCGCCCTGCATACCAAGCTCCTCATCCGACTCAATCAGCCAATCCTGCGGATACTCCGCCATCACGACTCTTACTTCTCCGATTTCTCCCTTGGCAATCATGTCGCGTGCCTGCTTTGCCATAACGTGACCGGTATACGTATACGTCACGCCAAACAAGCATCCTTTTGCATCGGCGATTTTCTTAAGCTCCTCGCCCTGCGCCACTTCAAAGCACAGCGGCTTTTCGCAAACAACATGTATGCCCACTTCCAAGAACGCCTTTGCAACAGGATAGTGCAAAAAGTTCGGCGTAACGATTACGACAAAGTCGATACCGTCCTCACGCGCCGCTTCCTTTTCCGCCATCTCCTGATACGTCACGTACAGTCGTTCATCGCCAAGCCCAAGCTCGTGCCCTGTCTCATACACTTCATCCGGTACGTCAGAAAAACTGCCTGCAACAAGGTCTACTTTTCCGTCCAGCGCAATTGCGCGTCTGTGCACGTCGCCAATGAAAGAACCCGGGCCTCCGCCCACCATTCCGTATTTCAGCTTCACCGCAACGCCGTCGGTTTTGCTTCCTGTAATGCTCATAATTCTCCTCCTTGCTACTGTATATATTGATTCCTCGTTATTATTTCACAAACTTTTGCGCATCAGGATTGTCCGGGCCAAAGTGCTTTAGAAGCACAAGCTCAGATACGTCACTGGTGTTCTTAATAACAACACCCTGCTGCGCTGCAGATTCGCTTACATAAAACTCGTCTCGCGTCAGCTGCTCATAGCGTATTACTGCCGGTGTTTCTATATTGATGCCTTGAATCTGTCCAACGCCCTGCATTGCGATAAATCCATACGCTGCGCCGTCCGTGATGGTCACTTCGCGTCCCGGTGCAACAACCAACCTCTTTGCGCTAAACTTGTCGCTGCCGTAGCTAATCCACTCTTCAGAGTATCCCTTTTCATTCATCGCGCCCAATTCCTCAACAGGAATCGGTTCGTGATAATGGTTCTTTTTGAAGTCTGGGTCGATATTAGCTTCCCAATCCAAACAATCAATAAGATAATCGAGATCCCATTTCTTTTCTTC
>JABGQS010000006.1:72902-99826 GCA_018648645.1 Clostridia bacterium
AACTTAACCAACAAATCACGCTCAAAGAAATTATCGCGTATCATAGACTGCCAAAAGAGCGAGCAATCACTAACCCATTGAGGCTCATACGTAACGAGCGAACCCGGCGCATGCAAAATACCTGCAGGCACGTCCCAACCCGTGTTCAGCTTAAGTCTATAAGCCGTAGCAAGTTCCAAAATACCGTTGTCGCCGCCTTTGCCCCAGTCTTCGATGTAGGTTTTGAGCTGCTCTCTGGTCGTTTGCGGTGCCAGTCCAAAGTACGTGTGTCCGCCCATATAATCAAACTGATTAAGCTCTGACGGGAAGAAATACGACTCCGGCTTTGGCGTGTCACCAACAGCTTTCGCGTGCTCTTCTCGCAGATGCACATGGTGCGGAATCGGCGTTTGGAAATCGTAGAACTTCGCGAACGACTTGAGACCGCCCCACTTATTCATGATGTTTTTGCCGAGTATCTCATCGCCAACTTCGTCAATCGCGTTCTTAAACATCACCTTTTCCGGTCCCGCAGGTGTGTCGACTACGACAAAGCTCATTCCTTCGTTCTCATACGTGGTCGATCCGTTGTCTACCATTCCGGTTGACGCCATCCAGCGCTCAGATATACCGCCCCACTGCGCGCCTCTCGCATAAATATCACGCACGTCGAGCTTCAGTCTGCGTCCGGGCTTAAGTATCGTTCTGCCCACCCACGCAGGCGCAAATCTAAGCACGCCGTTGTTCTTCTTCAGTTCTTCTCTAATTGTATTTTTTACATCACTCATAACGCTAACTCCGTTCTCGCAACAATAAACCCCATTGCGAATTTGATTTTGGTTTCCTTTTCAATTTCCAGCTATTCAGCGTCTACAATAACAACGCCTTTCAGCTTATCGTCCGGGCTTTCCTTCATAAACTTGATGCCAACTTCGGTGTCTTCAAGCGAGAACTTATGCGTAATCAGCTTGTCAAGATCCATCAGCCCATTGCCAACGCAGCGAATCGCTGTCGGCCACACCAATGGAGCCAGCCAAGAGAACTTGATCGTCTTGTCGGATGTAATGGTATCCAAGGCAGGCACTTCGATAGTGTCCTCCGGACCCGGCAGACCAAAGTAAACTATGGTAGACGCTGGTCCCGATACGGTCAATGCGTCTTGCAAAGCTTGTTTTGCCGCTGTCGGCACAATCACTCTGCTGGCCATCTTACCGCCACTCAGCTCTTTTATCTTCGCCGTCACATCATCGGTATACCACTTGCTGCTTTTGTCAGCCACGTTGATAACGTAATCTGCACCCGACTCCAATGCCACGCTTAACGGATAATCAAATATACCGACCATGGCAATTTTGCCTGCGCCGCTTGCTTTAATCATCTGCGTCATCATAATGCCGATTGGTCCCGGTCCAAACACAACCACGAAATCTCCCGGTGTCACGTCCAGCTTTTTCACGCCATACGTTGCGCACGCCAAAGGTTCAAGCACTGCCGCGTGGTCATAGCTCATGGTATCAGGTATTTTGTAAACGTGCGTATAGCTTAGCTTGCAATACTCCGCAAACGCGCCGTCCACGTTAACGCCTGCCACTGTCGGGTTGCTGCAAAGGTTAAACTGCCCTTCGCTGCATCGCTCGCAAGAGTTGCACTGCTGAACAGGGTTGCAAGTCACTCTGTCGCCTACTTCAAACAACCCAAGCGACTTTGGAATTCCGCCAACTTCTACAACTTCACCGCTAAACTCGTGCCCCAAAACCAGCGGGCCTTTGCCGTTCGCTGTGTCCAGCGGGCTGTGTCCATAATAGTACGATATGTCGCTACCGCAAATTCCAACAGACTTCACTTTAACCAAAACTTCGTTATCAGCGATCTGCGGAATATCTTTTTGTTCCATCTTCATTACTTCCGGCTCATAAAAAACTTGAGCTTTCATCTTTCCAGTCATAATAAACACTCCTTCTTTATATTATATTAGTAAACCTATTTACAATACTTTTCGTTAATCTGGTCAACAAACTTCTTGCTGTCCGCAGTCACCTGCCAAGCCTGTGGCCATTCACACAAATCGACCGACCACCAGTCGCCCTTATAGTTGCCTATGTCAAGAATCGCCGGAATCACAACGTCAAAGTCAATGTCGCCCGTTCCAAACGGATTATGCGTGCTTGTGTCTGTCTCGTTCAGCGTGCCGTCAGAGTCGATTACGTGCACATGACCAATCATATCCTTTGCCATCGTTACGTACTCTACGATACCGCCGGCCAGCTTGCACCCCTCTTCAATGTGTCTGCTGCCAATAACAGCGCCCATGTGCGCGTGGCATGTGTCAAGCAATAACGAGAAGTTTTTTTCGTTCACGTCTTTGACAACTTTCACAACGTTCTTTGGCTCGTTTATCATGAATCCGGGCTCAAACTCCCAAACCACGTTGATGCCCTCTTTTGCCGCAATCGCTGCGCACTTTTTGAACATCGTCGTAATCTTGTCCATCGCATCAGCATACGTCATGCCTTCGGGCAGTACAGGCGGTGTGCCGCTGTCGATTCTGATAATGTCCCAGCCCATTTTCGCCATAAACTGCACGCCCGCTGTATAAAACGCCATCCACTCATCCGTCTGCTTTAGCGAATCAACGCTCCACGTATCCACAGCGTAATCGGCGACTTCCATATTGTTGTCGGCGAGCAATTTAGCCAGCCCCGCTCTTTTCTCGTCAGTGTCGTATAGCTCAGGATTCGCATGCGGCTTAAACCCGCCCATGCTGATACCGTCATACCCAAGGTCATTAAGCCCCGCGCAAAGTTCAGGCAGCATCATCGGCTTGTCGCCGTATTCTCCCATTATATATGCCCAGCTTCCTACAGATACCTTCTTCATAATAATTTTCTCCTTTTATATTTAATAAAAAACTTTATTTCTCTTTAATACGTTAACGCCTGTCCATCTTAACAGTCGATTCTCTAATCAATATGCTCGGTTCCAAAATGATTTTATTTGTATCAATCGGCTCTTCTCGTATCGCTTCGCACAGCATTTTTACACCAATCTTCGCCATCTCCTTTATCGGTTGCACGATGCTGGTCAGCGACGGCGTTACCATAGAAGAAAGCTCGTCATTATCAATACCCATGAGCAATATATCGTCGGGTATTTTTACACCGTATTCCTTCAATCGGCTAAGCACGCCAAACGCAAACTCGTCACTGCTCGCAAACACAGCGTCAATTTCGGGGTTGACCACAATGTTTGCGCCAATGTTATACCCCATATGCATTTTGTCGTAGTTGTCATACTGCTTGGGTGCCACAAAACAATATCGCTCTCCGCACTCCAGTCCTTTTTCCTTCATCACCTGTTTAAAAGCTTGCACCCTAAGCCCAATTACATCTGTCCCCATAGGCTCGCTCACATAGCAAATGTTTCTCGCACCCACCTCGTATAAATGGTCTACAGCCATTTTAGCAATAGCAACATTGTCGACGCTAATGCACATTGTGCAGTCGTTTTCGCCTCCGCCGGAGTCAATCAACACCAACGGTATCCGATACTTCTCAAGCAGCTTGTCCGATTTCTTGTCCAGCAAATCCGAGCAGCTCAAGACCCCAATCACGTTATGCTGAATCAGCGTTTCAATATACTGGCGCTCAAGCTCCGGGTTATAAAACGTATTACACAAAAACACCATATACCCCTGTACTCTAAGCGCGCGCTCCACCGCTTTTACAACAGAGCTGTAAAAATGCAGCGAAACGTCGGGCACAATTAAACCAACGATTGACGACTTTCTTGTCTTTAGCCCCTTCGCCATCGCGTTAGGCACATACCCAAGCTCGTCTATCGCTTCCATTACCTTCTTTTTTACGTTGTCTGATATTGGCGCAGTTCCGTTAATCACGTGAGAAACTGTCGGCTGAGAAACCCCAACTTTATTCGCCACATCCTTCATTGTCGGCTGTCTGATATCCCCGTCCACCTTATCTAGTATTGTAGCAAATCGCTCACTACAGTTGTTTGAATCTGTCCTTCAAGTCATAATATAGACCGCTGTACACTTCATACACCTTGTCATACTTTGCTTTGTTTTGTTCTATCGGCATCGTTACCGTTTCTTCTTTCAGCATAAGCGCCGCCTGCTCAATGTCGCTCCAAAGCCCTGCGCCAACGCCGGCAACAACAGCCGCGCCATACGCACCGCCCTCTGCCGCACCTGTCAGCGTTTTCACAGGCAGCCCAAACACGTCCGCTTGTATCTGCCTCCACAGCGGGCTTTTGCTCGCACCGCCTGAGCTGAATATCTGCGTTGGTTTAATTCCCGGCTTGGACGCGAGAATCAACTCATATATTTGTCTTAGTCCATACGTCACGCCTTCCATGACCGCGCGCGCCATGTCACCTTTGCCGTGTATCAGCGACAGCCCAAAGAACACACCCCGCGCGTCGGGGTCGGGATGCGGCGCTCTCTCTCCCGTCAAATACGGCAGAAACACCAGCTTGTTTGCGCCAACGCCACTTTGCTCTGCCCCTTCGTTGATTTCCTTAAATGGATCGTTGCCTTCGTATATCGTATCTTTCAACCACTCCAGCGAACCGCCCGAGCTTAACTGACAGCCAAACGCCTGCCATTTGTTTTTGTCGTTGTTGCAGAAAAACTGTACCTTGCCACCCTCGTTTTTGCCAAACCCGTCCAGCGACATGGACACAACACCGCTTGTTCCGATAATCAGCCCGATCGTGCCTTCCTGCACAATGCCCATCCCCGTGGTCTGGATAACAGCATCACCACCACCAGCATAAACCTTCATGCCTTCTTTCAGCCCGGTCACTTGCGCAACTTCCTTTGTAATCGTCCCAGCAACTTCGTCACTTTCAAGACACTTCGGGAAAATAGAAAACTCAAACCCAACCTTTTCGATAATCGGCTTGCTCCACTCCCTGTTCTCCACGTCAAACAGCGCCGTTCCGCTGCCGTCCGATACATCGGTATACTTCTGCCCCGTCATCAAGAATCTGATGTAATCTTTAGGCATCAAAAAGCTTTTCATTTTGCTGTAGTTTTCGGGTTCATTCTTTTTCAGCCAAAGTATTTTGCCACCTGTAAAACCGGTCAACATCGTATTGTTGGTGTAGCTAAGCAGCCCTTCAAGCCCGCCGCCCACTTCGATAATTTCCTCGCATTCAGCTTCGGTCCGCTGGTCGTTCCAAAGAATTGCGGGCCGGATTACATTATCGTTTTCGTCCAACGCCACAAGCCCGTGCATCTGCCCGGAAAATCCAAGCCCGACGATATCGTCATTGCCAATTCCGCTCGAGTCAACAACGTTTTTCACAGCCGTTAAAGTCCCCTGCCACCAATTCGCCGGGTCTTGCTCAGACCAGCCGTTTTGCGGTGTGCTCAATGGATAACCCTGAGTATCCGACGCAATAACCTTTCCTTGCTCGTCAATAATAATGCATTTCACTCCCGATGTCCCGACGTCGATACCCATGATATACTTCATAAAAATCCTCCATATTAATAAAAATTCAAATGCCAAAAAGTTAATAGTTTGATGTTCCGTTTATACGTATAACCATTATACATTATAAAACCGAAAAATTCTACACTTTTCTCGTTTTTTCCACAAAAAAAAATTGCACTGTTAAATGCAATTTTTTGCTACCTGTTTGATTAATTTTCGTTCAGCAAGGTCTAGTCGCCTTGTATGCTTTTCAGCGCGCCGTATATACGCCGATACGTTTGCATCTTATCCTCATACTGTTTCACCATCTGCGCATTCGGCACAAACGTCTTGCCGGGACGAACCATCTGCCCAACAGCTTCTTCTATGCTCGCGTACGCACCCGTTGCCACGCTGCAAAGTATCGCAACACCTGTCGTCCCTGCTTGAGCAGAGTGCACCGTTCTAATCTCCCTGTTCCATATATCCGCCTTTATCTGCATCACCAGATCAGACTCGCTGCCACCACCAACAGCAACCGTGTTATCAAGCACTATACCGCACTGCTCCAGCGTTTCAATATTGACTTTCATCTCAAAGCAAACACCCTCCAGCACCGCTCTGTACAAATCCGGCTTTCGTGTCGAGCTGCGCACTCCCAAAAACGCAGCGCCCGTCGAAGAATCCATATAAGGCGTTCCCGACCCAGCAACATACGGCAGAAAATGCACACCGCTGATGTCCTTGCTGCATTCCTTGCCAAGCTGCACATAAAGGCTCTCACCGCGCTTTGCGTATTCCTCGGCCCGCACGTCCTCTATCGCGTCTCTGTACCACTTTATCGCCGTTCCCGAAGATATATTAAACGCGAGCGTCACAAACATATCCTCAAACACATACGGTTCACAGCAATAATTGTTCGCATACATCTTTGGCGTGATGTCCTCTCGGTTCAAAGCAAGCGTAATGCACTCCGCGCTGCCCATGCCGTCCACCGACTCTCCCTTTTTCAGCACACCCGAGCCCAGCGCCGCCATAATCTGGTCGTGCCCGCCCGCAACCACCTTCACTTTTTGGCTGAATCCAAGGCTGCTTGCCACGCTCGGCAAAAGCTGCCCCGCCGTTGTTCCCGGCATCACAGGTTTGCTCAAAAGGCTCGTGTCAATCCCAAGCGCTCCGGAAACCTTGTCCGACCACGTCCCCTGCGAGATATCGAGTAGCATCGTTCGTGACGCAGACGCGAAATCGACTATCCGCTCGCCCGTCAGCATATACGCTAAAAAGTCGCCGAACAGCATCATCTTTTTCGCTTTGCCGTACAAATCGGGCTGGTTCTTCTTTATCCAAAGCAGCTTGTTGGCAGAATACATCGGCGTAATCGGCAGCCCCGTTATCGCCTGCACTTCGTCCCTGTCCATCGCTGCAAGGATATCGTCCACTTCCTCCGTGCCTCTTATATCAGAATAAAATATGCTTTTCGCCAGCACATTGTCATTGTCGTCCATCATTATAATCGCTTCGCCGAACGTCGCAATACCAATCGCCGCAACGTCCTTGTTGCCTATTCCCGACAACGCTTTGCTTACCGCTCCCCAAACGAGGTTCGCGTCCATCTCCACATACCCTTCGCGAGGCGTTTCAACAGAATACTCGCAATACTTATACTCAAGTACATTTCCCCGCTCGTCTACAAGCGAAGCCTTGCACCCTGCCGTACCAACATCCAATCCAATAAACAACATATCTGCTCTCCTCTTTGTGACTATTATCTTAAGTATTTCTATAAACTCGCCAGCGTCGCGCTCACTTGCGCCAAATTCTCATGCGGCGTTTCTTTTGGCACCTCGCACCCTGCCGACACCATGCTTCTTTCGTTGCCGTCGCTCATGCACCGCTTCGTCTCCTGCTCAATCGAATCTATGTCACCTTGCAGCAGCACGCTGACAGGATCAAAGTTACCGCTCACACTCACCGTATCACCAATCTTGTCAACCGTCTGTTTGTAATCCACCATCCAATCGATGTCGAGTATGTCGATATACTCGATAGGTAGCAGCTCAATCAACCCGGTCGTGTTTCCGCAAATGTGCAGCTTGGTGACCGCGCCCATTTCTTTTATTGCACACAGCAGCTTTCGCTCATACTCAAATGCCATCGTCTCATATATCCTCGGACCAATCAGCGATGCCGCAGCGTCCCCGACGCCAATCACATCCGCACCAGCTTCAATCTGCGCCTTCGCATACGCGATACCGCTTTGCACACAAATCTCCATCAGCTCGCCAGCAAACTCAGGCTCAATCAGTAAATCCTCCATGAACTTGCTTATGCCGCGCAAATCGGCCGCCTCGGCAACCGGGCCTTCCACCCATCCACATATCGGATACTCTTCACCCGCTTGTATTTTGAACTGCTCCACACCCATCACGCGATCATAAGCGCGCGGCGCGCTTTGCACAGCGTTCACCTTAAGCTTTTTTAAATCCTCGTACTCATTAATAAAAGGGCTCTTCGCATATGGTACATCATCGAGAGGCATCACAGTCTCGCCTCCAAAAAGCTCTACCTCGCGCATCGGGTCAGAAATTACACTTAACAGATCAATACCAAATTTTTCGCTTACGGTTATGTCCGCTTCCACAAGTTTTTTATAGTCAGTGCAATACTCGCTGTACGGAACACCTGCCATCTTTGCCGAAAACATCATTATAATATTGAGATTCGGAACCCTGTCCACCGGCTCACTTTTAAGCCTCTTAAAGAATCTTTCTCTGCTCGTCATTTAGTCACCTTCCGCCTTTTTTTGATATTTAATTATACATTATTCGTGCCTACCGCACAATAAAATTTTTGTCCAAAAATCTTTTTGTAAATTCTTGAAAAAAGTGTTGGAAATAAAACACGCTTGTGGTATACTTTGCGCGAAAGTCAAAGACTTTTATTGTCATAACAAATCAGATCAGTATTTTCAGGCAAATCAACCCGTCAAAACGAGTAGATAAAAACTAAAAATAATGAGGTGAAGGAACATGACAAGCAAGGAAAGAGTACTCCTGGCAGCCAAAAGGCAAAAAATTGACCGACCCCCGACTTCCCTTCGATGCACGCCCGAAATGTGGGCAAAACTCTATGACCACTTCGATGTACAAACCCCTGCGCAAGTGATGGACAAGCTGGATACCGATATGAGGCAGATATACTTGCCGTTCACCGGCCCGCAAGAGCTTTCCACCCCCACGCTCGGCGGCGAGGGCAAAGACTTTTGGGGCAACACAATGGCGGGTATCAGCAACGAGTTTAACACGTATTTCGAAATTGTCGGGCACTCGCTCGGCGAGTGTAAAACGGCAAGCGACATAAGAAACTTTGATTGGCCCTCCCTCGATTGGTGGGACTACAAAGCGATCCCCAAGAAAATAAAAGAGCACCAGCAGACTGGCGAGCGCGCAGTCATGTTCCTCGTAGGCGGTTGCTTCGAAACGCCTTGGTACATGCGCGGCATGGAGCAGTTCTTCATGGATCTTCTTACCGAGCCCGAAATTGTATACGAGATCTGCACGCACGTGCGCGAATACTACTACGAGCGCGGACTCAGGGTTATAAACGAAGCGCACGGCGAAATCGACATGATAGGCAGCGGCGGCGACCTTGGCGGTGAGGAAACGCTGATGGTTCGTCCCGAGCTTTGGCGAGAACACATCAAACCGCACACCAAAAAGCTGATTGCCAACTTTAAGGAAATGGGCTTTACCACTTGGTATCACAGCGACGGCTCTATCGTCCCCGTCATCAACGACTTCATCGAAATGGGTCTCGATTACCTGGACCCCATCCAAACGGGCGCAGCAGGCATGGACCCCGAGAACATGTCCGAGAAGTTTGCCGACAGGCTCTCTTTTCACGGCGCAATTGACGAAGTCGGTCTTCTTCCGCACGCAACCCCGGACGAGGTTTATGAGGAGACGCAGCGCGTCATCAGCATTCTCGGCGTCAACCACGGCTACTGCGTATCGCCCACCCACATGGTACAGGGCGACACCTCTGTCGAGAACGTGCTCGCAATCTACAAGGCGGCACAGGACTACAAATACTAAGCCAAACACTTTTAGTCATATAAAAAAGAAGCAGGATAACCTTTTGCTTCTTTTTCCTTCGCAACAAAACTAATCACCCTTCTACAAAACGCTCACCAAATTATGCACGTTCAGCAAAATGATTAAGCTTACCGCCGTAAAAAATATCACGTTCACATACTCGTCTTTCATCTTTTTGCTTAGCAGCGCTCCCACCAGCCCGCCTATAATCGCTGCTGGCACCATAAACCACAACGGAGTCAAATCATAACCAAACATATCGCCCTGAATCATCATTGTGACCACGTTCACAAACTGCGCCGCCATAATAATGAATATCGAAGCCACGACCGCCCGCTTTACCGCAAACCCAAAGAACACGACAAGCACCGCCACGTTAATCGGACCTCCGCCAATGCCCACAAACGTGCTCACCGCGCCAAGCAGCAACCCCGCGACAATAAACGCAGTCGGCTTTGTAAACTTCGTCTTTTTTACCACGTCCTTCAACAGCGCAAACACCAGCAGCACAATGCTGACAATAATCTGCACCATGTTAACGCCGGCATCGCTCCAAGCGCTAATCGCCCAAGAGAACAGCTGATTGCCCGCCACACCGCCGACAAGCGCAGCCGCCGCCAACAGCACCATGTCCCTGTCTATCCTAAACTTGCTTCGAGAATGCATAACAATCGAAACGACCGTCATCGCCAGCACCGTCACCGCAGCAAGCACCGCAGCCACAGCAATATCCACGCCCATAAAATCAAGCGCCGGCTTTATAATCACTCCGCCGCCCATCCCGGCAATCCCGCCAATCGTCGTCGCAAGCAATACTATAATAAAATAAATCATACACAGATTATACTATAAGTAGTGGTATATAGGAATGGGTATTTTGATTTGATTTGTAGAACAAACATGGTTAATCACCGTTTCCTGCTTAGTTTATATTTGTAATAAATTTTTACTACTGGTATAATAATATCAAAAAAGGGGTAACAAAACATGTCGAATATCGAGTTGTACTCATTAAATAATGGAGTTACAGAGTTATCTCCCAGTCCTTCCGCGGTAGAAAAAGAACTTCAAAACCTAATCGAGAAAAATATGCAGTTGTTTTTTGGAGTAAGATTCCTGAAAAGTGAGTTCTCAATAACAAATGGTAGAATCGACAGTTTGGGAATTGACGAGAACAATTGCCCTGTAATCTTCGAGTATAAGCGTAGTATCAGCGAAAATGTAATCAATCAAGGGCTATTTTATCTGGACTGGCTTCTTGATCATAAAGCAGACTTCAAGCTTCTTGTCATGGAAGTATTAGGTGCTAAAGAGGCAAATGAAATTGACTGGGGTCTTCCATGCGTAATTTGTATAGCTAGTGATTTTACTAAATATGATGAGCACGCTGTAAATCAGATGCAGCGCAATATTAAGCTTGTAAGATATAAAAAGTTTAGTAAGGATTAT
The DNA here is from genome assembly GCA_018648645.1 of Clostridia bacterium. GTDB lineage: Bacteria > Bacillota > Clostridia > Christensenellales > SZUA-584 > JABGQS01. The sequence goes on from JABGQS010000006.1 coordinate 83,863, forward strand.
ATCTTATTTGAAAGTCTTAATGCTCCTAAGGTTAAACCTATATTTAGTGGCTCAGAAAATAAAAAAACGAAAAGTAAAGGGGACACTAAGACTTTTCTTGACCAACTTAATAATGCGCCCCAAGAGCTCAAGAGCATTTATGAAACTATACGAGATTATATTCTATCAATGGGTGATGACATAATGGAAAACCAACTGAAATTATATGTAGCGTTTAAAAAAACAAAGAATATAATTTGTGCTGAAATATATACTAAGAAAATATATTTGCATTTGCGATTGAATCCTGATGATGTCCAACCAGTAGAGGGTATTACTAAAGATGTTCGGGAAATTGGGCATTGGGGTACTGGTGATTTAGAAATAGTGATTAGGTCAATGAAAGATTTTGAAAAGATTAAGCCTTTGATTTACAAGGCGTATGAGGAGAACTAACATACTATAAGTTTTGGAAGTGACCTCCCTCCCCAAAAAAATACAAGGATTGCAGTATATATATACTGCAATCCTTATACCCCCAATATATATAAATTATAAAGCACTACAAAACCATCCTCTCGGATGGTTTTTCAATTCTCCCACCTAATACATAGTATTCCCGCTCTTGCTCTCCCCCTCTATCTTCTGTATCGCATCCCAGTGCTCCACAATCTTTCCATTCTCGTCAAACCGCAAGAAATCCATCGTCACGTACTCCTCGTTTCCCGGCCACGTTTGATGCGTATGAACCGCCACCAAATCGTCCTGCGCAACCGCCCTGACAAACTCGATGTCCTTCTTGGGATACTCCCTGCTCATTTTCTCAAAGTAAGTAACGAACCCCTGCTTGCCGTTTTCCACGTCCGGATTGTGCTGTATATACTGCTCGCCCACATACATCTGCACCGCTTTTGCAGGCTCGCCCATATACGCCATTTTATAAAACGCAATCGCATTTCGCTTATTAGCTTCCAAACTGTTACTCATGTTTTATCTCCTTTCCGGAACATTTATTATGCTTGCATTATAACACAATATTTCGCTAAAGAGAATTTACCCAAACCGACATTGTATACACATTCCATGTAAAAAAAACACGCCACAGATGTGTGACGTGCTTTTATAACCATTAGTAATTGACTTAGATTCTGCCAAGCTCTTTCTGCCTGCGCAGTGTCATAAATCCGTCAACCGACACGACCGCCATCAGCACGAATCCGAGTATGATTCTCTGCATCGATGACTCAAAATCGAACAAGTTGAATGCGTTCTGCAGGAACGATAAGAATATGATTCCAAACAACGCTCCGGGTATAGAGCCCTGCCCGCCGTTCAAACTACCGCCTCCGATCACACATGCAATAATGACATTCATGTGAGTTACGTTTCCGATATAACGGTTTGCAGCATCATTCTTCGCTGTCATCAGGATTCCGGCCAGCGCGGCCAGCAGTCCCGAAATCATGTACGCCCCAATCCTGATTTTGCGCTTCTTTATACCCATCAGTTTAGCCAAGTTTTCATTTCCGCCGATGAAATAAAGCCTCTTTCCGGTAGGTCTTGTAACAATAAATATTGTGAACACAACTACCAAAATAATAAGGATCCAGAACATCCAATATACGCCGAGGAAACCTTTTCGACCAAAGTTGACAAAGATTTCGGGGAAATTGTTGTAATCCACTGACCTGCCAACCATCAGAAACTCTGTCGCGCCTCTGAAAATGTACATAGTACCGATAGTGGATATAAGCGGATTGATACCCGCCATTTCTACCAGCAAACCATTTATAAAACCGATTGCTACTCCTACCAACAGTCCGATAATAATGCAGACAATGATAGGCAGCCCGGCCACCAGCATCATCGCTGTCATTAGTCCGGCAAATGCCATTACTGAACCGACCGAAAGGTCAAACACGCCTGATATCAGCAATATCATCATACCTATTGCTACGATACCCTCGGGTGCTATCGCAAACATTAAAGCCTGTATGTTAAAAGGATTAAAGAACAGCTTTGGCACCGAAATCGCAAGAAAAGCAAACATGATTAAGCACATTAAAAACGCTATGCTTCCGTTGATTTTTAGAAGTTTCTTAAAACTATTTTTGCTAAGAAACTTATTTGATATTTTTTGTAAAGGAGCTTTTATTCTATTCATCTTATACCTCTTTCTCTATACCGTGGTTGCCTTGTTCACACGGGTGTCAAGGTAAACAGCAATAATCAATATTATACCGACAATAATCTGGCTAAGCAGCGGATCAATATTATGGATAACCATACCGTTCCTTATCAGCTGCAAAAAGAAGATTGCAATCGAAGCTCGCAGTATACTGCCTTTTCCGCCGAACAAACTGGCCCCGCCGAGAACGGCAGCTGTCAGCATTTGAAACTCGTAACCAATACCAATCGTAGGTGCCGCATATGCGACCCTGCTTCCGACGAGAATTCCGCCTATGCCCGCTGTCAGAGCAGAAATGATGAAGGTGATAAACTTAATTTTAGCAGCTTTGATACCATAAATCTTTGCGGTATCAAGGTTTTCTCCAACGTAATACATCTTTCTGAATATCGTGGTTTTGTGCAGCATAAATTCCAGAACTGCTATAATCACTATCATTATGATAATGAGCACAAACACCTCTTCTCCGCCAATGCTTATAGTAGGTCTTACAATTGCCCTGTATGCATCCGGATAATAATAACCGTATAGATTTGTCGAAAGCAAGTTAGACAGCCCGGCAAGCGCCGTCATCATACCAAGCGTGATCATCATGGAAGGTACTCGAAAGCGCACAACCAAAATACCGTTTATTGCACCGATGCCAATTACAGACGCTATCGCAATGATAAGTGCGGGTGCAAAAGGCAGCCCCCAGTCGCAGAGCATACCAAGCCACATCCCCGAGAAAGCGAACATGGACCCGACCGACAGGTCAATCTCACCCATAATCATCAGATACGTAAACCCGATAACTCCAAAGAATATAAATGACGTGTCATAAACCAGTGAGTGTATATTCGCAAAGGTAAAGAACGTATCACTCGTTGCCCAAAGAAAGCCAAAGACTGCGAGCGTTAATATGATAATGGTCAGACTCGTCCAGTTAAATTTTTTCTTATTATTAAGGGTGCTTATAGATTTTTGTTCCATTAATTATTTCCCCCCCTATATTCCGCCGGCAGCAATTGTCATGATGAATTCCTCGCTAATTTCTTCCTTGCTGATTTCTCCGACAATGTGCTTATTTTTCATTACTAATATTCTGTCACAAAGGCTCATAAGCTCCGGCAGCTCGCTGCTGAACACAATAAGCCCAACTCCTTTTTCAACTGCCTCGAGGAGGAACTTATGTATCTCAGCTTTAGCACCAACGTCGATACCTCTTGTAGGTTCATTGGTAATCAGCAGCTCAGGTTCCTTCCCCAAACAAATTGAAAGCAACACTTTTTGCTGGTTTCCGCCCGAAAGATTCCTCGGCTTCTGATATACCGATGGAATGACGACGCTGAAGGCATCCACATACTTTTCAGTATGTTCAGTTAGCCTCTTGTTGTTGATAACAGCGCCCCTAGAATACTCTTTCAAAACCGGCATCGACATATTATTGAGTGTTGAAGAATTGAGCAGCAAACCTGCTGTTTTCCGGTTGTTGTTGATATACATGATTTTTTTATCAACCATGGTCGTTGTTGTCACTTTATCTATCTTCTCACCCTTAAAGAAAACCTCGCCCGATTCCATCGCTTCAAGACCAAAGATCATCCTTGAAACAGAATCGGTACCCGACCCTTCAAGACCAAAGAAACCAAGTACTTCGCCTTTCCTCAATTGAAAGTCGATATCGTATACTGCGTTCTTCTTGTTCATGTTTTTTACTTCAAAGAACACTTCATCGCTGATTGTGTCTGTGTATGCCTTTCGCGAATACAGACTCTTGGTAAGCTCTCTACCCACCATTCGGCTGATGAGGTCTATTTCCTTTAGTTTCTCGTCGTTGACAAACGTGCACACATACTCACCGTCACGAAGCACAGTGATGCGGTCAGATATATGCATAACCTCTGCGATACGATGAGAGATATATATTATCGTTATGCCCTCTGCTCTCAGCCTGTCAATAATCTTCATCAGGTTTTCTGTTTCGTCTTTATTGAGACCGGAAGTCGGCTCATCCAGAAGAACGCATTTTGACCCAGCACTGATTGCACGGAGAATCTCGGTCATCTGCTGCTGAGCTACAGTTAGTGTGTCCATTTTCTGTGAAGGTATCAAGTCCATACCGAACATATCAATTCTGTCCTGCGCTTCCTTCCGCAGTCTTTTCTTATCAACCGCGCCGGTTTTTGTCAGATAATCGCACGCCGGGAAGATGTTTTCAGCGACCGTCATGTTCTCGAATATCGCCAGCTCCTGATGCACCATCGCGATCCCCATCGCTTTTGAAACCATCGGAGAGTAGTTTTTAATCGTCTCCCCGTCCAGTGTGATATCGCCTTTCGTCGGTGTTTCCTCACCCTTGATAATCTTAACAAGAGTGCTTTTCCCCGCTCCGTTCTCTCCAAGCAACGTATACACTTCGCCTTTTTTAACGGTAAAGGATACATTTTTTAGGGCCTGAACAACACCATAATTCTTTGAAATGTTATCTATGATAAGAAAGTTATCATTGCTCTTATCCATTCTATTTCTCCTTTATATTTTAAGTGACCGGAGCCACAAATTCACACAATTAAATATATCATACTATAAAAAAATAAACCAATAAAATAATTACTTGTTTTATCTTTATTGATGGGCTTGGGAGAAATTCCCAAGCCCATCAATAAAGCTAAAGTTTACTATCTGTTGTAAAGGTCTGTTGTGATGTCAGGCATAGCTTCCTGTGTGAAATACATTACGTTGTCTTTGTCGATTACAACTGCAGAGTTATACATGTTGTCCGGAACCGGGTTGATTCCTGCTGCAGCATTGTCAGAGCTAATCGGCATGTTCTTCAGTCCGCCGTTGTTCCAGTCTTCCATTACGAGTATTGCAACAACTTCCTGTCCGGCAGTCTTGTTGATAAGCGTTGCATCAATATAACCGCTTGCAATAAGCTCAAGTGTAGCTGGCTCTCTGTCATGAACAACAACGCTGTATGTTCCGGCTTCGATACCAAGCTCCTGCATAGCTCCGGCAATTCCGGGGCCAGATGAAGAGTCGATACCCATGATAGCTGTCATTTCCGGATAGGTGTTTATGAGAGACTTTGCTGCTGTGATAGAATCAGCTGTGTTAGCTTTGTCATCCGCGTAGCCACAAATTGTCCAGCCTGGTGCATTGTCTGCGAGCCAGTCTTCGAGACCTGCGAGCTTCGCGTCTGTGTTTGAAGCACCCCAGTTACCCTGAACACCAACAACACCTGTGTCGCCTGCTCTTGCTACGAGTTCTTTAGATGTGTCTGCGCCACACTGATAGTTGTCAAGTCCGATGAATGTAAGAGCGCCTTCAACTGTTGCTCCACGTCCTTCAACAGGCTTAGCTTCTGTACATACGATAGGAATTCCGGCTTCCATAGCTCTAACAGATGCATCAACAGATGAAGCATCGTAACCACGGATGATGATTCCGGCAGGATTCTTTGCCAATGTTTGCTCAAGAGCCTGTGCCTGTGCTGCTGTGTCCCATGCGTCAGGGCCGCCAGCAATAATCTTCACATTGAAGTACTCAGCTGCATAGCGCAGTCCAATGTGAGAGTCCAAGAAGTATGGATGTGCTTGATGCGAAGACACCAAGTAGTACTCTCTGTCAGGGTCTAAATCCTGATAGACACCCTTCATCGCTGTTGCGTCATCTGCTGCTGCTTCTTCTGCTGCAGGTGCACATGCGATGAGTGTGATTGCAACCAACGCTAGCAATAGTGCAACCGCGATACCGATCATAATGTTTCTCTTCATTTTTCTTCCTCCTATTTAATTTATGGTTCTTTTATTTGTGATGCGCATAAAGCGCATAATCACCTAAGTTTCATCTGCTGTACTTTAATATTTATTTATCACATTTCATACGCTATGTTAAGCGGGTTCGCAGCTACTCGTCACCAAGCGCATAATCCGGTATCTTTTGTACTGTAATTACTGCAAGCAGATTAAGGTCACTTTCGGTAATGCTCAACGATATTATATGTCCCTGGTCTTTGAAGTATACGGTCTCCCCATCTTCAAAATACACGCTCGCGCTGTACTTCTCACTCAAAGCCACTTGAATCGCTGCCAGCTCCGCTTTTGTTCCGTTATATCTATACGCCTCCGAAAAGATCGGAACTCCGGGATAAGAGTTACTGGAAAGCTCATCATCGTTGTACATCACATAACCGCCAAGCTTTTCATGGGTTCTGATATAAGCAATTTCGCTGTATGTATTAAGGAAATCTGCCGGAAACTCATACAAAAGCTTCGTTTTGATAGTCTGCGCCATTTCTTCGTTTATGGTCACCTTGATGTCGTAAGCGTTCAACATATCCGCTTCGTAATTCACAATGTCGATTTTTTCACCATCCAGCACTCCGGCAACGTTCATGTTCGACACATCGTCTGCACCGCGGTCTACTGATCCCGGTATCTCTGCCAGATAATGCGCAGCTGCGTCTGCAATGCTCGATGTCGAGCCATAAATATATGTAATAAATGCAGTATCGCTCGAGTATACAAATGAGCTGCTAATGTTTATTACCTTACCCGTGGGCTCAACTCGGTTGTTTGCCATTTGCTCAATCCACGTGCTGTCATCGAAGTTTAGGCTCATTTTAATTTGCCAGTCCGGACGTCCCGCTAATCGCGGATAAAGCAAAAATACACTCACAAGAACAATCGCAATAATTAGCACAACACAGATTAGTGTTAAGAAGAACTTTTCTTTTTTGCTCATCGGTCTTTTCTTTTTTCGATTCGATGTAGTGCTCTTTTTTATATCCGCCATTTTCTCCCCATAATGTTCTTGTTTGAAATATTTCTATAAAACATTTTAAAGTCAGGTTTATATTCAATTTAAGATGCACTCAGTTAAAAGTGAATTGTTTGTATCTCTTATATTAATGTGTTACTTATCAATACTTATCTTCCGATTATACCCAACCACAGCGATTGCAGCTCAGTTCAAAGTTGCGAATCTCCGGGGATATCGTTAGTCTCTTATCATATATATAATCTATTAGGACAGTTATTTACAGCGGTGCAACGTGCCAGATATTAGCGCTCCGATGCTAATATTCCCATTGCAGTTATTAAATATCTCTATATTCAGTCGTTATCTTGTTTCGCTCATAATTTTACTAAAATATTCTTCTCGTTTCTTATGATTCCAGTTAATATATATTATCAGTTCAGATATGCTTTGTCAATGATGTTTTGCTAATATAGACGGCAAAAGTAAGGATTCGAACAAAAAACAAACATTATAGGTTTCGTTTTCTTTTCGTGCTTTCTCTTATTGTAACTTTTCCGATATTTTATATAAGTCTTTTGTGTGTAAAATATCAACTAAATCACAACATCATTTACCCCATTATCTACCAGTACAACTGACTTTTTTACTCCTATTCATGGATTGTTAACGCAATCACAGCTTATTTTTGGTTTTGGCGGGCTTTCATTAATATTTTACATAACGACATCAATAACACCCGCACAACCCATAGACTCGACTAAATATAATTCTCAAACCCAACTACAGCCTATGGCTGCATTGCTCCCCTTATCCCTGCTGAAAAGCTTCTATAATCACTTAGTGCCCGCTATCGGATACGTGCCATACTCCTTTGCATACTCATACAGTGTAATCACGTTTTCCGGAGGTGTATCGTTTTGAATATGATTCGCCGGAGCTAATATGTACCCGCCGCCCGGAGCAAGCGCTTTAACTCTCGTCTCAACTTCGCGCTTCACGTCATCCACGCTGCCCGGCATCGCTCTTTGCAGGTCGATCCCGCCGTGGAAGCATACCTTGTCGCCAAATCGTTTCTTCAGCTCATACGAATCCATACCGGTCGCAAGCGGCTGTATCGGGTTCAATATGTCTATTTCCCAGTCAAGAAAATCATCGATAATCTCGCTGACCGCGCCGCAGCTGTGAAACCATAGCTTTACATTCGGAGCTTTTTTCTTGATAAACTCAAAAACCCGTGCTTCCGCTGGCTTTATAAACTCACGAAACAGCTCTTTGGATATAAACAGTCCTGTCTGTGTCCCAAGATCAGCCACCTTTTGCACCATGTCCACATTCTCGCCCGCAGCGTCAAGAAACATATCCCAAAACGCAATCTCCACATCGACTATCTGGTTGATTAGGTAATGCGCCAAGTCCTTGTTCACCATCATATCCACAAAAAAGTCGTCAATACTTCGCAGGTACGCAACTCGCTCAAACATGCCGCCGGGACCAATGATAGACTTGCCCACAACCGCAAAATCTGTTTCCTGCCGCAGGAATCTCGCACGCTCAGCAGTCGCTGTGGTGTCCCACTTTGTCGGCATCGGCGCTTTGTAATCCAGCACCTCTTGGTCGCTTGCGCCTTTCAGCGGATAAAACGCCGGGTGCGAACCGCCATAAGCCCATGTAACGCCCCACATATCGGTAACAGTGCCGTCCTCATTTACAATCGCCTTGGGTTTGTCGGGCGAATCCAGCCAAACATGCCTAAAATCAACATCAAACGCTTCCAGCAGCTGCTCGTCATAAAAGCTCGTCGTGCTGCCCTTTCGGTAAACTTGCGGCTCTCCGGTTAGCCCCAGCATCTTCCTAACCTTCAAGTGACAATCATCCACAATTAAGTTGCCGTTGCTTCCAAGATCAATCGGCACTCTGTCCGGCTCCTCGTGGTTAATCGCCATCATTACTCTGTCTCTATGCGTCATTTCTTCTCCTTTTTTTCAGTTGCTCATATATATTTGAATTTGCTTTAAGTACATCTAAATACGTGGCGTATATCTCTTGGTACACCTCGCTGTCGGTTTTGTTTACCTCGTAGGTCTTTTTCACCTTAGCGGCATATTTCACACCTTCGTCTATGCTGTCGTGCATACCAATCGCGGCACCTCCAATAATCGAAGTGCCCAGCAATGTGGTATCGCCCCTGTCCATCGTCATGTAATCCGCCTGCATAATATTCGCTTTAATGCCGTTCCAAAGCGCCGACTTTCCGCCTCCGCCCAGCACGTGTATCCTATCAATGCCTAAATTATCAAACTCCTTGCGCATTACATCAACCGAGCGCTTATACTCAAACGCAATACCCTCCAGCAGCGATCTGTAAAAATGCGCACTCGTGTGCGAAAAGCTGTGCCCTATCCACGCACCCCGTATGCTCGGCGTAAACGGCAGCGACCTGCCTCCAAGCAGCCCGACACACATCAGGTTATCGCTGCCCGCTGCAACCTGCGCCGCCTTTTCCTCCAGCATCGTGTGCACATCGACACACGCTTTGTCAGCTATCTGCTGCTCATAGCACGCAAAGTTTTGTATATACCAGTCCACAGCAACGCCCGACCCCGCGATATAAAACATCATGTAATACTGCCCGCGCACTGCGCCCGGTATCACTTCAAGTGACCTGTCGGTAACGTTAGGTTTAAATCTGTCCACGCACAACGTCATCGCGCCCACGGTAGAGCTTTCGTCAGCTAAATCACCCGGCGTCACTATCCCCGTACCGACACAGCTCGCGATCTTATCCCCCGCACCCGCCACAATCGGAGTGCCTTCTTTAAGTCCGCACACATCCGCAAACGTCTTGTTCAGAGTCCCGACAATTTGCGCCGCGTCCACGATACTAGGCAGCATATCCATGTCTATATCGAAAATCTCACAGAGCTCCTTCGACCACTCGCTTTTCCTTAGGTCAGCAATGCCGGTAAACGCCATGTTTGTCGCTTGCAGCGTAACATCGCTTGCCTTTGCCCCGCTTATCTTTGCGACTACGTACCCTGCAATTCCCACATACTTTTTCACAGTGCCAGCGTTTTCGACAAGGCTATTTTCAAACCACTTTAATTTCTTTGCAAATATCGGCGTATTCGTACCTGAAATCTCTGCTACACGTTTTATATCCTGTCGGTTGCTCATCGACAAATCCTGCCTTGAGTCCACCGTACCCGACCAATCTGTCAGCGCATTACAATCGCTGTCTATGCCGACAACTCCCGCCATTTGCCCGGTAAAACAAATCGCAGCTACACTCGCGTCTTGCGCCTGCGCACAATCCATCAAAAACCGCACAACTTTTACGAACTTGTCGATATAGTCGTCCGCCTCCTGCACCAGCGCGCCCTGCCTATAACTTTGTGTTGTCTTTTCCCTATGCTCACAAAGACAATCGCCCGCACCGTCGTACAGCCCGGCTTTCACAAAGCTCGTGCCGATATCCATGCTCAATATAGTGTCTTTTCTCAATGCGCCACCTCATTTACCGGCTTATCATCAATCTTCGCAAACAATCACACTCGTTCTTCTGCTCAGCTCACTCACAAACTTTTCGTCCGCGCCGCTGTCCGTGATAATATAATCTATTTCTTCAAGCTCAGCAATTTTCTCTGTGCCAACTTTGTTATGTTTGGTGTGATCCAGCAGCATTATGGTTCGCTGCGATGCCGCGATAATTTTTCGCTTCAACGAAGCTTCCGACTGAAACGATTCTGTAACACCGTGACCGAGCGACAAACAAGCCGCGCTCAATATGCTCGTCGTAATATTAATGCGATCCACAAACTCCTCCGCCGCGCTACCCACTAGGCTGTTGCTTTGCATAGAATACAAGCCGCCCGTGCTGTACAGCGTGATATTTACCGCATTCGCCAGCTCATTAAACACCCCGGGATTAGTCGCAATAACCGTCATACTTTCGCTTTTCAACAGCTTTGCCACTTCACACGCACTCGTGCTGTTGTCAAATATCAACGTTTCGTTGTCTCCCAAAAGCGCAAATGCCGCCTTTGCCATCGCCTGCTTTTCCTTAACGTATAGATTTTTTACTTGGTTATAAGAGTAATCGCCGACTGAGTATGCGCTGCCTTCGTTAAGGATTGCTCCCCCACGCTTTTTGGTCAGAAACCCTTCGCTTTGCAGCAAATCTAAATCTCTGTGTATCGTCATTTCAGACACATTAAGCTTCTCTGACAACTGCGATATCAGAATACTTTTGCGTTCCATCAACAATTTTTTGATTGTATTTCTTCGGATTTCCTGCATTTCTCACCTGCTAATCGGGCGATTTAATACTTTCCCACACAATATCACATTTCATAACATTTTGCAACATATATTTCATAAAAAGTGCACAAAAATACCACGTTTCATGAATAACGGTCTTGTCGCGCGAGTTCAATTCAAAGGAGACTAACGTTGAGAAAAATCCAAACCGTTATAGGCGACAACTCGCCGCAAAACCTTGGCTGGTGCCAATGCCACGAGAACGTTTTTTTGGCAGACTGCCCCTCGCGCCAAACAAGCAGCGCGCTTTTATGGACGACTACGCAAAATCTCTTACCGAGATCCTTCAATACAAGGGTGCAGACGAAAGCGCCTTTGTCGACGCACAACCCACCGATTGCTGACGCATGATAGGCAATCTCGTCAACGCCGACAAAACTTGCAGCGTCCATACCATCTCAATACAAAAATCCACCCGGCAACATAGGTGGGTTTTTGTAATTTAGAAGGAAGGTAAGGTTATATACATTCTCTTGCTTTTTTCACTTTGGCAACCACCTGCTTGCCAATCTTAACAATTGCATCATAGTCGCTCGTATTTTGGTCTGCTCATCGCTGTCTGCAAACACCACCGCCAGAGCTGCGCAGCCCGTCAATAAGCCTTTGTATCACATCTATTCTGCTCGACAATAATTGTCACTTCCCGACTACGTATTCACAGTCCTCACCGCTCATCACAGCGATCAAATTGCGTACCGACATCATCCCCATACCGCTAATCGCTTCGTTTGTATGCGCGCCCGTATGCGGCGTCAAAACCACATTATCCAGCCCCAGCAACGGCGAATCCGTCACCGGTTCCACTTCATAAGCATCCAGCCCCACTCCGCCAAGCTTGCCGCTTATGAGCGCATCGGCAGCAGCGCTCTCGTCAACCAGTCCGCCTCTCGCCGTGTTGATGATATACGCACCCTGCTTCATGTCAGCTATCTGCTTTGCGCCAATCATATGCTTCGTGTGCTCGTTTAGCGGCACATGCAGTGATATAAAATCCGAACCCGAAATCACTTCTTCGAGCGTACTTTTCACAACACCATTCACCTTCGCAAACGCTTCGTCAAAGTACGGATCATACGCTATGACGTCCATGCCAAACGCTTTTGCGCGCGTCGCCAAGTTCTTTCCAATCGCTCCAAAGCCTACAATGCCGAGCGTTTTGCCATTCAGCTCCATACCGTTGTTTCTTGGCCATTGTCCGCTTTTGACTGCACCATCCAACCTCGGCACAGCCCGAGCCAAGCTAAGCATCAGTGCAAAGGCCAATTCGCATACAGCAACAGCGTTCGTCCCCGGCGTGTTCGTGACGACAATTCCTTTATCTTTCGCCGCGCCCAAATCCACACGATCAACACCGGCGCCGTACCTCGAAATCACTTTCAGGGCGTCTGCACCTTCCAGCGCATCTGCCGTGATATAATCAAGCCCGGCGATATATCCGTCCACACCTTCCAACATCTGTGCCACTTCGCGCGCCTCCAGCGGCCGCCCAAACTCGTTATATACAACCTCGCCCGCAAACGCTTCCAGCATCTTTTTTGCCTCGTCGTTCACCGGCTTGTTAAACGATGTCGGCGTCACCAATATCTTCATATTCTTACTTCCATTTCGGGTTGTCGATAATCTCTTCCTTGCCGTCATTCTGCACAATTAATTTGCGATACCCTTTTGTTTCAATCGTGCCATAATCGTGCCCTGCGTCGCCTCTAAAGCAAAAGATTGTGACCAGCGGCATATCGCCTGTGTTGATAGTTCTGTGCGCATAGCGTGGTGGCACATACAGCATTTTCCCGGGCGATAATGCTTGCGCACTCCAGTCGCCTTCCGGGCTTTCAATCAGCATATACCCCTTGCCGCTTATGCAATAATACGTTTCTGCAGTTTCGAGTATCGTATGGAAATGTCCCTTAGTCATGAAAAACTCGTTGCCGACCTTGCCGGGATACGTGATGCTGCTGCCAAAAGCCAAATCGCCTTCTTTTTCCGGCGCGCCCATCTCGTAAAACTCGTACACAAGCGGATCGCCGTTTGTAATAAGCTCATCCGTTGCCTTGTCGTCCGCAAACATGCCCTTCAAGTTGGAAACATGCCGCTTAGAGCTTACTGCGTCGCTTGTCGACATACCCGTTTTCAAATCGAAATCTACCGTGAACCCTTTTACCCAATCAAACTTTGCTGAATTCTCGTTAACACTACTCATCATCTATCCTCCGTAAATTTATTGTCTAAATCCGCTTGCAATCTCGTCGCACATCTTGAAAGTCTCGCCTTCGATAGGCATGTGGAACACTTCGGATATCACCGATGTCCAGCCATATACGAAATACTTCCACCCATCCTCAACGAGCAGTTCCTGCTGCTCTTGCTGCTCCTCTGCCTGATGCAAAAACCGCAAATCGCCTCTGTAGTTTATCTCCCACACAAGCGACTTTTTCGGGAACACCGCGTCGTCGGTCAGCGGACTACCGGGTCTGTCTTTCCCAAGGCCCGTCGCGTTCACGATGATAGAACCTTCCTTCATACTGTGCAGCACCTCGTCGTTCTGCCCAGGCTCCGGCGTCAGATAATACTCAAACTCGATTCCGCCCGGGTCAAGCGTCTTATATATGTTTTCGATTTCTGTCAGCCTCGGCTGGCTTCGGTTAGCAATCACAATTTTACTAGGATAATTTCCCTTGTATTTCTCCTGCATCAGGTGATACCCCATAGATATCGCGCTTCCGCCTGCGCCCATGATGAACACCTCTGCGTCCGTATCGGCAAAGTAGTTGTCCGGCACAAATTCCAGCAGCGACAGCCCAGAAGTTATCGGATCCTTTGCGTGCGCTGCCAGCTTATCGCCCTGCTTGGATATCGAGGAAAGCTCGCCGAATCTGCTCGCCAGCGGTCCGTGCACCTCAAACAAATCCTTCGCTGCGTCGTACAAATCAATCTTGTGCGTCGTCACCAGCGCGCCCATCGACATCGGGTCATTCTTTATGAAATCGACCACTTCTCGGTACACCTCTGGTTTCTCGTGAATCGCGATGTCGATTCCCTTCATCACCGCGTCAATCCCCAGCGCCTTTGCCCACTCAGGGAACACCTTCATAATGGACGATTTCTTCGTCGTTACGCCAACAAAATACATGGTCGGCACAGTTGCCGGTACTAAATTCATAGTTTTCTCCTCATATAAAATATTATTTAATATGCCGCCCATCGCATCTGACCTACAACTCACCGCACATTGTTTTACATAATCTGCCACACCATCTTGCATACTATCACTTGTTATCATTTTATATCACATAAAGCGCATAGTCAATATTTCTCTATCGTTTTCTATCAATTGTTATCGTTTATATCGCTTTACTCGTGCTCTTCCCACGACAAAGACCGCTCCACAGCTCTTTTCCACTGCCCATATAGCTTGCTGCGCGTCTGCTCTTGCATATTCGGTACAAACTCCCTATCCAACTCAAACGAACTAACCAACTCTTTCGTATCCTTCCAAAACCCTGTCGAAAGCCCGGCCAAAAACGCCGCACCCCTCGCTGTTGTTTCCACAACCTTTGGGCGCAAAATCGGGGTGTCCAATATATCCGCCTGAAACTGCATCAAAAAGTTGTTTTTGCACGCGCCGCCGTCCACCTTTATCTGCGTGATGTCAATCCCCGAGTCAAGCTTCATACAATCCACAACATCACGGATTTGATAAGCCATAGACTCACAAGTTGCCCGCACGATATGCGCTCTTGTTGTTCCTCGTGTGATGCCGACAATAGTCCCCCGTGCAAACTGATCCCAATACGGCGCAGCCATTCCGACAAAAGCCGGCACAACATACACTCCGCCCGTGTCGCTTACGCTCTGCGCCAACTGCTCGCTTTGTTCAGCGCTGTCGATAATCTGTAGTCCATCGCGCAACCACTGCACAGCCGCACCGACCACATAAAGCAGCCCTTCCAGCGAATAATTCACTTTGCCGTCCAGTCCCCAAGCAACACTAGTCAGCATACCGTTATCGGATACAATCGGCTTCTCGCCAAGGTTCATTACCAACGTGCCGCCTGTGCCGTAAGTCGCTTTCACCATGCCCTTCTCAAAACACGCCTGCCCAAACAACGCCGCTTGCTGGTCTCCACACGCACCGCCGATGGGTATGCTCACGCCCTCAAATATCGACTCGTCAGTCATTCCGAGTATGCTTGCCGAAGGCATCGGTGTCGGCAATATCTCCCTCGGTACACCAATCTCGCTAAGCATTCGCTCATCCCACTCCAGGCATTTGATATTGAACAACAGCGTCCTTGACGCATTACAATAATCAATTACGTGGCTTTTACCACACGTCAAGTTCCATATCAGCCAGCTGTCAATAGTCCCGGCTCTCAGCTCGCCCTTTTTTGCGCGCTTCATACCATTTGGTATATTGTCGAGAATCCATTTTATTTTCGTACCCGAAAAATACGAGTCGATAATCAAGCCCGTATTTTCTCGCACATATTCATTTAATCCGCTCTTTTTGAGCTCCTCACATCGCCCGCTCGTCCGCTTGTCCTGCCACACCAGTGCGTTATTCACCGGTTTGCCGCTATCCGCTTCCCAAACCACGCACGTCTCTCGCTGGTTCGTGATGCCGATAGTAGCAATTGTTTGCGGATCAACACCTTTCATGACGTCGCGCATCGTTTGCATTTGCGCTTCCCAAATCTCCATCGGGTCGTGCTCAACCCACCCCGGCTTCGGAAAAAT
>JABGQS010000060.1 GCA_018648645.1 Clostridia bacterium
ATAGCCGCTCCGGCATTCATCGCAACAATGTCGCTTCTCGCTCCCTGCTCGCCCGCCAACACCGCGCGGATAATCTTCGCGTTGCGCTCGCTGTCGCCGCCTTTTACAGCCGCCAAATCCGCACGTTCTATCCCAAAGTCTTCGGGCGCTATCTCAAACGTGCTCACCTTGCCGTTCTTCAACTCGCTTACCTTTGTCTTTCCCGATATGGTAATCTCGTCAATCCCGTCGCTGCCGTGCACCACCATCGCACGCTTTGTCCCTAGGTTATTAAGCACCCTCGCCATCAGCTGCGTCAACTTCTCGTCATACACGCCAAGCAGCTGATACTGCGCGCCCGCAGGGTTGGTCAACGGTCCCAATATATTGAACACCGTGCGCACACCCATCTGTTTTCTTGGCACTGCCGCGTGCTTCATCGCTTGGTGAAACCTCGGCGCAAACATAAACCCGATACCAATGCCGTCGATGCATCTCGTCGCTGCTTGCGGCGACAAATCAATTTTCACGCCCAGCGCTTCCAGCACATCCGCGCTTCCGCATTTGCTGCTGACAGACCTGTTTCCGTGTTTGGCAACAGCAATACCCGCCGCGCTCACAACAAACGCCGCCGCCGTCGATATATTAAACGTTCCGCTGCTGTCACCGCCCGTGCCGCAAGTGTCAATCATCGGTTTTGCCTTCGGCGATATGCGCTCCGACATCTCGCGCATGGTTTGTGCAAACCCGGTAATCTCATCCTCCGTTTCGCCTTTCATGCGCAGCGCAACCAATATTCCGCCAATCTGCGCAGGTGTCGCTTCGCCGTTCATAATGCCACCCATCACTATCGCCGCTTGTTTTTTTGTAAGGCTTTCGCCGCCTATTATCTTTTTAATCGCATAAGTAATCATTTTTTCTCCTACATATCCAAAAAGTTGCGCAATATCTGCTTGCCAATCGGCGTCAGTATAGATTCGGGATGAAACTGCAACCCGTAAATCGGCAAGTTATTATGCTGCATCGCCATAATCTCGCCGTCAAACGTCTGTGCCGTAATCGTCAGCTCCTTAGGTATAGTTTTTCTGTCCACCACCAGCGAATGGTACCGCCCCACTTTTATCCGCGTCGGTATATCGCCAAACAGCCTTCCCCCGTGCACGGTGATATCGTGCGCCTTGCCGTGCACCAGCTGCTCCGCGTGTATTATGTTTCCGCCAAACGCCGCGCCAATCGCTTGATGCCCAAGGCATACCCCAAGCACAGGTACGCTCTGCCCCAGCCTTTTTATCGCTTCAATCGAGATTCCCGCGTCTTGCGGATATCCGGGTCCCGGCGATATCACCAAATGCGAAGGCTCAAGTGCTTCAAGTTCCTTCACGGTAATTTTGTCGTTTCTGTATACGCACACATCCTCGTCCATCTCCCCGATGTACTGATACAAGTTATACGTAAACGAATCGTAGTTATCGATAATCACAATCATCGCATTTCACCCGCCCTCTCGAGCGCTTTAATAAGCGCTTTGGCTTTGTTGAGCGTCTCTTCATACTCCGCCGCCGGCACAGAGTCCGCTACAATTCCCGCGCCCGCCTGCAAATACGCTTTACCTTCGTGAAACACCATCGTGCGTATAGTGATACAAGTATCGATGCTTCCGTCAAACCCTATGTACCCGATGCACCCGCCATATATCCCGCGCTTGCTTTTCTCCAGCTCGTTAATAATCTCCATCGCTCTTACTTTGGGCGCGCCCGATAGCGTCCCTGCCGGCAGCGCGCTTTTCAGCACATCAAACGAATCAAGCTCGTCCCTTTTGCTTCCCTTCACGTTGCTCACAATGTGCATCACGTGCGAATACTTTTCTATATGCATCGGGTTTTCTACCACCACGCTGCCAAACTTGCTCACTTTACCGATGTCGTTTCGGCTAAGGTCAACCAGCATGGTATGCTCAGCAAGCTCCTTCTCGTCGCTTAAAAGTTCCTGCGCCAACTGCTCGTCCTCCTGCGGCGTTTTGCCTCTCGGACGCGTTCCCGCAATCGGGCAAGTCTCCACAACGTCGTCCTCCACGCGCACCAGCAGCTCGGGCGAGCTGCCCACAATCACGCAGTCCGGCAGCCGCAGATAATACAAATACGGCGAAGGGTTCAACGTTCGCAGTACGCGATACACATCAAACGGCGCTGCATTCGTTTCCATGCTAAGCCGCTGCGACAACACTACCTGAAAAATATCTCCATCTACAATATATTGTTTCGCCTTGTTAACAGCCTCGCAATACTCTTCCTTGGTAAAGTTGCTTACAAACTGCCCACCTGATGCCCCCTGATTCTTCTTTTCTGTCGCGCTTGGCTGCGCGTCAATCTCCCCGCAAATCTGCTCAATCCGCTGCAACACTTTCTCATACTCATTCTTCGCTTTCTTGCCGATATGCGCATTGACAATCACAATCACCTTCTGCTTCAAGTGGTCATACGCAATAATCTCGTCACAAAACATCAAATAACAGTCGGGCACATTTATGTCATCTTCGGGTGCGTCCGGCAGCTTCTCAATATGCCTTACCGTGTCATATCCAAAATATCCAACCGCCCCGCCCGACAATCTCGGCAGCCCTTCGATATACGCATACTTAAACCCGGCGAATATCTCCTTCAACTCGTCAAACGGATTACCTTTTTTCTTTTTCGTCTTGCCGTTTTGCACAATGGTCATCTCGTCTCCATCGCTACTGAACGTCATATACGGATTCCTGCCGATAAACGAATACCGTGCCCACTTCTCGCCGCCCTCAACGCTCTCCAGCAGAAAGCTGTTTTGCTCATCGGCAAAGCGCATAAATATACCAATCGGCGTTTTTGTGTCCGAATATATTTCCTTGGTCACCGGGACAACATTCGCCTCCTGCGCCAGCCTATCAAATTCCTGCTTGCTTGGATAAATCAAAAAATCTCTCCTTTTCACAATCGCGATAAGAAGAGTTTACATGCTTGTTCGCTGCCAACACAAATAAAAAATGGGTGCGTAGAGACGCCCCATCAGGTTGGCATACTATTCTCTCTACTCTTCTAATCTCATCTATTCTCTTCTAATCTCATCCCAATTAAGACTACTCTCAATTGTTGGCGCAATTATAACACACCGCCTATGCGATGTAAAGCAAAATCGCACATCCGCTTGTCCGCCGCTCGAAAAGCACACCGCGCTATATACAATTATTCACTAATATGGTATAATAATTTCACTCAAAGAAAATGCATCAGTCACGTGGGTGCTTTGACGCCGAGAACTTATTTGGACGCTTGTTCTCGGCTGAGTAAATAGCGAAACCGACCATTAATTTGTGTCGGTTGTTTTTTTGTCTCAATACAGACACAGAGTATCTGCATTTCGTATCCCTATATACGATTGGCTGTTCCGGGTCCATACGTATGAAGCAAAATTTCTTGAAAGGAGTGCTTAGCTATGTCAAAGAGAAAGATTATTATATCCATTGTAGTCATTTTGACTCTAGTGCTTTTAACTCTCGGCGGATGTGTTCCTGATGCCGCAGGCACCAAAGCTGTCGGAGGTGGATGGATTTCTTCCGCTTCGGGAGCACCGGGCGAGAAAGCAACCTTTGGGTTCACAGCTCAATTGAAGGGTATGGAGACTATAGAGGAAAATGTTTATGTATCAAAGGGCAGAATCCTGATTGTTGACCACGGCACAGGTCAAAAATTCCGCGCAACAGTTTACGGAACCTACGTGCATGGCGATGCAAGTGACACGTCCATGTTTGCAGGCAAGACAAAAGACGGCAGCATAGTCGGGATTATGGTCGTCGACAAAGACTCAAATGGTGTTGTTAACAACGGCGACGAAATAACTATAGAAGTTCAAGATGCTTCTTCGGTTTCAGTTTACAGCAACACCGGAACTCTTAAAGGCGGCAACATAAGGGTTAAGTAGATAAAACCTAAACGCGCAAACAAATCAGTTCAGCCCCGGAACAGCATGGTCGTTTAGAAACCAACAACTCATATCACCCTGGTAAAACAAAGCGACGCAAACTGCGCTAAATTTTCTCGATGCTCATCACCAAAACAATCTGCCGAGTTACATGCGCCGCTTCTTCATTTCAGCTCTATTACGCTTAGTCTACGCGCTACGCTTCAACCTCAAACGAAATCTTCGCATTTATGCGATATCCGGTGACTTCGCCGTCTTCCACCAGCGCCCGCATATTCCTAACGTAAACCGACTTGATTCCGTGCACGCTCTTGCTCGCTTCCTTAACCGCCGTCTTTGTCGCGTCCTCCCAGCTCACCTTCGAGTCCGCCAATACTTCAATCACTTTTACAACTGACATAATAAATCCCCTTTCATATTGCTTAATATCTATAACATAATTATACTCCTTCTACAACGTTTCAACAAGGTATATTCTTACTGTTTTTTATGCTATTTTGCACTCCTGCCCGGCATATTCTCTACAAAAAAACACCGCCCGCATATCCAATACGAACGGTGTTAACTCTATTGCTTTTTCTCTTCGCTAAAGCTCGTGCACCTTATTGTCAGCCAGCGATTTCTTCGCCGCAATAACGCTCGCTAATACAGTAAGCACAGACTCACTCGTTACTTCGCTCGTTTCCGCGCCACTCTCTATGCACTGCGCAAAATACTCAATCTCCCTGCCATATCCGTCATACTCATCGAACGCAATGTCCTGCGGCTCTTTGCCTTCCTCATACAACACAAACGAAGTGGTCGCGCCCGCGCCGATGTTCTCGCCCGCTTTATAAACGAATTCCACCGTCGCTTTGGTTCCGGCTCCCCTAAAGTGCATAGTAAACGGATATCCCGGCGTCATAGACAGGCTGCCGTCCACCAGCGCGTTCGTGCCGTTCGCAAAAGTAAACGCGTTCATTACGTCATTATAATTGTCCATCTCGTCCTTAACGCCCGCGCTGTATACCGAGCTCGGCTTGCCAAGCAGATAATGCAAAAAGTCGATGTCGTGCAGCGTCAAGTTCATCAGCGTTTCGCCCGACTTTTTCGGGTCTTTGTACCACTCGCCCCAAGTCGGCATCTGACCCAGCCGCGAACACGAAACTCCTTTAAACTCGCCAAACACACCCTCATCATACATCTGCTTAATCTTAGCATACTGCGGCCAAAAACGTATTACCTGTCCGACCATCAGCCGCACGCCGTTTGCCTTCGCAGCATCTATCATACGCTGCGCCGCATCCAGCTCAAACGCAATCGGCTTTTCCACAAACACATGCTTCTTCGCTTCCACGATTTTGATGCAAAACAGCTCGTGCAAATGACTCGGCAAGCTCAAATCTACCATATCAATCTGCTCGTCCGCTATCATTTCGTCAAAGCTCGCATAGCTTTTTATACCATACTTGTCCGCAAACTCATTGCGCTTAGCTTCATCAATGTCGCAAACGCCGACATACTTTGCGTCCGTCGCCTTGTTAGCTCTTATGCCGCCGATGTGCGTAGCGCCCATCATTCCCGCGCCGAGTAATCCTATTCTAATCATAATTCTCTCCTTTATCCAAACAATTTATATGCTATAGCGCCATCAGCGTCTCAAGCGATTGCATTCCGCTGATCAGCGACTGATACGGGAACTTCTCATAATTCGGCAGCATCTCAAACGTAATGTAGTCGTCGTAACCGATATTGCGTAAGCTCTGCATCACCTGCGCAAAAGGCACATCGCCCGCCATCAAATCGACAAACGCGCCAAGTCCCGCCTGCGACACTCTATAATCGCAAAAGTGTATCTTGCGTATACGCTTGCCAAGTATCTCTATCCAATGCTGCGGATACCCCACATACATTATATTCCCAACGTCAAAATACGCACCTACATACTCGCTGTTAACTTCGTCGATAAGGTCGCGCATCTCCAGCGGCGAGAGAAGAAACTTGTTCCACACATTCTCCAGCCCAATGCTTACTTTCACTTTTTCGGCGTGCTCTGCGCAAATGCTGATAGACTCCTTTGCACGTTTATACGCATCATCATACCGCACCAAAGGTTTATTTTCAGCGAACTCCGTTCCGCAATAGCCGGGGACTATCAGTATCGTATCAGCCCCAAGCGCTGCAGCAACATCCAGCTGATTGCGGATAATATCCCTGCAGAACTCTCGCTCTTTTTCATCAGGGCTGACAAGGTTGTTTGCCCATAGCAGCCATGTGCCCACGCTGTGTATCTCAAGACCATAATCATCCGCCATGCGCTTAATCGTAGCAAGCTGCGTATCCGTGGTCTTCATGGTCAGCTCGCCGTTCTCTCCGGTCACAAGCTCCACACCTTCGTACCCTACGTCCTTCATTTTTCCCATCGCTTCGTTTAGGTTCACGTCCTGCGCAAACGAGAAAAAACTGGCTCCTTTTTTCATAGAAAACTCCCTTCGCTTCGCTCAATATCTATTCACGATCTCAAACTCTTTATGGCAGCATCCGCTCGGTCACAAACCTCGGCCATCCGGCATACTGCCTAAACCCTTCGGCATACGGCACGCTTGCTTGCAAACCTCGATACTTACTGCAAGTGCGCACAAAATCCAAAAAGTCAATCCTGTCGTGCTCCTTCATCCATTTTATCTGGCTCTCGTGACAACTCAGCGCTTCTAGCTTTTGCTCAAAAAAGTCGCTGATGTCCACATACTCCGTCGGTATAAACCCGATACCCGCCAGTGTATCCATATAAAATATGGGCGCAAACTTGGTGTGTCGCTCCACTTCTCTCACCATGTGCGGCAAAGAGCTTCCAAAGCTCGCATTAAACGCCAGCTTAGACGTCTCGATATGATCGCGCATATAATCATCCGGGTTGTGCGTAATCACCACATCCGGCTTCACTTCTTTAACAACCCTAATCAGCTGCTCAATAACCTTTGGGTCACTCGACTCCACCTGCAAATCACCGACACCAAGG
>JABGQS010000061.1 GCA_018648645.1 Clostridia bacterium
CAGATTGTCACCGTAAAGAATCACGTTTGCGGTGTCAAAGCATATGCCCACCCAAGGCGAATCCACAGCTTCCGTCACAGCATAAAGCGCTTCGCCCGTGCCATACTCGCCGTGCGTCTCCAGCACCATCTTCACGCCCATCTGCTCCAGCTTCGGTAGCAGCTTCTTGATGTTGCGTATAACCAAATCGTCCTCGACAAACTCGTCCTTGCCAAAATGCGCTTCTCCTGCACTCGTCACAATATACTCACAGTCAAGCTTCTTGGCCAGCTCAATGCTCACCTCAAAGTCTTTCAAGCGCTCGTCGTCCATTATATTCGCGTGCGCACTCAGCGCAACCGGCTTTAAACCAAGATCGCTCATCTTGCTCTTCACCTCATCAAGCTTCTCGTCACTCATGTCCGGCATAACATGCTCTGTCCATCCCTTTACAGCCGACAGCTCAACATATTTGAACCCGGCTGCCGCGATGCCCTCAAGCGCTTCGTCCAGCGTGAATCCGTGGTATGTATTCGTATGAACAGAAATATTGTTTTTCATAATTTTTCTCCTTTATTATTTTATCAATACCAGCGATTGCAGATATTGCTTATGTTTCACATCAAAGCGCTTCTCAGCCTTCCTAATCTAATCCTTTGTCCTCTCATCCCGTGCGTTTTGGTCAACTCAATAACTTCGCATATCAATTGCCTATTGCTTAGTTGCATTCAGGAATCAGCGGGCCTTTTAATTCCTTTACCACAAAGAACTTACCCGGCATCGTTGGCATCCAGCTAGACGGAACCCACATGTCCGGTCCATATTTCAGCGTGACAAAGAACGTCATTCCCTGCCAGTTCATGCCTCTTCCTACAACTCCATCCACGCCGCCAATGCAATAATCAGAATTCAGAAACAAGCCCGGTCCAACAGTATTAGCCAATGCCGGAATCAATGTGACTCGACTCTTAAAGCTTATGAGCGAGTTTTGCTCTATCGTCATGGGATGAAGCTTTGCAGCTCTTCTGTGAGTCGCTTTTTTCCATTCCTCCACGTTCTCATAATCCTCTGCAAAATGCGGCTCCCAAAACGCAATATGGAAGCATCGTCCAATGCCATAAATGGTTATCAGCTCGCCACCGCTGTCCTTAATCTTTTGAATTTTATCAGCATACTGCGGAAGATTATCTTTTGTAGCGAAATTCCTTTGGTTTTTCGGAACTGTAAGGTCTCCGAGTGGTCCATAAAACACCTCTTGCATCGCATTCTGAAAAGCTCCGGGATCGTCAGACGGCAGCGTATTTCCCTGTGCGTCCGACCATTCATCCATATTGAAACCCGACACATGGTCGCAGCTGCAGTTCCAGTCTTTCAAGAAATATACTGCCCATTTATACATCCCCATCGGTCCCACCGAAAGTATAAGTGCAAGTTTTTTGCTTTCGTCACGTGTGCGTTTTATCTGCTTGGCAATCTCATAGCCCATCTGCATATTAAAAGAGGCTACATCGACGCATTCTTCAGTAACGAAATCCTTATGCCAATGCGGCATTCTATCGAGCGCGCGCTCCGGCGCAGTTGCACAACAATCTTCAATCTTCTGCAAATCCCAACCCTTCGGGAAAAAGTTCTCCATCATAGAGCCTTTAATAGTATCCATCATATTCATAACTAAACTCTCCTATATACTGCTGACTTCGCTATCTTCAAAACAACAACACCTCGCGCAAAACTAAACCACTCGCCAACTAAAGCTTATATATCCTGTCGCAATCTTCCTCCGTGTCATACAGCACTTTCAAATCCTCGTTTCGCTGCATTATTCCCTTATCAAATATCTTATCTATCTGACTTGGATAATGCTTATACGCCAGCTCCAAAACGGTTTTCGGATGATGCACAAAAGCAATATCCGTAAGCGAATGCTCTTTTATAAAATCGTCGTTTATCTTCGATTCGCTTTGCGTCATAAGCCCGGCATACGGTTTGTCTTCCGCAAAATACACCGCCGCTTTCCTGTCCTCACCAAGCTCTTTTATAGCATGCAGCCCTGCTTCGCGCACAAGAAAATGATCGATATGCCCTTTTATGCAAAGCGGAAGTATAACGGCTGTATCCTCTTTTACCAGAAACGTTTTGAATTTTTTTATCAAACGCTTAAGAATTGCATGATCTTTATCGTCCATTGTTTCATAGCTGCCAAACGCCATCTCCATCTCATCGCTGTCTTCTCTGAAAATCTTACCGCGCACTTGGCTTTCCTCTTCGCCCATCGCATAAAACATATAGTTATTCTGCCCAAGCAAAGCGTCCAAACATTCTAAATCTTCTATAAAACGTATACCCGTTGCATACTGCACCCGTTTTAGACTCTGGTCCAAATTCCCCTGAATGTCCCTCTCCTGATAGTTGCTACGCGAAGCCATGTGGACATTTGAAAATTCCTTTGTTTCGAGCAACCCCTGTTTCTCAAGCTCTATAACGTATCCTCCGATAAAAAACAGCAAATCATCGTAATGAGGAGACATGCAGACAATGCTGCTTTCGGGTATCACTTTTCTTATATCTTTGTAAAACATATATACCTTCCTTGTATTCATTGACCCAAGGCAAAACGAATCGGATTATCTAAGCTTCGATAACATCCATGATGTTTGGAATGTCTAGAGTCTGCTGTTTCAGCGCAGCTTCACTGCCGGCTATAGCGGCAAGCACCGTTTGGGCCGCGTCTTGTGGTGTCACTCTCGTCTGCGTATTCCCTGTTTTTATGCAATCTACAAAATGAGCAACTTCAGGCGCAAAATCGAATGTCGGGTCGTAAAGCATTTCAGGAATGTTCATGGATTCCTCACCCATCCCATCAAGGCACAATCTATCTCGCACAATGGCGCCCTTTGTGCCAAAAACCGAAAGGTTAAACCCAAAGGGCCGGGGTGTTGGTCCGCCGTAAAGAGTTGCCACCTTGGCGATAGCACCGCTTTTAAATTTATAGTTTGTCACAATCGAAGTATCTGCCTTCATTTCCTTATACGAAATATGATGCGACATCGCACTAACTTTGGTAACATCACCGCAAACGTCCTTTGCCAGCCACCTCAAAAGATCCAAAGAGTGACAGCCACCGCCCAGCATAGGCACTTCTTTGTCCACCTTCCATTGCTCAAGATGCTGTTGATATCGCAGGTCGTGAATATAATCTGACTCGAGGTAACATATTTCTCCCAACACACCTTCGTCGATCCATTTTTTCACCGCTTCAAAGTACTTGCCAAACCTTAATATCTGCCCAACAAGCTGAACTTGACCACTATGCTTCAACGAAGCGGATACCATTGTTTTGACGCCCTCCAAATCATTGGCAAGCGGCTTTTCTACAAACACATGCTTGCCCGCTTCAAGCGCTTTCACAAACGGCTCCACATGAACATGGTCAGGTGTATGAATGGATATCACGTCAATATCTTTATCTTCCAGTATCTCATATTCAGAGTATCCTTTTACTCCAAACTTTTTGACAGCCTCTGCTCTTCTCTCCGGCTTGTGCTCGCTGACCGCGACAAGTTCGCAGTCGGGATTAGAAGAATACTTTTCGCAGAACAGCATCCCGTTCCATCCAAGACCCATTACACCAACTTTGAGTTTTTTCATTTTTGTATTCTCCCTTCCTTTATGAGCTGAATTCTCTTGCGGCGGCCATCATCGCTCGCATATTCTCGCGCGGAGTGTCACGAGGTATCATTTCGCCCGAATCGAAAAGATAACCACCGTTTTGCTTGCCGATATTCATTACGCGTTTGCTTTCGTTATAAACCTGCTCGGGAGTGCCTTCCAACAGTATCACGATTGGATCCACATTTCCGATAATGCAAACATCGCTGCCAATCGCTTCTTTCGCTTCCCCGATATCGCGCCCCGGACCAATGGAAACTACGCTCACGCCCGTTTTTGCTTGCAGCTTCAAATGCTCTATGCTATGTTCGCTCGCATGGTACATTGTGACCGCGCCGGCATCTTGATATACTTTCGCGCACTCCTTTACAGAATCGAATGCGAATTCCTCGTAGTGCTCCGCGCTAATCAAGTGACCCGACGCGTTGCAGTCGCCAAACCAAAGAGCATCTGCGCCCGCTTCAATCTGCGCCATTCCCCACATCTCCTGCAGCTCTATGCAATACTTTATTGTATCGGCAACAAGCTTTGGATCATCAAACATCAACATAAGCGTCTCGGTCATGCCATACAGCAGCGTCGCAGATGAAAAAGGCGCCGCCGTTCTTCCGGTAACACAAACGGTATCGCCAAACTCGTCCTTTATTCGCTCTATCGCTTCCAGCAATACAGGCATCCTGCCATCTTTTTTTGGGTTGGGCATTTTCAAATGTTCCAGCGTGTTTCTGGTCGCGGGCAGATAATCGCAAGTTGCGGGCAATATGTTACCCTCTCCCTTGGACCCAACGCCCAGCACTTCAAACTCGATACAATCATCAACCTGAAGCCACGCCCAGTCGTAATCCATTCTCTTTATAGCGCTTATCTGACAATCTGCCATCAGCTTAGCGTTCCTGTTGTAGTCGTTATAGATAAGCCCGGACTCCGCAACATCAAACTCTTCGCTTAACGCGAAGACCGGCACCTTGTCCGGCTTTTGCAGGTTCACACATTTTCTTATGTCGTCCAAAACACCTTTGTATGCCATCGCATATTTCTCCTTTTCTGCACGCTGCGCAGGTGTCGCCTCGCCTTCAACCGCCATTTTAAACACAACAGTATTGACAGGACCTTGGCAGCAGGCAACCGCAGTATACGGATCGTCCCCAAACGGAAATCCCCCACCATACTTTAGCACCTGAACCATAGGGAATATAGCTGTAGCCGCCCACATGCAGATGTCACATCTATCATCTTCCAGATGCAAACATCGCCCTTGTCAGCCCATAATCGCAGCCGGCTCCCCTAACCTGCGTTACTTATATTCTTACTTTTTTCGTATGCTTGTGTCGCTTCCAAAACCTTGCCACCAGCGTTTACACAGCTCGACACTACGCATTTTCGTAGTCTTGCAGCCCCTGTTCTAGGCTACCGTTTACGAATGTTTTCAATATTACTCAAAACAACCGCAAGGACAATGATGATACCGTTAACCGTCACTTGAATATACGGGCTAACGTTCATTATACCCATTGCATTTTGCACGATACCCATAAAGAAAGCGCCAAGGAACGCTCCAATAATGCTGCCTCTGCCGCCGTCAAACGTAACGCCGCCGATAATCGGTGCAACAAGCGCCCACATGTTAAAGTTGTCCCCGCTGGTCGATTTTATAGAATCGAGACGAGAAGCAAATATTATAAGCGCTATCGCACAAAAAAGACCGCTAATCGCATAGATTGATATTTTATATCTGTCCACATTGATTCCGGAAAGACGGGCATTTTGCTCGTTTCCGCCAATGGCTATAAGCCGCCTGCCATACCTCGTTCTATTAATAATAATATACGAAATTACCACGACCGCGATGAACACCAACAGGGTGATAGGAACAAGACCTCCTATTCGAGTAAGCCTCAACGGTTCAAAAGCTAATTTAAAAGCCATCACTCGCCCGGAGGTTATAATCAGCGCGAGACCTTTGTAAACGAAGCTCATCCCGAGAGTGATTATAAGTGGCATACACTTACTTTTAGCAACGATAAATCCGTTAAGCGCGCCGCAGGCAATTGCCACCAATATGCCAATCAAAATCGCAACGGGTATGGATGTAATACCTGTATCAGAAGTAAGCATGGATTGTGCTGCCTCGCCTACCTGCGCCGTCCCCGACACCGTCCCCTGTGTGTTGCCGACGATAAGCGTCGCCATCGTGCAGCCGGAAAGCGCCATGATATTGCCAATGGACAAATCGATAACGCCGGTCAACAGCAGCATCGCCATCGCCATTGCAAGCACGCCGCCAACAGAAATCTGACCAAATATGGCAACTAGGTTGTTAATGCCAATAAAATTCGGGTTAACAATCGAAACGCCGATGAAAATGGCAATAATCACCATAAGCAAAAGCACTCTTTGGTCTCTAAATATATGACTGTAGCTCCTTTTTTCTTTAGTTATTACTTGTTCACCCGGCTTTTTCATCTGTTTTTACCTCCAAAGCATATCTTATAATAGAATTTTCTGAGATCTCGTCTTTCTCGAGTATTTTTTCGATTCTGTTTTGCCTTATCACAATAACCCTGTCACTCATAGATACCATTTCGGGCATATCAGAGCTAATCATTATGATACATTTGCCTTCCTTTACAAGGTTCGTCATAATCTTATAAAACTCAGACTTGGCATTAACGTCTATGCCGCGGGTAGGCTCATCAAAAACAAATATCTCGCTATCTGTAAATAGCCATTTGCCCAGCACAACTTTTTGCTGGTTTCCGCCCGAAAGGCTTTTTACCTCCTGCATGGCAGAGCGCATTTTGATGCTCAATCCATCAATAATGTCCTTTACCAGCGGAACGAACTTGCGCACATTCACAAAGAATTTCTTGATTTTTGTCTGAAGCCCCACCATCGTAAGATTATCAACGATAGATGCGTTAAGGTTAAGTCCCAGCCTTTGCCTATCCTCAGTAATATACGCAATTTTATTTTTGATAGAATCTGCCGGATTGTGGATAGTAATTTCCTCGCCGTTATAATAAATTTTTCCGCCGTATTTTCGCGCGGCCCCTGTTATCGCATTTGCAATTTCTGTCCGTCCCGATCCGACC
>JABGQS010000062.1 GCA_018648645.1 Clostridia bacterium
CGTGTACCCGCCATCAATCGTACGAGGATCCATCCAAAGTCTCGGTGCCACAAACTCTGCCACCAAACCATGATCATCGAGTATCGTCTTGACTTTTTCCGCTTCCTTGATAATCTGATCTTCCGTCAAATCATTCATATCCGGAACAGCATCATCATCATGAAACTGTATTGCATCAAACCCAATCTCCTTATACTTCTTCACCTTTGTTGCAAATGCAATCTCATCTCTTACCGGCGGTCCAAACGCGTCCGCACCACTATGCACATTCCAAGGACCTGCTGAGTACTTAAATCTTGACATAATTAATCCCTCCTGTTTGTAATTAGTCTTGCTCCACACTAACCCATCTTTTTTCTGAACCGCTCTTTAATATCGCCTCGGTCAAGAGGGTTATATAATGGCCTTCGTAAAATGTTGCAAAAGCGGCATCATCAGTGCCAATTTGCTTTCCTTCTAGTATAAAATTGTAGTAAGACTGCACATTATTCTTCATTGCATCGTTCCAGCCCTCTGGATGACCAGCAGCAAGATAAGAGTAGTCCGATGCATTTTTGTCCATCAACAATGGATTTCTCATTACATGTCGGTTATACTCATCCCGATACCCCATCCACATCTGGTCAGATGTCTCTTGGTTCCAATACATGGACGCCAATTCGCAGTCGATTTCAAAATCCAGCCGGCACTTTCTGCCTGCACTGATCTCACTGACATAAAACACACCGTGCGCGCCGTTGTCCATTTTGATCAAGACAGCAGCATAATCCTCCGTCGTCACTTGCTTTTCTTCGTAGTCCGTGCTCTTGTTTAGCGAAAACGTCTCGACTGCACCGGTTGGTTTTTTTCTTATAGGATGTGCAATCACAATATCTGCACAAACATCAGTAATTTTAGCACCGGTAATGTTTTGAACGCAATCCATCCAATGCGATCCGATATCACCTATGCACCGCGACTTTCCTCCGATTTCAGGCTCGACACGCCAGTTATAATCGGTGTCAAACAACAACCAATCCTGAAGATACGAACCGTGCACAACAAGCGGTTTGCCAATCTCGCCGCTATTGACTTTCTCTTTCATATCAAGCACAAGCGGATTCATGCGATAACAAAAGTTGACACCATGCACAATCTGTGGCCTCTCTTTTAACATTGCAAGAAGTTCATCGCTCTCTTCGTGCGTCATCGCCAGCGGCTTTTCAGAGAAAACATGCTTACCCGCTTCGATGATTTTCTTGTTTATTTCGGTATGCAAGAAGTTCGGTGTGCAGTTATGTATCACATCAATCTCGTCATCCGCCAAAAGCTGCTCCACCGTTTCATAACACTTTGAAATGTTATATTGCTCTGCTTTGCTCTTTGCGAGCTCATAGTTTGTGTCGGCAACCGCAACCATCTGCGCGCTTCCAATACGCCTTATTGCTTCAACATGGCTCACACCAATAAACCCCATACCAAGAACTGCTGCTTTGATTTTCCTCATTGACTGCTCCTTTTCATAGAACGTCTAGCTTTTCAAATATGCCAATACTTTCTCAAGTGATTTCACATCGTCAAACGTCGGCCAATATTCGAGACCAAAATACCCATCGTAATCGAGTTTTTTAATCTCTGCGATGATTCCGGGATAGTTTATCTCGCCGATATAATGCTCATTTCTGCCCGGATTTCCGGCAGAATGGAAATGTCCAATCTTATCGATATTGGCTTTGATTGTGTTGATAATATTTCCTTCCATGATCTGCATGTGATAGATGTCAAACAGCACTTTCACGTTATCGCTATGCACGCTGCGGACAATCTCGAACCCCTCGTGCGAGCAGTCCAGATAATACCCCTTGTGGTCGATGTACGAGTTCAGTATCTCCATATTGATGGTGACGCCTTCCGCCTCGCACATGCCTTTGACGATATTTAAATTGTTTATAAGTATTCCTTTTTGTGTGTTTTTCACACTGTCGATATCGCCCGAAAGCCCAATCAACGAAGGGCAGTTCATTGCCTTTGCTCGTTTGATGGATTCTGCCACGGCTTTTTCGACAGTCTTATAGTCTTCATTCATACGCAAGTCCCACGGCGTCATGGTCGTGCATATCGCGACTTCCAATCCATAGTTTTGCGTCAAGCTTGCTATTTTGTCCACATCTTTGTCAGCAGGATCCCAAAACTCAATCGCATCCAGTCCTGCATCCGCAGCAAGCTTGATGCGGTCATAGAAATCTACCTTTTCGAATAACGCTTCAATACATAATGAATACTTCATATTTGCCTCCCTTTACTATGCAAACACAGCTGCAACTTTGTTGATTGCTTCAGCAATCATTTCGCAATCCTTTTCGCTCATCTGCGACGGGATGTCGAGATGCACAATCCGCCCCAGCAGCTCTAACGTCTTCGGGTTCATGTCTTCGCTATACTCTACATTCCCCTTATAGAACGCACTTGACCACGGCCATTCCTTCACAGTTGCACTCTTCTTTTTGACAATGTGCTTCCAATGCGCATAGATGTGCCAGTCAGGTATACCGGAATCAAACACACCGGCAGCACCCACACCTTCCGCCTTCAGCGCTTCGACAAACGGGCTTACTTTCTCGTGTGTATCCAAATAGAACATCAAGCATATTCCTGTATCGCCGTCATCGTCATTTCTCGGACGTACTTCTATACCCTTGGTGTTTATTATACCGTCAATTATAATTTTTTGGTTGCGCCGCATCAGCGACAACAGAGAATCGAGTTTATTAAGCTGCGCAATCATTACCGCGCCAATCAGCTCACTCATACGAAAGTTTACACCCACAAAGAGTTCTCCTTCGTATCTTTGCTCTGCAAAACGGTCGGGTCTCCAGCAGGCTGCGGTATCGTGATACCCCATGCATCTGTCATACAAGCGCTCGTCCTGCGTGACAATCATTCCGCCCTCACCGGCAGTAATCGTTTTATGATACTGGAACGAGTAGCATCCGCAGTCTCCAATCGTACCAAGAAACTTTCCTTTATACGTGCCGCCAACGGCCTGTGCGCAGTCCTCAATCACTTTCAAATCGTGCTTTTTAGCTATCGCCATAATTGCATCCATATCACAAGGAACGCCTCTCATGTGTACAACCATTATCGCTTTGGTCGAAGGAGTGATCTTTTTTTCGACGTCTCTCGGATCCATCGTCAAGGTTTCATCGATTTCACAAATAACAGGAATCGCATTTGCCGCTACAATCGATGCACAAGAAGCAAAGAACGTATACCCCGTCACAATAACCTCATCACCCGGACCAATGCCACACGCAACGAGCGAAGTGATTAGCGCCGCTGTACAAGACGTGACGGCAAGCGCATATTTGCTGTCCGCTTTGCCCGCGAACATTGTCTCAAGCGCTCTCACCTTTGACGGATATTCTTCGGGCCCGTAATATCGAAACAAATACTTTCGATCCAGCACTTCCATAACTTGCTGCTTCTCTTCTTCTCCAATTTCCAGTCCGCCCGGGTACATTGGAAAGTTTGGTGTGGTTTTCGCTTTTGCCCCGCCATTAATAGCCAATTTTTTACTCATATGTTTAATCCTCCTCGAATATATAGATTGCTGCTTCACAAAGATTGTTCTCAACAAAAAGTTTCTTTTTAACCAAAGGCTACATTTTCTAGGGATTGTTTCTTAGGGATTATTTCTTAGGGGTTATTTTTGGATTGTTACTTGTATTGTTCCTTAGGGATTGCTTCTGGATTGCTTCTGGATTGTTTCTTAGGGATTGCTTCTGGATTGTTTCTTAATTAACTAAACCGTTTAAGTTATTATAAGTATACAGACCATCTTTGTCAAGCCTTTTTTTATATTTGTGTGCTATTCGCCTCATTTTTGTCGAAAATTTTGCAATAATTGCGTGTTATTCCGTCTTTACTATAGATTTTATGATCTTGTCCTTGAATTCATTCGATAAATGATATAATATATAAGTAACTTAATCTGTTTAGTGAAAGGCGCAGGATGAAGCATTTAACGATCAAGGATATCGCAAAAATGGCAGGCGTATCTACAGCTGCTGTATCTTTCGTTCTCAATGATAAAGAGGGCGTAAGTGAAGAGACGAGAGAAAAAATCAAAATGATTATCGAGCGAACGGGTTTTACACCCAACGTGCATACAAGAAGGCTCAACCTAAAAAAGAGCTTCAATATTAACCTCGCTTTTAAACAGAATGTAAGCATGTTGTCAAATATGTTTTATATGGAGATTTTGGCGAGTATTCTATCCGAGAGCAAGAATTTTGATTACAATATTGTTTTGTCCGATATTTCTGATGTCGAGCGGGAAAAACGGCTTTTGAACAACATCTTAAACAACGATACTGATGGAATTATCTTTTTACAAGACCCGAGCCAGCAATTTATAAACAAAATCGAGGGAACAGAGCTGCCATTCTTAGTCGTAGATACGCAGCGACCCAATGCTAATTATACCGCCATTAGCGTTGACTATAAAAATGCTGCAAAAACATCAGTCGAATACCTCATTACAAAAGGACACAAACGCATCGCCTTTATCGGTATGGAAACCAACACCGGTTTTTATCATAATACGTTTGGCGGTTATAAAGAAGCTATGGAAAATGCGAATTTGCCTATAATGGCAGGCTGGATTCAATCGAACGCCTATGACGAGAAGTCCTCATACGACTGTATGCAAAGTATAATAGATTCCACAATGCTGCCATCAGCGGTTTTCTGCGCCAGTGACGTCTTCGCATACACCTCTATGCTTTGCACCAAAGACAACGGCTTTCGTGTACCATGCGATATTTCTTTCTTTGGCATGGACGATTTACATTCTTCAAAATATGTACAGCCCTCGCTTTCCACATTAAGCGTCGATGAAGAATATATGGGGCAAGCCGCAATACGACTTATAGATAAAATGATTAACAAAGAAGAGTATGAGAGCATTGTTCTTTCTTCAACAACAATTATCGAAAGAACATCAGTGAAGGATTTAAGTAAATAGCTGCAGAAGTCTTTTTTCTTTTGGTTTTTACTCCCGTCAATCGCATTGATTGTTACTGCTCCCCACGCCCGGGGTAGCTTAAACAAAGGTTCTGGTGCGGTTGTTCTGCAAAGAATCCATAATTCTCCTCAATGCGTTCGACTCCCCTTTTGCCCGAAAAACAGCGAAATGCATCTCCCAACCTACATCGAAAAAAACACCCTCAAAACGCCAAAAAAGCCGATAGGTATCGACTTTTTCGCTAGTGCATCTTTTTCGACTTGCAAAGGTGGCCGTTTAGGTTAAAAAAGATGTGCCATATATTTGAACTTATGTTCCATCGTTTTTACGTCTTTTTCGAGCACTCCAGTATTTCGGAGTGCTATTCATTAATTTAAATTGTGGTTTTTCGTGGTGGAGGCGAGCCGCGCCTTGTTTATACCACAACAATTAAAAACAGCGCATTTTAATAGCTGAAAAGCGCTGTTTTAGTGATTCTCTGGAGGAGGAATCGTCGAATGTTAAGTTTTATCTTTAGTTGCCCGCTCTTACTACTTCTATCGCATCAAAAATAGCATTATTCTGTGGAGACAAAAACTATGGTATCAGCACGACCTTCGCATAACGCTTTTCGATGATGCCTTCAACGCCATCTTGAAACTCTGTAATAGGTGCTTAGTCGTGATTCTCTTTATATCGTCCTTATACTTCTCAGGATCCGCACCGCTTCCTTCACATGTTCTGGTGCAAAAAATATTTGCAGATATACTCAACCAAGTAAAGCTCAATAATTAGTTTAGACTATTTGCATCAGTACCGATATAACAAGCCTTACAAAAGCGAAAGCGCAACGTCTGATGCAGATGCTGCGTCCGCAGTGTAATAATCTGCGCCGATTGAGTCTTTGAAGTTTTCTGTTACCGGAGCTCCGCCGACCATGATTTTAACTTTGTCGCGTACGCCCATTTCTTCAGCTTTTTCTACAACACCCTTCATGACGCCCATTGTTGTTGTCAGCAATGCGCTACATGCGATGATTGTTGCATTTTCGTCAATAGCAGTTTGGATGAAAGTCTCTGCTTCAACGTCGGTGCCAAGATCGATAACTTCGATGCCTTTGCCCTCGAACATTATCTTGACGAGGTTTTTGCCGATGTCATGCAAGTCGCCCTTGACTGTGCCAAGAATCGCTTTGCCCTTTGCTTCAACGTCTGCGCTGGCAAGGTGTGGCTTGAGAACTTCCATACCTGCGTTCATCGCTCTAGCTGCGATTAGAACTTCCGGTACGTACACTTCATTGTTCTTGAACTTTTCGCCGACGATTGACATTCCCGAAAGCAGTCCGTCTTCGAGAATCTCTTTTGCGTTTTCACCGTCTGTTAGTGCCTGCTGTACCAGTTCCTTTACTTTTGGTGCTCTTCCCTGTTGCAAAAAGGTACTCATTTCTTCAAATATACTCATCTTTTATCTCCTTCTATTTATTGATAAACTTTTATTTTTGTTCGCGATACTTGCCAGGGGTAGTACCGGTCATCTTCTTGAATACTTTGCTGAAATAGCTCTGGTCATCAAACCCAGTGCTAATTGATTATTGCTTAGCTTCATAACATTTCAATAACCATGCTCTGCATCTTTGTTTCTCCCGGCTGAATATATTCTAAGCCACATTCCATTTGTTTGACGCGCCCGTCAACATAACAATTTGAGGGTTCTATACCCATAACATAATCGCCGTAGTTGGGACGTCAACCTTT
>JABGQS010000063.1 GCA_018648645.1 Clostridia bacterium
AAAGCAGCCACAGGCAGCTTTTTTACGCTCACTATCACGCCACGTCGCCTGCCTTCATCCGCCTCTGACGGCGGCAGACTCCGGTTCGTTTCCCATAGGAGACAAAAAAGAAAACACACCCTTTGGGTGTGTTCTTTTTTTGGTGGTTTAGGTTAAAAAAGATGTGCCATATATTTGGATTTGAGTTCTATGTTTTTTTGCATCTTTTTAGAGCACTCATGTGTTTTGGGGCCCTGTTCAAATAATGGGATTGTGGTTTTCATTGTGAGGCGAGCCGCACTTGCCTAATACCACAACTTCTCTCCTACGCTGGTGGCAGATTTCCCACTTTCTAAAATGCGCTTGCATGTTCTCTATCGGAACTCAGGTATGTATTTGCTATTGTTACTTGCCATGCTTTTCCTCCTTCGTTGTATACGTACAACTTACATTATACGACTATACAATTTCCGGAGGACTACAAAATTACTTTGTTTCAATTCTGATTTTCAAAACATAAGCTATTTTGCTTGTCAAAATATTAGCCATTTATTGCTTGATCAAGTTGAAGCAGCGCTTTTTGCAAAATTGACTTTGGGCAAGCAATGTTTATTCGTTGAAAGCCTTTGCCGCCTTTGCCGAACATGACTCCGGCATCCAGCCAAAGCCCGGCTTTTTGTACGATAAGCTCATCAAGCTGCTCGTCGCTAAGACGCAGGCTTTTAAAATCCAGCCACATAAGATATGTTCCTTCGGGCTCCACAAGCTTTATTTGCGGGAGGTTCTGCCGGGTAAAGTCTCGAAGGACATCTAAATTTCCATTAAGATAAATATTCAGGGCGTCCAGCCACTCGTGCCCTTTATCATATGCTGCTTTGCATGCAGTAATCCCCATAATGCTGAGCTGACTATAGCCGCTATTGCTAATCTCGCGCTTTATTTTCTGTCGAATGGATCTGTTTGAAACGAATATGTTGGAAATTTGCAGACCGGCCAAATTAAATGTCTTGCTTGGAGCCGTACAGGTAACAGTAATATCAGAGAACTCAGGTTTTAGATCTGCAAATACGAAGTGCTTATTCCCCGGGTAAATAAAATCCGCGTGTATTTCATCTGAGATAACGATTACACCGTGTCTATAGCAAATGTCGCCTAAGCGTATGAGTTCATCTTTTGTCCAAACCCTGCCCACGGGATTATGCGGACTGCAAAGAATAAACATCTTAACATCGTTTTTTATAATTTTAGTTTCGAAGTCTTCAAAATCTATTGAATACTTGCTTTCCCTATAAACAAGCTGGTTGACAATTAGCTTACGCCTGTTGCCCAAAACCGACTCGGAAAAGGGATAATACACCGGTTGCTGAACTATGACAGCGTCACCCTGGTTTGTCAGCGCACGTATAGCGCTGCAAATGGCATGAACGACACCCGGCGTTTTAATGAGCCACTGGGGACGTACTTCCCAATCAAAATAACACTGAAACCAAGCTTGCAGCGTTTCAAAATAATCGTGCCCACTTTCAGAATAACCGAAAATTCCGTGCTTGCTGTTATCAACTAATGCTTCGATTACGCAAGGTGGTGTTCGAAAATCCATATCCGCTACCCACATCGGAAGAATACCGTCCGGTTTGCCTCGTCTGTTTGCAAAGTCGTATTTTATTGAATTCGTGTTTGAGCGATCAATTATCTCGTCGAAATTATATTTCAATGCTAATCCTCCAAAAGTGCTTTTTCGATATCTGCAATCAAATCGTCTACACATTCCAACCCTACGGAAAGCCGCAGCAGTCTGCTGTTAATTCCTTTTGCTTCTCTTTCTGCAAAAGGCACATCGGCATGAGTTTGCAGCATTGGATAGGTAATAAGCGTTTCAACACCACCCAGACTTTCTGCAAATTGTATCAGCGATACGCGCTCAAGCACTCTCGTAGCAGTAAACTCGCTATCCAGTTCGAAGGAAATCATAGAACCAAACCCGGTAGCTTGCCTTTTTGAAATCTCATAACCGGGATGTGAGGCAAGGCCAATATAATGCACAGCTTTCACTTTGTTCTGTTTGCAAAGCCAAGCAGCAAGAATGCTTGCGTTTTGCTGCTGTTTGTCCATACGAACGGCGAGCGTTTTGATACCGCGGATAAGCAGCCAGCTGTCAAAAGGCGAAAGACATGCGCCTGTCGTTTTATATATATACCTCAGCCGCTCTATAAGCTTTAGATCCGATGCAATTAAAAATCCCGCCAAAGTATCATTATGTCCTCCAAGATACTTTGTGCCGCTATGTATAACTATGTCAGCCCCAAGCCGCAAAGGCTGCTGATAATAAGGCGTCAGTAAAGTGTTGTCGACAATAAGCAAAAGATTATGCTGCTTTGCAAGTCGCGACACAGCCGCTATATCTGTAACCTGCATCATCGGATTTGTGGGCGTCTCTACAAATATCGCTTTCGTCTTCGGTTTGATGAAATTCGCAATCTGCGAAATATCCGATGTGTTAACCAAGTCAAAAATGATTCCGTTTTTTGCGGATATGCCAAAAAACAATCTGTGCGTGCCTCCATAAAGGTCATCCGAAGCAATGATATGATCACCGGGAGAGAAAAGCTCCATAAGCGCGGCGATTGCAGCCATCCCTGTCGAAAACGCCATAGCCTCTATGCCGTTTTCCAGTTGGGCGACAGTTTTTTCAAGATGTTCTCTTGTGGGATTTTGCAGCCGGGAATAATCATACCCTGTGCTTTGTCCAACTGCCGGGCGCGCAAATGTTGCCGTTTGGAAAATAGGAACGCTGACTGCACCGGTTTCGTCATATTTTTCATTATTTCCATGTATACAGAGGGTTGTAAAATCCATAATAATCTCTCTCCTATTCTAAATAAAGAACATGTATCCTTGATTTTTTTTATTCTTTTCAGCCTCGCTTACCAATTGCGCCAGCGTTATTTCTTGAAGCACGGTTTTCATCGAATCATCTATCATGTCGAATACAAGTATGCGCATAGCCGTTTCAATCTCCGGTGCTTTTTCCCTGGTTGTTTCTCCGGCATTCTCAAATAATGAAAGCTCAACAGCTAATAATATATCCATTGCTGTAATCTTCTGAGGCATTCGAGTCAGATAATAACCGCCTTGAGCACCTTTAACAGAGTTTACAACCCCGCCTCTTTTTAGCAGAGAAAAAACTTGCTCCAAATATATTTTAGATATTCCAAGCTTATCCGATATGCTGATTATTGATGCATGCTCGTCTGAATTATTATGCTCCTGCGCAATGCTAATCATGGCAGCCAGCGCATATCGTCCCTTTGCTGATATTCTCATCATTCTCCCTCGTTTCGTACAGTTTTCTTATACTAAATATACGAAATTTGACCTGTTTTGTCAATAACATATTAAACATATAATAATTATATGATAAAAGCTTGACAATGCGAGCCTGTTTAGAATATAATACGTTAAAGCATATAAAACATATATGG
Organism: Clostridia bacterium; assembly: GCA_018648645.1. GTDB lineage: Bacteria > Bacillota > Clostridia > Christensenellales > SZUA-584 > JABGQS01. Next base: position 3,462 of record JABGQS010000063.1, read on the forward strand.
ATAGTAGTATTTGGAGGATGCAACATGTCAAAGATTTATAAGAGCATACCCGCTCTGATTGGAAAGACCCCCTTGGTCGAGCTTTCAAGGCTAAATCAGAAAAACGGCTTAAAAGCAACAGTGGTGGCAAAGCTGGAATCTTTCAATCCTGGCGGCAGCATAAAAGACAGAATTGCAAAGGCAATGATTGAGGATGCAGAAGAAAAAGGACTTTTGAAAAGTGGTTCCGTAATCATCGAGACGACGAGCGGAAATACGGGTATCGGGCTTGCATATATTGCAACGACAAAGGGTTATCGAATTATCCTAACTATGCCGGACACAATGAGCACTGAGAGAAGAAATCTTTTAAAAGCTTATGGAGCAGAGCTTGTGTTAACCGATGGTGATGAGGGTATGAAAGGTGCGATTGCAAAGGCGGAGGAACTGGCAAACGAAATCCCTAACTCATATGTTCCGGGGCAGTTCGTTAATCCCGCCAATCCGACAGCTCATAGGGCAACAACAGGACCGGAGATTTGGGAGGATACCGACGGCAAAGTTGATATTTTCGTTAGCGGTATCGGAACAGGCGGAACAATTACAGGTGTGGGAGAATTCTTGAAATCTAAGAATCCCGACATTAAAGTTGTGGCAGTAGAGCCGTCCGGCTCGCCGATATTGTCGCAAGGAAAAGCCGGTCCACACAAGATACAGGGAATCGGCGCCGGTTTTATACCGAATATTTTAAATACGTCAATCTATGACGAGATCGTCACAGTTGATAATGAAGACGCGTTTGAAACCGGAAGGGAATTATCCAAGACTGAAGGTCTGCTCGTGGGGATATCTTCCGGAGCAGCTGTATGGGCTGCCAATGAAATTGCTAAGCGGCCGGATAATGCCGGAAAATTGATTGTTGTTATTCTGCCGGACACAGGCGAGAGATATCTGTCCACTCAGCTATTTGCAGAACCAGCTGTAAAAGAAATAGCCGGACAGCAGGTTAGCTTGAACGCTGAAGGTTATATGACCGATCATTCACAATGGACTAGGGAAATCGCGTTAGAGCTTGCAAAGCAATTGGGAATTGAAATGACTGATGCACATTGGGAAATTATCGATTATATTCAAAAAGACTTTGACGAAACCGGCAGCACGCCATCAATAAGACGTGCAAAAAAAGTGGGTGGAATAGACGTTGCAGTATTATATTCACTTTTCCCGGATGGACCAATGAAAAAAGCAACAATGATTGCAGGATTTGAAAAGCCCGCAAGTTGCGTATAAGAGAAAAGGAGACGAATTATGCCAGAAGGTAAATTGAAAAAAGTATCAATAATATGTTCAAAAGGCTCCCTCGACGGTGCTTATCCAGCACTGTTCTTGGCAAACGGGGCAAGAATGGAAGGTATCGAGGTAAATGTATTCTTTACGTTTTTCGGTATGGACGCAATAACAAAGAAAAAAATGAAGAAAATCAGAATCTCGACAGTAGGAAATCCAGCACTGGCCTTGCCGGGTACTTCACTTGGTATGCCAACATGGCTGGGCGCTATCCCCGGAATGTCTGCTATTGCAACCGCTATGATGAAAAGGACAATGGAAAAATTAGATATCCCTCCAATTGATGAATTCATAGAAATGATATCAGCGGCAGGCGGAAAACTATGGGCATGCAAAGCATCAGTAGATATGTTTGGTCTTAAAGAGGAAGACTTTTGCGATGAGGTTGATGGCATTTTAACAGTTGGCGATTTCTACGATTTATCAGAGGGTGCAGAAATAATATTTACATAAAATGGTTCTGGTGCAAAGAATCTAATAATTGTTGTAAGAGTACTTTTATTCCTCTCTCAGCCATCATTTCTATAAAGTTTCTATAGCTGAGCGGATACTTCAAATACCATCTCACACTAAGCAATATGATTTCCTTCTCAAAATGACGCCATTAAAATATATTCTCTGTCAAATTATTAACTCCGTATAGTAATTTGCTTAATTATACCATACGGAGTTTTGAATTTCTATTAACCTAAATTCGTTGCACCAGAACCTTATTTTAGAATATTCGATACGCGCTTACAAACCGAGATTTCCAATAGGTCTGCTTATAGCTTGTCTCGATGACACCCTTGGAGATAGCGTGAACCATATTCGTGTTCGAAGATACAATACCCATGTGCCCGCTTGTAGAGCTAAGTCCGTACATATGGAATACGATAATATCGCCGGCTTTTAGTGCGTTGATGTCCGTAATCTTTTTATACTTCGACGTTGTACGCCAGCCGTAAGAAGTCATATAGCTCTGTTTTATACCAGCTTTATTAAGCACCCAATACACAAATCCGGAGCAGTCAAATTCGTTAGGTCCTTTTGCACCACGCACATATGGCGATCCAAGCTTGCTTCGTGCAATGGCAAGCATGTCGGCAATTTTATCCTTAGAAGGCGCCGCTACAACGTTGTCTTCGCTGCTACTGCTGCTGTCGCCACTACTGCTGCTGCCGTCGCCGTCGCTGGCGGAGATCGGATTCAATGCTTTCTTAAAATCGTCGCTCATCAAAAGCGTGATGGTTTGTTTGCCGACTTTTCCATCAACCGCTAAGTTGTTTGTTTTTTGAAACAGTCGTACTGCGGCCTCGGTGATAGAACCATAATATCCGGTTGTCGAAGAACTTTTCAAGCAGTTCGCTTCGACCAGCCTCTTTTGTACCTTGGTGATTGTATCCCCTGAATCTCCAATTGTGAGCGCGTTCGGGAGCGCCTCGCTCGAATCAAGAAGGTCTTTCGTTGCGGGTCCTAAATATCCGTCAGAGATAAGACCGTTTTTATCTTGAAACAGTTTTATACCGGCAAGTGTGTCTTTGCCGTACGTGCCGTCAGGCTCTGTTGTTAGATATGCAAGGTCTTTTAACCGCTGCTGATATTTCAATACGATATCGTTTTTTTCACCGTAGGACAAGATGTTTGGTTTTGCATCTGTGCTATACAATGCTTCAAGAGGAGCAATTTCGCGTTTACTCTGAAATCACTAACATTTTACCATATTCATGGTATATTCGCATTAGATTACGCATGTTATTTCATTTTTTGATATAGTTCCCCCTTACCCCCATGAAATGATGATTGAAAACAAGCTATTCGAGTCAAGTCCATATAAGTGTGTAAATTCCTCGGTTACATTTATCTAAGCAGCTGATTGGTTAGCAGCTATCTGTTG
>JABGQS010000064.1 GCA_018648645.1 Clostridia bacterium
CGACCCGTCAGTAGTGTTTTCTGCAACAGTCTCAACGGTGGCTTTCACAATCTCGTCTTTGCCAAGGTTCGCTGTATCTCTGCCGACGATATAACTCAACCTCTCGCGCCCTTCCTCTAAGCTCTCGTCAAGCGCCTGCCCAACCTTTCTCGCTTCTCTTGCCAGGCATGATGTTCCAAGCGCTGTGTACGAAAAATATACCAGCCCAACAAACAACCACACCTGCCCCAGTCTCGATAACCCAAAGAGTATCCCAAAACATAGCGCTGCGCTAATCATGCAAACGCTAATCAGTAGCCACACTGCACCGCGCCTTAGCGCTTTAGTCGTTTTACATGTCTTTCGTATACGCTTTTCCATCTTCAATATAACCCACCCGATAAACCGCACAGGATGCGGCAGCCAAGCTGGGTCTCCAAAAAATATATCAAGAACGAACCCGATAATTATCGCAGTAAAATAGTTAAATACCAACGATCCGCTCATAGCTCGCCCCGCATGATATTGTAAACGGCATCCATGTCAATCGCATTGCGGACGATATCGGCAAGTCGGTCATACTCGCTCTGCTTATATTCTTCAAATGTAATTGTTTCGCTGGAATCCGTGTCGAGCCCCTTTGCCTTGCGAATGTTGTTGATAATCCCACGCAAAAGTCCGCTGTTATCAAATATACCGTGTATATACGTACCGAACACGTTACCCTCCTCGTTGCCTACACCGTCGAGAATCTCCACCTCTTCGCCGTTAGAATCTACAATGTTAATACACGGCACTGCATCTCTGCCGAATGTACTCTTGCCCATGTGAATCTCGTAGCCTTGCACCTGCGTTCCTTCAAGGTCGGCGAGCATGCCTATGTCTGCACAAAGTATCTGCCCGTCCACACGCGTTGTCACTTTCTCCTTCTCAAAAGTCACATCCATATCAATTAGTCCAATGCCGGAAATATTCTCGATTCTTGATTCCGTGTGGTGCGGGTCGTGCAACGAGTTCGCGAGCATCTGATACCCGCCGCACACGCCGATTACCGCCTTCCCTTGCCGCGCATGGCGCACAATAAACTCGTCAAGCCCAACAGATTTTAGGTACAGCAAATCCTCAATGGTGTTTTTAGTACCGGGCAAAATGATCAAGTCGGGGTTGCCGATGTCGTTTAGGTTTTCCACATACCGCATGGTAATCGACTTCTCCAGAGAAAACACGTTGTAGTCAGTGTAGTTCGACAGGTGTGGCAGCTTGATGACGACCACATCAACATCGCCTTTGCCCACCACTCTGTCAAAGCGCTCGGACACCGAATCCTCGTCCTCAATATCCACATTGAGATACGGCACAACGCCAAGCACAGGAATCCCGATGATCTCTTCGAGCTTACCCAGCCCCGGTTTCAATATTTCGACATCGCCACGAAACTTGTTAATGATTACACCTTTTACCCGCTTGCGGTGCTTTTCTTCAAGCAACTGAAGCGTTCCTGCAATAAAGGCAAACACGCCGCCTTTGTCTATATCGCCAATCAAAATGACCGGCGAATCAGCGATATCCGCCATACCCATGTTCACAATATCACCCTCAGTCAAATTGATTTCTGCAGGAGAGCCCGCGCCTTCGATTATGACGTATTCATACTCGTCCGCCAACGCGTTATACGCATCTTTCACCGTTGCTTTCAGCTTAGGTTTCAGCTTATGGTATTCTCTAAAATCCATGTTGGCATACACTTTACCATTAACGATAATTTGGCTTTTCTTGTCAGACGTTGGCTTAAGCAGTATCGGATTCATCAACACATCAGGCTCAATACCCGCCGCCTCGGCTTGCACAACCTGCGCCCTGCCCATCTCGTCACCCTTCACCGTAATATATGAATTGAGCGCCATGTTCTGTGACTTAAACGGCGCGACGGTATACCCATCCTGCTTGATAATCCTACAAAGCGCCGCGCTCAGCAAACTCTTGCCAACCGACGAAGCACAGCCCTGCATCATCACCACATTCGTATTTTTGTCCACTCTAGTCTTCCTCCGGTCTTTTGATTACGACAACATGTATACCGCGCTCTATAGCAGGCAAAACTTTTTGCGCAACACCGCCTTGCTTGCCGCTGTCTTTCGTCACCATGTGCACTATATCGTAATCCTCGTATATGCTGTCGTTAAGCTCCTGCGAGAACGGTCCCTGCATCGCAATAATCTGCGCCGGCGCAAACCCAAGCGACTCGCAATGTGCTAAAACCTTTGCGGTCGGCAAAACCCGAATTATCATACGACTTATCTCTATATTTTTCGCAAACGGCTCCAACCTTCTGCTCCCAATCGTCAGCAATATCTTCCCGCTGGTATTGGCAAGCGCTTTTGCCGCCGATGTATAATCGTCCGCAAACTCCAAGTCCTCGCTCTTTTCCAAAAACCCTTCCCTGACTCTTCTTTCAAGAGGTACGCCCAATTGGTCGCAGGTCGCCCGTATGTTCAACGAGACTTCCAGCGCATATGGATGCGTCGCATCAACAACGCTATCGGCCTTTCTGCTTGCAACCAGCTGTGCAATGCCCTTTTTGTCGAGTGAGTTCCCCGATATCTCAACTATGTTTTTGTGTGGTGCAATCAAACTCGCACCATAGGCGGTCGCCGTGCACACAACAAGCTTCTCGCCCCGCTGCGCTAACTGCGCGACATATTCACGCGCATCGCTAGTCCCCGCAAAAACAATAATCATACTTTATAACCCCTCGGCGTAATCATCCTGCCATTCGCAATGTACGTAGCGGCGTTCCCCACAACAACGGTGGTGCGCATATCAATCACGCTCTCGCACATTTTCTCAAGCGTCGTCAACTCAATCTCCTGCGTGTCGCGATATGCGTTGCGCACAATACCCACAGGTGTATTCTTGTCTTTATACTCCAACAATATATCGCGCGCTTTGTTGATAATATCGGGGCGTGCTTTGCTTTTCGGATTGTATATCGTCACCACAAAATCGCCGTCTCCCGCGCAGTGCAGCCGCTTTTCAATCAGCGACATTTCCGTCAGCCAGTTAGACAGCGATATCGTTACAAAATCGTGCATCAACGGCGCTCCAAGCAACGATGCACAAGCCGTGGCAGATGTAATGCCCGGAACAACCTCGACCTCCACGCTGTAAAAAAATCCTTCTTTTTCAACTATCTCAAGAACGAGACCCGCCATGCCATAAACACCCGCGTCTCCGCCGGATACAAGCGCAACGGTTTTACCTCCGTTTGCAGCCTGCACCGCCGCTCTGCATCGCTCTATCTCCTTGTGCATTCCCGTCTGAATAATCTCTTTATCGCCAATAATATGCTTGACTTGCTTAATATAGCTCGTATACCCCGACACCACATCACAGCGCTCTATCGCTTCTCGTGCAGCCGGCGTCAAATACTCTTCCCTGCCCGGTCCAATGCTCACAACGTATAATTTCCCCATTAAGTCTTCCTTCCATGTCTCTGTTATCTTCTATGACTTTTTCCATATCGATAGCGTCATACCGTTTTCTCGCCTAATGTCCAGCAGCGCTTTTCCGCGCCCCGAAGCGATGTATCCACATGGCTGCGCAACGCAGCTTACGCCAATCGTTTGCATTACAAAATCGCTGCCTTCAAACATGTGCTCTACCTTGCCAATTTCACGCCTGTCAACCGTTTCAAACGGTACACCAAGCGCTTTAGCCGCTTCAATCAACCCAACCTCATCCGCCTTTATATCAACCGAAACGATGCTGGCGACCGCTTTCAAACTCACACCAATTTCGCTCATTTGCTTCTCTATCAAATCCAGTATAGGCTGCTTCTTTGTGTCCCTTCTGCACCCCATGCCCAAAACAATGTATCGTGGAATCAGCTGTACAAACGGTTTTACTATGCTCACGTTCGTTTTCTTGCTGATATATATCACTCCATCATAATCGCCAATGTTCAGCATTTCATCTTGAATCAAGCATGACGGCAGTTTCAGCTCCTCGTCCGCACACACCATCACACGATCCCCATTGACAATCATAGACGTAATATCCTTTGCCGCACTCATATCCGCAATTGTACAACCAAGCTCGCTTGCAAGCGTGTCTACCGCAACCTTGCCCGAAACGTCCGAAGCAGTTGTAATCACCGCTTTCGCACCGATAGCTTCTGACACCATGCGAGCCTTTTCGTTTGCTCCTCCGATGTGTCCCGACAGCAGGCTAATACAATACTCGCCCTTTTCGTCGAGAACCAGCACAGCAGGGTCGCTTGTTTTATCCTTCATCAAATCTGCAATCGACCTCACAACAATGCCTGTCGCCATAACGCAGACAAGACAGTCGTATTTCGCGAACGCATAAGCAACCGCCTCTGCAAACGAGTCAAACGATTTGTCTGTATCTTTGTTTGCGCGTTTGCTTATCGTGATAATATTGCCGCCAAAGTGTTGTTTAATTTTGCTGCAAAGAGCGAGTCCGTTTTTCGTCAGCGACAGATATGCCCATTGCTCTGACTCTAATTTCACTTGCTTGCCTTTCTATACTCATGCGTAAAGTTTTTGTCATACAGCTTAGATAATTCAAACTCGTCCCCAAGAAAATCGCCAACTAGGATTTGCGCCGTTTTGGTGATACCCGCCCGCTTAACTTTGTTCGCAATGTCGCCAAGCACGCCGCGCACAATTTTTTGGTCAGGCCAGCTTGCACGCTGCACCACCGCAACGGGTGTGTCCTCGCTGTAGTGCTTGGTCAGTTGCGATACCACTTTTTCAATCATACCCACCGAAAGGAATATCGCCATGGATGCTTGGTGTGATGCAAGGCTCTCCAAACTCTCGCCTTCCGGCACAGGCGTTCTGCCTGCCATTCGCGTCAGTATTACCGTTTGCGACACGCTTGGAAGCGTAAACTCTGCGCCAAGAGCCGCAGCAGACGCCACAAACGACGATACCCCCGGTATCACTTCAAACTCAATGCCCGCTTCCTCCAATGCATCAATCTGCTCTCGTATAGCGCCATAGATTGACGGATCTCCCGTGTGCACGCGCGCTACACGCAAACCTTCGCCCACCGATTTCTTAATCGTTTCCAGCACTTCGCCCAAGTTCATACTCGCGCTGCTCATTACACTAGCGCCCTTCTTATGGCTTGCAATAACCGCTTTGGGCACCAACGACCCTGCATAAATAATCACATCGCTCTCATCGATGATTCTTTTCCCTTTTATCGTCAACAGCTCAGGATCACCGGGCCCTGCCCCTACAAAATATACTTTGCTCATTTTTTCCCTTTCAATATCCTCTTTAGTGTATCTATCAAAACTTGATTATCTTCTTCACTTTTAACCGCCAATCGCACATAATAATCGTCGAGCCCAGTGTAATTCTCACAGTTGCGTATCAATATCTGAAATGGATTTAGCGCCTCCGCCATTTCACGCGCCGTTATTTCGACAGGTTTCAAATCTACCAGCAGATAATTGGCACAAGACTCATATACAAAAACCCCCAGCCCATGCAGAGATGCCTTAAACTTGCTTCGAGTACGGTTTGTCTTGACCAACGTTTTTTGTATAAACGCACCGGACTGCGCTACGCTTTTCGCAACACTGTTCGCATATGCAGACAGCGCCCAAGGCGGCTGAAAATTTTTCAGTTTATCGATAATACTGCGTTGTCCGAGCAGATATCCAA
>JABGQS010000065.1 GCA_018648645.1 Clostridia bacterium
ACAATAGCGTCCACCCAGGTTATGTTTGAGCTTCCGTTATTATATACATTGATTGTAATTCTCATCGTGCCGCCTTTGTACGGCAGCGAACTAAATGCCAGATCATATGTCACATCAAAATCGCTGTCCGCCCCTTGCGCAGTAATCGGCACAGCCGCAAAAACCAACAGCAAAATCAGCAGAATCAATAGCGTTTTTTTCATAGCGTTTCTCCTAATATATAAAAGTTCGCGTATAAGTATTGTGCAAGTTTATATCTCGGCAAAGTAAGGTTTGACAAGTTTTTGTCTATATATCATTTTATCTCGTTTCAGAAGAAATTTCAAGAATTTTACGTAAAATCATACAATCCGCCCGCCTAACTTTTTGTAAACAAAAAGAGAGCAGCTTTTTGCCACTCTCTCGTGTGTTGTTATTAGTCTTGCGAAAACGGCAGAAGCGCCATAATCCGTGCACGCTTGATCGATGTTGCAAGCATCCGCTGATGCTTTGCGCAAACACCGGACGTACGTCTCGGCTGAATCTTGCCTCGCTCGGTCAAAAACCGTCTTAGCTTATTGATGTCTTTATAATCGATGCTCTTGCTTTTATCTGCACAAAACGCACATATCTTGCGCCTTGGTTTTCCACGTCTAAAATTTCTTTTAGGTCTATCATCTGGCATAGTGTTTCCTCCTTCTCGTTAAATTAAAAAGGCATTTGCTCATCGTCGAGCGGTTCAAAGTCGCTCTTCTCGTCTTCAAAAAGTCCTGATTCCTTTGGTGGCGGCGGTGCGTCTTGATTTCCTGTGCCGCCTTGTCCCTTAGGTGTCAAGAATTCAAAATCTTCAACTATCAAGTCGGTTGTATAACGTTTGATACCGTCCTTCTCATAGCTTCCGGTTTGAATATATCCTGTAATCGCTATCTTATTACCTTTTCTTACATACTGACTGATCAACTCCGCTGATTTTCTCCAGGCTACACAAGAAATAAAATCAGTTTCGTCTCTCTTAAAAGGTCTTGTAACAGCAACCGTAAACCTGCACACAGATATTCCTGATGCAGTAGTGTTAACCTCTGGGTCTCTCGTTAGATTTCCGATGATCATTGCTTTGTTCATAATATAAACCTACCTTTACAGTCTAATTACGTTAAATCTTATTACGTTTTCAGTGATTTTATAAATACGCTCAAGCTCTTGCGGTAACTCGCCCGGCGATTCAAAAGTCATCAAAACATAGTAACCTTCGCTGATATAGTTGATTTCGTAAGCCAGTTTCCTTTGACCCATCTCATCAACTTTTTCAACTTTGCCGCCGTTTTCCTCAACCAAAGACTTAAAACGTTCTACAATCCCGTTTCTGGTCTCCTCGTCAAGATTCGGCTTCAAAATGTACATGCTTTCATACTTATTCATTGAATTTACCTCCCCTTTTGGACTCTCAACCACCAGCAGATGCAAGTGATTGATGTGGCCCTATACTCAACGGTATAGAGCAAGAAAGACGCTACATCAAATGATTATAACAAAAGTATCTTTTATTAGCAAGAACTTTATTTCGGCGCAAAAGCATTAAATTCAATTGTCAGTTGAGCACGACTCAAAAAACAAGTTATTTACTTCTTTTAAAATAAGGGTTAAACTTAAAATATACAAAATGCCCGGAGGTGTAATAATGCTGAATTATATTGGCAACAGAATTTTAACGCTTAGAAAAAAGTATAATCTCACCCAAGACCAGTTAGCCAAAAAGCTGGGCATATCCTTTCAGGCTGTATCAAAATGGGAAACAGGTTCTGCATACCCCGATATAGAGTATTTTCCTGTTCTGTCCGAAATCTTTAATGTAAGCATTGATTACATTGTCAATCCAAATAGTATGGAGAATAAAAACCCATATAACACAAAGTATGAAAGAGAAGATTACTATTGGGGTCAAATACCTAACTATAGGTGTTTTGATATAATGCAACATCTTGCACCGACAAGGCAAATTAAACTGCTGGATATCGGATGCGGAGAAGGTAAAGATGCCGTGTTTTTTGCCCGGAACGGTTATGATGTTACAGCTTTTGATTCGTCACAAGAAGGAATCAAGAAAACAAAGCAATTAGCTGAGAAAGCCAACGTAGCAATTAATGCGTTTGTGGCAAACATGAACGAATTCAGGCTTGAGGATAACTACGATATTATATATTCGAGTGGAGCATTGCATTATATTCCTGATGACTTACGAAGCGAAATATTCTGTAATTACATTTTACACACTAATAAAGGGGGAATACATTCAATGAGCGCTTTTGTAAAAAAGCCCTTTATTTCCAGAGCGCCCGATTACGAAAAACACTCGTACACATATAAATCGGGCGAACTTTTTACATACTATACTAATCTAGAGATTATCCAGTGTGATGAGGTTATTTTCGACTGTATGTCATCCGGCGTTTTACATAAGCATTGCTCAAATATCCTGCTTGCAAAAAAAGTCTAAACAATTTCACAGCATGTCTATAAACAAACTGACGCTGCGCCCCGCTATACCGGACGGGCGTTCCTCAATATACTGCGCACCCATTTTCTCATAGAACCCTTTTGCGTTCGGGTCTGCGAATATCATAAGTGCATCGATTCCGTTGTCCCTGCAATACTGCCGCGCGTGTAGATACATCGCCGCACCAACGCCCTTGCCGATGTGCTCGGGCAGTACAAACATGTGCTCCAACCAATATCCTTTTTCAACCTTTGTATCACCGGCAAAAAACTCCTGCTCTACGTGTACGATCGAATAATACGCAGACACTCGTGATTTTGTCTTTGCAACAAACACCACATTATCGCGTATATACTCTTCGCTGATTGTTAGCTCATCTTTCCATATATCAAAGTATTCGCGCGGATAGTCCCAGTACCGCTTTGCCGCAAACGATATTTTCGTGAGCAACTCATGCTCATCCGGTTTTGCTTCTCTGATTCTAAGCTCCATAAGCCACGATTAGTAAATCTATAATCCCGCTTGCAAACCAGGCAATATCGACAAAAAGCATAATCAACCCAAAAAACACAACTAAGTACCGTATTGCTTTGCTCAGCTTTGGTCTGCCAGCCTTAATACGGTTGCTCAAGAAAATCAATCCAACACCAATAAACCCGATCGTAAACAAAAGCAGTATCGCGGCATACAGGCTAAAGGTAAGCGGGATTCCAAGCGCCCACCCGACCACATTGCCAACCACCGCAACTACCACTCCCGTGATAATCAGTATCCTGTCGATGTGCTTCTTAATAAATTCTTTCATTACCCGTCCTTCAATTCTTCGTTATTCTGTATGAAGTACATACATTTCCCCTTTTCCATCTTTAGAAAATATCGCAATTGCGTTACCTCCCAATGCTCCTTCTAAATAATCAGTGTTCCCTTCCACCATCCAATACTGCGCAACAGGGTCAAAGCTTACAATATACGGCCTTTGCTCAATAACTGATTCTCCCCAAATCTCTTCAAATTTCATAGCTGCTTCTTTTGCAGTATTAATCTCAACGGGGTTTGTATCTGATACCAAGAATCGGTCATCCCAAATGATATCATCATAATTTAAAATGCTGAAATAACCATCCTCCTCTTCTTCAAAAAAGCCGAGGTATTCCCATACGCCTAATATATCACCGTTCCCTGCAATCATAAAACTAATACCGCTGCCTTTTCTTCCGACTAAATAATCAGGGCTTGCAGTAATCAACCAAATATCCTTTGCGTCATCGTATTGCACCAAGTATGGTCTTTGAAGTCTATAACTTTGATCGGACTGACCCATATGAAAAACTAAATGCTGCCTAACTGCTAATTCAGGACTATCAATTATTTGATCAACATTTCCAAGATAATCAGACCTGTAATCTTCTCCGTATAAATCCGAATCGAAATAGGTTATCTCATCTTCAAATAATTTTTCCGCAGGTACATGCGAAAATAATCTTTCCAGATTGATTTTGTAGATTTTTTGCTCTTCTTGCGATAAAAAAGGCTCTTTTATCTCATCATAATAAAAATCCTCTAAAACAAGCGACTCTTTAGCGGGCTCTTTAGCGCAAGAAGTTGCTCCGAACAAGAAAACAAAAATCAATACGCTCAATATTAAATATTTCATTTTCATCCCCATTAGTTAGACGCTTTTTATTGGTTTCCTGTTCCCCTAAAACCCAACCAATCCATATTCTTTTAAACGTTTTCGCATCGCGTTGGTGTTTGGGCTGTGCAGCATCAGCTCGTCATAAAACGCTTTCGAATGGTTCTGATACGAATAATGACACAGCTCGTGCTTGATTATGTGGTCTATCAGCGCAACCTCGCACCGCAGCAAATGCACCGACAAGCTCATGGTGTGCTTCTTCACGTTGATGCTGCCCCAGCGCGTCTTCATATCGCGCACACTGATACGCACACCATACTCCGCCAAATCTTCGAACGCGGGCAGCACTGCCGCAAGCCGCTCCGCAAACACAATCTTCGCCTGCTTCTTTGCCCATTTGACAAAGCTCTGCTTGCACATTTGCGGGTCATCAGGGTCACTCACCCGAATTGTCAGCAGCCCGCCCGAAAGTTTTGCTCCATGCCGCTCGCCTTTCTCGACGCGCATCAGCGTCCTTCGCCCAAGATAGCTGAACATGTCGCCCGTTCTATACTCACCGGGATACGAGCTAAGCCTCGTGTACTCCACCCTCTCGATTCTCTCCGCAACAAAATCAGCGTTGTCCTGCACAAACTTAAGTATCGTACTCTGCTTGGTATGCTTTGGCGCAGATACAACCACCTTTGCTTCGTCAGTAACGCGAAGACGAATGTTCTTTACATTTTTTCTGATAAGTGAAAAATCGACGATTCCACCGGCTGTTTTGATACGATAGTCCATGCCTAATTATAGCACACTTTTTTGTACGCGTAATTCTTTTTCGCGCAAAAACTAAACTTTCTTTTCTAGTGCTGCCACCTGCATTTCTTATCACCCCGGCAAAAACAAAGCTGCTGCTTATTCGATCGTAGTTTGGGCGTTATAGTTATTTGCATTTTAACCGATTTGGCATTAAAATAGTATGTAACGTTAAGTTTGTATTAATCTATTACAAACCTGAAGAATAAAAATGATAAAGTCCGTATAATGGTGTAAAAAGGGAATTCAAATAAAAAAGAGCCAAAGAGCTCAACCTCGGTTAAAATA
>JABGQS010000066.1 GCA_018648645.1 Clostridia bacterium
GAATACATAGGCAGATATTGAATCGATTAGGCAGCGCAATAGCAAGAGCATATAAGAATTAAGTGTAAATCTGGCATTAATTTTGGAAAGATTTAGGTGTAATTGAGAAAAAGAAGCGATTTTGCTTTACCAAAAACGAAAGTGGTATATGCAAAGGGTTTTTGGTGGCTGGGAAGTGTAACTTATACTTGATTTTGAAAAAAAACATAGTAGAATAAAGCATACATTTTTTTTATTCATCGGAATATTTATTGCCTTGATTGTATGCGAGAGAAGGAAAGTAGAAAAGTTCTAGAATTGCATAGAAACCATTTGAGAAACCGGTATAATTACTTTATTGTTATCTGACGGAAATAATCTGTAAATTCAGTTGAAAAGTTTGGGAGAAACAATGAAGTATGTTTTGTAGAGGTTAGCAACAGCCGGAGTTGAGCTTTGTGTTGGTTGGCAGCAGCTTACTCGGCTCTGAATGGTCGCCGGTATGCGGGCAGCATTTTGAGAATGACAATTGGAGACAAAATGAGCGACTTTGAAAAAGACAAGATTCGCCTTAGAAAATTAGCGCATAAAGTCAAAGAGATATCTGAAAAACCCGTGCAAGCCGAGCGCCGTGAAAACTGGAGAAAACTAAATTCGCTGAAAATGAGCAGACCCATGGTTAATGTGAATTACTTTATGTGGTGGCAAGAGGTTTTTGACGATGCATCCACATTGAAATGCGCTCATCCCGCCGCACGCAAAGCGGAAAGAGATATGCTGGAGCTCATTTTTCACGACCGAATTGGGGACGACACGGTGATTGAGCCGTGGATAACGATGAAGTGCGTGTATGGCGCGCCGTACATAAACACCCCTGATGCAGGCGATGACCATTTTGCGCTTAACGCTTGGGGCTTGGAGTTTAAGAAATCTGAGTTGACTGACAAGGATGGGTCATGGTCGTTTGTGCCAACTATGAATGAGCTTGGCGATTTTGAAAAAATGATGAAGCCGGTTCATGTTATTGACGAGGCGGCAACAGCTCAGAATTATAATTATGTAAATGATGCCATTGGCGGGATTATAGACGTTGTGATTGACCGAGGACCTATGATCAGAACGTATTCGGGTAGCCTGCTGCACGATTTGTGCAAGCTGCGCGGATATGAGCAGATGCTTATGGATATTTACGAGAACCCGGAGTGGCTTCATGAAGTATTGAGCTTTATGGAAGACGGCGTACATGACTTGCACGAGGAGTGCGAGAACGCCGGTGACCTAAGGCTTATCAACACGTTTAACCAAACGATGACGTATTGCGAGGAGCTTGCCGATCCTTCATCGGAAACGAAAAGTGTGAAAAGAAAACAGCTATGGCACTTTTTCGAAGGACAGGAGTTTGACTGTGTTTCGCCAAAAGATACGGATGAGTTTTGCATTGCCTATCATAAAAGGATGGCAAAGGAATACGGCATGATTGCGTATGGGTGCTGCGAGGACCTGACACAAAAGATTCCGTATTTGAAGCAGATACCTAACCTGAGAGTAATAGCCGTAACTCCGTGGGCCAACATTGCGCAGTGCGCAGAGCAGATTGGACGGAATTACGTGGTGTCATATAGACCGAACCCTGCCGAGGTGATATCGAACGGGTTTGACAGGAAGTATGTAAAAGATTTTATGAAAAAAGGGCTTGAAGAAGCACGGGGATGCAATATTGAGATTAACCTGAAGGATGTAAAAACCATCAAGAAAGACCTTAATGCAATGGAGGAATGGGTAAAAGTCGCTTTGGAAGTGGCGCAGGAACATATATCTTAAAAATCGGGAGGGCAAAAGTATGAACAAGGTGAAACTGGCGATTGTTGGTTGTGGATTTATCTCTGACATTCATGAGAAGGTTTTCAGCGAGCTCAAAGACAAGATTGAGGTTGTAGGAACTTGTGATGTTGAGCTGGAAAAAGCCAGAAAGATGGCTGATTTTCTTGGCGCAGAGCATGCTGTGACAGACTATAAGGATTTGTTCCCTCATGCAGATGCTTTTTTAGTAGCGCTTCCTCATTTTCTGCATTATCCGGTGGGGATGGACATTATCAATGCGGGCAAACACTGTCTTATGGAAAAGCCGCTGGCGTTGACAGAAGAGGAATGCCTTACGATGACTCATGCGGCCGACGAGAAGGGCGTTAAACTGATGATCGGCTATATAATGAGATTCCATCCTATGATTACGGAGTTAAAACGCATTATAGACGAAAAGGTTTACGGTAATTTCTATCAAATGTCTATTTGGACAGAGCAGTATACATGGCTGCCGGAAGGGCATTGGCTTGCTATGGCAAAACCATCGGGCGGGGGTCAGTTTTATACCCACGGATGCCATTATGTGGACCTGCTGCTGTGGTTGATGGGCAAGCCGATTAAGGGCGCGCATATGGGAACGCGGCTGTGCACCGAATGGGTAGAGCTTGAAGGAACGAGCAACGCTATATTTGAATTTGAAGACGGCAGGCTTGCATACCACTTTGGGACGTGGGGTACAAAAGGCACGCGTCACAGCTATGCCATGCATATTATGTTTGAAGACGGTATGGTCGAGTGCTGCCTTAACGAAGGCAAGATGTGGCTGCATCAAACGAAAGACCTTTCAAATTATTCGGAAGTGTCTGACGAGGCACAGCTCATATTCACCTGTGAAGAAACAAGCCATCTCCCTAAATACGAAATCGACTATTTCGCAGACTGCGTGCTTAACGATGTACGCCCGATGTGCGACGGAAACGGCGCGCTGCAAGGCAACAGGGTTATATGGAGGATGTACGAGGCGGAGAAACGCAACATTGTTGCGGATCTTAGCGGACTTGGTCTGGATGACGAGTGGGACAAAAAAGGTCTTGATAAATTGCCACCGACGCAAGGATTTGTGAAACCATAAGGAAAGTGGCAACTAAGGGACACAATAAAATGTTTATAATACCGCTTTTGCGGTGATATAAAAAATAAAATGTATGGAGGAAAAGAAATGAGTAAGAAAATTATTGCAATTGTTTTGGTAATAATGATGGCAGCATTAGTCTTTGCTGCTTGTGCTAAAACAGAAGCTCCTGCGGATGATGCTGCAGAAGGCCCAATGACCTTCACAATCGGATATCTTGGTTGGGATACAGGTCAGGACTGGAACGTATCTACACTTGCCGGGTTGCAGTGGGGCGCTGACATGAAGGGCGTTACAGTAATTGTTAAGGATCCTAAGCTGGATGCAGAAACTCAGGTTTCTCAGGCTCAGGAACTTATCAACCAGGGCGTTGACGTCTTGGCTATATTCCCTGTTACACCTGAAAATGGCGCAACAATTGTACGTATGGCTAACGAAGCCGGAATTCCGATTGCTGTTGACAACACATTCCTGCCGGACGATGGCAGCGCCGGAGAATGTATTGGTCAGGTAGCTTGCCAATATGGCGACATCGGATATGCTGCTATCGAATGGGCTGCGAACAATGTTGCAGACGCTAAGCTGCTTTATGTACACGGCGGACCGGGCGAAGGCGTTTACGAAGCTTATCAAGTTGGCGTAGACAGAGCACTTGCAGACTTCAGCGACAAGATCGAAATGGTCGGACTTGTTAACGGCGAATGGGTAACAGAAGCTTCTTACAATGTTACTCAGACTTTTGTAAACTCCGACATAGCTGAGTTCAACGTTGTTTTTGCTAACAACGATGCTCAAGCAAAAGGCGTTTATCAGGCACTGAAAGAGTACGGAATGGAAGATATTCCAATAATCTCTACAGGCGGATCAAACGAAGGACTTCAGATGCTTAAAGATGGACAGGAAGCTGCTAACATGACTGCTCCTGCAAACATTCAGGGACTCATTGAGTTCGGCATAATTTGGGCATTTATGAATGGCGAAGAGTGGGGAGATGCTAAGATACCACTGCCGATTATTCCTATAGACTCTAGCAACATTGATGAGTGGATAAAATGGGATGACATGGACCTTGCATATGCATACGTAGTGGAGAACATTGGAGCATACACTCCGTAATCAGAGCAACTATATCAAGTATGCTGAAACGCCGCTTTTTGCGGCGTTTCAGCATAAATCTATTATTGTGAAGGTTGGTGAGAAAATGGGCGAATCAAGAAAACCTGTGATTGAAATGAATAACATTGTCAAGACGTTCTTTGGTGTCAAAGCGCTCGACAAGATGACTCTTGATTTGTATAAGGGCGAAATTCATTGCCTGGTTGGTGAGAACGGTGCAGGAAAGTCCACCCTTATGAAAGTACTTTCCGGTGCATATATACCGGATTCAGGAACGATGGTCGTTGGAAATAAGGAATATACACGCATGACGGCTTCGCTTTCGCGTGAACTTGGAATAAATATAATTTATCAAGAGAACATTCTTGTCCCTTGGATGAATGTTGTAGAGAATATATTTGTCGGACAAGAAATAGCAAAAGGCGGCTTTAGTAGTTTTAAGAGCCAGTTTAGAATAGCGCAAGAACTATGCGACTCGCTTGGTATTGAGCTGCCACTAAATACGACTGTTTACAAACTAAGTGTTGCTCAGCAACAATTTGTTAAAATAATTAAAGCGCTTTCCACAAAACCCAGCGTGCTGATAATGGATGAACCAACGTCTATGTTTAATACTCAGGATGCCGGGCTTGTTTTAGATATGGTTAAGCGTATAGCAAAAAGCGGTGTATCCATCATATATATCTCACACTTTCTAAAAGAAGTAAAGCAAATTGCGGATCGTATTACAGTTATACGTGACGGAATGCCGATTAGGACTTATGACAATACAAAAAAGGACGTAATTCTTGATAAGATAGTATCCGATATGGTAGGAAGAGAAGCGTCCATGTTTTATGAGAAAGATGTGCACACTATTGGAGACATAGCGTTTGAGGTGAAGGGGCTGAAAATTGCGCCCGATGCGCCGGAAATAAGCTTTAATGTGCACAAGGGAGAGATATTGGGG
>JABGQS010000067.1 GCA_018648645.1 Clostridia bacterium
GGAACGAAGATACGAAAGTATCAGTCAATGTGAACAGTAAAACGCAAACAAAAACAATAAAAGAATTGCTGGAAGCCGGATATAGCCAACACATGAAGTATTATTCTAGTCACGCTTATCTTGTGCACACGCTCATTCCGCAATATGCTTACGATATATCGGTTGACTTTTTAGATCAATCCCCAAACACAGAAGTTGATATATACCATGCAGAAATATCCCAGATGAATGGACAGGTAGCATATATATCACCTATTTATGGGAAAGAGTAGAAAAAATAATTTTTTTGGGTTAGGATTGCTTGCTGATGGATATGAAGGGACTAAGTAACTATGAAATTAATAACAGTATTGCTTGACAGCTTAAATCGTCATGCACTTACTACATATAATAAAGAAACATGGGTAAAGACACCAAATATCGATAGGTTATCTCATGAATCTATCGTGTTTGATAATCACTGGATAGGTTCGGCACCTTGTATGCCAGCAAGGCGAGATTTTTTTACGGGCCGGATGAATTTTCTTGAAAGATGCTGGGGTCCTATTGAACCGTTCGATATAACGCTACAAGAAGTTTTAAGAAGGAACGATATTTTCTGTCATGTAACAACTGATCACACACATTATGTTGAACCCGGTGGCGAAAACTATATCCAGTCGTTCAATACGTGGGAAATGCATCGAGGACAAGAGTATGACCCATGGGTATCTAGGGTAACCCCTCCAAGCCTGCCTGATGAGTATTATGGACAAGCGTCAAAGCAGTATGAGCTAAATAGAGCAATGTTTAAAACTGAAGCTGATTATCCAACGCCAAAGACCTTTGCATCTGCATGTCAATGGCTGAAGGATAATAAAGATGAAGATGATTACTATCTACATGTTGAAGGGTTTGATCCTCATGAACCGTTTGATTGCCCTGATGAGTATCTTGATTTATATGATGATGATTATTGTGGACTAAGGTACGAATGGTCTGGATATGCACCTGTAAAGGAACCTCAAGCGGCTACTGAGCATTTGAGAAAAAGGTATGCCGGTACTTTGACGATGACAGATAGATGGGTTGGTAAGCTAATTGAAACCTTAAAAGATACTGGTCTTTGGGAAGATACTCTGCTTATTTTCACAACAGATCATGGACACTTGTTAGGGGAACATAATTGGGTGGGTAAGAATATAATGCATTTCTATAATGAGTTATCGCATATACCATTGATGATACATATGCCTGGCCATAAGATGGCCGGAAAAAGAGTTAACGCGATAACACAAACTATTGATATAATGCCAACTATCCTAGATTTTTTCAATATTGAAATTCCTGATAGTGTGCAGGGCAAATCCTTAAGAGGTTTAATTGAAGGCAAAGATATGAAGATAAGAGACGATGCGTTGTTTGGTATGCATGGAAAAGCTGTAAATATTTTTGATGGAAGATATACTTATTTTAGGGGACCGGCAAATGAAAATAACGAACCATGTTTTAACTATTGTGCTATGCCGATAACAAGCTGGAGATTTATTGGGAAAAACTGTATGGAAAAGATAGAGGTTGGAAGATTCTTAGATTATACAGATTATCCGGTTTTTAAAATTCCCAGCAATGAATATTCTAAGGAACAAAGAAAAGATTTAGATTGGAACCCAATGGATATAAGCCATATCATAGGATGTTTGCTTTTTGATAATAAAGAGGATTACAAACAGCAGAAACCTATAAAGGATTTAGATTTAGAAAGCATAATGATAGACAAGCTAATAGCAGCGATGGAGGAATTCAAGGCGCCAAAAGAGCAGTATGAGAGGCTTGGATTAAAGATTAATTAGAGAAACGAAGGAGATAAAAGACTTTCTGCCAAGCAGGATAATTGATATACACACATCCGGTTAAGGAAAGACGCTGCAAAGAGGATATGCAAAGTGATAGATTCATTTAGAAAGAACTTAGCGTGGATTAGGCACGAGAATAATCCCGTTCTGAAACCGAAAATCGGGGGAGAGTTCGGCGAAACTATATGCATGAACCCATATGCAGAAGTTCGTGACCGGCAAATATACCTCTATTATGCAGCCGATTCTCCGTCCGAGAAAATACAGATATGCCTGACTAAATCATCGATAAACGACGTTGATGGTTTCTGCAAACGCGAGGTTATTATAGACAACGGCGAAGCAGGTGAGTTTGACAGCAAATGGTGTGTCCTGCCCAACACAATAATGATAGATGGCAAACACCATATCTACTACACAAGCAACAATGGCATAGGGCAGGGTTTGTCAGGATTTCCCGGGATAGGGTGTGCGCTCTCTCGCGACGGCAAAAGTTACACTAAAGTATCCGGCAACCCCATTCTGCCTCCTTCGGGAATCCTAGGCGACCCGGACATGATAGGCATAGCCGGCGGAAGTCTAATAAAGATAAAGCAGAAGGATAATAGCTATATAATAAGGTACTATTACACCGGCTGCCCGACGCTCGGAGAAGACTACTTTACAGATCAGCAAAAGTATATATGCTGCGCAGAATCTAATAACGGGACAGATTGGCAACGCCGTGGAGTGAACATGCAGCGCGATCCCGAGCACGATTATGAGGACGTTGCCGTAGCAGGCCCATACGTAATATACGACGAGGAAATAGAACGCTACCGAATGTGGTACAGCGCTATAGGCACAAGATGGGGATACTATAGCATTTGCTACGCAGAATCTGAGGATGGGATCGACTGGTATCGCGGTGAAAGTTACGGCGACAATTTGCAGATAGGACCAAACCTAGGCCCGGTCAGCGGGCTATACCAAGAGCAGTCATGGGACAGCCAAATGGCAGCATACCCGAGCGTGGTCAAGGTCGGCGGCGCGCATCGTCTGTTCTATACCGGCAACGGCTACGGCAAGGGAGGCATCGGCACAGCGCTGGCCGCACCGCTTCGTGCAGTATCAGACGCAAATGGTGTTGTGCGGATTAATTCCGAGGACGGTTACAAGTTCACCGCCACTTATCCTTTGCAGATGAGTTGTAGCCTTGGGGTTATCATACCAAGCGAGTCGCAATCACCAAAATGGCACGGACCATGCCCGGACTGCGGCATCTGGCGCGAGTATAACTTGTTCTCGACAGAAAACCCCTGCGTGCGGGTAACCCAGCTTTTGCGCCACAAGGATTACGGAATAGAGCTAAGGTTCACTCTATACAACATGACCGGCAGCTCGATATCCGATATTGAGTTCACGCAAATTATCGAATGCGAGAGCAACACAGATAATCTGGATGTAGAATGGGGTTCGTCCGATATTAGTAAAATAGGAAACAACGTTGTATTTGGTAGTTTGGCGGCAGGCGAAACACGCACGCTTACTGCGAAGATAAGGTTAACGAAACGAGAAAGCTAAGAGAGTATTGGGATAATCGAAAGGATACTTATGAGTTTATTTAATGTAACGGAATACGACAAACAGGTTTATGAAGAGCAGTTGAAAGATTTTTTGCCAAGCAAAATAATCGACATTCACACGCACATTTGGCTAAAGAAAGACGCCGCCAAGATTGAGAAAAAGGCGGGGGAAGTAAAGCGTACGGTTACCTGGCCGTCAATGGTGGCAGAGGATAACAGCATAGAGGATTTGCAAGAGACATATCGGCTGATGTTCCCGGACAAAGAAGTCTCAGCGCTTGTATTCGCAGGCGGCGCAGTCGGCAACGAACCGGGTTTGCCTGTCATCAACAGCTACGTATCCCAAAGCGCAAAGAAATCAGGCTTTCCTGCGTTGTACTACTCTCACCCGACGCAAAGCGGAGAGCAAATTGAGCAGGCTGTTGTGCAAGGCGGTTTCTTAGGGCTAAAGTCATACCTCGACCTAGCGCCAAAATACCTCCCCGAAGCAGAAATCCGTGTACTCGACTTTTTCCCCAAGCACCAGTTGAAAGTCATCGATCGTCTCGGCGGCATCATTATGCTGCACGTTCCGCGCCACGCAAGGCTGAAAGACCCTGTAAACCTGGCGCAGATTCTCGAAATCAAGCAGCAGTTCCCAAACCTCAAGCTAATCATCGCGCACATTGGGCGCGCATACTGCGAGTGCGATGTCGGCAACGCTTTCGAAGTGTTGTCGCAAAGCGCAGACCTGCTGTTCGACTTTTGCGCCAACACCAGCGAGTTCGCCATGACCAAAATGCTCGAATCCGTAGGACCGCAACGTGTACTTTTTGGCAGCGACATGCCGATTCTGCGCATGCGCATGCGGCGTATAGAAGAGAACAACACATACATCAACCTCATTCCGCCGGGAATGTACGGCGACCCAAGCTTAGGCTCACACCTTCGTGAAGTAAGCAAGGAAGAGGGCGAGAAAATGACGTTCTTCATGTATGAAGAGATTCTCGCGTTCAAACGCGCAAGCGAAACGGTTGGGCTTAGCAAGTCGGACGTTGAGGACGCTTTCTACAACAACAGCCGCAACATGCTCGACGAGGTTGCGGGTAACATATATAAATAGCGCGCAGCACGTCGCGTTTATCTGGGAGGCATTATGAGTAAAATAAAAGTTGGCTTTTTGCGGCTCTATATCAAACTATACGACGACGCGGGCGTAGACCGCTCCGACATGCAAAACTGTATGGACACAGCAGTATCGATGCTAGAGAGCGAAGACATCGAAGTCATCGCTTCGGACGTCTGTCGCATAAAACCGGAGTTCGACGCAGCCGCAGCGGCTTTTAACGAAGCGGATGTAGACGCGGTCATCACGTACCACTTCGCATATTCGCCGTCGCTCGAATCCATCGATGCGCTTTGTTCGCTTAAAGCGCCGGTCATCGTTTGTGACACCACGCCCACGTACAACATGTCAGAGCGTATGGACAGCGATGACATCACGGCCAACCACGGCATCCACGGCGTAATGGACATGTGCAATCTGCTGAAGCGCAAAGGCGTTACCTACTTCGTCGAAGCGGGTCACATT
>JABGQS010000068.1 GCA_018648645.1 Clostridia bacterium
CGGCGCGCCTTTCTGTATGTCCTTCATAATCTCGTGCGGTATAATATTCTTGTTCGCGATGCCAATCGTTTTGATGGGCTGCGTCGCGCCAATCTCTTCAAATAACTTACTGAAATCAAACGCGTCCGTCGGCTTGTCCCACTCGGGCGCAGCCGTTTCCACGTACAACGGATGTATTCGTATATCGTCAATTTGCGAAAACTGCACAGCAAAATCATAACTCTCGGGACCGCCGGTCAACATCATCGCGCTGCCTCGCTGCGGTATCAAAACGCCCACAAAATCGAACACTGCCCAAAAGTTGCTTAGATACCGCACGTTGCTCGACTCACATTCGCACGCATGCGTCACCAGCAAATCAATGCCTTGTGCCGCCATCTGCTCTTGTATCTTGCCTATGCGCTCCAAGTACTCGCTCTTCGGTATTGCCATTCTTGCTTTACTCATAAATTGCTCCTTCTATTCGCGGTTTCCTACAGATAAACGATCTCACCCGTCTCTGCAGATTTCTCCGCCGCATTGATAACCTCGATCACGTATCTGCTCTCCTCAAGCGTAATGATGTCCGGCTTTTTAATATCTCTGATACACTCGATGAAATACGTCAGCTCGTTGTGCAGCGCCCCCGTAATGTTGCCGTGTATGCTCGGCCAATACACCGTCTCGCCGATCGAGCGTCCGTTTTTGTCGTCGATCACCAACGGACTCGCCGCTTCATTAATATAGATCACACCGTCTGTACCGAGTATCTCCATCCGCGCATCGATAGCATACGGCGTTTTCGCAGGCAGGCTCCAAAGGCTCTCTGCCACCGCCACCGTGTCTTCGCCGTATTTGAGGTTAACAAACCCCACGTCATAGTTGGGCAGCTTGCGTGGGTTCAGCGCCATGGTATACACCGACTTTACCTTCTTACCGATAATCCAGTTCATGAGGTCGATGTCGTGCACCGCGTCACCCGTCACAGAGCTTAGCTTATCAAGATGCGGCACAGCAAACGCGCCGTTGATGTTTCTGCGCGCATAAATAGAAAGCACATCGCCTATCCTACCCTCGTCCACTTGCTGCTTCGCCATCGCATAGCTGTTTTCGAATCGGCAGATATGTCCCACCATTATGTTTTGTTTTGCGCCCTTTGCCGCTTCCATCATCTTGTCGCATTCCGCAACAGTCAGAGCCATCGGTTTTTCCAGTAGTATGTGTTTGCCGGACTTGATTGCCGCCAGCATCGGCTCCAAATGATCGGGTGCGTGCGTGCATATAGACACCGCGTCGATGTCCGGGTCCGCCAGCATATCGTTATAATCCGTATAAGTCTTTCGTATACCAAACTTGTCAGCAACCTCTTGCAGTCTGCTCTTCGTTCTCGTGCATATGGCGGTCACTTGCGCATTGACAACGCCTTGATATGTTATCACGTGCATCTCGCCAAACCAGCCGATTCCTATAACTCCAACTCTAACTTTATCCATCATAAACCCTCCATCAATAACTTATATTTTTCGCAAATAATTTGGATAGTCTCCGTTGTCAAAATCGTAAATATTTTTACGTACTAGTTACACTCTGCATTAAGCGGCCCTGCCAACTCCTCTAGGAAATATAGCCTGCCTGCCATCGTCGGTATAAAGCTCGACGGTATCCACATGTCGGGTCCATATCTCAGCGTCGTCCAAAGCGACAGCCCTTGCCACTGCATTCCTCTGCCCAATGCACCGTCACACCCGCCGATAATATAATCCGCCTGCAAAAACAGCCCCGGTCCCACTGTATTCGCAAAACACGGCACAAGCGTTGTTCTGCTCTTAAAGCTCGTGATAGAGTTCTGCTCAACCGTCAACGGATGCAGCTTTGCACCCAGTCGATACGGCTGCTTGCTCCACTCCTCCACACTGTCGAACTCCTCCGCAAAGTGCGGCTCCCAAAACGCGATGTGCATCACTCGACCCACGCCAAACACCAGAATCAGCTTTACGCCCTGCGCTTTCAGCTTCGCAATTTTGTCAGGGTAAGTCGGCAGATTCTCCTTGGTTGCAAAGTTTCTTTGCGCCTTTGGCACAGTCAGCTCACCAAGAGGGCCATAAAACGCCTCTTCCATCGCGCCCTCAAAAGACCCGTCAGAGTCGCCCGGCATGGTGTTCCCGTCCGCATCGCTCCACTCATCCATGTTAAAGCAATGCACATGGCTCGCGCTCACGTTCCACTCCTTCAGGAAATATACAACCCAGCGATACATACCCATCGGTCCAACGGGCAATATCATGGCAAGCTGCTCGCCCCGCTCTGCCGCGTCCTTTATCTGCAAAGCCATCGAGTGTCCCATAAACACAGCAAAATCGTCCACGTTCTTGCATGAAACAGGCGTAAATTTCTCGTGCCAAAAAGATTGACGGTCAAGCACAGTCGCGGGGTCGCCCGCTGAGCACTCATCAATTTTCTTCATGTCCCAACCCTTTGGAAAAAATCCTTCTAATAGTGAACCTTTAACGGTCGAATTAAAATCCATAATGTCACTCCACTCTATTTTATTTCAGCTTGAAATTAAATGATTATTGTAACATATTCTACAAAAAAATCAGAATACCTTTTTTTTGGGGGCAATTTTTACTATTAAGTTTTTTCAAGATAACGTGACCAAACCGCTTGACAGGAAAATCTATATGAATTGCACTTTTGCTTGCAATTACGCCTGCCTATTAACGAAATTCCAATTACTATTCAAGGTCGCCTACTGCCGCCTTTACAATCTCATTATTTAGCACATACCGCTTCAATTCGTACAGCCCGCCGGTAAGCACAGCGTTCTCGCCAACCTCGCTCACCTTCACCTTCAGCTCTATAAACAGCGCTTTTTTCAACATCGCGTTTATCGTGTCTATGGTCAGCACATTCTTTGGCGTAATCGCACCGCCGACAATCAAATGCTCGGGGTTTATCAGCAGTATTATATTCATCAGCAGTATGACCCACACCTGCAGCACATCGTGATAAATCGACTTCACGTCCTCGTCACCCGCCTGCACAGCGCGCTCGATAAAGCTAAGGTTAACCTTAACGGTTTTCTCCTCCGCATAATCGCTTTCAGTATATCCGCACCGCCGGTTCTCATTTTCAGCGTCACTTTGTCATACAACGCTTTAAGCCCTGCATATTCCTCCAGTCGCTGGGCACCAACCTTGGCGTCCTTGCTGAAGTTATCGCGGTCAAAATAAATGTCGCCCACTTCGCCCGCCAAAAACTGCTTGCCCTTGATAAGCCTGCCGTTGACAATCACGCCCGCGCCAACACCGATGGTCGGCGATATGTTGAGATACACCAAATCGTCGCTTTTTGGATAACAGCGAATCCGCTCACCAATCGCAGAAAGGTCAGAAACATTGTTGATGATGATAGGTACCCTAAGCAACCGCTCTGCATAGCTGAACACGTCGATGTCGTTAAACGGAAAAATGTCGGGAATACGATACACGATACGCTTGTCCTCGTCCACAATCCCCGGCAGCGAAATGCCGACCGCCAGCACGATTTGATCGACGGGCAAATACTTTCGCACGATACTCGCATAAATCGTTTGTATCGAATCAAGCAGCAGCTTTAGTGACAACTCAAGGTTCTCAAAGTTGATAATTTCGGTGTTGCTAACTTCGCCGTTCAAGTTCGCAATACACCCTATGATACCGTTCGGCATCACGTCAAGATGCACCAGCATCCCATAGTCCTTGTTAAAACGTACATATTCAGGACGCCTGCCCTTTACCGTTTTCTCTTTGCCCGTCTGCACGATAATATTTCGCTCTTTAAGCACAGCAAGCACCCTGCTGATTGTAGATATACTAAGCCCCGTCATTGAGGATATGTCGCTGCTGAGCACCTCGTCCTTGTTGATGATAGCATTTAATATGCTCAGTATATTCTTTTCTTTTTCCGTCGGGTTCAGCTTATTGATATTAATCATAATTCAACCTTTGTGTGCTTTTATTGTTTGTATTATACTTCACTCTTAGGAGCTATGCAACAGAGACGCATTTCGCGCATGCAATATCGCAGACGATATGCAACTGCCGCGCGCGCTACTTCACGTCAACCAGCAGCCGTCCATGATACCAAAGCATCTGCGTATTTTCACCCTGCTCCACAAACGAAAGATTTTGCAATATCAGCTTCACTTTTAGCGCGTCCGTTTCGGCTT
>JABGQS010000069.1 GCA_018648645.1 Clostridia bacterium
ATGCACGGCAAGCAGCCACAGCAGGTACCGAAGCAAAAGCCAATAACAACAGTACAGCCGCAAAATCCGAGCGGCACAAAACCGATTAGCTATTACGACTTGGGTGAGGACGAGAAACAGAAGCTACAAGCGGATGAGAATGTACTTGCGTGGCAGCAGAGCCAACCGCAGATACCGACAGATGAGATGTATGATGCGCAGATTGGTTATTATAACAATATGGTTGCCAAGGCGCAGGACGATTACGTGAATGCGTTTGGACAGTCTAGCGAGGCTGATGCCAGTGAGAAGGATTGGTCGGACTATTCTGATAAAGTTGACGGGTTGGTTGCGCAGAGGGATGCTTACAATCGTGCGAAAATGGGGATGGATGAAGGTGATACAAATAGTGGGGATAATGAATTTGTTCATGGAACGCAATACTTTGGTAGTGGAGATAATGAGAAACCAGTGCCCGATATTGTACAAAACCATCCTCATCAAGAAGGAGATGAAAGCTTAGGTATATTCAATGAAGGAGCTTTTAGTGGCGGCGGTAGCGGAGCTGGTGGTTCTTGGGGGGAAGGAGATGAGAAATTAAGTTTAGAAGATATTCAGAGAATTAATCAAGTAACCAGTTTGTCTAGAAGCTTTTTGTCAACAACTGATAATAAGGGAGCAGCAGAAAGCGAGGCAATCATGATTGATTTTACTACTCCAGAGTTCGAGCAAGCAATTGAGATGTATTCGTATTTAAAAGATGGAAAAAGCATAGGTGAGGATTTGGCGGCACAAATAGTGGAGGGATACCCAAAAATTGCAGAAAAATGGGGCTATGATAGATTGGTTGTCGAAATTAATTTACATTACATGTTGTATCAAATGGGGTATGAAACGGACAGGACAAAGATATGTAATATAAGTAATGAGAAGGATACTTCTTGGGAGATTGTTGAAAAGTTAACTGAGTTTCAAAAGTTTAGTGATAACTTACAGTTGCCAAAATAAATGGACATTATGAGTATTGAAAGGGTGAAGCAAATGAAAGAATTTTGGTTGGTTATATTATTAATAATCGGTGTAATTCTACTAATATTACTAATAATATACTTTGTGATATTAAGACCGTTATTTCCCGCGGAGTCTCTAAATGATAAGATAGAGAGTATGCAAGAGAATCAGTTTTGTCAAGAGGCTCAAGTAGAAAACGAGCTTGATAAAATACTATTATTCTAATTTTCGAAAAGGCTCGCTCATTTTTGGTGAGCCTTTTCATTCATTTTAGATGCAAGCATTTGATATAATAGCGTATTCTCTCAAAGTATGTAGTGGTATAGTGCATAATCAGGATTTGGTCCGAATGGGTATTTGAACAAGAGTAGCAAAAGCTATGGACAAGGTATGCAAAACACTTATAGTAACATTGGCAACTCTATTGAAGTTAGAAATTTCAATGAGAAAGATACCAGTAGCTTTGGAAGTCACCATGGTTATTTAGAAGTAAAGGGTATTGGTGAGGAAGACTCGAGTGGTTTTGGCAACTCTATGAAAGTAAAGAATTTCAATGAGAAAGACACCAGTGGCTTTGGAATTCAACCGGGTTATTTAGAAGTAACGGACTTTGGAGAGAAGGATTCAAGTGGATTTGGTAATTATATAGAAGTTACTGATTTTGATGAGAAGGATAAGAGTGGTAGTGACAAAGGGAATAATAATGTACCAACGATGCCAATAAGCGCATATCAATGGCTTGATAATGATTTAAGTTCAAATCCGGAGTACTTCCCCTTGATAAAAGGATACTATGATTATATTAAGCTTGAAGGTGGCAAGGAAGCGGTGTTGGAATATTTATATGGCTATCAGGAGATCCCCGGTTGGTATACAGATGTGGACATTGCGAAGGATTTTGCACGATTTGAATTAACGGGAACGGTTAAGCCAATAGAAAGGAAGTTAAAAAAGGAGGAGGAAGTTTCTTTATGGGATGTGCTTGATGAAGATATTAGTCTCATAAAACCCGCTTTGGAATCTATAGCAAATGGAAAAGTAATTGAAGGGACAGAAGATGTTATCTCAATTGCGCGAAGTATACTGAACGGAAAGGAAAATAACGGAGGGCTTATAAATGAGAAACATTGGCTCCTAAGAGAAGCGCCTCTAAGCAATAATCCGATTTACACAACAGAGATTGATGGCAATTATGTTGAAATGGAGGTACTGACGGTAAGGAGTACGAAACCTTTTGGAGGGGAAGGTACAGAAGACCAAACTTTTTTTGAGAATGTGAAAAAACTTGCTGAGCTTTTGGCAGACCCTCCAAAGACGTTCAAAGAGGTTGGAGCAACTGTTGTGGGGGAAATCATGAGTATCTTTGGAGAAGAGATGTCGGACTATTATAATCCAGGGAGTACACTACAAGAAAATGATGTTCGAATTTCGATTGAGCTAGCGGAGGATGTCGGAACAGGTTATATGTATGATTATTTCTTTCGTGATGGTCAGTTAATGTATGTTTTGTACAATGGAGGAACAGAGTGGATTAATGAAGAATTCTTTAATGAGGATAAGTAAAAATGGAGGCGGTAAGATGAAGGCAAAGGGGATATTTGTTGTATTGATATGTATATTAATCTCTTCGCTGTGCATGGGGTGTGCACAAGCAAGCGATTATATTGTACGTAGTGATATCACGCATGAAGACCTAGAATTTGTATATGATGGATATGAAGTGAATTACGAAATAACTCTTGCTGATATGTTTCGTGTTTTGGGACTTCCCAACAGAAGGATGACTCCGGCAGAAGCAACCGGAACAGGTATGAGGCATTACTTCTATTATTTTGACGATGAACTATTTGAATTGGCTGTGGTAACTTTTACATTTGATAAGTATTTTAAGCTTGTTGATGTAACGTTAAGATCCCACCCTATGGTTTATGATATTGAACCGTTTGAAGTGAAACCAGTGGAAATAGACAGAGATAAATATTTGATGATTTTACGGCGTGATATTACAGAAAATGAGCTGGATGTATTTGATATGGAATCTACATCGGTAGATGTACAACAATTACTTGGTGCACCACATGATAGAATTAGTGCACAAATTGCAGGATTAAGAACGGATGCATATACATACCCATTAACAAATGGGAATATATTTCTAGTCTCATATGAGAGGAATGGTGTAATCGTAAAGGCTTGGGTGGTAGAAGTAGAAGGAAAGATACAAAAAGTATTGGTTGATAGAACTGATGAGTTTGGTGTTTGGGAAGATTAATGGCTTAATAGCCTGGGCGGATATTTGAACAAAGCCAAGGAGCCTGACAACGAGGTAATGAGCTATGAGCCAAAGACATCGAGCCAGAATACTGTGCTCCCTCAAACCACCACCGACTACT
>JABGQS010000007.1 GCA_018648645.1 Clostridia bacterium
TGATAGAGCAGTATCACGATGCGGGACGGTTTTCTATGCGGCAGGTTGCGCTTGCGCCGTGCTCGCCCTTTAGCGTGACGGACGATTTGATGAAGCAGAGCGCAGCACTGGCGCGGCAGTATGGTGTGCGGCTGCATACGCATTTGGCAGAGACCAAAGACGAGGAAAACTATATGATAGAAAAGTACGGCAAACGTCCTCTTGAAGTTATGCAGGATCTAGGCTGGGTCGGCGAAGACGTTTGGTTTGCGCACGGGATATACTTCAATGACGAGGAGCTTGACCTTTTGGCGAAGACGAAAACAGGCGTTGCACATTGCCCGATTTCTAACATGAAGCTGGCGTCGGGTATCGCAAAAGTACCGCAGATGATTGAGAAAGGTGTGCCTGTTGGGCTGGCGGTTGACGGAAGCGCAAGCAACGACGGGAGCAGTATGCTGGAGGAGATACGTGTTGCGTTTTTACTGCACAGACTGAACTCAAGCAACGATGCGCCGAGCGGATACGACATATTGAAGCTGGCGACGAGAGGCAGCGCGAGAGTGCTCGGCAGAGACGATATTGGTCAGCTGAGCGTCGGGTATGCGGCCGATGCGTTTATGGTAGACACGGACAGAATTGAGCTGGTCGGCACACAGTTTAACGCGAAATCCATGCTGGGCACGGTAGGTCTGAAAGGCAGCGTAGATACAACGATTGTTGGCGGGGAAATTGTTGTGGACGAAGGCGAATTGGTGAACGTTGACGAGAAGAAAGTTGTGGCGGATGCAACGCAGGTGCTGAAAAAGTACTACCAATAGCAGTATATTTACTATGATTTACAAAGGCTTTGCGGCATATTAGCGCGGGCCTTTTGCCTTGCTTGTACTGTATGTAATTTTATGTTTTGCCTTGGTAAACAATCAATTATTGAGTTGTATTTAAACATCAGACGTGATAAAATATCAAGAACGCAAATCATTATTGCAGGGGGAGTGTGGAGCTTTTTGCGAAGGCTTAGAAACATCATTATCGCCATAGTTATTGCCGGGTTGTTTGCCGGCATATTAGTTATTGCGCTTAGAGCACAGAACGAGGAAGAAGCTGTGAGCACAGACTTTGTTATGATCAGCGAGTTTATGGCGTCTAACAAAAGCACTATCACCGACGAGAACGGCAATTTCAGTGACTGGATAGAGATTTATAATCCAACGGACAGCGCTGTCAACCTGTTTAGCTATGGGCTTTCTGACGACAGCGGTAAAGTGAAGTGGACGTTCCCGAATATTACGCTCGGACCCGGAGAATATATCGTTGTTTTTGCTACGAATGCGACCACTGTCGATAAAAACGCAGTGTATCAGCATATCGGGTTTAAGCTTGCCGCAGACAAAGGCGGTATATATCTGATAAACGACACAGGGCAGCCTGTGGACGAGATAGAGTATGAGAACCAAATAACAGGGGTGTCGCTTGGACGCAACGAGTTATATGAATGGGTAGCTCAGCAAGCGCCTTCGCCCGGGTTTAGCAACGATGCTGCGGGGGTTGCTGCGTTTTTGGACAGCAGAAAAACTGACGAGGAATTTTTAATTATTACTGAAGTGATGTCGCAGAACCGAACGACTATAGCGGACTCTGCTGGCGATTTTCATGATTATATTGAAATTTATAACACCGGCAGCGAGCCAGTTAGCTTGCTTGGATATTCGATGTCCGACGACCCAAACAACATAGGAAAGTGGCAGTTCCCCGATGTGACGATTGGCGCGGGGGAGTATTTACTTGTGTTTGCGTCGGGGTATGAGACTAGCTTGCCGGGCGACGATTTGTATGCGAGTTTTAGGATCTCTTCGCTGGAAGAAACGATTATAATTTCAAATAAAATGGGGCTTGTTGTGGACAGCGTTGTGCTCCGAGAAGTCGGTACTGACCGTTCGTATGCACGCGTAACAGACGAAGACGGCAGCTATGGCGATGAGTGGCAGGAGACGGACAGCCCGACGCCGCGATTGCCGAACACCGGCGAAGGGTTTGTGACGTATATGCAGACCAATGTTGTAACGACCGGGCAGATTATCATCAACGAAATTATGGTGAGCAACAGCACCGTTTTGCAGGAAGGCGATGGCGAGTATTATGACTGGATAGAGCTGTATAACCGAAGTGACGCTGCGGTGAGCCTCGCGGGATACAGCCTAAGCGACGACCAAAACAATCCGTCGAAGTGGAAATTTGAAGATATAACGATTGGTGCGGGTGAGTATATTGTCGTGATTGCGTCGGGAGAACCGGTGGACGGCGAGGACGAAAAAAAAAATTATCTGCACACCAACTTTAGACTGAGCGCATCGGGCGAAGTTTTGGCGCTATATGACAGCAGCGGGGCTTTGCAAGACAGGTATATGATAACTTTTACACCAAAGGGTGTTTCAGTAGGTAGAGTGGATGAGCGAAACGAGCTTTACTTTTTCAGCGTACCAACACCAAAGACCGCTAACGTAAACGCGTTTGCCGGCGTGCTTGAACCGCCGAGCGTGGACATTAGAGCCGGGAGCTATGACAGCGGAGTTGAAGTCTCGCTTATAAGCAGCGCCTCTGACGCAAGTATATACTATACGCTTGACGGCAGTGAGCCGAGTGAAAACGATATGCTGTACACGCAGCCGATAAGCATGTCGGCAACAGGGATGATTCGGGCGAGGGCGTATTTGGACGGATATATAAATAGCGAAATCAGTACCAACTCGTACTTTGTGGGCGAGACGCACAGCCTACCGATTTTGTCGGTTGTCACAGAGAACGATTATCTATTTGACGAGACAAACGGAATATATATGCTGGGACCAAACGCTGTGGAGATTGCGGGCAGCCCCGGGCACTACAAGAACGCGAACTATTCAGCCAGCGGGAAAGAGGCGGAGAGACCTGCATCGTTTGAGGTGTTTGACGAGAACGGCAATCAGGTGTTTGCGCAAAACATTGGTATACGGATTCAAGGCGGCTACAGCAGGGATAAGGCGCAAAAGTCGTTTGCTATTTTTGCAAGGAGCGAATACGGTCCCGGAGTGATGGATTATGCTTTCTTTGACAACAGACCATTTGAGCAGTATCAAGCGATTCAATTGCGCCAAGGCGGGCAGGATCAGAACATCGCCAAGATAAAGGAAGCAACGCTGCTTGCACTGGTCGAAGGGCAGGGGTATAACTTCATTGTCCAGGCGGTAAAGCCGTATGTGCTGTATATAAACGGAGAGTACTGGGGCGTATATTATATGCAGGAAAAGCGCAACGAGGAGTTTATCGCGCAGCATGAGGGCGTTGTTGACGCCGACAACATGAATATAATGAAGGCTTCTACGATTGTATTGCAGGGCAGCAATACCGAGTATAAAGAGCTGATTAAATTTGTAGACAGTAACGATATGTCCAGCAAAGAGAACTTTGATTATATTGCGCAGTATATTGATACAGACAGCTTTATGGATTTAATGATACATCAGATTTGGATAGCGAACTCTGATTACGCAAATTTGCAGTATTATCAGATATTGCCGGACGGGAAATGGAAGCAGATTTATTACGATTTCTGCTGGACTTTCCAGTCGGGGCATGAGACTTTAAAGTATCGGATGGATATGAGAAAGGCGGGAAGCTCGCTGTTAAACGGGCTGCTTGAATACAAGCCGTGGCGCGATGAGTTTATTGAACGGTTTGCGCAGGTGATGAGGGAGACGTATAGCACCGAAAGAGTGCTTACTGAAATTGAGAATCAGGTAGATTTGATAAAGGACGAGATGGTAGCTGAGCGTGCGAAGTTTGGCGGAACGGTAAGCAACTGGGAAACGAATGTTGAGCGAATGAGGGAGTTTGCCAGAGTGCGAAACTCGCAAATTGTCCAGCAATTAAAGGATACGTTCCCGCTGTCGGCAGAGCAAACGGCAATGCTGGAGGACGCGATTTAATAGCAGGACAACGCCGCGATGGTTGGGCTGCAAGACAACGGATGTAACGGCAGTGTGCAAGCGCAAACTGTTGAGAAGTATGAAAAACCATATTATGGCTTGACAGAAGAGGGAACAAACGCTATATTTTATAAGTTAGGACGACCACATACCGGCGGAGGAAATAATTCGCACGGGTAGTAGGGGAATGTATGCCAAGAAGAGATGACGATATATTTAAAAAACTGAAAAATGAGAAGCCTTTGGCAAAGTCTGCGGGAGAGCGTAAAGGCGCGGAGTCAGCCGACGGCAAGAATACTTTTGAGCTGATGGTCGAGAAGAAAACAGCCAAGAGGAAGAAGCCTGTAGGAACCAGAGGCGTTTATCATACGCCGAAAAAGCGCGGCGGAAGAAAGGTTGTTGTTAGCAAAAGCAAAGCAGCGCAGAAAAAGGAAATTGAAATATTCTCGGAGAAATCACCCGGCAGCCAAATGGCGAAAGACGCTAAACATGATATTTTAGATGAGCGTGATAAGAAAGCAGCGCAGGCAAAGCAAGAGGTGACGAAAACGCAGGCTGCTAAGCCGGTACGTAAGGACGAGAGCGCGGCGCAGACGAGGAAACCGGTCGGCGAATCAAGCAGTGATTTGATTTTTGATACGCCGGAGATACAAGAGCACCAAGAGAGAAAACCACAGCAAAGTAAGCCGGCTTCGCCAAGCAGAGCACCTTCGCCAAGCAGGGCGCCTGAGCCAAGAGTGGAGCAGGAAATATCTAAACCGGAACCTAGGCAGCGAACTCCGATTGCAGCCAAACCTCAGCCGACCAGACCTGTTGCGAAAAAAACTGCGGCTATTAAGACAGACGCGCAAATTGTGAGGGCAAAGACGAGGAAGGTCTTTAGGCACGAGTTGAAGTATTACATAAACTACAAAGATTATTACTTGTTGAGAGCGTCAATTGGCGCTATAATGACGCTGGATGAGAACGCGAATGAGAATAGGTCGTACCACATTCGAAGTCTGTATTTTGACGATATTTATGAGCGCGCGCTTGCCGAAAAGGTAGCGGGTAACGATAACCGGTGCAAGTATCGGATTCGTATATACGATTATAAAGACGACATGATTAAGCTGGAGAGAAAGCAGAAGCACGGGCAGTTCATACGAAAGACCAGCATGCAGCTGACCAGAGATGAGTACGAAAGCTTGATTGCCGGAGATTACGACTTTTTGCTTGCGCGTAAGAGCAACCTTGCCAAAGAAATGTATATTAAGTTGAAATCTGAGTTGCTGCGCCCTCGAGTGATTGTGGATTATACGCGTGAGGCGTATGTGTATCCGATTGAGGATGTGCGCGTAACGTTTGATATAGACCTGAAAGGCAGCACGATGATGTCAGATATATTCGACGAAAGTATACCATGTATGGCGGTGTATGAGCACGGCATGATGGTGCTTGAGGTCAAGTTTAACAAGTATTTACCCGAGAGTATAAAATGTGCTTTAAGCAGCGCTAAGGCGATGCAGCGAAGTGCGATTTCAAAATATGTTTTATGCAGAAAATTTGATTAGGAGGAAATATTGTGGGAGCAACAGATTTTTTCAAAGGCAAGTTTCTTGAAGATTTTAGTTTAATAGGGACGCTGAACGTATGGGATGTGGTGATAACGCTGACAATCGCGTTTGTTATGGGCATGTTCGTATATTTCATCTACCGAATTACATTTGGGGGCGTGGTGTTTGTCAAGAGTTTTGGCACATCGCTCGTGATGCTTTCGATGGTGACATCGATGATTATCTTGCCGATTTCAACGAATTTGCTATTGTCGCTGGGTATGGTCGGTGCGTTGTCCATCGTGCGCTTTAGAACGGCGGTAAAGGAGCCAACCGACACCATTTATATGTTTTGGGCGATTGCACTCGGCATAACGCTAGGCGCAAAGCTGTATTACGCAGCGGTCATCGCTTCTTTGTTGATTGGGCTTTTCCTGGTGATTTGGAACCTCGTGCGAACGAAGAAAAACCTGCCGTACATTCTGGTTATTCGATTTGAAGAGCATAGTAAAAAGCAGGTGCAGGAAGTTTTACGCAGGATGCCGCAAGGCAAGCTGAAGTCTAAGATTGTAACCTCCGGTATGATTGAGCTTACAATTGAGATGACGATCAAGAAGGGCGATATCGGTACCGTAGACGCGTTCGGCGCGATAGACGGTGTGCACGATGCGTCTTTGATAAGCTATAAAGGCGACGTAGTTTCGTAAACGAGGGGTCTGAAAACATCGGGCGTTTATAGAAAATCGTTTACAATCAGCGGTCTTTTAAATGATAGCAGGCTTTCTGGATTTCTGAAGGTCTGCTATTTTTGTGTCTGATGGCAAAGCTTTGCTTATCCAATTAAGATATGATAGAATATTGGAAGTGATTGGGGATGTTCTCCCTTGTATATCAATGGCTTTGTCCAAGGAAACGGAATTGATTATGAAGAAAATAACAATAATAATTATTGTGTTGGTCTTTTTACTGGGTGCTTGCAGCGCGCAATCCAGCTCACCGCAGACCTCGCAGACACAAGCGGCGACACCAACACAGCAGCCTTCGCAGACACAGGCGGTCGTAGTTACGCCGTCGCCGAGTCCTACGCAAATTGCGACATCGACGCCTGTGCCGGAGCCTACGCCAACTCCGTATGTGAAACTGAATGACCCGACATCGTCGCTGACGGTGAGAGAAGGCCCCGGAACGGGAACCGGGAAAATCGGGTCTCTACGTGACGGCGACCCTGTGAATATTATCGAGTTTGGCGACGTGTGGCACAAGATCGAGTTCGAAGGCAAAGAAGCATATGTTTTCGCGCAATACGTTAAGAACGTGCCAATCAGGTATGCGTATGTTCCGGAGCTTGTCGCGACAGTTGACGGCAAGACGTATACGAGCAAAATGGTAGATGTGCGCGCGATTGTACCCGACTTAAAGATTTGGCTGATTTTCGCGTCAAGCGACAACTACATGAACAAGGTGTTGTATCCCGCGGGTGCGTGTTTGCTCCAGGAAAGTACCGCGCTGAAACTCGCTAAAGCTGAGGCGATATTTAGAGCGGACGGGTATCAGATACGGCTGTACGACGGATACCGCCCGTTTTCGGTTTCGGTGCTGCTGTATGAGGAGATTCGAGACGGCAGATTTGTTGCCAATCCGAACAGGTCGCCTTCTAACCACAATAGAGGAGCTGCTGTTGACATCACTTTGGAGCGTATCGACACGGGGGAGCAGATTCCGATGCCATCGTTTATGATGACGCTCAATATATCATCTTATAGAAGTTTGCCGGATATATATAAGTATGAGGAAGGCAGCGACGAGTATAATGCGATTCTTGAGGAATTTCCTGATATCCTCAAATATCCAAGACGCAGCAGTACGGCGATAAAAAACATGAATTATCTGACAAGAGTGATGAAAAGCTGCGGGTTTACGACAATTTCAACCGAGTGGTGGCACTTTGCTGATAGAGACAAAGCTACGTTTATGGTGCTCGACTATGACCTTGCAAACGATATACAGTGGATTCCCGAAGACGAGTACGAGGCTTTTATGGCAGAGGAGAGAGAGCCGTTGACCGATTTGCCCGATTACGTAGTGTTTCCCGAAAAGGACGAACCTGTGCCGATATCGCTCGACTAAAACGACAATTTAAAAGTATATTAAAAAAGCTATCGAATTATTCGATAGCTTTTTTTGTATACGATTAGTTTGTTAAAGAATCGAGGTTAATTTTGCTGTCTGAAATTTCAGATAGATATTCGCCGTACCCGTCGTAATTCGTAGAAACGTAGTTATCAAACATATAAAAAACAAACAATATGCCTGCCGTGACGCCCAGCCAGATTAATATAGCAGCCCAAATAGGAAGTCTTTTAAACCTGCCCGATTTGATTGGTATGGGGTCAGCAATTGTTGAGGCTGCTTTGGGCACATCGGTGTTTGGTCGTGCGACTGCAGCGCTGTAGGGGTTCATAGGACCATAATTTTTGATATCATCATCGGCGGAAGGGTCTTCGAGCTCTTGACCAAACACAAA
The DNA here is from genome assembly GCA_018648645.1 of Clostridia bacterium. Lineage (GTDB taxonomy): Bacteria > Bacillota > Clostridia > Christensenellales > SZUA-584 > JABGQS01. The sequence goes on from JABGQS010000007.1 coordinate 8,004, forward strand.
AACCTCGTCCTCTTTATCTTCCGCAGAGTCTGCTTGCGATGCGTAGAACTTGTCTGGCTCTAAAGTTAATTCCAACAGCTCGTCGTCCGCCACTTTCGCTTTTGACTGTTTATGAAAGGTATCTTCCTCAGTAGTTTTTTTAGATTTAGATTTCTTAACATTCTTTGCTTTGGGAGGAGCCTGCACTTTTTGCTCAACCAAAACGGGCTCGCTCGGCACCACTACTTCTTCTTTCGGAGCTACTGCCGCAACTACGGGTTCTTCTATTTCCTCTTCTTGCGGTTTCACCTTGTTTGGATTATATCTGCGTCGACGAGGTTCTTTCTCGGCTTTTTTAGATTTAGTTTTGGTATTCTGGTTTAAATTGCTTTGCATCAAATCATCAGCATCCTCGAGTGCGACCACAGGCATTGAGGTTGGGGTCTCAGTTATTGATGCGTCCTTCTTAAACTTTGCCATAAAAGCATCCGGGTCAAAACTCTCTTCGATTTCGAGCTCGTCCTCCGTCATCTCTATATTTTTGAGAGCATCAAGATAGGCCTGAGAATATGCTGGCATTGCGTCAAGAGAACCTTCTTGTGGTTCAATGGGTTGATCGGGAAGCTCGGTTTGATCGACCTGCGCAATTTCTTCTTGCGCGGGAGTTGATAAGTCCTTGGGTTCCGGCTTAAAAACGAAGCCTGCATCCTCGCGCAAAGGTGTTTCATCAACAATGTCTTCTGTTTCGGCAATGTCATCCGGTATAACGTCATCCTGTGATATTGGCTCCACTTGTGCAGGGGTATCAATTTGCTGTGATAAATCCGCTTCGATGGGGGGTTGCTCCTCAACTTCTTGCTCGAGTACAGCATCTGATTCATCCTGCGGCGCTGCTTGATTGTCCAAAGCATCCTCGTCGTCGGCATCAATAGTCTGCGCTTCCTCTTCAGGCTCTTCCTCGTCATGTCGATGTTTTTCGATATGCGCGAACAATGGGTTGACACGAGGAGCGCTGTTTGCAGATGTTATAATGTTGTCAATTTCGAAATCGTCCTCAATTGTTGGCTCTATGATATCCGGTTTTTCGGGAGGCATTGGATGATCGTCCATTTGGTACGACTCGTTATAAACAATAAGATTCTCATATTGGTCGGGAGCAGATGGTGTGCTCTCCTGCGAGGGGTCGTCGTCCTCTTTAACAACTAAATTCTTGGGCGCAACATTTGTGTTTATTTGCTCGACAAGTGCGCCGCACTTAGGGCACAGTACATCAATGCTGCTTATTGTATTATTACAGTTTGGACACTTATTCATAGGCTTCTCCAAATAGATTAATATTTAACTCTAAAAATAGCTGTATTTTCACGTACAACATGATATATTATATTATATACTATTTTGTTGACGGAGGCACTATTTTTTTGTTAATTTATTTAGATAATGCGGCAACAACCAAGCCCATATTGGGGGATTTGGTGCAAAAGCACGTTGAATCGGGTTGGTATAATCCATCTGCGGCGTATGCGCCTGCCGCAAGAGTATTTGCGGATATGAAGAAAACGCGTGAAAAGCTGGTTGATATTGTGGGAATTGACGGCAAAGTTTTGTTCACTTCGGGTGGTACGGAAGCTAACAACACCGCGATTATGTCGGCGTTTAAAAGAGACGCACACTATATTACGAGCGCTGTCGAGCACCCGAGCGTTTATGCAGCGTTTAAGCATTTGGAAACAATGGGTGCAAACGTAGATTACGTCAAACCAAGGGACTTTTGCGTTAATGCAGATGACGTGGCGGCGCTGGTGAGAGAAAACACCGCAATGGTCAGTATAATGCACGTCAACAACGAAACGGGCGCGGTGAATGACGTGCGAAAGATAGCGAGCGCTGTGAAGGCGAAAAATGCGCGTACGCTGATTCATTGCGACGGTGTACAGGCACTGAGGAAGCTGGATATCGGTTTGCTCGGCAGTGAAGTTGATTATTATTCTGTTAGCGCACACAAGATAAATGCACTAAAGGGCGTGGGTGCTTTAATTGTGCGCAAGGGTAAGGCGCTGCGCGCGCTGCATCACGGAGGAGAGCAGGAGGAGACTCTGCGTCCGGGTACTGAAAACACGCTTGGTGTTCAGTCGTTTTATAGTGCGCTGATAAGGGAGAGTGTAGGCACTGCCAAGATAGAGCAGCTGAGAGATCAGCTGACCAAAGGCTTGAGCAAAATAGAAGGGGCGATTGTAAACACGCCGAAAGTAAGCGTTCCGCATATCGTCAGCGTATCAATTGAAGGAGTGCGTGCTGAGGTGTTGGTTAGGCTGCTCGGCGAAAAAGGAATATACATTGGCACCGGAGCGGCGTGCTCTAAAGGCAAAATCAGCCGCGTGATTCTGAAGAGCGGCGTTGCACGCGAGTTGGCAGAGGGCACAGTGAGGATTAGTATGGGCGAGCGCAGCACCGGCAACGAGATAGCTGTGTGTTTGAGCGAGCTTGAAATAGCGGTAGAGCAACTGAGGAGGTTTAACAGAAAGTAATGGATAATGTGATTATAATACGGTATGCGGAGATTCACCTAAAAGGACTGAATCGCCCGTATTTTGAAAAAGCGTTGGTAAGAAACGTGAAACGAGCGCTTGTTGAAATCAGCGAAGCGGTTGTTATAAGAGGAGAGAGCAGGGTTTATGTCGAGGGAGTAAGCGATGCTAATCTGGATAAAGCACTTCGCGTTTTGGCGTGTGTGTTTGGGATACACTCGTTTAGCCCGGCAGTTCGTATTGAGCAAGATTTTGATAAAGCAGCCGATATATTGGCCGATATGGTGAAAGAGCTTCGCGGTGAAATCGACAGGAAAACGGTCACGTTCCGCGTTGAGGCGAAACGGGCAGACAAGCGGTTTGGCATGAATTCCATGAAAATGGCGGCAGAGGTCGGCGGGGTGATACTTGATCGCGTTGAAGGATTGAAAGTGGATTTGGACAACCCAAAAATCACTGCGTATCTTGAAGTGAGGGAGCAAATGTATTGCTTTACGCGCATATTAAAAGGACCGGGAGGTATGCCGGTTGGGTGCAACGGAAGCGCAACGCTGCTGTTGTCGGGCGGCATAGACAGCCCTGTTGCAGGGTGTATGATTGCCAAACGCGGGGTGGCAATTACGGCTGTGCATTTCGAAAGCTTTCCGTACACAAGCGATAAAGCGCTGGACAAAGTGTATGATTTAGCTAAGTTGATGACGCGCTATACCGGCAAGATAAAGCTGCACGTTGTGCGTTTTACCGATATACAAACGAAGCTGCACGAGGACTGCAAAGCAAATTATATCGTTGTGTTGATGCGGCGCTTCATGATGCGCATTGCCGAGAAGATTGCGCAAGGGGACAACGCACTTGCGCTGATTACGGGGGAGAGTGTCGGGCAGGTGGCAAGCCAAACGCTTGAGGCGCTTAATGTGACGAATAGTGCAGTTGACATTGCGGTTTTGCGACCGTTGATTGGTATGGATAAAAGCGAGATTGTGCAGCGGGCGCAAATGTACGGCACGTTTGAAACGTCGATACTGCCGTTTGAGGACTGCTGTACCGTGTTTGTGCCAAAGCACCCGGTGATAAAGCCCAAGATGAGCGAGATTGAGCGCGCAGAGGTAGCGCTCGATATCGACGCTATGATCGACGCGGCAATAGAGAATCACGTTGTGAAGATTATCGGATAGCAAGGGAGGTGGTTAGTTTGGAAGCGACAACGGTTGGGATATGGCTGCCAATGTTTATTGTGTTTTTTTTAATCATGACACGACAAGTGGCTGCCAGAAGGATTGCTTTTTTAACAATTAAGAAAAAGAGGAGGAAACTGGCTATGACAAATGAGATGATTGCTAAGTATGTCGGTCGAAACTGCTATATAACGACGGGTACGATGGGCGTGTCGGTAACGGGAAAAATTATTGAAGTGAACGAGAACTGGATTGAGGTGGAAACGAGAAAAGGCGTAGAAATTCTTAACCTCGATTTTATTCAAAATATAAAGCTGAAATAATTGTAGTGTAAAAAAAGTCTTCGCCGGTTAAAGCGAAGACTTTTTTGTTTTGTGTATTAGTACTGTTTATACAGCGCCCTGAGCAATCATTGCTTCTGCGACTTTTTTGAAGCCGGCAATATTTGCGCCGATGACATAGTTGCCGTCATGGCCGTACTCTTTTGCTGCTTTTGCAGACTCGTTGAAGATGTTAATCATGATGTCTTTAAGTTTTGCATCAACTTTTTCGAAAGTCCAATCCAAACGCTGGCTGTTTTGGCTCATTTCGAGTGCAGAGACAGCGACACCGCCGGCGTTTGCTGCTTTGCCCGGTCCAAACAGAACACCACTCTTTAGGAAAACGTTTGTTGCATCGAGTGTTGCCGGCATGTTTGCGCCTTCGCCAACAGCGAGACAACCATTTTTAACGAGTGTTTTAGCGCTCTGCTCATCAATTTCGTTTTGTGTTGCACTTGGCAGAGCGATTTCGCACGGCACATTCCAAATACCAAAGCACCCTTCTGTATACGTTGCGCTTTTGTGAATCTTGACGTATTCGCTGATGCGCTTACGCTCGACTTCTTTTAGCTGTTTGACTGTGTCAAGGTTAATGCCTTTCGGGTCGTATATATAACCAGCGGAGTCGCTCATTGCGACGACAGTGCCGCCAAGATCCGTTACTTTCTGGTGTGCGTAGATTGCAACGTTACCCGAGCCCGAAATAACAACGTTTTTGCCGTTGAAGTCGCCTTTGTGGTTGGAGCGCATCATTTCTTCTACGAAGTAGACAAGACCATAACCGGTTGCCTCTGTTCTGGCCAAGCTGCCGCCGTATGAAAGACCTTTGCCTGTAAGAATACCGACAGAAAGACCTGTCATTCTTTTGTACTGCCCGTACATATAGCCGATTTCGCGACCGCCAACGCCGATATCGCCGGCAGGAACGTCTACGTCTGCGCCGATATGTTTGTGGAGCTCTGTCATAAAGCTTTGGCAGAAATGCATTACTTCATTGTCCGATTTGCCTTTTGGATCGAAATCGCTGCCGCCTTTGCCGCCGCCAATTGCAAGACCTGTTAGTGAGTTCTTAAGGATTTGCTCGAAACCGAGGAACTTGATTATTCCTAAGTTAACGGAAGGATGGAACCGCAGACCGCCTTTGTATGGACCGATTGCACTGTTAAACTGGACTCTAAACCCTCGGTTAACCTGCATTTTGCCTTTGTCGTCTACCCATGGTACACGGAACATAACGACTCTTTCGGGCTCTACAAACCGTTCCAAAACGCTGTTCTCCAAATATTCAGGATGCTTATCGAGTATAAGGTCCAATGATTCTAGAATTTCGGTTGCTGCTTGATGGAATTCGGATTCCCCTTTGTTCTTTGCAATGAGCTTCTCTATAAGCTCAGAAACATACTTTGATGTTGACGCCATTGTCAATATCCCCTTTCAATAATAAATATTAAGTTAAAAAACTTTGTAGTAAGAGATTAACACAAAAAACACTCGTTTTGCAAGAAAAATTTTAGAAAATCTCAAAAAACGTTAAAATATGTCTAATACCATACTTTATTGGTCGAATTTGCAGTATATTATTGAGGAACTTGCAAATTGATTGGTTTATAGATGATTTGAATTATTATTTGAAGCTTGGGAATACTACTGTAAGAGTTTTCGGTAGTTTTTCAAGCGATGCAGCAGTGCGGGTAGAATACTATCTATTAAAAATTTAAGCTTTCGAGAAGAAGAGTTTGTCCATCGCTGGTTATTAAAAGTCCCATCTCAGATTCGCTCGTTAGGAGTATCTGCGCGTCGACATCTTCGAGAGCGTTGGTGGCTTTATTGTCCAAATTCTCTTTGTCGGTCGATATCACCGCGATTTTTGGCAGAACGGTTTGAGCAAAGATCGTCGAAGTGGCGTCTTTGTTTCCGTGATGTGCCACCTTTAGCACATCGCAAGGGAAAAGAGAACTAAGGATGGTGGCTTCTTCGTCAAATTGCATATCGCCCGTAAAAAGAAAATGTGTGTCGCCATAGCTTAGGTACATGACCAGCGAGTTGTTGTTTTCCTCATCGTTGTTGTATGCAACCGGACCGACTACACTAAAAACAACATCGTTGCTCGAAAAAGGCAGGGTGTCTCCGGCGGAAAGGAGGACGAGCTGTTTATCGAACTGTTCTGCGATATCCATGACTTTGTTTGAGCCATTTGGTTCATAGTCAGTAATTTTGGGCATGTATACTTTTTGCACATCGAGCTGAGAGAGCAAACCCGGTAGACCGCCAATGTGGTCTTTGTGAGGGTGGGTAATGAAAATGCCGTCAAGCGAGCTGACATTCATGCTATTTAGCGCTCTAATAAGAATCGGCAGCGAATCCGCCGAGCCTGTGTCTATTAGATAATGGTGGTTGCCAAATGTGATGAGTGCGCAGTCTGCTTTGCCGACATTGATGAACAGCACGGACAGGGTTGGTGCGGTGCTATTTTCATGGGTGACGGCAGCGTCCGGTGTGGCTTGGTCAGTTTCATACGGCGTGTAGCTGTTCATCTCCGATGGACTTGGCGATGATTGCTCTGCAAGGTTACTAGACGCTGGGGAGACCGTCTGCGAATCTGCTACGGAGCTGCCGGAAACATTAGCGCATGAGGAAAGCATAGCAAAAGCCAAGATTACAGTTATGGCTATTGCTAATAGTTTTACAGCTCTCTTAGTTATTTTCATGCCGAAACCTCGCTTCCTATTTGGTTAGTATACTATAACCATCGACAAAACAAAATAGTATAAAAAAACACCCGGGCATTTTTTCTGCCAAGGCGTTTATTGTTTACTGAAGAAATACTATTTATACTTCGCTTTTTGGTGATAGTGTGTGTGCAGTAGCTCGTGCGCCAGATGCCCGTTTTCATCTCCAAGATAATCATCATAAAGCATTTGTATTTCGCCGTTCAAGTGCGACTTGCGTTTCTGCTTGTTGACGTCTTCCGAATATACCGATTTTGCACGCACAACACGCGGGTCAAACTCCAGTCGCTTGCTTGCGCTGACGATCGGTTGTCCGCCGCCGTTTACGCAGCCGCCGGGGCAGCCCATAACTTCTATGAAGTGGTACTGCTTCTTGCCGTCTCGAACCGACTCAAGCAGCTTCTTGGCGTTGCCCGTACCGTTTGCTACCGCTACGTTGATGTCCATGCCCGCAATAGTCAGAGAAGCTTCTTTTACGCCTGCGATACCGCGGATGCATTCGTAGTCGATATCGTCGAGGTTTTCACCCGTAAGTTTGTCGGCTACCGTTCGCAGCGCTGCTTCCATAACGCCACCTGTTGCGCCGAATATAACGCCTGCGCCGCTCGACTCGCCAAGAACTTTGTCGAAGTCGGCTTCGGGCAGATTTACAAAATCGATGTTTGCTTGCTTAATCATACGCGCTGTTTCTCTTGTTGTCAGCACAGCGTCAACGTCTCTAAGACCGTTAACCGCCATTTCTTCGCGTTCCTGCTCATACTTCTTGGCGGTACACGGCATAACAGAGACCACAAAGATGTCTTTTGGATCGATTTTGAACTGCTCCGCATAGTACGACTTGATTACAGCGCCCATCATTTGATGCGGCGATTTGCACGATGAAAGATTGTCTAGGAAATCGGGGAAGAAGTGCTCGCAATACGTTACCCAACCCGGGCTGCACGATGTTATCATAGGCAGCTTGCCACCGTTGCTGACACGATCTATAAGCTCAGCGGCTTCCTCGACAATTGTGAGGTCGGCAGCAAAGTCGGTGTCGAAAACTTTGTCGAAACCGATGCGTCGAAGTGCGTTTGCCATTTTGCCCGTTACGCCTTCGCCTGTCGGCATTCCGAACTCTTCACCGAGCGCAAAACGCACGGAAGGAGCGGTTTGAACAACGACGTGTTTCGTTTCGTCATGAATCGCGTCCCACACAGAGGTCAGTTCGTTACGCTCGCTGAGCGCGCCGACAGGGCACGAGATGATGCACTGTCCGCAGTTTACGCACGGAACGTCTTCGAGCGATTTGCCGAACACCGGCTCTATAATCGTGTTGAAACCGCGCTGCGTTGTGCCGACTGCGCCGATTTTTTGTATGTTGCCGCACATTGCGACACAGCGTCTGCAAAGGATGCACTTGTTGGGGTCACGAACTATGGAAGCTGAGCCCGTGTCTTTGGGTCTGTCCATGTTTGCACCTTCGTAATGCACATCGTCTATGCCCATATCTTCGCAAAGCGTTTGCAGCTCGCACGTGCCGTTTCGCACGCAGCTTAGGCACCGTTTGTCGTGGTTGGACAGTATAAGCTCCAAGTTGACCTGCCGCGCTTCCTGCACGGTTTTGCTGTTTGTGGAGATTACCATGCCTTCTGCCGCGGGGAGTGTACACGCAGCCTGTAGACCGCTGCCGCCTTCTTTCACTTCGACCAGGCAAATTCGGCATGCTCCGAGTGCGTTAATCCCCTTTAAGAAACACAGCGTCGGCACTTTTACTGCGGCCGCTTTTGCAGCTTCGAGTATTGAAGTATTCTTTTTGACTTTCACTGTTACGCCATCTATCGTTACAGATACCATATCTATATAACTCCTTTATTTCTTGTCAATAGCCGCAAACTTGCATTTGTCCATGCACGCTCCGCATTTGATGCAGTCGTTTTGGTTAATCAAGTGTGCTTCCTTTTTGTCGCCGGAAATCGCGTCAGTCGGGCATACCTGTTTGCACGCACCACAACCAATACACTTGTCGTTGATAATGTAGTTAAGCAGCGCTTTGCAGTGACCGGCCGGACACTTCTTGCCGTTGATGTGAGCTTCATACTCGTCTCTGAAGTACTTTAACGTGGACATCACCGGGTTTGGTGCCGATTTACCAAGACCGCACAGCGAAGATATGCTGATGTTTTTGCCGAGGCGTTCCAGCTTTTCGATATCGCCCTGCACACCTTGCCCTGCAACGATGCGCTCTAAGATTTCGAGCATGCGCTTTGTGCCGATTCGGCAAGGGGGACATTTGCCACATGACTCGTCGACTGTGAAGTCGAGGAAGAAGCGCGCAACGTCTACCATACAGTTGTCTTCATCCATGACGATAAGACCGCCGCTGCCCATCATTGAACCGATAGAAAGAAGCGAGTCGTAGTCAATGGGGGTGTCAAGATGCTCGTCAGGGATACATCCGCCGGAAGGTCCGCCCGTTTGAGCAGCCTTGAACTGCTTGCCGTCAGGGATGCCACCGCCGATGTCGTAAATAATCTCTCTTAGCGTTGTGCCCATCGGGATTTCGAGCAAACCTGTGTTGACGATTTTGCCGCCGAGTGCGAACACTTTGGTTCCTTTGCTAGTCTCCGTGCCCATAGAGCTGAACCACTCTGCGCCGTTTAGCACAATCTGCGGAATGTTCGCGAGTGTCTCTACGTTATTGATAATGGTTGGCTTGTTGAACAATCCCTTTTGCGCAGGAAACGGTGGCTTTGGTTTCGGTTCGCCTCTAAAGCCTTCGATTGACGAGATAAGCGCCATTTCCTCACCGCAGACAAATGCGCCAGCGCCGAGTCTTATTTCTAGGTCGAAATCGAAGCCTGTGTCAAATATGTTTTTGCCGAGAAGTCCGTATTCCTTGGCCTGCTCGATAGCAATTTCGAGCCGCTGTACAGCGATTGGGTACTCTGCGCGAACGTAGATATAGCCCATGTCTGCGCCAATCGCGTAACCTGAAATCGCCATGGCTTCGAGAACGGCGTGGGGGTCGCCCTCAAGCACACTTCTGTCCATGAATGCACCCGGGTCGCCTTCATCGGCGTTGCAGATGACGTACTTTTGAGCTGAGTCCTCGTCCTTGGCAAACTGCCATTTTAGTCCGGTGGGGAAGCCACCGCCACCACGTCCTCTAAGCCCGCTGTCCTTGATAACGTCGAGGATTTGCTGCGGTTTAAGCTGCGTCAAGCATTGCCCGAGCGCTTTGTATCCGTCAAACGCAATGTACTCGTCGATTTTCTCAGGGTCGATGATGCCGCAGTTTCTAAGCGCAATACGCTCCTGCATTTTATAGAAGCCGATGTCGTCAAGCGATGTGATGATATTCGCATCTGCGTCTTTGAAAAGCAGACGATCTACGATTCTGCTGTGTTTGAGATGTTCAGATACAATTTCCTGCACATCTTTGTCAGCAACTTTCGAGTAGAAGCTTCCTTCCGGGTATACGATGACGATTGGTCCCGCTTCGCAAAGACCAAAACATCCTGTTTTTACTACCTTAACTTCTTTTTCAAGCCCTGCTTTTTTAATCTCAACGTTTAATTTCTCAAATATTTTTGGCGATCCTGCTGCGTTGCAGCTTGTGCCGCCGCAAACAAGCACATGAGAACGATAAATGTCCATTTATATTTCCTTCCTTACACTCTAGTTGTTGTTTTCGAAATAGCCGATGGTGTACTCCTTGACAAGGTTGCCGTTGACAACGTGCTCTGCAACAATTTTCTTAACCATGTCCGGTTTCATGTTGACGTACGTCACCTTGTCTTTGCCCGGCGCCGTAATCTCTACCATTGGCTCGAGCCTGCAAACGCCGATACAGCCTGTCTGTGTGACCGTAACATTAGATAAACTGCGTTTGCCGATCTCTTCTTCGAAAGCAGCTAAAACAGGCTTTGCGCCCGCTGCAATACCGCAGGTTGCCATGCCGACAACGATGCGAACGCCCTGCTTGCCGCTTCGCACATCAATTTCCTTAAGAGTCTTAGCTCTGATTTGCTCAATTTCCTGTAATGTTTTCATGGTACTACTCCTTCTAAATCTTCGTATTGATACTGCGCTAAGCCCTTATCGCTTTTCAAACCCTTGTTTGTATCAATCGTTCCGCCGATATTGATAGGATCTGTATTCACATAAACGCGGTAAAGCTGAGCGCAGGCTGTTAGTAACCTACGATAATACCGGCCACATCGGACGGTGCAAGTCTGCCGTACACTTGGTCGTCTACCATGATAACGGGGGCAAGCCCGCAGCAACCAAGACACCTTGTCGGCTCCAGAGTAAACTTGTTGTCGGGCGTTGTTTCTCCCGGCTCGACTCCAAGTACGTCAACCAGCTTATCCATGATTTTTTCGATGTTTTTGACATAGCACGCCGTGCCCATGCAAACGCTTACGATGTGCTCGCCCTTTGGCTCGAGCGAAAACTGTGAATAAAACGTTGCAACGCCGTAAACATCGCTCATTGGAATATCAAGCTCGCTTGCGATAAGCTCTTGAACGTCAATCGTCAGCGCTCCGAATAATTCCTGTGCTTTTTGCATAACGGGCATTAGTGGCCCTTTCTTCTTTTTCTGCTCTTCGATAAAGCTGATGAGCTCTTCGCGCATAAGCTTTTGATCGACCTGAATCATGTCATACCTCCCTAAAAATTTAAAATATATATAGATTGTTAAATAATTAACGAACTTTCTAGCTCATTCTAACATAAAGTAATAGTGAATGCACCCCAATTTTGTAAATAATCTGTGAAAAACTTAACAATCTTAATAATGTTCGTATTTTACATCTAATTTGTGCAATTATCACAGAAAATTTGTAATATATGTTAATAAGTTAAAAAAACAAACGGTTTTTGCTATTATTTCGACAAATGTACATCCTATAAGACAGTTTTGGATGTTTGAAGTGAAGCGTCATTTTGTATGCAGAATAGGGTGAATTCAGCACTTAAAAATGTGCTTGTCATCGAAATATATGTAAATATATCATATTAGCGGCAACTGGCGGGGAGTATACAGATTGTTATGAGATTTTTCGCTTAAATCTGCACGCACGGACAGAACTGCTTTGAAGAGACTCGGTATTAATAAGAAAAACGTATTAGAACATATAACAGAAATTTTGCAATAAAAAGACCGCCGTACTGATTGCGGCGGTCTTTTTATTGCAAAAGTCTTATTTGACGCTTATTTAACTTCTTTTCCCCCCGAGGAAGAAGAGTCCAGCTGTTCCGGGGCCCGAATGCGTGCCTATAACGGGACCAACATACCATATGACGATTTCTCCAATTTTCGGGAAACGCTCTTTGACTTTTCGCTCTACAAACTGCGCATCCTCAATACAATCCGCGTGGCAAATGTAGATCTTTTGCCCATCCGGATTAATGATTTCTTCTTCCATTTTGTCTACAAGAGCTATAAGCGCTTTTTTTCTGCCCTTTATTTTATCGCCGGCTTTAACGTGACCTTCTGCATCAATAGTCAAAGCAGGCTTAATCTTCATTAACGTGCCGATTGCAGCGGCAGCACCCGAAACTCTTCCGCCTCTTTTAAGATGCTCAAGGCTGTCAACCGTGAATTGATGCGATACAGTCAGCTTATTATCCTCTAACCAATTATAAACTTCGTCTATAGATTTGCCTTGTTTTTTAAGCTCGATAGCATAGTCAACCAAAAGACCGTATCCGAGCGATGCACCTAAGGAATCAACTAAAAGAATTTTCCTCTTCGGATACTTTTCTGATAACTCTCTCACGGCTATTGCTGCACTGTTATAGCTTCCCGAAAGACCGGAAGAGAAGGAGATCTGCAATATGTCGTGTCCCTTTTTCAGCAATGGCTCCATGACCTCGGTATAGTCAGTCACGTTGACCTGAGAGGTAGTCGACATTGAACCTTCCGACAGCTTGCCGTAAAAATCTTTCGCGCTCATCGATTGGAGCATATCATCCGGATATTCCTTGTCATCCATTATAAATTTGAGTTGAAAAAAGTGAATGTCGTTTTCTTGCAGGTATGAAAGTGGCAAATCGCATGTCGAGTCTACTGTAATTTTGTAGTCAGCCATATCTATAGTCTCCTTTTTTCTTTATTATTTGTATATAAAATATTGTATATACTTATAATAATTATATAGACTGAGGCTTTATAAATCAAGGAATATATACATTTGGGAGCAGAGTGTTAATCTTCTGTAATATTCACTCATTTAATAAAATGATTGCAAGTGTTAAATCATTTGTTGTCGTTTGAAATAAAACACGGCATTGCGAGCGGTTTGATTTTTTTGCAGCAAGGCGCGCAAGGAACAGCTCTAGCTAAGCAGCGTTATTTAATTTGAAAACACAAATAATGATTGTGCAGTTTGGTATTGTACTCGAAAATGTATAAATATCGACAATATATAAAATGCGGTTATAATATACATGAGATTATTGCAATGATGAACAGACGCACATTCATAAAACGAATAATAAATGTTTTTATTTAGTATATAATAGCTGTAAAATAAGATTAAATGAAGGTTGATGCAAAATCCAATTCATTTTATTGCAGCATTACGATTGATAATAATACATTTTTGTGCTATAATTAAGCAATTCTAAGGAAATCCTAATTTCAATTATAATGCCTTAACGACAGCTGTGAAGCCATCAAGAAAGCGCTTGGCGTTGTATTCGGTGTAGCGTTTGGTGCAGACAATTTTGTGAGGCTTAGCTATGCGACAAGCGAGCAGAGCATCGAGACCGGCATGGAAGGAATCAAGGAGTTTGTAGGTTTACTGAAATAAATTACTTTTAGAAGGGGAGAGATACTCATGGAAGAGGAAACTATGCACGAGTTAAACAAAAGAACCAATTTACTTCACGAAAATGATTATCATTATAAGCTGCAGAACGTTGAGGAACCGCAGCTATTTCGCGATATGTTCGACTATGAGCATGTGCCAAAGATTATGTTTAACAACCGTGTTGTGCCAATGCGTATGCCAAAAAATATTTGGATTACAGATACGACATTTAGAGACGGACAGCAGGCGCGTATACCGTTTACGGTAAAGCAGGTTGTTGACTTGTACAAGCTGGAGCACAAGCTTGGCGGACCAAAGGGCATCATTCGTCAAAGCGAATTCTTTGTGTATACCGATAAAGACAAGGAAGCGATTCAAGAATGTATCGATCTTGGTTACGATTTTCCGGAGGTAACTACTTGGATTCGTGCCAGCGAGAAAGATTTTGAGATGATTAAGCAGTTTGGTATCAAAGAGACGGGCATACTCGTCAGCTGCAGTGATTATCATATCTTTAAAAAGATGGGTATGAACCGAGAGCAGGCGATAGACAAGTATCTTGGCGTTGTAAAAACGGCGATTGAATACGGGGTTAAACCAAGATGTCACTTTGAAGACATTACTCGAGCAGACTTCTACGGATTTGTAATACCGTTTGCAGACGCGCTCATGAAGCTATCACAAGAGACCGGAGTGCCAATTAAGATTCGCATGTGTGATACTTTAGGTTACGGCATCACGTACCCCGGTGCATCGTTGCCAAGAAGTGTGCAGGGTATCGTTTACGGACTCAGAAACCTGTCCGGTTTTACATCTGACTTGCTTGAATGGCACGGGCACAACGATTTCTATAAAGTGGTGACTAACTCTGCGACGGCGTGGCTTTATGGAGCAGCTGCGGTCAACTGCTCTATGCTGGGTATCGGCGAGAGGACGGGCAACTGCCCAATCGAAGCCATGGTAATGGAGTATTGCGGAATTAAAGGGACAACCGACGGTATGGATTTGTCGGTGATTACAGAGATTGCGGATTACTTTGAATATGAGCTGAAAATGGACATTCCGCCGCGCACGCCGTTTATCGGCAGAAGTTTTAACTCGACAAGAGCGGGCATCCACGCAGACGGTTTGCTGAAGGACGAGGAAATCTACAATATATTCAACACCGGGAAAATACTCAACAGACCGGTCACAGTCGCTATCAACGCGCATTCAGGACTTGCGGGGATCGCGCATTGGCTCAACTCATACTTTAAGATGAAGGGCGATTTGAAAATCGACAAGAAAGATGAGCTTGTTGTTGACGTTAAGGAAGAGGTTGATAAGGAGTTTTCGGGCGGACGCACAACTGCGTTTGGCGACCTTGAGCTCGAAACGATTATCAAAGAGGTTGACGAAGACAGATACATCGCGCTTTGCCATCACAAAAAAGAGATTGTGGCAAAGAAAAGGAAAGCAAAAGCGAAGAAAGTTAAGTAAGCATAGCTTTGAGAAGTAAAAGAGCATACGTCGTTGTATCGGTGTATGCTCTTTTTTATAGTGTTGCGTTATGAAGTTGACGGTTTATAGCCGTTGACTTTAGCAGGTGAGAACTGTATAATTTTTTGGTAGTGGT
Organism: Clostridia bacterium; assembly: GCA_018648645.1. Classification (GTDB taxonomy): domain Bacteria; phylum Bacillota; class Clostridia; order Christensenellales; family SZUA-584; genus JABGQS01. The sequence continues at coordinate 23,153 of JABGQS010000007.1, forward strand.
AAATAACTTGAGGGAGACAATAATGAATATCGTTGTGTTATGCGGCGGTCTTAGCCTGGAGCGGGATGTGTCGCTTTGCACCGCGTCGATGGTGACGCGGGCGCTGCTTAAAAAGAATCATAACGCGGTAATGGTCGACGTAATCGGCGATTATGATGTGCCGGACTGCGATTATACCCGATATATAGACACTTGCAGAAGCCGCCCTGAACAGATAATTTCTGTCGGGAAGGACGCGCCTGATATAAAGGTGTTAAGACGCGAGTTTGAGAGAAATGCAAACAGCGGGTTTGGCAAAAACGTGCTTGAGCTGTGCGGGGCTGCCGATATTGTTTTTATGGCGTTGCACGGCGAGGACGGCGAAGACGGCAAGATTCAGGCCGTGCTCGATATGATGGGTATCAAATACACGGGTGCAGGGTATCTTGCAAGCGCGGTTGCGCTGAACAAGCACTTCGCAAAGATGATATTTACAGCAAGCAGAATTCCGACTCCGAAGTACACGGTAATCAGCAAGTCGGACTATAAAAAAGGCTCCAAGAAAATAATGCCGCCGTGTGTTGTGAAGTCTAGCACCAGCGGGTCCAGCATTGGCGTGTTTATCGTTAAAGACGGCGGAACGGTTGCTCTGGATGCTGCCAAAGAGAAAGCGTTTGATCTGGATGACGAAATCGTCGTTGAGGAGTATATAGCGGGCAGAGAGTTTACTTGCGCTGTGCTTGGGGATGCTGCGCTGCCGATTGTCGAGATTATACCGAACGAAGGGTTTTATGACTATGAGCACAAGTATCAAGTGGGCGCGACTTTGGAGATTTGCCCTGCGAAGATAGATGAGCAGACGACGCAGAAGATACAGGAAACTGCGATGAAAGTGCACAAGCTGCTCGGGATGCAAGTGTATTCGAGAACCGACTTTTTGATGGACGACGAGGGCGAAATCTATTGTATCGAAGTCAACAGCCTGCCCGGAATGACGCCAACCAGTCTTGTTCCGCAGGAGGCTGCCGCGGCCGGAATCAGCTATGAGGATTTGTGCGAGAGGATTATTGAACTATCACTTAATAAATACAAGTAGGGAAGCATTATGCAAAGCATGACGATTAAGGAAATAGCGCAAGCGTGCGGTGGCAGAATTATTGGAGAGCCGTCACTTTGTGATGTGCAGATTCGTGGCATTAAAATAGACAGCAGAAAAGTGGAGGCGGGTGATCTCTTTGTCGCGGTAAAGGGCGAAAACCTTGACGGTCACGACTATATAGACAGCGCAATCGCTAATGGTGCGACGTGTGTGGTCAGCGAGAAGCCGCTTGGAGAGCTGCCGCATATTTTGGTGGAGTCGACGTTTGCCGCGCTTAAAAGCATCGCGGAGTATTATCGCAGCTTGTTTGACGTCAAAGTTATCGGCATCACGGGCAGCGTTGGTAAAACGACTGCGAAGGAAATGTTATACAGTGTGCTTAGCCAAAAGTATAACGTGCTGAAAACGCAGGGGAATTTCAATAATGAGTTTGGTTTACCGCAAACGATATTTAACATAGATAAGGATCATGATATCGCGGTTATAGAAATGGGAATGAGCGAAACGGGAGAAATCAGCAGACTCAGCAAAGTTGCGCGACCTGACGCAGCATTGATTATAAACATTGGCGAGTCGCACATCGGCAATCTTGGGAGCAAGGATAACATATTCAAAGCGAAGTGCGAGATTTTTGAGTACATGGACGATGGTGCGCCTGTTTTTTTGAACGGCGACGATGAGCTGTTGGCGACGCTTGCAGATAAAAATCCGATTTACTTTGGCAGACAGAGCAGCAACGATGTTTCGCTCGAGAAAATCGTTAGCACCGACATAAAAGGTACGCAGATTGTTGCCGATTTACAGGGAGAAAAATTGGAGCTGTTTATACCTGTACCGGGCGAGTATATGATATATCCGACGCTCGCAGCGGTTGCGATTGGCAAAGAGTTTGGTTTGTCAAACGAGCAAATTGCGCGAGGCGTAGAAAGCTTTTCGCCGGTGTCGCAAAGAATGAACACTATTGAAACGGACAAAATTACAATAATAGATGACGCGTATAACGCCAGCAAGCAGTCAATTCTCGCGGGAGCAGAAACGCTGGCATATACTAGCGGCAGAAGTGTAGCAATAGTCGGCGACGTTCTGGAGCTTGGGGAGTTCAGCGAAAGCATACATTTTGAGATTGGCGAGCAGCTGGGGCTTGCTGACATAGACTGTATCATTTGCGTTGGGCAAGCCGCGCAATATATTATGCACGGGGCAAGCAATACATCAAGGAGCAGCGTGTATTACTACCCTAGCCAAAAGGCGCTGTTTGAGGATTTGGATGTATTGATTGATACTGGCGACACCGTGTTTGTAAAAGCGTCGCGCGGCATGCACTTTGAAGAGATTGTTGCGCGATTAAAAGCACTATAGAACAAAAATGTTATATATAATTAGAAGGAGAATTGGATGATAAAAACAATGGACAACGGAATCCGCATTGTGGCAGAGCAGCTGCCCGATTTCAACTCGGTATCCGTTGGTATATGGGTGAAGACGGGTTCGACATGCGAAACGCCTAAGGAAAACGGTGTGTCGCACTTTATTGAGCATATGATGTTTAAGGGCACGGACAAACGCAATGCAAAGGATATCGCTGTCGATATGGACAAAATAGGCGGACAGATTAACGCGTTTACGTCCAAGGAGTGCACGTGCTATCATGCGCGCGTTGTGCCCGAAAAGCTGGACGTGGCGCTTGATGTGTTATCGGACTTGTTCTCTAACTCGGTGCTGGACAAGACTGAGATGGAAAAGGAGAAAGGAGTTGTTCTCGAAGAGATTGCGATGATGAACGACGACGTGGAGGACCTTGCACACGAGAAGATATCCGAGCTGTTTTTTATGGGAAGCACGTTGTCGCAGCCAATACTGGGACCTGCGGAAAATATAAAAAACTTCACACGAGACGATTTGGTTTCGTATATCGACCGACACTATTATCCGCAAAATGTGGTTGTGGCGATTGCGGGCAAGTTTGATGAGTCGGCGATGATGGCCAGCGTTGAACACTATCTTGGCGGATATAAGCGCGGTATAAAAACAAACTGCGGCAGCGACAACAGTGGTTTTAGCCCAAAATCCGGCTCGCTGTTTATAGAAAAGGATGTGGAGCAGACGCATTTGTGTTTGGCGTTTCCGGGGCTCACGGCGGGCAACGACGAGCGCTTTGCGATGGCTGTAATGAACAACGTGCTGGGCGGCGGCATGAGCTCGCGATTGTTCCAGTCGATTCGAGAGGAAAAGGGGCTTGCGTACTCGGTGTATAGCTACCCATCGACTTACAGCTATGCCGGAATGTTCTCGCTTTACGGCGGCACGACAGCGGCAAATGCCGATTTGGTTGTGGAGCTGATGAAGGGTGAGATAAACACACTCAAAAGCGACAAAATTGGCGAAGATGATTTTACGCAGGGCAAAGACCAGCTTCTTGGCAACTATGTACTCTCGCTGGAAAGCACGAACGCCAAGATGAGCGCTCTAGGCAAATCTATGCTGCTGCTTGACGAGGAGTATGACGAGAACGACACGATTGCGAAGATTAAAGCGGTGTCAATTGAGCGGGTGAACGCGCTTATAGACTCGATATTTGATTACGGCAAGATGTCGGCTGTGTTTGCGGGCAAGATTGAAAAAAGAAAAGAAATCGAAGACCTATTGGAGGGGTAGAACGTGGATAAACTCGAGAGTATATTTTTGTGGCAGAACAAGTTTGACACCGAATTGGCGGAGCGACGCGGTTTGCAGGACATTCCGATGGAGCAGTGGATACAAAAGGAGACACTTGCGATGATCTCCGAGCTTGCCGAGCTGATTGACGAAGTAAACTTTAAGTGGTGGAAAAACGAGAAACAAGTGGATGTCGATAAAGTAAAGGACGAGCTTGTCGATATACTGCACTTTTTTGTGAGCATGTGTCTTAAAACGGGCATGAACGCGCAAGAGTTGTTTGAGCGCTATCTCGATAAGAACAAGGAGAACTTTGACAGACAGAACGGGACATCGGAGAAGAAGGGTTACGAGGTGTAGTTATGTATAAGGAGCTATTGGATACGCTTGTTGTACCAATCGTGTTTTGTGATTTAAACCATGTGATTGTTTATATGAATGAAGCGGCGGGGGAGAAGTACAAAAAACGAGGCGGTATGTCTATCTTGGGCAATTCGATATTTGATTGTCACAAGGAAAGCTCGAACATCGTCATCAGAGAGATTTTTGGAAGGATGCAGGCGGGACTTAACGAGCAAATCACTCGTGATACCGACAAGATTAAGATATTTATGTGCGCTGTACGGAACGAGCTAGGCGAGCTGATCGGGTACTACGAGCGCTATGAGCACTTTGAGTAAGATAATCAAATATGTTCAATATAAAAACCTCCGACGCGGTCGAATCCGAATCAGAGGTTTTTTTAATTTAAGACTAAAGGTGGCGATTATTTTCTGAGCCGTTTCTCGCCTTCCAGTTCCGTTATGTTTTTGATATCCTGCGTTACTTCGAGCGTGCCTAAATACTCGCCCTTTTTGTTGCGAACAGCGAAATATCGTATGTAGGCAAACACTTCGCCCATCTTAATCCAGAAATCCTCATTGTCTTTTTTGCCCGATCGCAAATCTGCTACAATCTGCTCGACAATCTGAACACTCTTTGGCGGATGGCAAAGCCTTACCTGCCTGCCGATGATGGTGGGCGGGCGGTCGAAAACGCGCTCTTTGCCCTGCGTGAAGTATCGCACTTTGTCGTCTGCACCAACGAACGTCATGTCCAGCGGTACAGTGTTCAATATCGCGTTAACTTCCTCGGACGTCAGCGATCCCGCGTCAAACTTGATTTGTGTTTGGCTGTCGACCTTCACAACGTCTGGGGGAGCATTGACAGGTGGAGTAGCTTTGGCGGGCGGAACAGCTTTGGCGGGCGTATCTGCAGAGACTCGGGACGATCTGCGCTTGTGTTCAACCTCCGGCTCATCGTCTACATCCGGCTCATCGTCTACATCCGGCTCATCGTCTATCTCCGGCTCGTCATCTACCTCCGGTTCATCATCTACTTCCGGCTCATCGTCTACCTCCGGCTCATCGCCTACATCCGGCTCATCATCTGCCTTCGGCTCATCGTCTACCTCCGGTTCATCGTCTACCTCCGGTTCATCGTCTACCTCCGGCTGCCAACGTTTGGGAGGGTCTATCAGAGTAAAGCCAATTTCTGCGCTGGACGCTTCGATTTGCACCCAATCTTCATGTGAAAACTTATCGAGAATCATCGGTATCATGATTTCTTCTTCTTTGAAAATCATCTCGGTAACTTGCTCGGTCATCTCGTTTACAGGACCCTCGATTTGAAACGGTGCTACCGGCGGGCCTTCGAGTCGCTCGATTACAGCTTTTATCTTGTCTCTAATCTCGTCATCAACACCCCACATTACCTGCGGCGGCGCAGTGATATCGTACTTCTCCATAATCGGGAAGATTAGATTTTCCTTGCGAGAATAATGTTTACTGATTGTCAGCAATTCCTTAATTGCTTCAAGCAAAGCTTCTTTGTTTTTTTCTGAACCGTTAGCAATATAGTTTTTCAATTTGGCTGAAACTTGGTTGTTTAGCCAAGCCTGTATTGCGATGTTCTCTGCCTTAATTGTGAGAACGGGATGTCCTGCACTCATTTTATTAGGGGCAGCATCTTCTTTATGTATGTCTTCGATAGAGCCTTTGAAAACGGCAGCGTGAACATCACAAAGTCGCTGGATGTCGGTAATTGGCATGCCTTCGTTAACAAGCGCTTGTTCCATCTCGGCAATTTCTGTCGCGGTAACGCCGGTGGTCAGCTTGTTAAACTCCTCCTGAACGTCCTCTACAGTTGCGCCGTCATGCAGCCGTTTGATCAGCTCCTTTAATTTATCTTGCCGAAACTGTTTGTTCTGAATTAATTCACTCATAATTGTCTCCTTTAAATAAGTGTATAATCTTTGTCATCAAATGCAGCTACGATTGTTTCCCATTCGATGTTTTTCATTCGAGCACCTTTTGCCAGCGTCATAACGCGACCAACGCTTTGCAGCATACCCGGTTTTACGATGTCAGTGAACCCTAGTGCCGCCATGATTTCCTTCACGTCGGGGTGTGTCTTAACCAGATCGAATATCGACATTGTGCTGCTTATCTGCGTTTTCATTTATGTGCCCTCCGTTAGTGCGAACATTGCTGTGAGTAAATCTAGTCATGAGTAATTAGTATTTTACCATATGATTTGGCTGCTTGCAAAGAAATGATGAAGCAAACTGTGAGTGTTGTTTTATTCTTAACAAGTTTGGATGAGATTGGAATTTGCACAACCGAAGTGCTTTCGCTTAATGCAATTGTTTGCTATAATATAAGCAAAGGCAGGTTGCTGGAGGGTAATATGACGATTATATATTTTGGGGTTGTGCTTATTGCGATATGGCTGCTGGTTGAAGTGCTGGCAATAGTGTTTCGTATCACCGGGCTTAATTCGCAAAAAGCGCGGTTTCAAGTAATTTCGATATTGACGCACACAGGGTTTACAACGAGAGAGTCTGAGCTGATTGCGCAGCACCCGCTCCGACGAAAGTTGGCAAGCGCATTGATAGTCTACGGCAAAATCAAATCGATCATGGAGCTTGCGAGCTAGAGCGAATGATACAAGTCAACCAGCATGAAAACACTTTTAACCTATGCGGTATTTGCTGTGTAGGTTTTCTTTTGGCTGATAAAAACGGTTGAAAAACATTGCACATAAAGGCAAACATATAATCTATAAAAAGCGCGAGTAAATGATTGTATATTTCTCTACATATGGTATAATGCATATTGAGGTGAAGAGTATATGCCCAAGGGGAAACAAAGCAAAATAAAAAGCAAGACTAAAGCTAAGAGTAAACAGATGCGCAAAAACACGCATGCGAACGAGATTGCCGGAGTGCTGCTGATCGCGCTTGGTATTTTTATCGGTGTGTGTGTATTTTTGCCTGCCGATACAGGAATTATCGGCGGAGTGCTGAAAAACGTAACTTTCGGTCTGTTTGGATTGTTCGCATATCCTGTACCGTTTGCGGTAGCCGCAGTCGGTGTGATGACGATTATCGCGCGCAACAAAAAGGTAAACGTCGGCAAGATTCTATTAATCGTGCTGTTCGTGGTTTCGGTATTCTCGTTAGCCCAAACCTTTGTTATTGATAAAATTGACATGGGAAGCGGATTCTTTAAGTTTGTGCAAAGCTCGTACACACTTGGAGAAACTGTGGCGGGCAGCGGCGCAGTCGGGTGTCTGCTGGTGTATCCTGTTTTCCTGCTAATCGGCAAAATCGGCTGCATTATATTGTTTATCGCGCTAATATTGGTTGCGGTTCTTGTGCTTGCCAATCTGTCGATAAAAAAGATGGGGAAAAGTGTAGCTCAAGTGAGCAAAACGGCGGTAGAAAAGGTGCGCACAAATGCAGAGCAAAGAAAGAAAAAACGCTTGTATGTTGAGGACCTTCGCAAAGAGGACCCGGAGATAGACCCGTTTGAACAGCCGGAGATTCTTGGAAGAAAAAGCTTTCGAAAGAAAAAGCGTAACGACTTCTTTGGAGATGACAGCGCCGTAGACGTGAACCAAAAAGCTAGCGAGCTGCCGATGCCGGAAGATGACGAGCCGCCTCTGTTTGATGAAGAGCCGGTTGACGATATGCAAAACACAGGCGGACTGACATTTGAGACGTACGAGAATTTCGATCAAAGCAAAAGCAAGGCAGCGGGAGAAAATGCGGACAGCGCAGACCACCACGTTGTTGTCTCGAAGAAAAAACGCAGCAAGTATAAGATGCCGCCACTGTCGCTGCTTGCCAAGCCGGAGGAGAAAAGCCGAACGGAAGGCATGGAAGAACAGCGCAGAAACGCATTGTTGATAGAAGAAACGCTCGCCAACTTTGGAGTTGCGGCAAAAGTCGTGCACATTGTTAAAGGACCTGCGGTAACGAGATACGAATTAAGACCTGCGCCGGGGGTGCGGGTTAAGCGAATAAAGGAGCTGGAGAACGACCTTGCCATGAACCTCGCGGCAAAGAGCGTCAAGATAGAAGCACCGATACCCGGCAAAGCGGCAGTCGGCATAGAAGTGCCGAACATGGATGTCACTTTTGTGCATCTGCGCTCGATGCTGATAGGCGAAGAGTTCAAGAAAGCGCCCTCACCGCTGACGTTTGCACTCGGCAAAGACATATCGGGCAAAAACTATTATGTGGACATCACAAAGATGCCGCATATGCTGATTGCGGGCGAGACGGGCAGCGGCAAAAGCGTGTGCATCAACGCGCTGATAACGAGCATATTGTTCAAATCGTCGCCGGACGAAGTAAAAATGATATTGATTGACCCGAAGGTGGTTGAGCTTTCGGTGTTTAAAACGATACCGCATCTGTTGGTGCCGGTCGTGACTGATCCCAAAAAAGCAGCAAGCGCGCTTAATTGGGCGGTCAGCGAGATGTCTTCGCGATACAAGCTGTTTGCAGAAGTAGGCGCGCGAAACATAGCGCGGTTTAACGAACTGGCAGAGCAGGAAGGCGAAGACAGTCTGCCGCGCATTGTGGTGATTGTGGACGAGCTGGCAGAGCTTATGATGGCGCAGAAGAGGGAAGTTGAAGACTCCATCTGCCGTATTGCGCAGCTTGGACGTGCTGCGGGTATACATTTGGTTGTGGCAACGCAGCGTCCGTCTGTTGACGTTATAACGGGTGTAATCAAAGCCAATATAAGCTCACGTATCGCGTTTAAGGTGAACTCGGGCGTGGACAGCCGAACTATACTAGACAAAAACGGCGCAGAAAAACTGCTTAGAAACGGCGACATGCTGTACCATCCGTCTGGCGCACCTAAAGAAGTGCGTTTGCAAGGCTGTTACGTAGGCGATGACGATATCGAGAGAGTGACTGATTATATTTCGACCGACGAGCAGTTTGACGAAGAGGTGGAAAAGGATATTAGCAGCTCAACAGAGCAGGCGCCGGTAAGCGAAGGATATGACGAGCTTCTACCGCGAGCAATAGAGATTGTGTTAGAGCACGACCAAGCCAGCATCTCGATGCTGCAGCGCAGACTGCGCGTGGGGTATGCGCGGGCAGCGCGGTTGGTCGATGAGATGGAAGTTAGAAAGCTGGTCAGCCCGTTTGAGGGCAGTAAGGCACGGCAGGTGCTGATAAGCTGGGAACAGTACGAGGAGATGTTTGGAGGACAGAAGGAGTAGAATGGACAGAGTTTTAATATACGTGGTTTCACTTGGCTGCGCAAAAAACCGAATAGATACAGAGCACATGCTTGGATTATTGGCAAACAGCAATGCGGCGGTTACTGACGAACCTGATGAAGCTGACGTAATAATTATAAACACATGCGGGTTTATCGGCGATGCGAAGGAAGAGTCTATAGACACTATACTCGAGATGAGCATATATGACGCCAAGTTGATTGTGACGGGATGTTTGTCGCAGCGGTATGCGGGCGAGTTGGAGGACGAGCTTCCCGAGGTTGACGCGTTCCTTGGTGTGTCAAGCTATAGCAAAATAGATGAGGCCATCAGCGCTGTGCTGAGCGATAAGAAGTATATATGTATTGATAGAGTAGACGAGGACTTGGTTGACCGCGTGCTGACAACGCCGTCTCATTTGGCGTATGTGCGTATCGCAGACGGGTGCAACAACCGATGCAGCTATTGCGCGATTCCGCAAATCCGCGGCGATTTGAAAAGCAGACCAAAAGCCAGCATACTCAAAGAAATAACCGACTTGCGGGACGGCGGGGTTAGCGAAGTCGTGCTGATTGCGCAGGACACCACGAAGTACGGCAGCGACTTTGGTGATCCGATGCTGCCCGAGCTTATTGACGAGGCGGCGCAAATTATGAAGGACGGATGGCTGAGAGTGCTCTACTGCTATCCCGAAGGCATCACGGACGAGATAATTGACGCTATAAAAATGCACGACAACGTGTGCAACTATATGGACATTCCGATGCAGCACTTTAGCGACGATGTGCTTAAGCGAATGAGTCGGCGGCACACGCAAAGCTCGTCAAAGAAAATTGTAAGAAAGCTGCATGCCGCAGGGTTTGCGCTTAGGACATCTTTGATTGTCGGGTTCCCCGGAGAAACGAAAGTCGATTTTGATATTATGATGAAGTGTGTGCAGGAGCTTAGGTTCGAAAGACTCGGTGTGTTTCGGTTTTCGAGCGAGGAAGGTACACCCGCACATGATATGACGAATCAGATCAGTCAAGAAACCAAAGTGGAACGTTATCAGAAAGTTATGGCTTTGCAGGAAGGTATATCGCAGCAATTGTGCGAGAGCAAAATCGGCAGCATAGTGCGCGTGATTGTGGATGGCGTGGACGAGGACACAGGCATTACAATCGGCAGAACGATGGACCAAGCACCGCAGATAGACGGCATTACGTATATTTCTACAAAGGAAGCTTTAACACCCGGTACTTTTGTTGATGTAAAAATCAGCAAAGCGTACGAATACGATTTATTAGGAGAGATTGAATGAATATAGCGAATAAGCTGACACTACTCAGGATTGCATTTATACCAATTTTTATTGCGTTTTTCTACATCAACATAAAATATCAATACCATTATGCGTGTTTGGTTTTTATTCTAGCGTCGATAACTGACGGGATTGACGGGAGCCTTGCCAGAAAGCATGATATTGTTACCGATTTTGGTAAGCTGATTGATCCGATTGCCGACAAGCTGCTGGTGTGCAGCGCGCTGATTATGTTAATGACAAAACCTGATCTATTTAAGGTAAGCGAAATCGTTATAATTATACTAATCGGCAGAGAATTCATAGTAAGCGGCTTTCGTCTTCTTGCTGCATCAAAAGGCAAAGTGGTAGCTGCGGATCGGCTTGGCAAAATTAAAATGGTGGTGCAGATCGTTGCTATTTGTTTTGTGCTTGTTGAGGGCGGTATAGTTTTTGAAGGTTTGTTGGTACAATGGAACATGCCAAGCAGCTGGCCGATAATCGGGACAATGCTTGCCGGACAGGTTCTTATGTGGGCCAGCGCTGTTCTTGCTGTGGCGAGCCTGATAAGTTATTTTATCAAAAACAAAGAGATACTAAAAACAATGTTCTAAAAACATCGCTGAGTCCAAAAATTCGGACAGAACAGTGGTAGAATATAAATATACACAATACAGGAGGATAACATGTCAGCAGAAAAACAGAAAGCGTTGGATATGGCGTTAAATCAGATAGAGAAGCAGTTTGGCAAAGGTAGCGTGATGAAACTGGGGGACTCGGTCGGAGTGCCGGTCGATGTGATACCGACGGGTTGTTTGGAGCTCGACATTGCGCTAGGCGTCGGTGGTATACCGCGCGGCAGGATTGTCGAGGTTTACGGACCCGAGTCTTCGGGTAAGACGACAGTTGCGCTGCACATGGTTGCCGAAGCGCAAAAGCTGGGCGGAGCGGCAGCGTTTATCGACGCAGAGCATGCGCTCGACCCGACATATGCGAGCAACCTTGGCGTGGACATCGACAACCTTTACGTCAGCCAGCCCGACACGGGTGAGCAGGCGCTTGAGATTACCGAAGCGCTTGTGCGCAGCGGCGCTATTGACATCATCGTTATCGACTCGGTTGCGGCGCTTGTGCCAAAGGCCGAGATTGACGGAGAGATGGGACAGTCGCACGTGGGTCTGCAAGCGCGGCTGATGAGCCAAGCGCTCCGAAAGCTTGCGGGTATTGTCAGCAAATCGGGCACGGCTACAGTATTTATCAATCAGCTCCGCGAAAAAGTGGGCGTTATGTTTGGAAGCCCCGAGACCACTCCCGGTGGCAGAGCGCTCAAGTTCTATTCGTCGGTAAGGCTGGATGTGCGGCGCATAGAAACGCTGAAAAACGGTGCGGACATGATAGGCAACAGAACGCGCATTAAAGTGGCAAAAAACAAAGTTGCTCCGCCGTTCAAAAAGGCAGAATTCGACATATTCTATGGGCAGGGCATTTCGGCAGAAAGCAGCGTTATCAGCCTCGGCGTGGAGATGGGACTTGTGAAGAAGTCGGGCTCGTGGTTCTATTACAACGAAAACCGCATTGCGCAGGGCAGGGACAATGCGCGGCTCTATCTGAAAGAGAACAAGGACATTTACGAAGAAATTAAGGCGAAGATACTCGATGAATATGGTCTTGGTGAAAAAGGAAAGAAGGCGGCTGAGGAGGTAGAAAAGCCTGAAAAAGTATCAGAAAATGAAGTTTGAAATTAATTCGGGTCAGTTGATATCTTATCAATTGACCCGATTTTTTGTTGGAAATCATCCATGAAATTAGGAAAAGTCAGAATATCGCTAGCAACAAATCTGAGCAAATGACTCACCAAGAGGAGACAGTTCGATACGTCCCTCTTTAATTTTAGGAGAATACTCTGTTGCTACAAAGTGCTTAACAGTTTGGGGCTTAATCGTTGGGAACGAATCAACATCTGATTCCTCATGTATTTTTTTCACTAGAGATACGCTTTTAAGCATTAATTTATACTCTTCAGTCTTATGGAATTTGTCGTATTTTTTAGGGTCAGAAAAGCATTCATGAAATGAAATTGAAGCTAGACCGAGGCGAATTAAATTGGATATCGAAATTGCATTTTCTTTGATATTTTGATTCTCTTCATTTGATAGGAAAACGTTTGTTTGAGAAATAACTGATTGACCATTCTTATTTTCTAACCTATATTCGACTAATGGTTCCTGGCTCTCTTTTAATACAGCAATGTTTTGAGCATCAAGCGGAGATAACTGTTTAATTATTTCAACATAACAACTGTGGGTTTGATTTGCTTTTTGACAGTCCATTGAAGATGCAATTACTTTTGCAAACATTTCCCGAATGACTGCACTTTCAATAAAGAATTTTGAAGCTTCCAAAGCGGGACCTATTATATTTAAGGGCGGTTCCTGTAGGTTTTCTGGGGGTATGCTTTGAATGTTGGTAGCGATTCTATTCTTGTAGTCTGATAAATTCTGCTCACGTAAGGCACGTTTCTTTTCAACAAACAAATGAAAATTCCCAAAAACCAATTCCCAGCAGTCATCTAGGGTCTGCAATGGTCCTCCGACCTTTCCCTTTGTTGCTAACGCAGTTACAAAACTAGTTCCCATAGAAATTAGAGCAATAGCAGTAGGATCCATTAGAATCACCTCAAGATATAGAGTAAGTTATTGTCGCAGCAAATCATTATACATTGTTTGTGAAGAAAATTTAATCTAAACATTATACAAATATAATAACATACTGATGACAAAAAGTGAAATAAAAAGAAGTACTTGGATGGTAAGTTTGCTTGCTTGTATGTAAGTTGGCATAGTTGAGTAGTCAGAAAAAGTAAATTATGTGTGAACATAATTGAAATTATCGCGTAAATATTGTATAATGTAAAAAAAGGTGGTGCAGTATTCTAGTCGGTACTGCGATTTTGAAAGCGGGCTTAAAAATCCGCAAACGGGCACATCGATGAAGTTTCTTGTGTTGGCCTAGGGCGCCCAGCCCGGGGCTGATGCTGGGAGTTAAGGTCGTGGGGCGATCCGCAAAGGCATGCGGGCGTTTGACCCCGCTTCCGTGGAGACCCAAGCAGGTGGCAGAAAGGTTTGTTACTACTTGGGATTAAACCTGTGGTGCGGCGCAAGCTGTGGACAGAGTAGCCTGCCTTGAGTTATACGGGGTGTATTGTAGAACACGCCCGGGCGCACAAAGTACACGTGCACTCGGCAGCGATTGCTTCAAAAAACCCGTGTGGCAAAAGAGGCTAAAAATCGTTTGATGCTGTAGAGGAAAACTCCTAGACTGTATGAGTGTAATGCGTTAATATAAGCGCTGACACCAAGATATTTTGGAGATTATAGTGTGGTCTAAACGGCAATCCAGTCATGCGAACGGTAACGTCGCGTTTTAGAGTTTAATGGGAAACCGCTTCATCGGTGACGGGGAGTATCTCTAAAGGGAAATCCTACTGGACCTAAGCTGCAAGGTTTATCCAAGGTATCACCACCGTTTTTTTTATTTTATTAAAAGGGAAGGCTCGTTAAAGAGCAAATTATGGCAAAAAAGAAAAAGGGCGTCAAGTTTTGGGCGCTAAAGATATTTATTATTACGCTGATTCTCACAGCAGGAGTAAGCGTTATTTCAGAGTCGCTGATGGGCAGGCTGCCCACCATTGCGGCTGCTTTTATTATATTGTTTATTATACTCATCGGTGTCACCTTTGACATGATTGGAATTGCGGTAGCAACGTGCGAAGTTTCGCCATTTGTTGCGATGGCGTCAAGAAGGATACGAAAAGCAAAAAGTGCAATAAAGCTGCTGAAAAACGCGGATGTAGTGTCGAATATATGCAGCGATGTTGTCGGTGACATATGCGGTATCGTCAGCGGCGCGACAGGTGTTGCCGTTGCGGTAAAGGTTGCTATGGCGGGTGACACGCGCGAAATCATTTGGGTAATAGTAATATCGAGCGTGATTGCAGCACTGACTGTTGCGGGCAAAGCGATAGGAAAAACGATTGCTATTAGTAAGAACAAGCAGATTGTCAGCTTTGTATCGTCAGTTATTACGGTGTTTATGCGTGATGACAAAAGCAGCACATCCAACGGCAAAAAGCAGGATTAATCTATACATAAAACGGGAGCAGCGAAGCCAAGGAAGAAAGAGTCTCGACTAGGAAAACATGCGAGAATTTCGCTGGTTAAGTAATACGCAAAATCGCGAACAGGAGCAGCGAAGCTCAGGAAGAAAGAGTCTCGACTAAGAAATGCGAGAATTTCGCTGGTGTAAGTAAGAGTGAAATCGCAAAACAGGAGCAGCGAAGCTGTGGATAAGAAACGGATTGACGTATATCTATTTGAAAACGGACTGGCAGTAAGCCGAGAGAAAGCGAAAACGTTTGTGATGGCGGGCGCTGTTTTTATTGACGGCAAAAGATGCGACAAGCCTTCAGTTATGGTGGCGGATGGCCAGAAAGTAACCGTGAAGCAAAGGCAGGAGTTTGTTAGTCGCGGCGGCAAAAAGCTGAAGAAAGCGCTCAGCTGCTTTGACTTAGACTTAACCGATAAGGTTGCGATTGATGTAGGCGCTTCTACCGGCGGGTTCACCGACTGCATGTTGCAAAACGGGGCGAAGTACGTATACGCGGTGGATGTCGGTTACGGTCAACTTGCTTGGAGTTTAAGGAATGACGAGCGCGTAGGCGTGATGGAGAGAGTTAACGCGCGCCATATGCAAAAGGACATGTTCGAAAAGCAGATTTCCTTTGCCAGCATTGACGTGTCTTTTATATCAATAAAGCTGATATTGCCCGCACTGCTTCGTGTGCTTGACTCACCTTTTACAATAGTTGCACTTGTCAAGCCGCAGTTTGAAGCGGGCAGAAGCAAGGTGGGCAAGAAGGGCGTTGTGCGCGAAAAAGCCGTGCATATCAGCGTGATTAACGAGATAGTAGAATTTGCGCAAAGTATAGGACTGGTTCTGTGCGGGCTCGATTTCAGCCCGATTAAAGGACCGGAAGGCAACATCGAATACTTGCTTTGCTTAACTGACAGTGGCAATGATGCGCACATAGACTCGTCAGCGGTTGTAAACGCCTCGCACCAAAACGCCATATAGGCAAATAATAAGTTTTTATAACAATATCCCTGAATACGGTTGTATAATTATTCGAGATTGATTATAATATCTGCATATGGACTTAAAATATGTAGGGATTATTTCTAACCCACAAAAGGATATTGGTTTTGTTGGAGCTGCGAGGGTAGCCAAAGTGTGCAGAGATCGCGGTATTGCTGTTTGTTTTGACAAAAACGGAATGCCGAACGGCGAGTGCGACAGCATCGATTATACCAAAGTGGATTGTTTGTTTGTGCTTGGGGGAGACGGGACGCTGCTAAAGGCCGCGACAGATGCCGGCGAGCACGGGGTATGCATACTCGGCATTAACCTTGGGCGGCTCGGGTTTTTGACTGAAGTTGAGCTTAACGAAATCGAAAGCGCGATTGAACTCATCATCGCGGGAGAGTGTTTTATAGAGCAGCGATTGATGTTGAGCGGCAGTGTGGAGGGCGAGGACGATTTTGCTGTGACTGCGCTTAACGACATTGCACTGGTGAAAAAAGACATGGCACGCATGATCAACATCGAGCTGATTATCAACGGGGCGTTGGCGGACAAGATGCCGTGCGACGGTATGCTGATTGCAACACCGACAGGATCAACGGCATATTCGCTATCTGCCGGAGGACCTATTGTGTCGCCGAAGCTAAAGTGTATACTGGCAACACCGCTTAATGCGCACACGCTGCACAGCAAGCCTATTATTGTTTCGCCCGACGACATAATTACGCTGAAACCGACAGTGAGAAATGGCGCGCTGCTGACGAGTGACGGTGTGGTTGTGCGGGAAATATACAGCGGCGAGATTGTAAAGATAAAAAAATCAAAGTACTTAGCAAATTTTGTACGGTTTCAAGAGGACTATTTCTATCCATTATTAAGATCGAAGTTTCTAAATTGGGATAAGTAAATTCGGAAGGGGCGTGTTTGATGAAAGCTGGAAGACAAAACATGATACTCAAGGTCATCGACGAAAACAACGTTGAAACACAGGATGAGCTTGCGGCAAAGTTAAAAAAAGAAGGGTTTGAGGTTACTCAAGCCACAATATCGCGCGATATCAAAGAGCTAAAGTTGATTAAAGTGCAGTCGGGCAGCGGCAGCTACAAGTATACTTCGAGCGGAGTAGAGCAGACGGGCAAGCTCGACGTGTTCAGACGCGTATTCCGTGACACTGTTATATCGGTAGAAGAGGCGGCGGCGTTGGTCGTTGTTCATACGATGCCGGGCAGCGCTGGAGCGGCCGCAGAAGCCATTGACGAGTTGAAAATGGCGGAGATTGCAGGGTGCCTTGCCGGAGACAACACGATATTTGTAGCGCCAAAGCAAGCAGACAAGATGACAAAAGTGGCAGACGCGCTGCGTACGATGATACGGTAGCACTAGCAGGGTGAGGCATAAATGTTAAGCAAATTGGTAATCAAAAATATAGCCTTGATTGACGCGCTCGAGATTGACTTGTCGGGCGGATTGAACATACTCTCGGGTGAAACCGGCGCCGGCAAATCGATTATTGTCGATTCTATGAACTTGGCACTTGGTGAGCGCGCGGACAGGGAGCTGATACGCACCGGAGCGCAAAAAGCGGTGGTTGAGGCGTGGTTTAGCGGGTTCTCAAGAGCAATCGTCGATATATTAGCAGCGCAGGAAATTGAAATTGACACATCGCAGGATTTGATACTTTCACGCGAGCTCAGTTTGACCGGTAAAAACGTGTGCCGCATCAACGGTGTGTTGACAACGCTGGCAACACTGAAGGAAGTCAGCGATTTGCTCGTGGATATTCACGGGCAGCACGAGCACCAGTCGCTGTTGCACGAAAAAAACCATATCGCGATGTTGGACGAGTTCGGCGAGGGTATCGAGGCCGCTAAGGAAGCCACAGCGGATGTGTTCATTAAGTATACCGGTGTAAAAAAACGATTGCTGGCTCTTGCAGGCAGCGACGGGGACAGAGAACGCCGCATAGATATGCTCCACTATCAAATTGACGAAATACAAAAGACCGCGATTGAAAAGGGTGAAAAGGGCTCTCTTGCTTTGCAGAAAAAGCGGATGAATGCACAAGAGCGGATCATGGAAGCACTGTCGAGTGCATATGGGGCGTTGTACGAAGACGACAACAACGTTCTGCTTTCACTGAAAGATGTCAAAAGTTCTCTCATCAGCCTTGATGATGTGGACAAGAAGTACACAGAGTTTGCCGGCAAGGCGGACGAAGCGTATTATATTTTGGAAGAGATTGCAGCTAGTGTGCGCGACGAGATGGACGAAAGCTATTATGACGCTAACGAGCTGGAAGAGATAGAGGAGCGGCTTGCATTGATAAGCTCGCTGAGCAAAAAGTACGGTGATGCCCTGCTGGATGGCGAATATATCAAAAACGCGCAGCAAGAGCTGACTGATTTGGTTGACAGCGAAGAGCTTATCGGAAAGCTGGAGGAAGAGCTTACCGAGCGAAAAACAGCGCTTTATGCGCGGTCTGTCAAGCTAAGCGAGCTGCGAAGTGCGGCGGCATTCGAATTTGCACAAAAGATACAAGAGCAGCTTAGTGACCTAGGGATGCTGGATGCCAGCTTTAGCGTGCACGTATCGGATATCAAATCTATCGACGAGTGTGCGTTTAGCAGAAACGGTATCGATTCGGTAGCGTTCTATATCTCTACAAACCGCGGAGAGCCGCAGAAAGCGCTTCGTAAAATTGCGTCGGGCGGCGAGGTTTCGCGTATTATGCTTGCGCTGAAAAATATTGCCGCGAACGAAGGCGGAATACCCACAATGATCTTCGACGAGATTGACGTGGGAATCAGCGGGCGAATGGCGCAGGTGGTTGCAAGGAAGCTGCAAAACATCGCGAATGCGCGTCAGGTTGTCTGCGTTACTCACTTGCCACAGATAGCGAGCATGGCGGACACGCACTTTCTGATACTCAAAAGCAGCAGTGAGACAAAGACAACGACGTCGCTAACTAAGCTTGAGGGCGACATTCGCATCGATGAAATTGCGCGGCTGGCGGGGGGAGACTCGAGCGTATCGGCGCAGCACGCAAAAGAAATGCTGCAGCGGGCAGGCGAGTACAAAAAGGTAACGTAACGCTCTGCAAAAATTGTAATTGAATATCAACGAGCATCCTAAAAACAGCAGCCGAGCACGCTGCCAAACGTGGGGTGTTTTTTTATTAGATTTGGTGTATATTGCAAAAGTTACCTGTCGGGAAACCCTCTTTTTGACTAGATACACAGATATGCAATAAATAGCATTACCGTTGCAGAATTTGTCGAAATATGTCGAACAAAGGGAAGTTTTGTTGTGAGTGCTTTGCAAAAAAGGTTTCGATAATTGTTTGTGGAAATACTAATCTTGCATGCCAATAAAAGGGGACACGCTCGCTTTACACAAAGAGTTTTTACAGCGAAGGAAGTATATTTTGATGACAGCTAATACAAGTAAAAAATACACAGTAATACTGGCAGACAGCTGCCGAGATAACATGCGAAATATGAGGGATTATCTTAGTGAGACAGGTAGTTATGATATCTTGGATTTTGCGTTTGACGGACGGCAGGCGCTTGAGCTGACTAAAAAGCACGAGCCGGATTTGCTGATTATCAATTTGGTTATGCCAAGTCTTGATTGCTTTGCGGTACTGGAAGAGCTTGCAATTACAGAGCGGAGCAGGGGAACTAGGGTTATTGGCATATCTGCGACTTGGCTGGATTTTACGCTGAGGAAAGCGCAAAGCCTTGGGGTCGATTATGTAATGCAAAAACCGTTTGAAAAGGAGTATTTCCAGCGGCGAATAGGCGAGGTTATGCAGCTCAAAACAAATAGAACTGATGTCCCAAGCGGGGGCACATATCAAAACGCAAAAGCCATCGTGACCACGCTCATAAACACGTTTGGGATAACAGCTAATGTAAAGGGATACCACTATTTGCGTGACGCGATTGTAATGGTTCGTAAGGATTTCGGTTTGGCGAGCAAACTAACGACAGATTTATATGTGCAGATTGCCGATAAATATGACACGTCGCCCCAATGCGTAGAGCGCGCGATAAGACACGCGATTGACAGCGCATGGAAAAGAGGCGATGCAGCGACGCTGCGTAGCTTCCTTGGGTTCGCTGATTTTGTTGCAAAGGATAAACCAAGCAACGGTGAGGTGATCGCGATGCTTGTTAATAAACTGAACACACAGCTTGTCTATTTGGAAGACGGACCCTGACCTTGTGAATAATGTTTCGGTAAATCGATACAATTTCGAGAGTAATTCGCGCTGTAAGTAGCATTTTTTTATCGATTAAAGACATATAGTTGTCGGCTTCACACTTCGAATTCAACTTTGAAATCCTCTAAATTAACTTGACGATGAAAAAGTATTGTGATATGGTACTTTTGACAAATTTATTTTGTTTTTGACAAATTGGTGTTTTTTCCCTTGCAAAAAAAAACTTCGCACATTATTATTCATTTAACGTTGTATAATATTTTTTTTTAGTGTATAATTTTTCGGTGAGTTTTCGAAAATTGCGGTTTTATGCCGTGAAAATAAATTATATTTTATTAAGGAGATAAGAAATGAGCAAAAAGTATGTATATCTTTTCAGCGAAGCAAACGCTTCAATGAAAAACCTACTCGGTGGCAAGGGTGCCAACCTCGCAGAAATGACTGCGCTGGGGCTGCCTGT
The DNA here is from genome assembly GCA_018648645.1 of Clostridia bacterium. GTDB lineage: Bacteria > Bacillota > Clostridia > Christensenellales > SZUA-584 > JABGQS01. The sequence continues at coordinate 43,554 of JABGQS010000007.1, forward strand.
GCCGCAAGGGTTCACAATGTCAACAGAGGCGTGTAATCGTTACTATGAAGACGGAAAAGTGATTGCAGACGATATAGTTGAAGAGTTTTATGAGGCACTTAGCCAACTAGAAAAAATTAACGACAAGAAATTTGGAGATAGCAGCGATCCACTGCTTGTATCTGTAAGATCCGGCGCGCGTGTATCTATGCCGGGCATGATGGACACTATACTTAACCTTGGGCTAAACGACGTAGCAGTAGCAGGGCTTGCAAAGCTTACCGGGAACGAGCGGTTCGCTTACGATTGCTATAGAAGATTTATTCAAATGTTCTCTGATGTTGTTATGGACATAGATAAAGCTAAGTTTGAAGAGCTCCTAGACGATGTCAAGGAGAAAAAGGGAGTGGAGAACGATACTGATCTTACGACCGACGATCTAAAGCTTATTGTGAAAAAATATAAGGCGCTGTATATCGTTGAACAGGGCGAGGAGTTTCCGCAGGAGCCAAAAGAGCAGCTGCTTGAATCTATCAAAGCTGTTTTCCGTTCTTGGGACAACCCAAGAGCAATCATATATCGCCGTATGAACGATATCCCGGGCGACTGGGGAACGGCAGTTAACGTGCAGGCGATGGTGTTTGGTAATATGGGCGATGATTCCGGCACAGGCGTTGCGTTTACAAGAGACCCATCAACAGGCGAAAAGATACTTTACGGTGAGTATTTGATGAACGCACAAGGCGAAGACGTTGTTGCGGGTATCAGAACGCCAAAGATGATCTCAGAGCTGCAGGACACTTTACCGGAAATATATGACGAGTTTGTAGCCATTGCTGACAAGCTTGAAGACCATTACTGCGACATGCAGGACATGGAGTTCACAATAGAGCGTGGCAAACTATATATGCTGCAAACAAGAAACGGTAAGAGAACGGCTGCGGCTGCACTCAAAATTGCCGTTGACCTGGTAGAGGAATGTAAGCTGAGCCATGAGGAAGCGATTATGAAGGTTGAGCCAAAACAGCTTGATGCTTTGCTTCATCCTACTTTTGACCCGAACGCGCTAAAAGAAGCGAAACCGATGGCTAGGGGCCTTGCGGCGTCACCGGGCGCAGCGTGCGGCAAAATATACTTTAATGCAAAAGACGCTGCGGCAGCTGTTGAGCTTGGTGAGCAGGTTATACTCGTAAGGCTGGAGACTTCGCCGGAAGATATCGAAGGAATGTACGCGGCAAACGGTATACTTACATCGCGTGGTGGTATGACTTCTCATGCGGCGGTTGTTGCAAGAGGCATCGGCACGTGCTGCGTATCGGGTTGCGGCGAGATTATGATAGTTGAGCGCAACAAGACGATGACAGCGGACGGCAGAGTCTTCCACGAAGGCGATTATATATCCATCAACGGAAGCACGGGCAATGTGTACGGTGAAGCGATTCCGACAATCGCGGCCGAGCTGACCGGAGACTTCGGTATCGTTATGGGATGGGCTGACGAAGCGAGAACGATGAAAGTTCGCACAAACGCTGACTCTCCGAAAGACGCTATTCAAGCAATCAAGTTTGGAGCAGAGGGCATTGGCCTTTGCAGGACAGAGCACATGTTCTTTGAAGAAGACAGAATTCCCGCAATGCGTGAAATGATTGTTGCAAAAACTCTTGACCAAAGAGTACGCGCACTTGGTAAGCTGCTTCCGATGCAAAAGAAAGACTTTAAGGGCATTTACGAAGCGATGGGTGAGAGACCGGTAACTATACGTCTGCTCGATCCGCCGTTGCACGAGTTCCTGCCACAGGAAGACGCAGACATCAAGCAGCTTGCAAAAGAGATGATGATTCCGTTTGACGAGCTTCATTTGATGATTTCTAACCTTCACGAGTTTAACCCGATGCTTGGACACCGAGGCTGCCGTTTGGCGGTTACGTATCCTGAAATTGCGGAGATGCAGGCAAGGGCGATTATTGAATCAGCTATCGAAGTTGCGGAAGAAAAGAAAATTAAAGGTGTGCCGGAAATCATGATTCCGCTGGTTGGCGAGATAAAAGAGCTTAAGTATGTTAAAGACGTTGTTGTGGCTACTGCAGAGAAGGTTATCGCAGAAAAAGGCGTGAAAATCGACTACTTGGTCGGAACGATGATCGAAGTGCCGCGTGCTGCAATTACTGCGGACGAGATTGCGCAGGAAGCGGAGTTCTTCTCGTTTGGTACGAATGATTTGACGCAGATGGCGTTCGGGTTCAGCCGGGACGACGCCGGCAAGTTCCTCGATGACTATTACAATAAAAAGGTGTATGAGAGCGATCCGTTTGCACGCCTTGACCAAAAGGGCGTAGGAAAACTCGTTAAGATGGCTGTAGAGCTCGGAAGAAAGACGCGGCCGGATATTAAGCTTGGTATCTGCGGAGAGCACGGCGGAGAAGCAAGCAGCGTCAAGTTCTGTCACGATGTTGGACTTGATTACGTATCGTGCAGCCCGTACCGTGTGCCAATCGCACGTCTTGCGGCGGCGCATGCAGCAATAGAAGCTAAGAACGCATATTAAATAAAACGTAAACAGTAAAGGGGCGAGGCATTGTGCTTTGCCTCTTTTTTTGTTGTGGTTGTAAAGAGTTTGTGAATATATGCCACAAATAAAGCGGATTATGCAGGAGTTTATTATATTTTGTGTAAATTATATATATGAGTGAAAAAAGCCTTACGTATCGGCAGGTGCGAGAAAATCTTGAAAATACGATGCTGAGTGAGCATGCGACGAAATCTGCGGACAGCCAAGGCAGAGAAAGAGACATTGAGCCTTGCAGCATGAGGACGGCATTTCAGAGAGACCGAGACCGCATATTGCATTGCAAGTCTTTTCGTCGCCTAAAACATAAAACGCAGGTGTTTTTGTCTCCCGAGGGCGACCATTACCGAACGCGGCTGACGCATACGCTGGAGGTTTCGCAAATAGCACGGACGATAGCGCGCAGCTTGCGGCTTAACGAGGATTTGGCCGAAGCGATTGCGTTTGGGCACGATCTTGGGCACACGCCGTTTGGACACGCGGGAGAGCGCGTCTTAAATGAGCTGACCGGACACTTTGAGCACAACGAGCAAAGCCTGCGGGTCGTCGAGGTTCTTGAAGGCGGATGCGGGCTTAACTTGACGTATGAAGTACGTGACGGAATTCTAAAGCACAAAAAGTCGCTTACCCCCGAAACACTCGAAGGCATGGTGGTTAGGGTTTCGGACATGATTGCCTATGTGAATCACGATATCGACGACGCGCTGAGGGCGAACATTATCAGCGAGATACCGAGCGAGTTTTTGGACGCGTTTGGCAGCACGCACGGCGAGCGTATAAACACGATGATTACCGATGTGGTGCAAAACAGCGATAATGAAGCCGGCATATCTATGTCAGAGCAAGTGCAGACGCTTTTCGAGAAGCTGCGAGCGTTCATGTTCGAGAATGTTTACTTTGGGTCGGACGCGAAACGAGAAGAAGGCAAGGCAGAGCATCTGATTAGGTTGCTGTTCAATCACTTTTATGAGAACCCGAGCGAAATGAAACAAGATGCCGAGCTTGAAAAATACGGGTTGGTGCAGACGGTAACAGATTATATTGCGGGCATGACAGACAGGTACGCTGTTAAAGTATTTGAGGATATATATATTCCGAAAGGTTGGAAAAAGTATTAGTGGCACGTTTTACGGACAATTGGCTTTCCGAGCTATATTCAAAAAATGATATTGTAGACGTTGTGTCCGAGTATACAACGCTAACTGAGCGCGGTGGTAGGTACTGGGGATTATGCCCGTTTCACAGCGAGAAGACGCCGTCTTTTTCTGTGAGCCGTGACAAGCAGCTTTACTATTGCTTTGGGTGCAAGGGTGGCGGCAACGTTACCAACTTTATAATGAAAACCGAAAACGTGACTTTCCCCGAGGCGGTCGAGCGGCTGGCAAAGCGCGCTAATATGGAGATGCAGGAAGTTCTTGAGGATAAGCAGTACAAGAAGATTACGCAAAAGAAGAAAACGATTGTCAGCATGAACAAGATTGCGGCGCAGCTGTATTATGATACGCTGCATTCGCCCGTTGGTAAGGAAGCGCTCAGTTATTTGAAACGACGCGGGATTGACGAAAATAGCATCAAGCGGTTTGGGCTGGGGTTCGCACCCGACGATTGGAGCACCGTCACCGATTTGCTGAAGAAGGAAGGGTTTAAGGATGAGGACATCAAGGATAGCGGTCTCGTATCAGTGAAGAACAACAACATGTTTGACACGTTCCGCAACCGAGTGATGTTTCCGATTATCAACACGTTTGGCGATGTCATCGCGTTTGGCGGCAGAGTGATGGACGACAGTACTCCAAAGTATTTGAACACAAAAGAGACTGCTGCGTTTAACAAACGGCGCAATCTGTACGGTATAGACTTGATACGCAAAATGAAAGGTATCAAAGGTGTTGTGATTGTTGAAGGTTATATGGATGTGGTTTCGCTTAGCGCGCACGGCGTAAAGGCGGCAGTAGCATCGCTGGGCACCGCGTTTACGCGCCAGCAGGCGATGCTGATAAAGCGATACACCAGCGACGTGTTCGTGGCGTATGACGGCGACTCGGCAGGGCAGATAGCGACCATGAAAGCGCTGGATATATTGTCGGGCGAGGGTCTGAATGTGCGCGTTGTTCAGTTCGCAGACGGCGAGGATCCGGACGACTTTATCAGGAAAAATGAGCTTGCCGGGTTTGCAAAAAAAGTGAAGCATTCTCTCACGGCAATCGGGTACAAGCTGGACGTAAAAAAGCGCGAGTTTGATATGAAAACCGAGGACGGCAGGGAAGGGTACGCTATCGCGGCAGCTAAGATTATCGGGTCTATTGACAGCCCGATAAAACAGGAGCGATATATCGCGCGAATTGCAGAGCAGACGGGGTATAGCGAGCATGCGCTGAGCCAGCAGATTCAAGGCGCTTCGGCGGACGAAAAAGGGACTAAAAAAAGCAGGATAACCAGCATAAACAAGAGTCGCGAAAATATTGAAAACGTTTTCTTGGCATTTGCGATGGCGAATCCCCAATATGTTGTGGACGTGGCTCATATAATTAAAATTGACGATTTTAGCCAAAAAACGCATAAAAATATATTTTCTGTACTATATGAGTGCATAAAAAGAGGAGTTCAGCCTACATATGCCGAATTAGTATCAGAACTTGAAACAGAAGAAGACACAAATGAAGCAGCTCGTCTAGCAGAAATCGATACGGTTGCGAGTGATCCCAGAGGATATATGATTGATTGTGCCAACAAAATGAGTCGGCACGTGCAGGAAAGCAAACGGAGCAAGTTGCTTGACCAAATGCAGGATGCTACGAGCGAACAAAGAAAAAAACTACTTGCCGAAATCGGCGAGATAGATAAAGAATTAAGAGATAAAAGTGGTGGGGTAAGGTGATATTATTGTGAGTAAAGCGGCAGAAAAAAAGGCGGCAAAAAAGAAGACTGCAGCAGCGAAAGCATCGTTGAAAGAGAAGACTGCAGCGACAAAAGCGTCGGCGAAAAAGAGAACAACAAAAAAAATAGAAGCAGCTATTGTTGTATCTGAAAAAGCAGCAAAAAAGAAGTCAATAACGAAAGATGCTGCGCAAGAAAAGAAAGCTGTAAAAACGGTGAAAACCGCTAAGAAGCCAGCGGCGGCAGTAGGGTCCGTGACTGTGAAAAAAGCAGCAGCGGTAAGCAAGCCGGTAGCAGCAAAGAAAGCGGTTGCAACCAAGAAACCTGCTGCTAAAAAAACGGCAGCGACTAGCAAACCAGCTGCAAAAAAAGCGACAGCAGCAAGTAAGCCTGCAGCAAAGAAGACAGCAGCAAAGAAAACTGCAACTGAGAGCAAGACTGTTGCGGAAAAGAAGCCTGCGACAGCAAAGAAGACGGGTGATGCAGCTCAGCCGGCAAAAGGGGCAAAAAAGAAAGCGCCCGCAAAGAAAGTACCAGCCAAAGCAAAAGGCAAGGCGGTAAATACCAAAAAAGCTGACAAAATGACGTTGTCCGAAGAGAACCTTTTAAAGATACAAACGCTCGGAATGTTTATGAAGTCGGAAAAAGAAGACAAGATTGCAGAAATTATCGACAAGGGCAGAAAAAAGGGCGCGTTGACCTACAAGGAAATCAACGATGCGCTTGAAGGTGCCGAGATTGAGTCGGAGCATTTGGACAAGCTTTTAGCAGCGCTTGAGGAAATGAAAATTGAAGTGCTGGACGACGTTGAGAAGAACGGCGACGCGCAGGATGTGGACAAAGCGGTTGAGATTGCAGTACCCGAGGGAATCAACATTGACGACCCTGTGCGCATGTATCTCAAAGAAATCGGCAAAGTCAATCTGCTTACGGCAGAGGAAGAAGTAACGCTTGCCAAAGCGATGGCGGCAGGGGACGACAGCGCAAAACGCAAGCTAGCCGAAGCGAACCTGCGTCTTGTTGTCAGCATTGCAAAGCGATATGTCGGCAGAGGCATGTTGTTCCTCGACTTGATACAAGAAGGAAATTTAGGACTGATTAAAGCTGTTGAGAAGTTTGATTATACCAAAGGCTACAAGTTCAGCACATATGCGACATGGTGGATTCGCCAAGCGATTACGCGCGCCATTGCCGACCAGGCACGGACGATTCGTATCCCGGTGCACATGGTCGAGACTATCAACAAGCTGATTCGCGTCAGCAGGCAGCTGTTGCAGCAATTCGGCAGAGATCCGTTGCCTGACGAAGTTGCAAAAGAGATGGACATCAGCGAGGAGAAGGTTCGCGAGATTATCAAAATTGCACAAGAACCTGTGTCGCTTGAAACGCCGATTGGTGAAGAGGAAGACAGCCACCTTGGCGACTTTATACCGGACGAGGATGCACCGGCACCGGCAGAAGCGGCCGCGTTTACATTGCTGAAAGAGCAGTTGATGGACGTGCTTGATACGCTGACACCGCGTGAGGAAAAGGTGCTTAGATTGCGCTTTGGTCTCGACGACGGCAGGGCGCGTACGCTTGAGGAAGTTGGCAGAGAGTTCTTGGTAACGAGAGAGCGCATAAGGCAAATTGAAGCAAAGGCGCTGCGTAAACTGCGACATCCGAGCCGAAGCAAGAAGCTGCGAGACTTTTTGGACTAGCAGAAACTCAAACAAACATTATTGAGGCGGTCACACATTGATCGCCCTTTATATTTGCCGGAGAAGTGAGGGAGTTAAGTTGTCGTCGAAACGATTGAACGCAATCGTGAATATGGTGCCAAAATCGCAGACTGTTGCCGACATTGGCTGTGACCACGGCAAAATTGCTGTGGAACTTATTGAAAGCGGTATAGCGGAAAACGTGATTTGCACCGATATAAGCGAAAATTCTTTGGATAAAGCCAAAAAGCTTGCTGCTGCAAAGGGACTTTGTGATTCGGTGACATTCAGGCATGGCGACGGAATGCACGTTATCCGCGCTGGCGAAGCGGACACTGCCGTTATCGCAGGCATGGGCGGCGAGCTTATCGCGAGCATACTGCAAAGCGGCGAAACAAGAGTACCCGATACACTCGTTCTATCGTGCAACACGGCATCAAGGCTGCTGCGAGAGTGGCTTTGCGACAACGTATTTGTTATTGTTGACGAACAGCTCGTTCTTGAAGGACGGCACTTTTATCCTGTGATATTGGCGACTCGTGGCAATTGTGAGTCGCTTAGCGACATTGAACTCGAGTTTGGTCCGGTGCTGCTGAGAACCAAGCCGAAAACGTTGAAAGCATATGTTAATCGGCGTATAGAGCTGACAAAGAATATTCGCAAGAAACTTAGAAAAGCGAGCAAGTCTAACAAAGATGCGCTGATAAAAGAGATAGACGCGCAGAGCAAAAAGTATGAAGAGGTAAGAAAATGTCTGTAGCGATTGAAAAAGTTGTTTCGATAATTGAGCTGCTTGCGCCAAAAGAGCTCGCATTCGAGTGGGACAACACGGGGCTTCTCTTAAGGTGTGGTGATAACGTCAGCAATGTGCTGATTGCGCTAGACGTGACGCAGCAGATTGTGGACGAAGCTGTGGCGCGCGACTGCGATATGATTTTATCGCATCACCCGCTGGTTATGGAAGCGATGACTTGCCTAAATGTGCAAAGCTACAATGACTCGGTTGTTATGAGTTTGATTAAAAACGATATATCGGTGTACTGTGCGCACACTTCGTATGATAAAGCTGTCGGCGGAATAAACGATATTTTGGCTAAGAAACTTGGTTTGAGTAACGTGGAAATAATCAGTGGCGACGGTGAGGATTTGATGCGGGTTGGAGAGCTTGCGAAATCTTGCAGTCCTTCGCAGTTTTATGAACTGGTGAGCAAAGCTGTTGGTGTGGAACACCTAAAAGTGTCGGATACGCAAATTGATGCAATTAGCAAAGTAGCTGTGGTTGGCGGCAGCGGGGGCGATCTTTTGCAAGCAGCAAAAAACGCGGGTGCGCAGGCGCTCATAACCGGCGAAGCAAAGCATCATCATCATCTTGTGGCAAAGGGCAGCGATATTTTGCTTATTGAAGCCGGGCACTATGAAACAGAGAAATTCTTTGTGGAAGAGATATTTTCAGGTTTACAAGAGCGCGTGAATGAGGTACAATTACTTTTGGGCTTAAAAATGGCCGAGCAAGGCAGTACGCCGTATAAAATTATATAAAAGCGGTGTCAGGGAGGAATTATTTTTGGAAAAACTAGCATTACTATATGAGTATCAGCAAAGCGACGCAAAGCTAGAGGCGTTTGAGAAAAAACTGAAGAATACGGCGACCAGAAAACAGCTTATTAAACTTCAAGATTATCTGAAGAAGCAGCAGGTTCTGCTTAAGGATATGGAGAAAAAGGCGATGGTCGATCAGAATAGCTTATCCGAGATTGATGCACAGCACGCCAAGATGACCAAAATGCTTGGCAAAAAGCATAAGGACATCAGCGAGTACGAAAAGGTTGAAGCGCAAGAGCTTGATTTTAACGTGGTGAAAGGTCTTGTAAGTGAGTATGAAACGACCTACGAGAACATCGTTAAGCAAAAGCGCAAGGCTGTTGCGGTAGAAAAGAAGGCTGATGATACCGAAAAGAAGCTGAAAGAGATACTTTCTCACGTCAGCAAGGTGCAAAAGGACTTCGCGCTGCTTAAGAAGAAGCACGCCGAAGAGCTGCACGCTGGGGCGGGCGAGCTTGACAAACTGAAAAAAGCATCCGAGGCGGCTGCGAAAAAAGTAGACGCAGATTTGCTGAAGAGGTATAAGCGTATCAAGCAGAACAAACCTAAGCCGGTAGCGCTATTAAGCGACGGTCGGTGCATGGGCTGCAATATGGATTTGCCGAGCAGCGCACTGGCAAAGATTAAGAAAATGGGTGCAATCGTCGAGTGTGAAAATTGCGGACGAATATTGTACATGAAATAAACAAACAGTTTTGAGCAAGCTGAACGGTCGCCAGGCACTAGTTTAGATCATGACTATATATCATATTACCCAATGTTGGGGATTTAAACTAGTGCCTGGAGGAAAGTCCGAGCTCCGCAGGGCAAGGGCGCCGGGTAACTCCCGGTGGAGGCGACTCTAAGGAAAGTGCAACAGAAATATACCGCCCGGGGCGTGAGCCTTTGGTAAGGATGAAAAGGTGAGGTAAGAGCTCACCGGCGCTTTGGCAACTGAGCGCGCTATGTAAACCCCGTCCGGTGCAAGATTGATAGTGGGCGCAAACGACTGCCCGTCGTGCCCCGTGTAATCGCTGGAGCCAGCAGGCGACTGTTGGCGTAGATAGATGACCGTTTTCGACAGAACTCGGCTTACAGGCTTGTCTCAAAACATTTAAATTTAAAGGGAAGTCAGCAATGGCTTCTTTTTGTCTGACGAAAGGAAGAAACGCGTATTGGCGCTAGATGTGCAAATAACGGTGTTCACACAATTTTTGCTTGTTGAGTGCCGCGACGCGTTGTATACTCTATATTATGATGAATGAATTTTTACCCGTATCCAAAGCGGATATGAAACAAAGAAATATTGAGCAATTGGATTTTATTGTAGTGACGCCCGATGCATATGTAGATCACCCGTCGTTTGCAGCGGCTATTATCGGCAGATATGCTGAAGCTCTTGGGTACAGCGTGGGCATAATCGCGCAGCCCGATTGGAAAACGACCGAGGATTTCGACAGGTTGGGTACTCCGAAGTTCGCCTTTTTATTGAGCGCGGGCAACATGGACGGCATTGTCAACATGTATACCGCTGCACGAAAAGCGAGAAGAGAAGACGCGTATTCACCGGGAGGCAAGCGGGGGCTGCGGCCTTCACGACCGACTATTGCTTACACAGCGAGGTTGAAGCAAATGCACAAGCAGACGCCTGTGATAATCGGCGGGATTGAGCCGTCACAGCGCCGTTTTGCGCATTACGATTATCTCGAAGACAAAGTGAGAAGGTCGTATTTGGTGGACAGCAAGGCAGACATGCTGGTGTACGGCATGGGCGAAAACCCGCTGACAACAATTTGCGAAAGACTTGCCGCGGGTGAGCATATCAGCGAACTCACACAAATTCGCGGAACGTGTATAGTGCGCAGCGAATTAACCGGCATTGGCGAGCATATCGAGCTTGCTCCGTACGAGGACGTGAGCTATAGCAAAAGAGACTTTAGCGACGCATTTAGGACGATATACAAAAACGCGATACCTGCGGGCAAAACGCTGGTGCAAAAGCATGGTGAGCGATATTTGATACAGTATCCGCAGTCGTTTGCGCTGACGACCTCGCAGATGGACGCTATATACGAGCTGCCGTTTACAAAGCAGCAGCACCCGATGTATGAGGAAGCAGTTCCAGCGTTGTTCGAGGTGCAGTTTGGCATTATCGCAATGCGAGGATGCCCCGGAATGTGCTCGTTCTGCTCGATTTCGGCGCATCAAGGCAAGCGTATTCAAAAGCGCTCGAAGAAGTCTATTATCGCAGAAACAAAGCGAATTGCCGCAATGGACGATTTTAAAGGCAACATATCCGATGTTGGCGGTCCGACAGCAAACTTTTATGACGCGATTTGCACATCGAAGAATTTTAGTAAATGTACCCGAAACTGCATGTCGCCGGATATTTGCGACAGCTTGAAGGTGAGTCACAAAGGCATCACAGAAGTGCTCGAAGGCGTAGAAAAGGTGGACGGTGTGAAGCGTGTGTTCATACGCTCCGGGCTTCGTCACGACTATATCATGGCGGACAAGGACAGGCGATTCTTCGACAGGCTGGTTAAAAAGCACGTAAGCGGGCAGCTTAAAGTTGCGCCGGAACACGTGTGCCAAGACGTTTTGATGCTGATGAACAAGCCTAGCCACAAAGTGTACGATCAGTTTGCGAAACGGTTTGATAACGCAAGTAAGCGAATCGGAAAAAAGCAGTATCTGCTTCCGTACTATATATCTTCGCATCCGGGCAGCACACTAGACGACGCCATCACGCTTGCGCAGCGAATGAAGCAGGGGCGTTTTGTTCCCGAGCAGGTGCAGGATTTTTATCCGACACCCGGCACGCTTTCGACTGCGATGTATTATACGGGACGCAATCCGCTTACCGGCAAGCCTGTAGAAGTCGCAACGAGCGGCGAAGATAAGGCGATGCAGCGCGCGTTGCTGCAGTTTAACCAAAAACGCAATTGGCCGAAAATCAGGGCTGCATTGAAAAAAGCCGGAAGGACTGACCTGATTGGCAGAGGCGGAGACAGCCTTGTGCCGCCCGAGCAGGTTAGAAAGAAAAAGAATGCCGCCGCAGAAGCACCCAAAAAGACGTCAAGAAGACGTTAGTTTTCGTATCAATATAGTTAATTGTTAGCACGCAGATACTTGCGTGCTAGTTTTCATGAAAAATTTCGTCCAAATCGTGGCTTTTCAATTGATTTTGCACAAGCCGTTCCTTCATGTTTTGCAGCACATCGGCGTGGGTCACGTCATCAATAAGATTATTAAGCTCGAAAACATCTGCATCAAGGTCATACAATTCATCCATATCGCCCTTGTTGTACACAAACTTATACTTGTCCCAATAGAGCACTCTGCCGACAAGGATTTCCTTTTCGTTGTGACCGTAGCTTTCGCACATCATGTCATCGCGCTCTTGTGTTTTTTCTGCACAAATTTCAAGCAGACTTTTGCCGTCGGGCGTGTGTTCAAACTCGCAATTCGCCGCGTCAAGAATGGTCGGTGCAACGTCTAGGTTGCTTACGAACGAGTGGTTTACTTGACTAGGAGCAATGTGCCCCGGATAGCTCACAGCCATTGGAATACGCATAAGTTCTTCGGGTAGATAGCTCATCTTATCGTAATGTCCGCCGTGGCAGGCAAGCGCGTCTCCGTGGTCGGTGGTATAGATAATCATTGTGTTTTCAAGCAGCCCTGTCTCGCTCAGCATCTCGAGTATCAACCCCGCGGCATCGTCAACGAGTGTGATTTGCGCATAGCACAGCGCCAAAATCTCCTGCCAGTTCTGCCAAGGGACAGGATTTGGAATAGTCAGCCTGCCGTTTTTGCTGAATGAGGAGACCGTTTCGTGTTTGTATTTATCGGGTTTGCCGCTCATGTCGTAGTTAAAATTGCCGTATTCCGGAATATCCTTTGGGTTATAGGTGTCGGCAAACTCTTTTGTAGGGAAATATGGCTGGTGTGGTCCCCAAAAATCCACGCGCAAGTGAAACGGCTCATTGGAATCGGCGGCAGCCAGTTCTGTTATTTTCTCGCAGGCAAGGTGCGCAAGGAAATACGCTTCGTGGCACTCTTTTGGGGAGGTCATGACGCCTGCCATATAGTCGCAGTTCAAGTTTTTGTTTTTGGTATAGTCGCTGTTAATGATTCTCTGTTTGCTTTTGAAGTCGTCTTTGTTGAACTTGATGTCTACAGTTGGGTCAGGCAGCGCGTTTTGCTTGAGATACTCCAAATACTCGGGCGTCGAGTAGGGGTAGCCGTACCCCTTTTGGCTGAAGCCTTCGCAATGGTGCTCATACGCGCTTCCGGGACCCGCGTGCCACTTGCCGAAATAATAGTTTTTATACCCGCTGCTCGCCAATACATCCAAATAGGTCTGCTCTATGTATGGCATGTTCTTGTCGTTCCTCGTTTCGCCGTGGTTGTGGGGGTACAATCCGTTAAGCATGCTTCGCCGTGACGGTCCGCACAACGGACACACGCTGCTGGCGCGCGTAAACCGGGCACCGCTTTGCGCAAGTGTGTCAAAGTTCTCTCGTCTAATCTTAGGACCGCCGTCTTGACCGTGCCGGTAGTAGGCTTGATGGTCGTTTAGCAGGAATACGATATTCGGTCTTCTATTGCTCATTTTGCCCCCAAAGTTCATATGCACCATATCTCATCTCTGATTATATGTGAAAGCTGCGCAGATAGAAAGAGTTATTGTTACTCAAAGATCAAGAAATGTCAGTGTATATTAGGAAATCATACAGCTTTTTCATAATTTCGCCTAATGAACACAAATCAATTTGTGCAAATCATTACAGATATTTTGTTTCATTATCGTAACATTTGTGATATAATAACTTCCAAATAGACTAGGAGAAGTGATTATGAAAAGAATACTTATCGTAGATGATGAACCAAGTCTTATCAAAGGTCTAAGGTTTAATTTGCAACAGCAAGACGGATATACGGTTGATGAGGCGCTTGACGGACAGCAGGCACTCGATATGTTTGTGCCCGATAAATACGACCTTATACTTCTTGACCTTATGCTGCCAAAGGTAGACGGTATGGAAGTCTGCCAAAGAATAAGAAGCATTTCCAACGTGCCGATCATCATGCTGACCGCGAAGGACGACGATATGGACAAAATTATGGGTCTTGAGTTTGGCGCGGATGATTATATGACAAAGCCTTTTAACATGCTGGAGTTAAAGGCGCGTATCAAAACGATATTCCGGCGCGTGGAAGGCAACGAGAAAAGCAAAGAATCTCAGACGCTTAGCGCGAAGAATATGGTTGTTAATCTTGAGAACAGAAGCGTAGAGATTGACGAGAAGGACGTGAGCCTTACTGCAAAAGAGTTTGACCTTCTGCAATTGTTTATCACAAACAAAGGCAAAGTCTATGACAGAGAAAAGCTACTGGAGCTGATTTGGAAATATGAGTATCTCGGAGATCTTAGAACGGTAGACGTGCACATACGCCGCCTGCGCGAAAAGATTGAAAGCAACCCGGCAAAACCCGAATTCATACTCACAAAGTGGGGAGTGGGGTACTATTTCTCGGATAAATAATGTTTTCTATTCCATACGATGGAGATTCGTATTTATCTATGTATTCGTTGCCGCTTTGGCGTTTGCGGCGGTTACGCTGGTGGTCGCCTATTTGGCAGAGGATTATCTCGTTAAAATTCGCGTGGGGGACCAGCTTAAAAGCACGAACAACGTGGCGGTAAGCATGGCACCGTACCTCAATAGTTCAAATTCTCAATTGATGCACGAACTCGCAGAAGACAGCTCGCAGAAATACGGCGGGCGTTTTTTGGTTCTCAACAAGTCAGGGATTGTGCAAGTGGACAGCTTTTCGATATTGACCGGGCAAAAGATAGAGCACAAGGAAGTGTCGGACGTGCTGCTCGGACCGGGCGACACTTCGTACGGATTTCACGAAATGGAAGACGAGACGGGAGAAACGTTTTATGCAGTCTACTATGCGGCGGCAGTAGTATATGAGACCGAAACGATAGGCGCGGTGCTGTTTGCCGACGATATAGAGGATGTTGTTGCAATTACTGACGATTTTGTGAGCGTTCTGATTGCCATATCAGTTGCTGCGGGTGTTGTGCTTATGCTGTTCAGCCTGGTGTTTTCTGGCTATATCGCAAAGCCGATTAAGGAGTTGAAAACTGTCGCTGTGTCGATATCAAAAGGGAACTTGAGACAGCGCATAAAGGTTACCGGCAAAAACGAAATAAGCGAGTTAGCGGGTACGTTTAATACCATGAGCGAAAAGCTGGAGAACACGGACAGAAAGCGCAGCGAGTTTGTGAGCAACGCATCGCACGAGCTTAAAACGCCGCTTAGCTCGATGAAAATTTTGATTGAATCGCTGTTGTATCAAGACGGCGTTGACGAGAAGATATACAAAGAGTTTTTGACGGACATCAACGGCGAGATTGATCGCCTCAACCAAATTATATCAGGGCTGCTAACGCTCGCGAAAACGGACAGCGAAGCTGAAGCGCTTGTGCTGGACACCATACTTTTGAGCGAGTTGGTGTACAAATCTGTCTCGGCACTAAAGCCGATTGCCAAAGATAAAGGGGTTAAGCTTGACTACCATGTTAGCAACGACCTTGAAATCGAATGTGACGCATTAAAAGTGATGCAGGCGGTTATTAACCTCGTGGAAAACGCCATCAAGTATACCGACAAAGGCGGACACGTGCGCGTAACGTTGCAAAGGTCGGGTCAAAACGCGTCTATAGTCGTGAAGGACAACGGCTGCGGTATATCGCAGGAAGATATTGGGCATCTGTTCGACAGGTTCTACAGGGTTGATTATGCAAGAGCAAGAGACACAGGAGGTAGCGGTCTCGGGCTGCACATTTCGAGAAAGATCGCGCTGCTGCACGGCGGCAATATTGATGTTAAAAGCGTAGAGGGCAAGGGCAGCGTGTTTACGTTGTATCTGCCGCTCAAAACAGGAGAGACACAATGAATATACGAAAGCTCGTCATAATATTACTGGTGCTGATTCTGGTCATTACCGTTGGGTGCGGCGTTCAAAACAGCGACACACCCGAGGGCAATGTGCCCGACATCAATCCAAACGCGGAGGCGGCAAATAAGGATACGGCAGACGTGACGCTGTATTTCAGCTATCAGGGAGAGAATCTGCTTGCGGGGGAAACCAGGGCGATTGACGTTCCTGTGAGCGATACTCTGGAAACGGCCGTTGTGCGCGCTTTGATAAGCGGACCGATGTCTGACGAGCTGACCGGGCTTTTTTGGGCGGATGTAGAGCTCGTTGGAGTTGACGCAAACGCAGACCATGTGTTTATTACATTGAGTGAGCCGTTTATCTCTACAACCCCGGAGCAGGTAATAGACGGGCTTACCTCTGATGAGCAAAAGAAGCTCGCGATATACTCTATTGTCAACACGATTATTGAGATGGGGCAGTACTCTCGGGTGCAGATTCAAGTGGAGAGAGAAATTGGCATTGGCGAAGGCATTACTCGCGGTGAAGCGGGTTTTAATGACGATCAGGATGCACGGCTTGAGCCGCTTGAGAGAGACTCGTCGTTGATATTAACGGCAAAGAACACATTACTGGAGGCGCTCAGCTCCTTTGCAAAGAAGGATTGGACAAGGCTTTATACCTTCACTGCGATGACGAACGTTGATGGCAGCAGCAAGCCGAGTATAAGCGATTTTAGTGAAGCGCTTGCAGCAAAGGGCAATGTGCTCGAAAGCTTTAGTGTTGTGGATCAAAATGTGTCCAGTGACGGGCAATCGGCGGTAGTTATGCTCAACTATACATTGAAAACACGTGAAGGCACGGTAATAGAAGAAACCAATATACCGATTGTTCTGGTACGTGAAAAGGATATTTGGAAATTGACGTATTCTTCACTTGTTAATGTACTGATTAATTTATAGACAAGGATAGAAATGAGAAAATGGGTCTTTGGACTGGTTGCTTTTTGCCTGATACTCGGCGGATGCGGAGTAATTAAGGAAGTTGATGAAGTAGGCGAGCATGTTCCGGTCAGCAAAATTGAAATTCAAGACAGCGAGTCCCGTTTTAGGGTGCAAAAAACGGCGGTGTATTTTTATAACGAAGCGAGTGATACGCTGACGGCAGAAATCAGAAGACTCGTAATAGGTCAGGACGAAAACCCTGCAAAGGCAGCTGTGGAGGCGCTTCTTGTTGGTCCAAATCCCGAGGGTGACCTTTTGGGTGTAGCACCGGAAGGTATGAGTCTTGACTTCATTGAGTTTAGCAGAAATATCGCCAATGTTTACCTGACATATTACGGCGGTGTAGTTGAGCCCGAGAGCAAATATACACTAGAGCTCGCGATTGCAAATACCGTAGTTGATATCCTTGGTGTAACGTATGTCTGTGTTTATTACAATGGTGTTTTTGAAGGATTCAGCGGCAACGCAAGTGCGCCGCTCGAAAAGCAGGCGGGCAGCATTAGTGACGCTTGGGCTTTAGGCTCAGCGGAATACATCGAAGTGCCCGAGGAAACAGCGTCGCCCGAAGACACGCAGACCCCGCTGGCAACGGACATACCGATAGAAGAGGAACCGGAGCAAATTGACTTGGAGCCGGAGAGCAACGATATTTTAACCGTGCTGTATTTTGTATCCGAAGACGGTGGGTATATCTTGCCCGAAGTGCGCAGCATAACTTACCTCGGCGAAAACTACATTGAAAGTCTAATCGAGGAGCTGAAAAAGGGCCCCAGCGACCTGACAACGATGAAGAATCTACTACCGCCCGACATTGAACTGTTGTCACCACCTTTGATTGCGCAGGACAACAACAGGGTTGCTTTGAATTTCTCAGAGCTGCCCACATTGGATGCTTTTTCTGACGAAGAGTACGTTTTATCTTACGCGGCACTTATATATACAATAACCGGATTTATGCCGAATATTCGCAGTATCGACTTGTCTGTGCTTGGACAACCCATTACCGACTTTGATGGCTCGGTCATGTTCGCCGACGGGATGCAGCGCGACGATTACTACGGGTATATCGGCAGCAGCGCGCCTATATACTTTACCGATAAAAGCTCCGATTTACTGCTCGTAGTGCAAAGAAGCATGGAGCAAGGCAGCACATGGAGCGCGAGGAAAAGGGTGTTCGAGATACTGCGCGGACCGCTCAGCGGAGATACCGCAAGCGCTTGGCCGGTAATGCCATCGGGTGTATCGCAGGATGATATTCTTTCGGTAAGCACGTATGAGGACACTTTGTTTGTCGATGTTTCAAGTAACTTTAAGGACGCGTGCGTTGGCATGTCGGCAAAGAACGAAATGCTGCTTGTATACTCGATAGTAAACACACTGACAGCAATGGACGGTATAATCAAAGTTCAGTTTTTGGTAGAAGGAGAGCAAACGGACACACTCGCGGGTACTATTTGCATATCCGACCCATTTTTGAAGAATTATGGAATAATCAAGTAAGCGATTGCCGATTGTTTATTATACTTTCTTGATTGCTGTATACGATGTCACACAAATCCCACGCACTAAAAAGCGAACAATAACAAACTGCGTGTTGCGCGCAGTACGAAAATACACTACAATAGAAAAATATAAACAGGAGGTGGACAATGGGGAACAGAAGCAAAACGAAAACGCTGGTTATTTCTAGTATGCTGGCAGCACTTATTTTTGTATTTACTTATCTTGTTAAAATACCGGTACCGGGAGCTAGCGGCGCTTACATGAATATTGGAGACAGCATCATATATTCTGCAAGTATGCTGGTGGGTGCGCCTTGGGCTGCGGCTGCAGCGGGCATCGGCAGTATGTTCGCGGATCTGCTATATGGCGGCGGTATCTATATCCCAGCGACGCTAGTTATCAAAGGGCTTATGGGATTTGTGTGCGCGCTGCTTATGTTCAGGAAAAAGCCGAAAAACGATATTGAGAGAATTGAGCTGGATGAAACACCACAGCCCGGCGCAAACAAAAGAGCGTTTGTTCGTTTTGTGCTCGTATGTATACTCGGCGGAGCTATAATGGTTACCGGCTACGGTGTGTTCGAATGGATTGCTTTTGGATGGACATATGCCATGGGTACTATCGTGTTTAATTTGATACAGTGGGTATTTGGCGTAGCAGCTGCTATCGCGCTGTATTACCCGGTCAAAATGATAAAGGCAGCGTTGTAAAATGAAACTAACATGCTTTGGCAGATACGGCCCATACCCAAAGGGCGGCAGCGCGACTTCGTGCTATATGATAAGCCACGATGGCAAAAACGTGCTGATAGAGCTCGGCTGCGGCGGTCTGTCAAAGTTTTTGGCGCAGTATACGGTCGCCGATATTGACGCGATTGTACTCTCGCACCTTCACGCAGACCACATGGGCGATATGTTGACGTTGAGATACGCGCTAAAGGTTGCGCAGATCAACGGCTCAATCACAAAGGGTGTGCCGGTATATTGTCCGGACAAGCCGAAGACGGAGGCGGGGATGCTCGCAGCGGATCCTTTGATGGACACTGTGCCGCTCTGCGATGGGTATAGATGCAAGATATTCAATATGGATGTCAGTTTTGCGCATATGCCGCATCCGTATGAGAGCTTTGCGATGAGGTTTAGCGCAGACGATAAAACGTTTGTGTACTCCGGCGATGTAATGGACAATGACAGATTGGCAGTTTTCGCAAAGGACGCGGATTTGTTTTTGATGGAAGCGGCGCTGCAGCAAAAGGATGTGCACAGCAAATCAGCCCATTTGAGCGCTGTGCGTGCCGGAGAGATCGGTATGCAAGCAAATGCAAAGCGCATGCTGATTACGCACTTGTTCCCTGAGTATGACGAGAGGGACGTTATTAGTGAAGTACGACAACATTATAAGGAAGCACGAATGATTGAGGAGAATAAGACTTACGAGGTATAGATGAACTTTGACATCAGCAAATGCCGTCTATTGAATTTTCGTCCGATGTTCATACTCGCGCTCGCTTTGGCGCTGGGTATCGTCGTCGGGCGTTTTCTCTCATATAGCATTATATACATATTAGTTGCTGCGGTGCTTGGCATTGCGGCAATTTGTTTGCACAAAAAACGCGTTTTTGTACTTATATGCGCTGCTATGGCGTTGCTCGGGGTGTTTGTATCCTCCAAAGCTGTGGATGTCGATTATATAGATGTGACTGAAAACGTAAGTGTTTCGGGCAGGGTGGTGTCGCAACCTTATGTGACGGACTACGGCAGCCTTGTTCTCATAATCGACCAAGCGCAGTTAGACGATGAATCAGTCGGTGGTGTCAAAGTGTATGTAGACATTGAGGAGCCGATTGATATAAGCGTTGGCGATTTTATTCTAATGAGCGCGAATGTAGTGATTCCAAAGGGTGTACGCAACCCGGGCGGCTTTGACGAAAAGCTTTATCTAAAAGCGCAGGGAGTGCAGTACAAAGCGTATACCGACTACGTGACGAAGAGCGGCGAGCGCGGCGGCCCGATGATTTGGTCGGCAAAGGCTTCCGGCTATATCGGCGGCGTGGTTGATGTCATATTTCAAAAAGATACCGCGCCTGTTGCAAAAGCGATGCTGCTGGGTGACAAACAGGATCTGCCTGAGGAAACGTACAGCGCGTTTAAAGACACGGGCATGGCACACATACTCGCGGTGTCGGGCTTGCACGCGGGTATACTTATCGCGTTCGTGTACTACTTGCTTCGGCTGCTTAGAGCAGGTCGAGTTACGCGCCTGATAATCACGCTCGTTTTTATAATTCTGTATGCGTTTGTGACGGGATTCTCGCCGTCAATACTGCGAGCATCAATAATGGCAATTGTGCTGCTGCTGGGCACGCATTTTGGCAGACAGAACGATTCCCTGCGCTACTTGTCTATCGCGTTTATGATATCGCTGCTAATCAGCCCACTCGATTTGTTTTCTGCGGGTTTCCGGTTGTCGTTCGGAGCGGTGTTTGGCATACTGACGCTTGGATGGCAAGTGCAATACTGGTTAAAAAAGCGCACGCACGATAAACTAAAAAGCGTAAACGGCGTAGTCGCGATGTCGGTCGGCGCAACGGCAGGGACAATGCCTGTACTCGCCTCGACGTTCAATCGCATTTCGAATTTCAGCGTGATAACTAACATATTCATCGTGCCTCTTGCATCGCTGACTATTATACTGGTGTTTATCTCGACGCTGGTCGGGCTGATTTTCGAGCCGGCAGGGGCTATTATTGCGTATGTACCCACCGTGCTCATCCGATTTATGACCACGATTATTGACGGTATTGCGAGCGTACCATTTGTAGCGATGGATGTTGCGTCTCCACCGTGGTACTTTGTAATCGCCTGCTTTGTTATATTGTTTATAGTTTCGAAGTTTGCGCTGATTAAAACGTGGGTCAAGGCAGCTGCCTGCGCGGTTATCGCTGTTGCTGTGGCTTCTATGATGCTACTATCAGCACCAGGCGGTATGTACTTGGTGTTCCTCGACGTGGGACAGGCGGACTCTGCTTTTGTTCGCACTGAGCAGGGCGGCGAGTATTTCATCGACGGTGGCAGAGAATTCAGCGCCGACGAAGTGGTCGATTTCACAATACGTAATGGATATTCACCCGACGCCGCCTTTGTGTCGCACAGCGATGAAGATCATTTTGCGGGGATAGTGGCGCTATATGAAGCGGGGCTGCTGGATAAAGTGTATTGTTCTTGGCTGGAAGTCGGAGCCGTCCGGCAGGCAATTCCCAAAGCTCAGGTTGTGGGACTAAAAGCCGGTGATGTCGTTTGGCTGGACGAGGTGACAAAAGCAACGGTGTTGTATCCGTCACTTGATACAGATTCTGATGAGCGCAACGACGCTTCGCTCGTACTGCTGCTTGAGTACAACGGGGTTACTGCGCTGTTTACCGGCGATATATCGGGCAAAACCGAAACGCAGCTTTTTGAAGATATCGGCGAAGTGGACATATACAAAGCGGCGCATCATGGTTCAAAGTTTTCGTCATATCAACTGCCGCTAAGCGCGTTGTCGCCGCGGTTTAGCGTTGTGAGCGTGGGTGACAATAATTTTGGGCATCCGCATGAATGGGCCATAGAGAACCTTGAGGAATACTCCGAGCAGGTGTATACTACAAAAGAAGATTATGCGATTGAGTTTTATATAGGCGAGCTGATCAAAGTTCACACTTATGAGGAGCGGGAATGAACAACATATACTTATTTTGCGGCGATAGCTTCTTAATTAAAAAGAACGTGAAAACGCTGAGGGAGTCACTCAACATACAAAACGGGCAGCTTAACGTAGCAACTTTTCGCGATATGCCAAGCGTTGACGAGCTTGTTGGCGCTTGCGCACAAGTGCCGTTTATGTCGGACAAGCGGCTTGTGATACTGCGCGATGCCGCTTTGCTGGCGGCCAAGTCAAATGCCGAGGAAGGAAAGCGACTTGCAGAATATCTTGCGGACCTGCCGTCCACAACGGTGTTGGTTATGTGTTACGAAGGTGCGCCCGACAAGCGGCGCGTGTTGTATAAGCAAATCGGCAAGCTGGGTCAATTAAAGGAGTATGCAGACCCAAAGCCGGACGCGTGCGTGGCATTTGCGGTGGGCGAAGCCAAAAAAGCGAGCGTGGGAGTTAGCAGCACTGTTGCCAGAGAGTTGGTTGACCTTGTCGGATGCGATTACTTCGCACTTCGAAACGAGATAGAAAAGCTCGCAATTTATTCCGATGGCGACGAGATTACATCGGCGCATATCAAAGAGTGCGTATCCAGATCGCTGGAGGTGGATGTGTTCGAGCTGCACAAACTGTTTGTACAGAAAAAAGCTGCGAAGGCAGCTGCGCTATTGCAGGGAATAATGGCGGACAGCAGACCTGAGGCGTTGATTGGGTTGATTGCGTACAATTTCCGTGAAATGTACAAAATAAAAGTGATGCTCGATTTGAAGTATTCGGTGGGTAAAATTACCGCAGTAATGAAATCGCGCGATTTTATTGTCAGAAGGCGCGCTGGGGAATGCAAGAGATTCAGCCAGGCAGAGCTAAAAGAAAGTTTGGTGCTGCTTGCCAACCTAGACTATGCAATCAAGAGCGGCACGCAGGACGCGACGCTTGCTATGAACGCAGCGCTGGTCAGTATATACAAACTCTAAATATAACAAAGCCCGTATCCTTCGCCAAAGCGCATAGGATGCAGGCCGCAAGTTACAACATGTTATTCTTTTTTCTAAGACATCGAATCTAAAGCTTTTGAAATCTGGCCTTTTTTGCGGTTGATCGCATTTTTGTGGATCGTGCCTTTAAGCCTTGCTTTGTCAAGCGCGCCGGTATATGCTTTTGCAACTTCTGTAGCAACTTTTTTGTCGCCGCCTGCAATTGCTTCTTCAAACTTCTTCGCCATCGATTTAAGCTCAGACTTGACTGCGCGGTTTCTCAAATTCGCTTTTGCTTCAACGCGTACACGTTTTTTTGCTGATTGAATATTTGGCAAGTGATTTACCTCCATTGCTCATTAAAGTCTTTTTTTACAACGAAGTGTATTTTATCATAAGGACAACCGATTTGCAACAATTTTATGTTTATTCGCATAGTTTGTGCGACTTGTGTGTCATAAAGCGAGAAAACCGCGATTATTGAGAATTACTTTGCGCAGCTAACCAATTGTATGCTATAATACCATCATTAACTTTTTGGAGCGTAGATATGTATTGTAAAAGCTGTAACAAAGATTACCCAAAGAACACCAAGCTGTGTAAAAAGTGCGGCATTGCACTCGTCCCGGGGCAGGCACCCATCGAAGAAAAGGGAGTAAACAAGAAAGTATTTATTATTGGCGGAATAGTCGCGGTGCTTGTGATTGCGGCGTTTTTGCTGGTCGGGTTACTCGGAATGGTGCCGGCCGATGTCAAAGGAACGTGGTACGAAATAAACGGCTACGACTATGAATATGAGTTTTTGCCGTTTGGCAAGATCGAGTATAGCGGACACAAAGAGACATTTACCGGTACGTATATGTATGACGAGGAAACAGGGACCGGAATAATCTCTTCGGATGAACCAGATATTGAAGACCGCGAGTTTACTCTTGACAACGCGACGATTACTATGGGCCCTTCAATTTTCACGAGAAAATATGTTGAACAGTTTACCTCGGAATCATTTATTGAGTCGATAGTAGATGAAATTGATTCTCTCGAGGAATAACTGACAAAGGTTGAACTTGCGGTAATGCAGGGTCGTCTGAGCAGCTATATATAGAAATCTGAAAGAGCGCGCGCAATGTGCGTTCTTTTTTTGTGCCTTGACACTTTATAAATACACCATATATGGGAAATCACATTCGCCAGAATATGTATTCTCCACCACATCTTGTGGGCGAAATACGCCGCCAAACATATTTTACTAATTTGCAAAAATAAATGGAAATAATAAAAGGAGATTGCACGAAAACACCGAAGATTATGTTTATTGGTGGGGAATTATGGGTATATATGGTGATATAGGGTAGAAAGTGGTGAAATATCGCCTCATAAACCACCAAAGTGGGTAATTTACTGATTCGGAGGATAAAAACTAGTGGGCACACTATCAGGACTGTATTTACACAATGTAGATGAAAAAGGACGTTTGGCTGTTCCGTCAAAGATGCGGGTAGAGCTGGGCGAGCCATTCTATATCACAAGCGTAAACAACAAGTGCCTAAGTGTGTATCCGCAGCAGGCATGGCAGGAGTTCAGCGAAAAGCTAAACCAGATACCGCAGAGCGATGCAAATGCACAGCGGAGTGTCAGAATGATCTTCTCTAATGCAGTTAAGTGCGAGCCGGACAAACAGGGCAGAGTATTGCTACCGCAGATTCTACGAGACAAAGTTGGGATAGACAAAGAGGTTGTCACCATCGGCGTGTCGTATCGGGCAGAAATATGGGCGAAGGACAAGTGGCACGGTTATGTTGATGAGGGCGACAAAACCACTGATGCAATGGCCAATCTTGGCTCGTACGGTATATAGACCATGGCACACACGACTGTACTATTAGATGAAACGGTAAATGCACTTGAGCTTACAGATGGAATGACGATTGCCGACGGTACACTTGGAGGTGGAGGACACAGCGAAGCGATCCTGCAAAGGATTGTACCGGGCGGCAGGCTGATTGGTATCGACAAGGACGAATATGCGCTTGGACGTGCAAGTGAGCGACTTAGCGAGTATAAAGACAACTGCATTTTCGTGAATGACGATTTTAGGAATATCAGAGACATAGTTTCGTCTCTTGATATAGATGGACTTGACGGAGCGGTGCTCGACCTTGGGGTCAGCTCGTTCCAGCTAGACCAATGTGAACGGGGGTTCTCATATAACCAAGACGCCAGGCTTGATATGCGCATGAACATAAAAGATAAAACATGCGCCGCAGACATAGTAAATAGCTATGCGCAGCAAGACCTGACGCGGATACTAAGAGACTACGGTGAAGAGAAATGGGCAAGCAGAATCGCACAGTTCATTGTGAGGGAACGTGCGATAAGCCCTATCGAAACCACGAGTCAATTGGTAGAGGTTATAAAAATGGCAATACCGGCAGGGGCAAGAAGAAGCGGACCGCACCCTGCGCGGCGGACATTTCAAGCACTTCGCATAGAAGTGAACGGCGAGCTGGATGCACTAAAGCAAGCGCTGGGTGATTTTGTTTCTGTTATGAACGAGAATGCAAAGTTGGCAGTGATAACGTTTCACTCGTTGGAAGACAGAATTGTAAAGCAGGAGTTTAGGCGATTTGCAGATCCATGCGATTGTCCAAAAGAGTTTCCGATATGCATATGCGGCAAAAAACCGATGGGGAAGGTTGTTACGAGAAAACCGATTTTGCCGAGCGAAGCAGAGATAGAAGACAACAAGAGAAGCAGAAGCGCGAAGCTTCGAGTTTTTCGAGTAAACAGCGGAGGCAGCTATGCAGAGCGCACAAGTAAAAACAAACCATAGCACAACTGTGACCCGACCAAGCACGCAGCGCAGACGTAGAGTTGTGAGTATGGATGGGAATGTTGCATATGTGAATAGTGGGTTTGCGAAAAGCAAAGTGCGTCAGCCGGCAAGGAAAGCCAAAGCGCGGACAAAGCACAGCAGAGCGGGCCTCGGGATGACGATGTTTGTAATGTTTGCGGCATTTTGCGCATTGACGCTGCTCGTGTCAAGATACGCGGTTGTGTGCTCGATAGGCGCACAGAACAATGCGCTGGAGCAGCAGATTATAACGATTGAAGGTCAGATTGACAATCTTGCTGTGCAGCTTGAGCTGAAAGACGATTTGGAATATGTTCAAAATGTTGCGCAGGGCGAGCTAGGCATGAAGTATCCGGATCAAAGCCAAAAAGTATCCATCAGCTTAGATTGGTAGTTTTTCCAGGCAGGGCGGAAGGAGAGTCGGAAATTGTCGCGACCTATGCTCAAATCTAAAAAAAGGCTGCTGTTCCTGATGGCTCTCATAATAGTAATGTTCGCAGGAGTTGCCGCAAAGATGGCATACATCGTGTTTGCGCAAGGTGAGCAATTGCAGGAAATGGCGTTGATACAGCAAACGAAGGATTTGTTGATAGAGGCACAAAGAGGCAGCATTCTCGACCGCAACGGTAACGTGCTTGCACAAAGCGCGAATGCGGACACGGTTGTGCTGAGACCGGCAGAGGTAGCAAAAGGCAATGTTGATTCGATTGTAAGCGTGCTTTCAGAGATGCTTGGCATAGACGAAGAGACGGTGAGACGCAAGGCAACGGACATGTCCAAATCGGAAGTATGGCTGGCTCGTCAAATCGGCAACAAGGTGTCAAGCGAACTTAGAAAGCTAAACTTACCGGGCGTATATTTCATGGTAGAGACCAAGCGGTTTTACCCGAACAGCGCGTTTCTAACACAGACACTTGGGTTTACGTCGGTAGACGGTGTTGGGATTGAGGGCATCGAAGCGTATTATGAGCCGTACTTGTCGGGACAGCCGGGAAGAATCGTATCCGAAACCGACGTTGCGGGCAGAGAGATTCCGCTGGCAGAGAAAGATTTTATCGCCCCTGTGGACGGACTGAATGTAGTGCTGACAATAGACGAAGTGATTCAAAGCTTTCTTGAAAAAGCGCTGGAGCTGGCCTACACAGAGCAAAACGCGCAAAGCGCTTATGGGATTGTGATGGATCCGCAAACAGGGCAGATACTCGCGATGGAGAGCATACCTGACTATGACCTGAACAACATACCAAACGAGGACATGGACGCGCTGACTGCGATGTCAGCAAACAGAGTGCTGGCAGATGTTTTTGAGCCGGGGTCCACGCTGGAAGTAATCACGCAGGCAGCTGCGCTCGACAGCGGCGCTATCACAAGAGAATCAGAGTTTGACTGCAATGGATATGTAACTGTGCAGGGACAGCTGATTAAGTGCTGGCAGTATCCACAGGCGCACGGACACATAAATGTATTTGAAGCGGCGCAGAGCTCTTGTAACTCGGCGTTTATAGATATGGGAATCGCGATGGGGACGGAAACGTTCTACGATTATATATATGAATTTGGATATGGACAACCAACGGGGATCACATTCCCGTCCGATCAAGGCGGCAGCGTCATGGCGGAGAAGTATGTGCAACAAAGTGACCTCGCCCGCATGGCGTTCGGGCAATCTATAGCCGTATCACCACTGCAATTGGTTTCCTCAATCAGCGCAGTGGTAAACGGCGGTTTTTTATTTAAGCCGCAACTCGTAAAACAATTACAGGACAGCGAAGGCGTTGTTTATAAGACATATGAACCACAAGTAGTCTCGCAGCCAATAAGCGAGCAGACATCTGCGTTGATGCGAGAGATACTGCAAAGCGTTGTAACTTTTGGCAGCGGAAGAGACTGCTATATTCCCGGATACTCAGTTGGCGGAAAAACAGGCACCGCGCAAAAGTACGACGATGACGGGCAAATTATACCTGACAAGCATATCGCGTCTTTTGTCGGCTTTGCACCGGCGGACAACCCGCAGGTTATAGTGCTGATTGTTGTAGACGAGCCGGACGTGCCGTTCGATTTTAGCAGCACTGTTGCCGCACCGTATGTAAAAGATGTGCTGCTGGCTTCGCTGCAATATATGGGCGTAGAGCAACAATTTCAGGATGAGACAGAACCGACGCAGATAGTAGCACCAAACTTGGTTGGGCTGGAGCGCTCGGAAGCCGCAATGGAACTAACGAACATCGGGCTGAAATATTTGAGTGACGGAGAAGGCATCGTCACGGGGCAGATACCGGAAACCGGAGCCATGATGGAACCGGGCACTACAGTGCTGCTGCTTATGGATACAAAAAACACGGCGCAGGATTTGGAAGGCAAAGTAATTGTACCGAACCTTGAGGGTCTAAGCATAATGGAAATATCACAAGTGCTGCAAAACTATGGGCTAAAACTTGTAATTGAGGGCGCGGGCACAGCGACATATCAAAGCCCGGCAGCGGGAGAGATTGTGCAAGCAGGCAGCGAGATAATTGTCGAATTTCGCGTCTCGTCAGGATAGCTTTTTAGCGGATGTTATGTTATAATCCTCATGGTAGTGGGAAGAGCGGAGGACAACATTTGAAGTTAGCAGATTTATGCATGCAGGACATGCGTGTGATAGGAAATAATCAAATAGACATAACGAGCGTAGCGTACGATTCTAGAAAAGTGTGCAAGGATGCGCTCTTTTTCTGCATAAGCGGATATAAAACGGACGGGCACAAGTTTGCTCAAAGCGCGGTAGACAAAGGCGCGACTGCCTTGATGGTAACGCATCAGCTAGACATTGATGTACCGCAGATTCTGGTGAAAAACGATAGAGCCGCAATGGCGCTGATTTCGCGGGAGTTTTTCGGTCGACCGGACGAGCGTTTAACCATGATCGGCATCACGGGCACCAACGGTAAAACGACGACAACGTATATGATCAAATCTGTGCTGGAAACCGCGGGCAAAAAAACCGGGCTTATCGGCACAATTCACAACATGATTGGAACGCAAGAGATTGCGACAGAGCGAACGACGCCGGAATCACCCGACTTGTTTGCACTTATTGCGCGAATGGCGGACGAGCATTGCAGTGCAGTAGTGATGGAGGTTTCGTCGCACTCACTGGAGCTTGAGCGAGTTGCGGGTATTGTGTTCGACGTTTCGATATTTACAAACCTGACGCAGGACCATTTAGACTTTCACGAGACATTTGAGAACTATCTAGCCGCAAAAAAGAAGCTGTTTCTGTCGTCAAAGAGCGCGGCTGTGAATGCAGATGACGCATCTGCGCAGCAATTGATGAGCGGTATCGAGTGCGATTGGAGTATGTACGGCATACAAAACAAAGCGGATGTGTATGCGAAGAACATAGAGATTACGCCGCGTGGTGTGACATATGACATGTGCTGCAAAATTGGCAATGTGCCAATCAGCTTGCAGATTCCGGGCATTTTCAGCGTATACAATTCGCTTAGTGCCGCGGCTGCGTGTTTGCTGCTTGGGCTCGGGCTCGAAAGCATCAAGACGGGGCTGGAAGCGATGCCGTGTGTTGATGGGCGCTTTGAAGTGCTCGATACCGGAGAGCTGCCTTTTACAATGATACTCGACTATGCGCACACGCCGGACAGCTTGGAAATCACCTTGAAGACCGTTAGAGAGTTTGCACGGGGACGCATCATACCCGTGTTTGGATGCGGAGGCGACAGGGATGCCGGCAAACGTCCGATTATGGGCGAGATTGCAGGTCAAAACGCTACATTCGCGATAATCACGTCGGACAACCCGCGCACAGAGGAGCCGCAAAGCATCATTGATGCGATTGAAATCGGCATGAAAAGGACGGACTGCGAATACATCTGCATCGAGAATCGCAGAGACGCAATACGATACGCGATAGAGAACGCCCTGCCCGAAGACATCATTGTGCTGGCGGGAAAAGGGCACGAAACATATCAAGAAATAAACGGTGTGAAGTATGATTTCGACGAGAAAGTTGTCGTGGCAGAGCTTCTGACCGAAACTTCAAAAGATAACTAAGGGGAGAAACGATGGGATTTAGTTTGTATGCAATTTATGCACTTCTTGCGGCGTTTGCTATTGCGCTGATTTTAGGTTACGTGGGAGTACCGCTGTTAAAGCGACTGAAAATGGGTCAGCAGGTGAGAGACGACGGTCCTAAAACGCATTTGTCAAAGGCGGGAACGCCAACGATGGGCGGGATCGTGGTGATACTCGCTGTGATTATAGTAACGCTTGTTTTCTCAAGAGGAAACCTAGAATACGTATGGATGGCACTTGGAGTGACCCTTGGATTTGGGCTGCTTGGGTTTGCGGACGACCTTATTATCGTTGTTAGAAAGCGCTCGCTCGGTCTCAAAGCATATCAAAAATTGATTGTCCAGTTTATCATAGCACTTGTGATCGCGTACTTCGCATATCGGAGTCCCGGTATCGGGTCTTCACTGGTTGTGCCGTTCTTTGGTGTCGAGTGGAACCTCGGTTGGTGGTACATCCCGTTTACAGCGTTTGCTGTCGTGTTGATTGTCAACAGCGTAAACTTAACAGACGGACTTGACGGACTCGCATCCGGCGTAACTCTGGTTAACGCAGCAACATTTACTGTGATATTCTTCGGATTAGCAGCAGCATACCAAGCTGTCGGAGCGTCTGAGATGAGCGAAGGAATGAACAACATGATGGTGTTCACCGCTGCAGTAGCCGGAGCATGTCTTGGGTTCTTGCGGTTCAACACACACCCGGCAAAGGTTTTCATGGGCGACACAGGCGCGTTTGCGCTTGGTGGCGCGATATCGATTATGGTGATTATTTCGCGAATGCAGCTGCTGCTTATTATCACAGGCTTCATGTTTTTAGCTTCGTCGATATCGGTTATACTGCAGGTGGGTTCATACAAGCTGCGCAAAAAACGCATATTTAAAATGGCACCTTTGCATCACCACTTCGAGCTGAAAGGCACGCCGGAGACAAAAATAGTTGCATTTTATACGATTATCACATTGATACTGTGCTTGATAGGATTGTTAGCAATAAACTAGCGAGGGGAACTATGGATTTTTCAGGGAAAAAAGTAATGGTCGTGGGCGTCGCAAAAAGCGGAATCGCAAGCGCGCGGCTGCTTATAAGCAAAGGCGCTGATGTTGTGCTGTACGACGCAAAGACAATCGACGAGTTTGAAAGCGGAACTTTTGACGAGTTTGAAGGCATAGCGCAGTTCGCGCTGGGCGTAGACGCAGGCGATATAGAAATTGACGCGATGGTGTTAAGCCCGGGCGTTCCGACAGCGCTGCCGTTTATACAAAAAGCAATAGCGCAGGGGAAAACGGTTATCGGAGAGCAAGAGCTTGGGTTCATGTACACCGATGCCGATTTTGTTGCGATTACCGGTACCAACGGAAAAACGACGACTACCATGTTAACAGGTGAAATGTTCATTCACGCGGGCATCACAACGCACGTGCTTGGCAACATGGGAATACCGATAGCGGGTGAAGTGGACGGAACAAAGCGGGGCGACGTAATTGTCGCAGAATCTGCCGCATTGCAGCTTGAAACCATAGACACGTTTTCGCCGCATGTCAGCGCAGTGCTCAACATTACAGAAGACCACCTCGATCGTTTTGGTTCGATGGAAACATACATAGCCGCAAAAAAGCGGGTATTCGAGAACCAGACGGAAAACGATTATTGTGTGCTTAACTATGACAACGAGGAGACACGAAGCATGGCGGGCGAGCAGGAATCCAAAGTAATTTGGTTCTCGAGAAAGCAAGTGCTTGACCGCGGCGTGTTTTTAAAGCAGGGAAACATCGTTTGCAGGGAGGACGACCGGATTTTCAAGGTTTGTGATATAGACGAAATTTTGATACCGGGCATGCACAACCTTGAGAACGCGCTTGCAGCCACAGCAATAGCGAGATGCTACGACATACCGACAAGCATTATCGCGGGTACTCTGCGAGAGTTTAAGGGCGTAGAGCATCGTATAGAGTTTGTGCGCGAGTTCGAGAAGGTGCGATACATCAACGACTCGAAAGGCACCAACCCCGACGCTACCGAAAAAGCAGCAGATGCCATGACGAGACCAACGGTACTTATACTTGGCGGTTATGACAAGAAAAACAGCTTTGAATCGCTGTTTGCCGGCTTTGGAGAGAATATCAAAGCTGTTGTCGCAATCGGCGCAACCAAAGCTAATGTTCTGCTTGGTGCAAAAGCTGCCGGATTTGATAACGTATACACCGCTGATACGTTCAGGCAAGCTGTCGAGAAATCAAGAGAAATCGCAGGGGAGGGATGGAACGTGCTTCTGTCTCCGGCATGCGCAAGTTACGATATGTTCAAGAACTTTGAACAGCGCGGTGAAGTGTTCAAGCAAATTGTGAATTCGTTTTAGTATCCGACATATGAGGTGAGGCTCTTATGTCCGATTTGAGGGGGAACTATGCGCCGGCATTCGTTTGACTATATGCTGCTTGTTTTGACGATGATTCTTGTACTGTTTGGTATAATCATGGTCTTTTCGGCAAGCTTTTATTATGCCGAGAACAGCGCAAACACAGACTACGACGGCTACTTCTATTTTTGGAGGCAAGTCAGTGGTGCAGGAATTGGGCTGGCAATAATGATCGCGCTGATATTTTTCGATTACAACAAACTCAAGAAACTGCGGTTTTGGCTGCTGGGGATTGGCTTTGTGCTGATGATACTCGTATTTATACCCGGCGTGGGGCAGGAGATAAACGGCTCAAAGCGCTGGCTGGACCTGCGATTTATGACTATGCAGCCGGTGGAAGTGCTAAAGATATCGGTAATAGTATTCATGGCTGCCGGGATTTCAATAAACAAAGACAAAATGAAACAGTTTAAATACGGTATTTTGCCCTACGCGATATTGCTGTTTTTGTGCGCCGTTTTGTTGATTCTTCAGCCTAACTTCAGCGCAATAGTCACGCTGGCTGCGCTTATATTCATCATGATACTTGTGGGCGGAGCAAGCATTTGGCAGTTTGGAATCGTAGGAATCGCCGGGCTGGGCGCAGGTTACATCGCGATGATAGCGACCGATTATCGCATGAGCAGAATTTTTGCGTATCTTGACCCATGGAAATACGCAGCAAAAGAAAGCTACCAATTGGTGCAGTCATTGTACTCAATTGGTTCGGGCGGCATTTTTGGCAGGGGGCTGGGGAACTCGCGCCAAAAGTTTTTGTATCTGCCGTACGGTGAGTCCGACTTCATATTCGCAATTATAGTTGAAGAGCTCGGCTACGTAGGCGGCATAGTTTTGATTGCGGCGTTTGGGCTGCTTATATGGCGCGGTGTAAGGATTGCGATAAGGGCGAGCAGCGCGTTTGGAACGATGCTGGCTACGGGTATAACAGCGTTGATCGCGATACAAGTGTTCATCAACATCGGCGTTGTGGTCGGGCTGGTACCGCCAACGGGCGTAGCGCTGCCGTTTATCAGCGCGGGTCGAACTTCGCTGATTATATTTATGGCTTCTATCGGGATATTGCTTAATATATCGCGCCAAAGCAAAGATGACGGTAAAAGAGACAATAGTGAGCGTAAACTTAAATTGATGAAGAAGTCGCAAGGGAGGAGCAGCAATTGAGAAGAGGCAGACGAATCGCTGTGATTGTGTTGTTAATCGTGCTGATTATTGCGCTGCTTTTCGTTGTGTACCAACTGTTCTTGGTGAGAGGCATATTTGTGACCGGCAACGTTTCGGAAGAATACGTCATCTCGCTTTCCGGCATAGAGCAGAATCAAAGCGTTTTCTTCATAAACGAAGAGACAGCATTAGAGAAAATTGACGCAGAGCCGTGGCTAAAAGCGGTAGAAGTAAAAGTCAAATATCCCGACAAGGTTTTCATCACGGCAGAGCAGCGAGAGATTGCAGCGTACGTTGACAAGGGTGACGATTATCTGGCGATAGACAGCGAAGGTGTTCTTCTTCGTGTTGTGCCAAAGTCGCAGGTTAGCCTGCCCGTGGTGTATGGTCTTCAAATGGATAAGTTCGAGGTTGGCAAAACGCTAGGCGCGCTGGACACGTTTGTGCTTGGTGTTGTCCAAAGGCTGCTGGTGCAGCTGGGTGAGAGCGATCTAAACATTGCGAGTATAGACGTTTCGCTTGCAGCTAACATAGTTTTTGCAACGCACGATGGAATAAAAATAGAGATTGGTGACGACACGCAATTGGCAGCAAAGTTCGAATTGGCGGTAAATTCGCTGCTGTGGCTGGATGAGAAGGAAAAAACAGGCGGTATTTTGGATGTTTCCGCTGTTACCAGCGCTTATTATCGAGAAAATTGAGTTAAATCTATTGTTATTTCTTGTAAACATGGTATTATAATTATGGCGACATATGTGTATACATCAAGGGTACATACTATGATTATTTGAGGGGAAATGTTGACGTGTTATGAAAAACATTGCGGCTGCTATCGAATTCGGCACGTCCAAAATAGTTTGTGTTATAGGGCGTGAGAAATCGGTAGGACGTTTTGAAGTGTTAGGGTCGGGCGAAGCGAAATACGAAGGCATCATAAAAGGAAAGTGGCAAAAGCCTGCGAATATCCAAGAGGCGGTTGCAAAAGCGCTTCACCTTGCCGAAAAGAAGGCGAAAAGCAGGGTAAAGGATGTCTATGTCGGGTTGCCCGGTGCATTTTGCAAAGTGACATGCGCGGACGGTTTTGTTGATGTCAAGGGCGGGACTGTTAAGCAACGAGATATCGACAATCTTATTAAAGATGCACAGCGCTTTTCCGGGGAGTCAAAATTTACTGTGGTGACCAGAACTCCTGTATATTTTGTTTTGGACGATGACAACCACTACATAGACGTGATTGGGAATAAAGCAAAACGGATGCGCGGAAAAGTTTCGTTTGTGCTCGCTAGAAAACACTTTGTGCAAAACATTACGAAGATGCTTAAGAAGCTGAACATAGACGTGAAAGCGTTTGTTCCCGACATGCTGGCAGAAAGCCTTTTCCTTGTGCCGGCGGGGGAGCGCGACATCAGCTCGGTACTGATAAATGTCGGATATTACGATACAAACGTTACAGTTGTATATGGTGACGCAATTGTATATAATAAGACTATCCATGTCGGAGGTATGCAGGTCGCAAACGATTTGGCGCTTGTGATGAACATTGATGTGGACCTGGCAGAGCAGATCAAGCGGCGATACAGCTTTGGTATAAGCGGCAACGGAGAAAAGTTTTACGACTATGCAAAGAACAAAGCAGGCAAGATGGAGAAGTTTAGCCACAGCTTGGTATCAGAGATTATCGATGCGAGGATAGAGCACCTTTGTCTTCTTATCGGCAGAGCTTTTGAACAGTGCCCGATAGCTATAGGACGCAGGACTCGAATTTTTCTCTCGGGTGGCGGGCTTGCTATGATGAGGGGCGCAAAGGATATGCTGCAAAAGTATCTGAATCGGCAGGTTAGGTTAACCAGTATAGAAGCGCCGCAGATGTCCACGCCGAACTATTATGTGGCACTGGCGCTGATTGATTATGTTTTCGAAACGGAGCTGTTATCGTGAGGGATAATATCATCCGTTATTAGGTCACAAATATGATAAGATGCACGCATTTGCCGTGCTAACTAAAGGGGGATTTTATGCCATTAGAGATTGATGTAGAACAAGATAGCATTGCAAGAATTAAAGTTATAGGCATCGGCGGTGCCGGAAACAACGCGGTGAATCGCATGATCTCACACGGACTTACCGGGGCAGAGTTTTATGCGGTCAACACTGACAAGCAAGCGTTGCTTTTGTCGAAGGCAAAAAACAAAATTCAAATTGGCGAGAAGCTGACTAGCGGACTTGGAGTCGGCGGTGACCCGACCATAGGGCGACGTGCTGCGGAGGAAAGCATTGACGAGCTTTCGTCGATGGTGGACGGAGCAAACCTCGTATACATCGCCGCAGGTCTTGGCGGCGGCACGGGTACAGGAGCTGCGCCGATTGTTGCAGAGCTCGCGCGCCAAAAAAATGTGCTGGTCGTTGCAGTCGTGACGATGCCCTTTATGTTTGAGGGCGCTCAAAGAATCAACCGCGCTAAAGAAGGTCACGCGGCATTAAGCGCCGCAGTCGATACTATTGTGACCATTCCTAACGACAAACTTCTTCAAGTAATCGGCAAGGGAACTTCCATGCTGGAAGCGTTCCGCGTTGCCGACGATGTTTTGCGGCAGGGTATTCAAGGCATCACCGACTTGATTGTCAAACCCGCGCTTGTCAACCTTGACTTTGCGGATGTGAGAACTGTTATGATGGAACGCGGAGTTGCGCATATGGGCATCGGCGTTGGTTACGGCGATAATAAAACGATGGACGCGGCTAAGCAGGCGATTCAAAGCCCGCTGCTCGATACGAGCATAGAAGGTGCAAGGGGCATTTTGTATAACGTGACCGGCGACCCAAGCATGGGACTGCTCGAAATCGAAGAGGCAGCAAACTTGATTCGTCAAGCGGCAGACCCGGAAGCGAATATATTCTTTGGCGCAGATACGGACGACAGCTTGGAAGACGAAGTGCGCATCACGGTAATTGCTACCGGGTTTGATGACACAGCGCGACCACAGCCAAAGGTTATGGAAGAGATTCATGATAGTGAAAATCCGGACGGTGACGTGTTTGTCGAAGTGAAGCCGGAGGAAAGCGGACCTTCTCTCGGAGATATGACGGAATCGGGCAGCGACCTTGACATTCCGCCGTTTTTGCGCAGGAAGAGAAGCAAAGGAGACTCAGGTAAACAGAAATGAAAAAAAGTTTGATTGTAGTAATTATATTGATAGCACTTTTGCTAATTGGCTGTAGTGCCGTTAATGTTGACGATACAGAGCAGACGCAGCAAACTGCGCAGGAGCCAGCTCCTGCAAAGCGTGCAGAGCGTATAGATGTTGAGCCTGCCGAGTTTGAGGCGCAGATGAACGGTAACTACGTATTGCTCGATGTGCGCTCGTATGACGAGTTTGACGAAGGGCACATTGAAGGCGCAACGTTGATACCTGTTGACGAGCTGGCAGAGCGCTGGAGCGAAATCGAAGAGTATGACAAGATTCTTGTGTACTGTCGATCGGGCAACAGAAGCGTAACAGCGTCCGAAATACTGCTGGATGAAGGTTTCGGAGAAGTTTACAATCTGCTTGGTGGCATTGGCGCATGGAGCGATTATAAGAATTAGTGCGGGTGATCTGCATATATGGATAGATACTGGCTAAGGTAGGGAGAGTTTTGAAAATATATAACACGCAAACTCGAAGCAAGCAGGAGTTTGTACCTGTAGAACAGGGCAAAGCAACAATTTATGCATGCGGACCGACGGTATATAACTTTTTTCATGTCGGGAATGCAAGACCATTTATCATATTTGATACGTTGAGACGGTATTTAGAGTATACCGGATATGACGTTACTTTTGTGCAGAATTTTACTGATGTCGACGACAAGATGATTGAAATCGCAAAAACCGGCGACATGACACTCAGCGAGCTTGGGAAGTATTACATAGACGCTTATTTCGAGGATGCGAAGGGGCTTGGTATAAGAGAAGCCGACTTTCATCCGATGGCAACCAAGCATATCGGCGAGATTATTAAGCTGGTTAAAAAGCTGATTGAAAACGAGCACGCGTACGAAGTTGACGGAGATGTCTATTACAATGTTTCCAGTTTTGCGAATTATGGCAAGCTGTCCGGTCAGTCGCTGGAGGATTTGCAAGCGGGCGCGCGTATAGACGTTGCCGATATAAAGCGCAATCCAGAAGATTTTGCGCTGTGGAAAGCGGCAAAGCCGGGCGAAGACAGCTGGGACAGCCCTTGGGGCAAAGGCAGACCGGGGTGGCACATCGAGTGCTCTGCCATGAGCATGAAGTATCTTGGAGAAACCATTGATATACACGGCGGCGGGCAGGATTTGATTTTTCCGCATCACGAGAACGAGATTGCGCAAAGCGAAGGAGCTACGGGCAAACCGTTCGTCAACTATTGGATGCACAATGGGTACATCAACATCGATAACAAGAAGATGAGCAAGTCTAAAGGCAACTTCTTTACAGTTCGTGATATTGCAGAAAAGTACGATCTTAGCATTGTGCGGTTGTTTATGCTATCTGCGCACTACCGCAACCCTATCAACTTTAGCGAAGAGCTGATTGAGCAGGCTGCTGCTGCTATGACGCGCATCAAAACGTGCAGAGAAAACCTTCAGTTTGTAGCACAAAACGGCAGCGACCAAGCTGTTGACGTGGCGCAGATGATCGAGGGCTTCGAAAAGCGTTTCAAAGAAGCGATGGACGACGATTTGAACACGGCGGGTGCAATAGGAGTTATTTTTGAGTATATCAAAGACGTGAACCTTGCTTACGCCGACAACAAAGGCAAGGCGAGTGCCGGGCAAGCGCTTGAAGCGCTGGACAAGATTCTCGGCATCCTAGGCATTGAACCGAAAGACGACAGTGTGCCGGATGAAGTATTGGCGATGGTAGAGCAGCGCCAAGCAGCAAGAGCGGCAAAAGATTTTGCAAAGGCGGACGAGATGAGAGACAAGATTGCAGGTCTTGGGTACGAGATGAAAGATACACCGGAAGGTGTAAAAATAAATAAGAAGTAAGAGGTGTTATTTTGGAAAGTTTATTTGGCCTTATAGGGCTGGACGATGCTGTAGCAGATACAGCAGAAACAACGGTAGGTGGATTTGGAAATATAGACAGCTTTATGTCGATCATGATGATTGCCATTGGTGTTTTTGCATTATATTCAGCAGTAGTGGGCAAAGGACCGGCATTCAAAAATAGTTATCCGGCATCTATGCAGGAAGAAGCGAACAAGATGCTCCAAAAGTTTTTATGGTTTATCGCGCCGGTTACATTAGCGTCAGGCATATTAGATTTCGTGTTTCCCGGTTCGATGTGGCCGTACCTCGGCGGTATTATCATTATAATTCCGGCGATTATAATTTACGTAATTCTATTTAGGCGCAGGTTTAAAGAGGACTTGAAAAGAATGCGCTAACTCGCAACAGCGTGAGCGTATTTCAAGCATTGCAGATTTTGTGCGTGATAAAGTAATTATGCGACGCGTTTGAGGAAACTTGAAGTAAAACGGCTTTTGTCGTGATTCGCGCAAATCGAAAGAAAAACATGAGCAATTTCGAGACTGCTGAAAAAATGGCGGTCTCGTATTCAATAAAAGGAGAAACTATGAAGCGATTTTTTACTAATCTGTGTGTTGTGCTTGCCAGTATAATGCTGATTGTGGCTATGCTGGTTATCAGCATAGAGACGTTTGCGTTCAATCGCGGATTTTTTGAAAAGGAGTACGACAAGATTGGCACGGCGCAGGACATCGGTATCAGCACGGCGGATTTGACAGGCGTGACTGATGTGTTGCTTGACTATACGCAAGACAAACGAGACACGTTGGATGTGCAGGCGAGCATTGAGGGGCAGATACAGGAAGTTTTCGGAGAGCGCGAAAAAGAGCACATGGTCGACGTTAAGGCGCTATACATTGCGGCACGAAACGTACGTACGATCTGTCTAATTGCGGCACCGATATTGATACTTATTGCGTTTTTAATTAGCCGCAAAAAGGCAATAAAAGCGCTGTGCAGATCGTTTCTATACACATCGGGTGCGTTTTTGGTGCTGGTCGTAGCAATCGGGCTGTATGCAGTGATAGACTTCACGGCGTTTTGGACAGCGTTCCATCAAGTGTTTTTTACCAACGACTTGTGGCTGCTTAACCCAAACACGGACGTGCTTATAATGATGGTGCCCGAGCAGTTCTTCTTTGACCTCGTGACGCGCATTATTATACGGTTTGTGTCCATATTTGCAGTGTTCAATATTGCGGCGATTGTGGGTTTGAAATTGTATCGAAAACGATTGAAAAAGGCAGTTGAGTAAACATGGATAGAAAGATTCTTGCGATAGAGACGTCGTGCGACGACACGGCGGCTGCGGTTACAGTCGGCAGAAACGTTATCAGCAACGCAATCTATACGCAGACAGAGCACGAAAAGTACGGCGGCGTGGTGCCGGAGATTGCATCGCGCAACCACATATTAAAGCTCCCGTACATCGTTGACGAGGCGCTTAATCGCGCTGATATGAGCCTAAAAGATTTGGATGCCATCGCAGTAACGGACGGGCCGGGGCTAATCGGCGCGCTGCTTGTCGGGGTGTCGTATGCAAAAGCGTTGGCGTACAGCTTAAAGCTGCCGCTGATTCCCGTGCATCACATCGAGGGTCATATTTGCTCGCTGTACATTTCGCACAAAAACCTAGCGCCGCCTTTTTTATGCCTTGTTGTGTCGGGCGGACACTCGCACATCGTCGTGGTCGAGGATTTTGGCAAGTATCGCTTGATCGCGAGAACGAGAGACGACGCTGTAGGCGAAGCGTTTGACAAAACGGCACGCACATTGGGCTTAGGTTACCCGGGCGGTCCGTGCTTAGAGCAGCTCGCGAAAGACGGCGAAGCAATCTATACGTACCCGAGAGGTTTTAAAGGTGAGAAACACCTCGATTTTACGTTCAGCGGGCTGAAAACCGCCGTAATCAACCACATGCACAACATGGATCAAAAAGGCGAGCAATATAACAAAGCCGATATAGCGGCAAGCTTTCAGAAAGAGGCGATTTCGTTTTTGGCTGATAACACCTTTGAAGCTGCAAGGCGCGAGGGTATAAGCAAAATTGGTATCGCAGGCGGCGTTTCTTCCAATAACGCGCTGAGGGAAGAGTTTCAGCGCAGAGCAAACGAAGCGGGTGCATCGCTGTATCTGCCAGATGCTGAGTATTGCACGGATAACGCCGCGATGATCGGATGCGCGGCAGGTTTTGCCAAAGCGACTGACAACCCGCTTGAGTTAAACGCAAACGCGTCGAAAACTCTCTTTTAGACGGCAGAGTCAAGCCAATACGGACTTTTACTCAATACCAAATAGATGCGTAATACCGTTTCTCATGTCTGTATAAACCGCGTACCATCACACCTCATTTTCAAGCAAGGTCATCAAGCATAATCAATATTCACTTTATTAGCACTCAAACACAATTCGAATTTTCAACAGAACATATGCTGATTTTGCCAAGAATCGCAAAATATTTTATTGCAAAATTATCAAAAAGGTGTATAATATCAGTAGAAGGTCAAAGATAGTCAAAGTATCGACCGATAGGAGACGCTATGTCAGTATTAAGTGATACGATAGAGGAGTTTATCAAAGATTTGATGAGCGAATATGAAGATAAGATAGATTTGCAGAGGAACGAGCTGGCGCAGCATTTCAATTGTGCGCCGTCGCAAATCAACTATGTGCTTGCAACTCGATTTACGCCGGACAGGGGTTACATCACCGAAAGCCGCAGAGGCGGAGGCGGATATATCCGTGTTGTGCGTCTGCGAGTTGACAAAACGGACCAATTATTTTTATTGGTCACCAACCGCATCGGCGACGAAATTACGGCTAGGGATGCGCAGGACATAATTATGCGCCTGGTAGAGACTAGCGTGGTTAGCAAAAACGAAGGTAATTTGATGA
The DNA here is from genome assembly GCA_018648645.1 of Clostridia bacterium. GTDB lineage: Bacteria > Bacillota > Clostridia > Christensenellales > SZUA-584 > JABGQS01. Next base: position 84,840 of record JABGQS010000007.1, read on the forward strand.
GCTCGGCCGTTTCGCAAAAGGCGCTTAACATGCCGCTTGTATTGAAGGACAGAGTTCGCGCCAGCATACTAAAGCAAATGGTGCTGGTATTGCTGGGCAAGGAGGTAGAATAATGCTTTGTGATAGTTGTTTAAAAAATCCGGCTTCGGTACATATGACAACGTTTGTTAACGGACAGGTCAAAACAATGCATCTATGTCCGCAGTGTGCTTCAAAGAAGAATAAAGCTTCAAGCGTGGCAGGACCGTCATTTAACGATTTCATGAGCTCGATGTATGACAAGAAAGACTCGCAGATGCTGGTATGCGACAATTGCGGAACTACGCTGGACGAGTTCTCGAAGACCGGAAGGCTCGGTTGCGCGAACTGCTACAAAGTGTTCGAAAGCAGTGTTTTGCCGGTGCTTAAGGGTGTTCACATGAACGTTGTCCACACCGGAAAGCATCCGGGCGAGCGTGTGAAGCTTGAAGTAGCAAAAGAGACTGCAAAGAACAAAAAGGACTCGCTTGCCAGAGAGCTGAAAAGCGCTGTGGCTACCGAAAACTTCGAAGAGGCTGCAAGGATAAGAGACGAGATAGCGGTGCTCGACAAGGAGGGCAAGTAGTATGCCAAAGTGGTTGACAAAAGACGCGCCCGAAAACGACGTGATTGTTTCCTCGCGCATGAGACTGGCGAGGAACTTGTCTGACGTGCCGTTTCCGACAAAAATAAAGAAACCGGAAGATATTGAGAAGGTACACGATTGTGCTAAGCAAAGCATACTCAAGTCGCCTGAATTCACATACTCGAGGCTGAGCGATATGGACGCGCTTGGCAAACGCGCGCTTATTGAGCGGCACATTATTAGCTCTGAGCTCAGCAGAAAACAAGACAGCGGACTTATTAAAAGTAGCGATGAAAGCATCAGCGTGATGATTATGGAAGAGGATCATTATCGTTTGCAAAGCTTGGTGGCCGGCTTTTCGCCAAACAAAGCGTACAGCGATGTCGACTTGCTCGATAAAATGCTGTCAGACGGCGTCAGCTATGCGTACGACGAGCGTCTTGGGTTCCTAACCAGCTGCCCAACAAACGCAGGCACAGGGCTCAGAGCGAGCGTGATGATGCATCTGCCCGCGCTTACAGCTTCGAGAGGCATTGAGCGCATATCGTCCATGATTTCCAAAGTTGGTATGACAGTACGGGGCGCATACGGAGAGGGCAGCGCGGCGTCCGGGTCGTTCTATCAAATATCCAATCAAGTTACGCTTGGCGTGACGGAGCAGGAGATTATTAAGCGGCTCACAACAACGGTGAAAACCGTTATGGATTATGAGCGCAACACGCGAAAGCAAATGCACAAGAATTTGGGTATTGTGTTGGAGGACAAGATATGGCGGGCAATCGGCGTGCTGAAAAACGCTCGGAGAATGGGTTATAACGAGGCGCAGAAGCTTATTTCGGACGTGGCGCTTGGCGTCGCACTGGGTATTGTGCCAAAGATTACGAGCAGCGAGCTGTACTCTGTCATGATGGACAGCCGGCCCGCAATAATAGCAGAGCAAAAAGGAAAAATGACTCCGCAACAGCGAGACATCATTAGAGCAAATATGATAAGAAAGGTCTTTAATAACTAGGGGGAAAAACAATGGACATATTTTCTAAATTTACAGAGGGCGCAAAAAATGCGCTGAGATATGCCGAGAAGAAAGCAAGAGAGCTTGGGCACAACTATGTTGGTACAGAGCATCTACTGCTCGGTCTAATCGGCGAGAAACAAGGAGTAGCCGCGAATCTGTTAAAGCTGGCTGGCGTTAGTGAAATGACGGTCGTTCAAAACATTGAAGCGCTGATAGGCAAAGGTGACTACCAGTTTAGCGAAGGCTTTGGTTACACGCCGCGCTCAAAAAAGATATTGGAGCTTAGCGTATCCGTGTCAAAGCAAATGGCGCAGAACTTCGTTGGGACAGAGCATATACTATACGCACTAATCAGCGAAAAAGAAGGCGTTGCGCACAAGATACTCAGCGACATAGGCGCGGACATGCACGAACTAGGAGAAGAGATTGTCAAAATTGCGGGCGAGAGCGTGACCAAAGCACCGGACAAAGCCAAGACCAGCAAAACTCCGAAGCTGGACGCATTTGGCATCGACCTGACAAAGATGGCGAAGGACGGCGAACTTGACCCGGTGATTGGGCGCAGTGAGGAAATTGAGCGCATCATGCAGATATTATCGAGACGGACGAAGAACAACCCCGTTTTGATTGGCGAGCCGGGTGTAGGCAAGTCTGCGATTGCAGAAGGACTTGCGCAGCGCATCGTGGACGGTAAAGTGCCCGAGCTTCTTCGGGACAAGCGCGTGGTATCTCTCGACCTTGCCGGCATGATTGCGGGCACGAAATATCGCGGCGAGTTTGAAGACCGGCTGAAAGACGCCATCAAAGAGCTGCAAACTTCGGGTAGCGTTGTGCTGTTTATTGACGAGATTCACACCATAGTCGGCGCGGGTGCGGCAGAGGGCGCGATGGACGCGGCCAATATACTAAAACCGGCACTGGCACGAGGCGAAGTTCAGGTTGTCGGCGCAACGACGTTTGACGAGTATCGCAAAAGCATCGAAAACGATGCAGCGCTCGAGCGGCGGTTCCAGCCTGTAAAAGTCGGAGAACCGTCTAAGGAAGAAACGCTCGAGATACTAAAAGGTATCAGAGATAAATATGAAGCGCATCACAAGGTGAAAATCACCGACGAAGCGCTCAGCGCGGCTGTCGATCTTTCAGACAGATATTTGACAGACAGATTTCTGCCGGATAAAGCTATCGACTTGATGGACGAAGCTGCGTCCAAAGTGCGGTTGAGCTTGTATGTCGCGCCGCCCGATCTTAAAGAGCTGGAAGAAAAGGTGAATGAGGTACGAAAAGAAAAAGAGCAGGCGATCACACACCAAAACTTTGAAAAAGCTGCTGAGTTTCGTGATGCAGAGAAGCAGCTTGATAAAGATATGAAAGCACGCAAAAACGAGTGGAAGAAGGACACGCAGAAACAGGAAGGGCATGTGACGGAAGTAGAGATTGCACAAATTGTATCGTCTTGGACACACATTCCTGTCGTCAAGCTGACCGAAGACGAAGCCAAACGACTGCTTCGGCTGGAGGAAACGCTGCACAAGCGTGTCATCGGGCAGGACGAAGCGTGCGTTGCGATAAGTAAAGCGATTAGGCGCAGCAGAGCAGGCTTAAAAGACCCAAAACGCCCTGTCGGCTCGTTCATATTCCTAGGACCAACTGGAGTTGGTAAAACCGAGCTGTCACGAGCGTTGGCGGAAGCCATGTTTGGCGACGAGGAAGCGATGATTCGCCTCGATATGTCCGAGTACATGGAAAAGCACGCCGTGAGTAAGTTGATAGGCTCGCCACCCGGATACGTCGGGTTTGACGACGGTGGACAGCTGACCGAGAAAGTGCGCAGGAATCCGTACTCAGTAATACTGATGGACGAGATCGAGAAAGCGCATCCGGACGTGTTCAACATACTGCTGCAGATTCTTGAGGACGGCAGACTGACCGACAGCAAAGGACGCATGGTAGATTTCAAAAACTGTGTGATTATAATGACGTCCAACCTTGGCGCGTACGGAATTGAGAACAGTAAGCAAATTGGTTTCTCCGCAACGCAGGCAGACGGTGGGTATGACCGCATGAAGGAGGGAATTTTGGATGAGCTTAAAAAGGCGTTCCGACCGGAGTTCCTCAATCGGTTGGACGATATCATTGTGTTCCATAAACTGAGTAAAGAAGACATCAAGCACATTGCGAGTCTGATGCTGAGCGTGGTAAAAAAGCGTCTTGCAGATCGAGAGATTTATCTCACCTATACAGATGGCGCGGTGAACTATCTTGCAGAGCACGGCTACGACGAAAGCTATGGCGCGCGACCACTTCGGCGCATGATTCAGCAGCTTGTCGAGGACGAGCTGAGCGAAGAGATTCTTGCAGGTACAATCAACCTAAAGGACAAAGTGCAGATGTACATGAAGGGCAGCAAGCCCGCGTTTAAGAAAGCGAAATAACGAATTGTTCAAAAGAGCAGCCGATTAAAATAGTCGGCTGCTCTTTTTGCTTATTCGCAGATAAACCAATGCAAAATACAAGTTGTAACACCGCCCTGTGTCATGTATAATTAGACAAACGAACATGGGAGAGAACATGACAGACAAATGCAGCCCTATCGGGTTTTTTGATTCCGGCGTAGGCGGTATCAGCGTGCTGAAAACGGCGTTTAACCTTATGCCGAACGAGAACTATATATATTACGGTGACAGCAAAAACGCGCCATATGGGCAGAAGAGCGAGGAAGAGATTAAGCAGCTTTCGCTTGACGCGGGCAAGGTGCTATTTGGCTATGGTGTTAAGGCGATTGTGATGGCGTGCAACACGGCGACAAGCGCTGCTGTAAAAATAATGCGCCAACGTTACAACATTCCTGTTATTAGCATGGAGCCGGCAGTAAAACCCGCGCTTGAGGTAGAGGGCAAAGTGGTTGTTCTGGCAACGCCCGCAACCGTATCGCAAAACCGATACAACGGACTTTTGCAGCGGCTTAGTGCGGGGGATAAGGTCATCAACATTGGATGCAGCGGTTTGGTAGAGCTTATCGAAGATGGTCACACCGATGCCGATACGATAAGCAGGTATCTCGATGGCAGACTAACGGTGCTTGGAAACGAAAAAATCGGCGCGGTGGTGCTTGGGTGCACGCATTATTCGTTTGTAGAAAAAACTATCGCGAAGTACATGAAAGCAAATTACAATGAAGGATGTAAAATTTTTGACGGGAAGCAAGGAACAGCTAATCAATTGCTGCACATTTTACAAAACAAAGGCATGATTTGCATGCAAACGCCCAGCAGAATAGAATTCGCAACGTCCGGAGACCCAAATAACATTCAAAAATATCAAGAGCTGTTTGAATCATTCTAAAAATAACAAGAATTTTATTGTATACCACAATATATTGTGGTATCATTGTCGCATAGCACATTATAAAGGGGTATAGCGAGTTATGTTATTGACAGAAAACGCAAAAGTGGTACTTAAAAGAAGATATTTAAAGAAGGATGATAAAGGTGTTGTTGAGCAGCCGGAGGATATGTTTTTACGCGTTGCGCAGACTATTGCGGCAGCCGACAAAGCATACGGCGGCGACGTGAACGCGACTCAGGAAGAGTTTTATGACATTATGACAGCGCGCAAATTTTTGCCGAACTCGCCAACGCTGATGAACGCAGGCAGGGAGCTTGGACAGCTTTCGGCGTGCTTCGTATTGCCGATAGAGGACAGCATGGAAGGAATCTTCGGCAGTCTTACACACGCGGCGCTTATACACAAAAGCGGCGGCGGCACTGGCTTTTCGTTCTCGCGCATACGTCAGGAAGGCGCGACCGTGAAATCTACGGGCGGCGTTGCAAGCGGGCCAATAAGCTTCATGAAAGTGTACAATTCTTCTACCGAAGCGGTAAAGCAAGGCGGCACTCGTCGCGGCGCAAACATGGGAATTCTGCGCGTCGACCATCCCGACATAATGGCGTTTATCACCTGCAAAAGCGACACTAACGAACTGACGAATTTCAATATCAGCGTTGGGCTGACAGAAGCGTTTATGCAGGCTGTGCAGTCGGGCGGTGAGTACGACTTAATTGACCCGGCAACACAGAAAAAGATCAAGAGCTTGAACGCCAAAGAGGTCTACGACACGATCATCGACATGGCGTGGCAAAACGGTGAGCCCGGCATCGTGTTTCTTGACCGTATCAACGCGGACAATCCCGTTCCCGCTGCCGGCGAGATAGAGAGCACCAACCCGTGCGGAGAGCAGCCGCTGCTGCCGTACGAAAGCTGCAATCTCGGTTCGGTCAACTTAAACGAGTTTGTGAGTGACGGTAAAATCGACTATTCCGAACTAGGCAAAACGGTGCAAATCGCTGTGCACTTTTTGGATAACGTTATCGACGTAAACAAGTACCCGCTAAATCAGATAGAAGACATGACCAAAAGCATGAGGAAAATCGGGCTTGGAGTGATGGGTTTTGCGGATATGCTGTACAAAATCGGCGTTCCGTACAACAGCGAGCAAGCGATTGATGTTGCAAAAGAGGTAATGGCGTTCATCAAGCAAACGGCGACCAAAAAGTCAGCAGAGCTTGGTAAAGTGCGCGGCAACTTCCCAATGTTTGACCAAAGCGTTTATCCCGGTCAAGGGGTCAAGAACCTGCGCAATGCAACGGTGACAACGATAGCACCGACGGGAACCATATCGATTATTGCGGGCACGTCCAGCGGAATCGAGCCTGTGTTTGCGCTGTCCTACATTCGCAACGTGATGGACGACGATAAGCTCGTCGAAGGGCATCCTTATTTCGAGCAGGTTGCAAAGCAAGAAGGGTTTTACTCCGAAGACCTCATGAAGCAAATCGCGAAAAGCGGCACGCTGCACGACATCAAGGGTATACCGAACGACATCAAAAAAACGTTTGTGACAGCGCACGACATATCGCCGGAGTATCACATTCGTATGCAAAGCGCTTTTCAATTTTCGACGGACAACGCCGTTTCAAAGACCGTTAATTTCGCAAAGAGTGCGACAAAAGAGGACGTGCGTGACGCATACAATCTGGCAAGCGAGCTTGGTCTAAAAGGCGTTACGATATACAGAGACGGCAGCCGAGCAAATCAAGTGCTTAGCGTTAGCAAAGATGAAGATGATGATTCGATTCTATCACCTCGTGAGCGACCTGAAATTACGAAAGGCATCACTCAGAAGCACAAGATCGGCTGCGGAAATCTGTACGTCACGGTCAACTACGACAAAAACGGCATATGCGAAGTATTCACGAACGTAGGTCGTGCGGGTGGTTGTCCTTCTCAGTCCGAAGCGACCAGCAGGCTTGTTTCGATGGGCTTGAGATCGGGCATTGATGTGGATGTTATCATAGAGCAGCTGCGCGGCATACGGTGCCATTCTACTCTGCGGCAAAAAGGGTTAAAAGTGCTTTCGTGTCCGGACGCAATCGGGCGTGTGCTCGAGCAGGTTGTAGAGCTGCGAAACATGGACGGAGAGGCGGCATCGCAGGAAGCAAAGCCAACCAACGGTGCAAAGTGCCCCGAGTGCGCCTCTGTGATGGAGCACGAAGGCGGCTGCGTTGTGTGCCGTGCGTGTGGCTATTCTAAGTGCGGATAAACTAGGCTTATTTAACAGGCTGTGCAGGTAATATTGCGCAGCTTGTTTTAATTTCATAATGCGATTTGAGCAAGAGCGACCGGTTGCGATCAACAGAATGTACAGCAATTTATAATGAACGCGCTATTTTTCGGTTGTATAAGTACGGCTTTTGTAATATAATTTTTTATATTAAGAATAAGGGGAACTTTTTTATTGCTTTTTGCGTCTAAATGACGTATAGAATAAAAAGGTGGGAGAGCCCGGCTGATGGATTGCAAAACTGCAAAAGAAAAAATCAATATTTTTGACGCGCTCAGCGAGCAAGACAAAGAGCGTGTTCTTGCGCATGCGCAAGGCTGTGAGTCGTGCAAAAACGAGCTTATTTACTCGGCAAAGTTGAAAGACGCGCTTGGCAGTCTGGATGAGCTTGAGCCGCCGCTGGGGCTGGCAAGCTCGGCAATAGCTCGGGCGAAAAAGAAAAGTAGAATTCCACCTATTGCGTACATTTCTGTAGCTGCCGCTGCGGTTATTGCGGTTGCGTTCATCGTCTCGTCCAGTGTACTGAATTTGGGCGATGACAACGCAGCAGACGCGCCTGTGGAAATGGCACTCGAAGAGCAAAGTGTGCGTAGTGACGATTTTGCCGCTGACGCACAAGAGGCGCCAATGGCAGAGATGGCCAACGAGGAAGCGGTGGTGTTGGACATGGCTGCCGATGACGCCGTTGCAAAGGATGAGACAGCAGAAGATGTGCAGGAAGCGCTCGCAATGGAAGAGCCCGAAGAAGAATCGGACGCGTCCATGGCAAAGGGTGATACGAGCTTTATATATGTGTCCGCTGATAACGCTGGGTTTGCCGAACAGCTGGAAGCTTTCTTTGTAGAATTTGACACCTATGTCGAGTATACTGAGTTTGACGGGAACACTGCGATGAAGTTCTTTTTGGGAGAGCTGCAGCTAGGTAGCTTTGTAGAGCTGCTGGAGCAATTTGATATTCCGTACGATGATTCTCTTGTATCCGGAGCTATGGTCGAAGTTACTTTTGTAAAATAAAAAAAACGCCTCTGATTTTTATAGCTAAATCATAGGCGTTTTTTATTTACTGTTTTGTATGCTTACTCTTCGTCGTCTTTTTTTTCTACTTCGCCGTCAATCTCTTTTGTCATTGCGGCAACCTGCTGCTCAATAGACATTGGACCGGTTGGCTCGCTCGGCTCATCCGTTTCCTCTTCCTCTTTTGGCTCGGGCAGTCTTACCGAGCGAAGTGTTCCGTCTTCCACGCGCTTTTTGTATCTGATAAGCGGCATGATAACGCCTAGAACCAGCAATGCAAGAGCTGGAACAATAATTACTACAAGTTTTACAGCATCAGACCATCCCACAATAGCTTCTTCCGGAGTGCTTGCGGGCGTAAAGAACATTATACCTAAGTATATCAGTATACCAACAACAAGCGTGTCAACCAAAACCAAGTTGTAAAGAAACAGTCTAAGTCTGAACTTTTTCTCAATAAATCTCCTACCAAACATGATGATTACAAAAACAACCAGCCATAGGTAAGTCAAAATGACGTTGTCCCCTGCAAGCCGTCCTACCACGAACAAAGAGACAATAAGCGCCCCGCCGCTTAATATTCCAGCAATAATCTGAACGATTCGCAACTGTTGCTCTGTTAATTTTTCTTTTATTATACTCATTAATTAACTCCTTAAAAATATTTATAGGCTATTATTACACAGTTTTGTGTTAAATTCTACACTAAACTAGAAAAATGTATTTATTTTTTACATTCTTTCTGATAGAATGAGTCTTAATAAATAGATAATCGACGCGACAGGAAGTGTGTTGGTTGCAGATGGTGGAGGAAAAGGATGAAGTATTACAAGACGAGCGACATTAGAAATATCACTTTGGTAGGTCATGGTGGTGAAGGAAAGACGACACTTGCCGAAGCAATGCTGTTTGATAGTGGCGCAATAGACAGGCAGTGCAGAACGGAAGATGGAAACACAGTGATGGACTTTGACCCCGAAGAGATAAAGAGAAATATCTCAATCAGCTCGGCAGTAGCACCTGTCGAATGGAAAGGGACGAAGATTAATATAATTGATACTCCGGGATACTTTGACTTTGTGGGCGACGCGGCCTCGGGTTATTATCTCGCGGACAGCGCGCTTATACTCGTCAACGGTCTTAACGGGCTGTCGGTTGGTGCAGAGCAGGCATGGGATAAATGTGTTATCGAGAAAATGCCGAGAGCGTTTTTCGTTAATCAGATGGACAAAGAGCACGTCGACTTTGACAAAGCAATGGCAAGCCTCAAAGAAGCTTACGGAACGCACGTGACGCTGATGCAGCTGCCAATCGGACAGGGGCTCGATTTTAAAGGGCTGGTCGATATCATCGATATGAAAGCGTACGAGTTTGCGGGCAAGGATGTTAAAGAAATCGAAATGCCGGCGGACATGGCTGACGAAGCAGCGCTGATGCGTGAAGCAATTATTGAAAATGCAGCAGAAAACGATGAAGAGCTGATGGAAAAATACTTTGAAGGCGAAGAGCTTACAAAGGAAGACATCATAAAAGGCTTGACTGAGGGAATACTTGAGGGCGACGTTGTGCCTGTGTTTGTCGGTGCAGCAGCTCCAAACCTTGGCATTACACTGCTTCTTGACAACCTCATAGCGTTTATGCCGTCACCCGACCAAGCAATCAATATCGTTGGTAAAAATGAAAAAGACGAAGAAATCACATTTACAGCAGATAATTCCTCGCAATTTGCAGCACAGGTTTACAAAACTGTTGCAGACCCGTTTGTCGGCAAGCTGTCTGTATTCAAGATACTTGGCGGAGAGCTGACAACAGGTCAGGCGATTGCAAACGCAAACAAAGGCAAAAACGAAAAGTTTGGTCATATATACGTAATAGTAGGCAGCAAACATGTTGAAACGGACAAAATGGCTGCAGGCGACATCGGCGCGCTGGCAAAACTCCAGTACACAAACACAGGAGGTACGCTGTCTGACGCATCTAAGCCGGTAATATTTGAAGACGTGCACTTCCCGGAACCGTGCATTTCGCTGGCAGTCACTGCCATGCACCAGGGCGAAGAAGAAAAAGTATTTGCGGGTTTGCACAGGCTCGAAGAAGAAGACCCGACATTTAGAATCGAAAAGCAAACCGAAACTTCGGACACATTGGTCAGCGGTCTTGGCGAGCTTCACCTCGAAGTTATCTGCAAAAAGCTAAAGAACAAGTTCGGCGTAGAAGCGCAGCTTAATGACCCAATCGTTCCGTACCGCGAAACCATTAAGAAGAAGGTTAAAGCGCAGGGTAAGCACAAAAAGCAATCGGGCGGACACGGTCAGTTCGGCGATGTTTGGATAGAGTTCGAGCCGCTTCGTGGTTCAACAGAAACTTTCGAATTTGTAGATAAAGTTGTTGGCGGTTCTGTGCCAAGAAACTTTATACCGGCAGTAGAAAAAGGATTACGCGAGAGCTTGCCAAAGGGCGTGCTGGCAGGATTCCCGATGGTAAACATAAAAGCGACGCTTTATGACGGCAGTTACCACGCGGTTGACTCGTCAGAAATGGCGTTTAAAGTAGCAGCGGGCAATGCGTTCAAAAAGGGCTGTGCAGAAGCGGGTGCAACGCTGCTAGAGCCAATTTATAAGCTGGAAGTTATGATACCCGATGCTTTCATGGGCGACCTCAATGCACAGATCGCCGCTTGCACTGTCGGTGGACGGCGGCTGGATGAAGTGGCGGGCAAATAT
>JABGQS010000070.1 GCA_018648645.1 Clostridia bacterium
TTTACGCTTCAAAACAATATCAGTCAGTCCTTATCCTTCTCATACTAAAACAAAGGAGAAATCAAAATGAATTATCAGGAATTACATGAGAGGAGGGATTATTTAGTTGTTGAAAAGAGTAGTGCAGAACAGAGTAAGAAGGGATAGGAGAGAAAGAGTTCGGGATGTATGAGAAAGAAAACAAAAGCAAATATGATAAAACCCTGATTATAGAGTTTGAGGTTGAACGTCTATCTAGGAAATATAATAAAGAGTTTTTAGACTGTAAAGATCTCATGGATATATTAGGTGTGGGAAGGGATAATGTCCGTAAACTTATGCGAAGTGAGGGCTTCCCGACCATAAGTATTGGTAACAGAAAAGTAGTTCCAATTATGTCTTTTGTAATTTGGCAACAAGATAGCTTGACTTTAAGTCGGTTATGAGCGAGTATGTGTTACTAAGAGGAAGGAGGATGCGATGGCCGATAAGAAAAAGTACCGAAGAAGCAACGGAGAAGGCAGTATATTTAAGCACAGTAATGGCAGATGGTGCGGTCAGATCGGCGTTGGTGTTGATGAGAACGGCAAGCGTATCAGGAAGACCATATTTGCTGATACCAGAGCTGGAGTGGCTAAAGAGCTTGCTGAGATGCACGCTTCTGTATGTGCGCACAGGCTTAAGCCTAGTAATGACATCAGGCTGGGACATTTTATAAATAAGTGGCTTCGCGACTTCAAACGCCCTGAGGTGTCTCTCGGGACATACGAATGGTATATAAATATATCAAAGATGGTATCCAAAGATGTCAAGGATACGTATTTGAATAAGGTTAATACATACCAGATACAGAATATGTTGAATACATTGAAAAACGGCGGAGCGTCTGTCCGTACAATCAAAGCTGTTTACAACATGCTAAACCAGATTTTTAAAGCCGCAGTTGAGTTTAAGATGATAACGAATAACCCTGTTGGCAAAGTAAAAATCAACCGTAAAACGAACCATGCACCCAAAGCGCTGTCTGCTGATGAGCGGATACATGTCATGAAATCCGTTGAAGAACATCCTATATACAAACCGATTATCTACACTATGATGGGGATGGGGCTTCGTATAGGCGAAGTACTGGCACTCTGCTGGGAAGATGTCGACTTTACAGGCAACAAGGTGTCAGTAAGCAAGGCTGCCAAGAGAACGCCTGTGATCGGCGACAGTGGCGACATAGAGGGTCACGAAATGGCGATCAGCAGCACAAAGACGGCTCGATCGGTTCGGACGTTGCCGATGCCGCAGTTTGTGCGTGACGCATTGTGGGAATGGAAAAAAGTATATATGCAAAGATTCAAAGCATCGGATGTCGCTGATTTGATGTTCCCTAATAAGAACGGGCAACTTAGAAGTTACTCCGGGTTTAGACGGCAGTTTGAGCGATTTACAAAAGACAGAGGTATCGAGAAAATTACGTTTCATCAGTTCAGGCACACTTTTGCGACTATGATGCTAGAACAGCACGTGAACCCCAGGGTAGTGCAAGAGTTTTTAGGGCACAAGGATATATCCACAACGCTCGGTATTTATACCGGTGTTACTAGCGGCCCCATGAAGCAGGCTGCTGACGGTGTGGATTCTGCGATGAAAGATGTTATTGAAAGACGTACTAAAAGCAATTGATAATTTGGCATGCATCCTGAAAGCGTACCAACCCCAAAGCTATTATACAAGCAAATTAAATTTGCAAAGATAATTAATAGAAAAATGAAGGTGGTCATGATATAATGACTTATACAAGAAAGGTTGGTTTTATGGTACAGGATAATTGTAAAAATAAATTGTTTGAAAAAGCTGACAGATATAAGGAGAGGATAGACGCGGTTCGACCGCTTACTGAGCGTGAGATAAAGAATCTTGAGGAATATTTCAAGATTGGGTTAACATATTCCAGCAATGCTATTGAAGGTAATACTCTGACCTTAAGTGAAACCAAGGTATTGCTAGAGGATGGTCTTACAGTAGGCGGGAAGCCCATCCGAGATTATTACGAGGCAATCGGGCATGGTAATGCATTCGATTATATGCTTTCGTTAGCAATAAAGCAGGATGCACCTATTACTGAAGAGCAAATATTAAAAATCCACAAGCTATTTTATACATTGGTCGATGAAGGGGATGCTGGTATATACCGCAAAGAACGTGTATTTATTACCGGTACGGAATATATACCGCCTGCGCCGGATAAGGTGCCTGCGGCTATGAAAGAATTCATTGTATGTATGAAGACCATTAGCGGTACGGTTCATCCAATTGAATATGCGTCGCTTGTCCACAAGGGTTTTGTTGATGTGCACCCCTTTATTGACGGCAATGGCAGGACAGCTCGTCTGTTAATGAATCTCGTTCTTATACAAGCGGGATACGGCATTGCTATTATCCCACCTATACGACGAGGCGAATATATTGATGCGCTACGTATATCTCAGAGCGGCAAAAAACTAGACAATAAGCCTTTTCTTTGCCTCATTGCAGAATGTGTGATTGAGACACAAAAGGATTATTGTAGGCTGCTTGGGCTACCGGTAAAGGACAACGGATTGATTAAATCGAGAATAATTGAGCCTGAGATTAAAAAAACAAAAGAACCGGAACGTTGATAATTTACATGGGAAGCCGTATTACGCAATATTTTATACCAAAGATGCATGTCCAAAATAGCCGATGTCTATCGGCATTTTTGGCGTTTTTAGGGTGTTTTTTAGGGTTTAGATTGGGAGATGCATTTCGGTGTTTTTGGGTAAAAGGGGAGTCGAAAGTCTCTTGAGGGAAAATATGGATTCTTTGTACCATAACCATTTTGTATTGTTCTGCCCCTTTCTTGCATTTTACCCTCGCCGTTGACAATGTTTGAAGCACCTGAAAACTTTCTGATGTTATCGGGATTTAACCCAAACAATCGATGGGTTAAAATGGCTAAACTGATACTGCGGGACAAAGTTGAAGAAAAATACGCAGGGCAGTTCAGAAAAACACCATTCAGCCGCCCTGCGAAATGTGACTGGTAAACTAAAGTGGATAGTCTGGGGGTGCGGATGCTTTCTTGGACTGAGCACACAGCCAATCCAAGGCTGCTGACGGTGTGGAGTCGGCGATTAAAGATGTCATTTTGAAACAAACTAAAAGCAAGTGATAATTTGGCATACCTCCCGAAAGTGTATCAACTCCAAAGTTATTTTAGAATAAGAAATACAAACTATGCAAAAGCATGTTAACTCGCACCTGAATTTTGATAAAGTCCGTATAATGGTGTAAAAAGGGAATTCAAATAAAAAAGAGCCAAAGAGCTCAACCTCGGTTAAA
>JABGQS010000071.1 GCA_018648645.1 Clostridia bacterium
GCAAACGAGCTCAACTTGATGAGCACAGGAGAAGACAACGCGCGTGCGCTTGGCGTAAACGTAAAACGGGTTCGCTGGATTATGCTGGTCGCTGCATCGCTGTTGACGGCGGCGTGTGTTTCGGTCAGCGGCATCATCGGTTTTGTGGGGTTGGTGATTCCTCATTTGCTGCGCTTTGGGATTACGTCGAACAACAAGAAGCTGTTGCCCCTGGCGGCTGCACTTGGCGCAGTTCTTCTGATGAGCGCGGACAACATCTCACGCGCGATATTTACGAGCGAAGTACCCGTCGGAGTGTTGACAACGCTGCTTGGCGGACCATTCTTTGTCTATCTGTTTATTCGCAGATCGAAAAAAGGAGGTGCGCTCTAATGTTTAGCGTGAAGAACCTCAGCTTTGCATACGACAATAAGGATGTGCTGAGTTCGGTGAGCCTAGAGATTTGCAGCGGTTTTGTTTCGATAATCGGACCAAACGGGTCGGGCAAGACAACGCTGTTAAAGCTTATGACCGGGTTTCTTGATGCTAAAGCAGATACGATTGAGATGAACGGCAAGGCGCTTTCAAAGATTTCGATTCGCGAGCGGGCAAAGATATTTACAGTCATCAATCAGCTGCAGCGATTCACTTTTCCTTTCTCGTGTATGGAAATGGTGTCGCTTGGCAGGTATCCATATAAGCGAAACATAAACGCACTGAGCGCGCTCGACTATGAGGTTATAATCGAGTGTATGAAAGACACAGAGGTTTTGCAGTTTAAGGACAAGCTGATTACAGACATCAGCGGCGGAGAGCAACAGCGCGTAGTGCTTGCGTGCGCGCTGGCACAAAAGACACAGGTGTTGTTTTTGGACGAAGCGTTCTCGGCGCTGGACATTTCGCACAAAGCACGCATTGTGAGGCTTCTGAAAGAGAAAGTGGATAAAGAAGGGCTTACGGTGATTGCGATTATGCACGATTTGAATATCGCATATCGATACAGCGACAAGGTTTGTATTTTAGACGAGGGGAAAGTGGCTGCGTTTGACGAGCCGCAAAAAGCAATGACGAAGCAAACGATTGCGAAAGTGTTTGATGTGGACATAGATTTGGTTGAAGGAAAAGGGTTTTTCATTAATATATAGAATCGCACGAAGGAGATAAAAATGTCAATTGTTATGGTTACGGGTGGCGCTAGAAGCGGCAAAAGCACATACGCAGAAGAGATATGCGTTGAATCAAGGCGAAACGTTACGTATATTGCGTGCGCCAAGATCACCGATGAGGACATGGCAAAGCGTGTTGAGCTGCATCGATTGCAAAGACCGAGAGAATGGCCTACGATTGAGAAGTATAAGCAGTTTGGCGATATCACCAGCGGTGAGAGCGCGACCGATTTTTATTTGCTGGACTGCGTGACCACAATGATTACGAATATTATGTTTGACGAGGAATTTGACTGTGAAACGTGCAGCACAGGGGAAATCACAAAAGTCGAGGAGAAAGTGAAGTGCGAGATTGATGCGCTGTTGAAAGAATTTGCTGACAGCGACAAAACGCTGGTGATGGTTACCAACGAAGTAGGGCAGGGGATTGTGCCTGCGTATCGTCTTGGCAGCATATTCCGAGACATTGCGGGTAGAATGAATCAGCACATCGCATCAAAAGCAGACGAGGTTATTTGCATGATTTCGGGACTGCCATTGAAGTTGAAATAGGAGAAATATATGAAAAGATTTGTCGTCATGCTAACGTTTCTGACAAGAATACCGATACCTATAAAGTTCGATGTGGATAACATCGACTATGTGAAAGGCGTTGTATGGACACCGCTTATTGCAATCATTATAGGCGTACCGCTGTTTTTTACAGGGATGCTGAGCGAGTTCTTGAACCCATATATACTATCTGTATTCATACTAGCCATATACTTGATGCTTAGCGGCGCGTTGCATATCGACGGGCTGGCAGACACGATGGACGCTTTTGGCAGCAATCGTGGAAAATCCCGCATGTTAGAGATACTAAAGGACACAAAAATGGGCACCTTTGGTGTGCTGTCCATAGTGATTTATTGTGTCGGTATGGTCGCGCTTATTCCGTTTGCTCCGCCGTTCAGTTTGCTGCTATTCCCATTGGTAGGGCGAAGCGCGGCGCTACTGTGCGCGAGAACGAATGATTATGCCAGAGAGGACGGGCTTGGTAAATCTTTTGTGCAGGGCGCAAGGCATTGGCATAATGCAATATCGATAGTTCTATATTTGGGGTTAGCGTACCTTGTTGTGCGATCTATCGGCTTGCAAAGCGTTTTGGCAGTGGTGGTTCCTGCGCTGCTCAGCGTAGCAATAACTTGGCTGGTGGTGTGTGGCATGAGCAAAAAGTTGGGTGGTATCACAGGCGACTTGATTGGATTTAGTATCGAGTTCACACAAATATCGTTCTTACTTTTTGTCTATATCGCAACGGTAATCTTTGCGCAAGTGGGTGTTTGATATGATCTATGTAATTCGGCACGGGCAAACGCAAGCTAACGAGAAGAAGCAGTATCTCGGCAGTGGGGAATCGCCGCTCTCGTCACTTGGAATTTCGCAGCATGATGAGCTGGTGAAACAGCTGGATGGCGTGATATTGGACAGTGTGATTAGCAGCCCAAGAGAGCGGTGCAGAGCGCTGGCACAGGTAATTTGCAACACTCGCGCGCTCGAGGTTAATGTAAATAATCGGATTGCTGAGTTCAATTTTGGTGTTTTTGAGTCGCTTACATACGAGCAGGCGCAAAAGCGATATCCGGATGAATGGGCGAAATGGGTGCAAAACGACAGCGCATATACGCTGCCCAAGGGCGAAAGTATAGATTCGTTTGAGGAGCGAGTGAAAGCGTTTTCGTGGGAACTTAAGCAAATTGATGAATCGAAAAACATTGCGGTCATTACACATGGCGGCGTGATTACTTCGCTTTTGTGCTATTTGCTGGTTTTGGAAATATCGAATAAATGGCGCTTCCGTGTTGAAAATGGGTCTCTTATAAAAATTAATGTTACTGATGGATTTCATTATTTAGAGCTGTAATTGGCACTATACTGTTTCGATTGGGTGGAATAGAGAGCTAAGTTTTTCGGCGAAATAGTCCTCATCTGGTTTACGATACGCTATAACGAGACAAGACGAAGGACCTGCCGACTTCTCCAAATCAATTTCGGTTGAGGTTGCGTCAATCTCAAAAACCTGCTTGATTTTGTATGCGATTCCCTTGGAGCCAACAGGCAGC
>JABGQS010000072.1 GCA_018648645.1 Clostridia bacterium
ATTTAGCTATCTTAAGTCGGTAGGGTATGACAAGTGGATGTGCATAGAGGAAGCTAGTTTTACTGGAATGGATGGGATTAAAAAAGCGGTTGATTTTGTTAGAAATACGTGGGAGAAAGCATAACGCATCACACAAAATTCACTTGGGGGCAAAGCTATGGAAAAGTTATTAGTAAACAAAGTAATCGTTGTATCGGGCGGCACAAAAGGTGTTGGTCGAGAAGTCGTGACGGAAAGCGTAAAAGAAGGCGCTGATGTCGTGATAGGCGGTCGAGACCAAGCGGCGGCAGACAAAATTATACAAGAAGTTATAGATAACAATTACGGTAAAACGCCGTACTTCGTTAAAACACAGGTAACGCAGGTAGAGGGTTGCAAGAAGCTGATAGATGACTCAATCGCAAAATACGGTAGAATTGACGGCTATGTTAACTACGCTGGTATATTGCCCGAAGGGTATTTGTATGAGACAGAGGAAGAGCTTTTTGATAAGGTAATTACTTTAAACATAAAAGCAGCATTCTTTTGTGCAAAATACGTAGTAAAGCATATGCTCGAAACTGGCGGTGGATCGATGGTTTTCGTTGGTTCTGCGCACGGATATGGCGGAGAAAAAGACAGAGCGGCATATGCAGTGTCAAAGGGCGCGTTGCTAACATTATATAAACACATAGCAAAGAATTATGCCGAAGATAACATCAGATCAAACTATGTTGTTATGGGGTGGGTAGCTACTCCGGGCGAGCTAGCATTTCGCGAAACACAAAATCGCGATCTAAAATGGCTCGAAACAGAAGGCGTAAAATATATTCCGATGGGAAGGATGATGACGGTAGAAGATCATGCGCCTGGCATTGTGTATCTGCTTTCCGACAAGGCGTCGGCAGTAACGGGAACAGAACTTAATATAACAGGCGGATTTACCGCATAGAATCGTAGAGAGGGCACATAGTGAAAAAAGCTGAGCTCATTATAAATTTAGGTGGAATTATTGGGGAGGGCATTTGTTGGGACGAAAAGGATGAAATGCTCTATTGGAACGATTTGTTGGAAGACAAAATATTTGCCTATGACATAAATATAAATACGCTGAAAATTATTGAGGTAGGGCAAAATACAGGTTGTATCGCAGTGCGTGAGAAAGGCGGACTAATAGCATGCTTGCAAAATGGTATATATTTTGTGGACGTTGATACGGGAATTCTAACTCCGCTGATTGACCCCGAAAGCGACAAACCGGGCAACCGATTTAATGACGGTGAGTGCGACTGCATGGGAAGGCTTTGGGCAGGAACAATGTCAAAGGAGCTAGATAGCGGAAACGGAGATAACACACCTCTTGGCGCATTATATTGCATCGATACTGACCTTTCAGTAGAAACTAAAATTCCAGCAGTGACGATATCAAACGGTATCGGTTATTCTATTGACAACAAGACGATGTACTATATAGATTCTCCAACAAGAAAAGTGGACGCGTTTGATTTTGACAAGCATACAGGTCAAATCAGCAACCGCAGAGTTGTGGTCAATGTAGACGAAAAAGAGGGTATGCCAGACGGCATGACGGTCGATGCAGACGGTAATCTATGGGTTGGAATGTGGGGCGCTGGTACTGTTGTAAAGTATGACCCAAATACAGGTAAACTGCTCGAAAGAATCAATATCCCTGCGCCATTTGTAACAACAATGGTTTTTGGTGGAAAGAACATGGACGAAATGTTTGTCAATACAGCGAAGCTGAACACAGATTTAAACGAATATCCAGACGCCGGCGGCGTGTTTAAAATAAAGATGGACGTAAAAGGACAACCGACTTACATGTTTAAGGGATAGTTTATGAAAGCATTGGTTCTCGAAGAATACGGGAAAGTCGTAATAAAAGATGTGCCAAAACCGCAAGTAAGCGGTAATAGGGTGCTGATTAAAATTGAGGCTTGCTCGATATGTGGAAGCGATGTTCATGGATTTGACGGCAGTTCGGGACGCAGACAACCTCCGCTCATTATGGGACACGAAGCGGCAGGCGTGATAGAAGAGATAGGACGGCAAGCAACAGGCTTTGTGCCAGGTGATAGAGTAACTTTCGATTCGTCGGAGTACTGTGGCAAGTGTAGCTTTTGCGCAAAAGGTAAATCAAACCTTTGCACAACGGGCAAGGTGTTTGGCGTATCGTGCGATACCTACCATAAAGATGGAGCTATGGCGCAATATATAACTGTACCTGACTACTCAGTATACAAGATTCCAGACGAAGTATCGTTCGTCGAAGCGGCGATGGCAGAACCTTTATCGGTAGCACTGCACGCGATAAACTTGACAGATATAAAGCTTGGTGACACAGCAATAATATTTGGCGCAGGGACGATTGGTAGCATGCTGCTAAAGCTTATGAAAATATCAAATTGCGCCAGCGTGATAATGGTAGACATAGACGACCTAAAACTTGACCTAGCAAAAAAGACAGGTGCAGACATTTGCATCAATTCCGCAAAAGAAGATGTTGTAGAGCGAGTTATGCAGATTACAAATTTTCAGGGAGCAGATGTTGCGTTTGAAGCAGTCGGGATTACTCAAACGGTTACAGCTGGAATAGAATCACTAAAAAAATGCGGAATCCTTACATTGCTTGGAAACGTAAGCAGAATGATAGATTTTCCATTGCAAAAGACAGTAGTAAAAGAGCTTAGTATTGTGGCATCATGCGCTGTTACAACAGAATATGAAAGAAGCCTTAAGCTAATAGGCATGGGGAAGATAGACGTTAAAGATATTGTTTCTCAGATAGTTCCAATAGAGAGAGGACAAGAGATGTTCGATAGACTGCATGATGGTGAAAAGGGACTAATAAAAGTAGTTCTTACATTGTAAAAAGAATCTTTGCAGCACATTTGAAAATGTGTTGTATATAAAATTTGCATTCAGAGCGAGTGTAAAAAAAAATATTAGGAGGAAGTAAAATGAAAAAGAGTATTAAGATTCTAGTTTTATTGTTAGCTATGTTGATGGTTGTAGGAATGTTTATGGCATGTACACCAGCAGCGGATGAGCCTGCAGCGGATGAGCCTGCAGCGGATGAGCCTGCAGCGGATGAGCCTGCAGCGGATGAGCCTGCAGCGGATGAAAAATTGGTCTTTGCTTGGTCTCCAGCTACACTCGATAATCCTTATTTTATCACTGTAACAAAAGGATTTGAAGACAGATG
>JABGQS010000073.1 GCA_018648645.1 Clostridia bacterium
GTGATATGCTGGGGATTATCAAAGAGTTTGATGAGGTGCGCCGTAGCGGCGAGCACCCGCCGATGTGGGACAACGCGGTGAGCAAGCGCATGGTGGTAGTCACCAAGGTGAAGGCGGGCGAAGTGAAGCCGCACGGGCAGCTAGGGGTGCCGATGGATGCGTTTGTCGAGTGCTCTGTGCAGTCGTACCCCGGGGAAACAAGACAGGACGTGCTTGGTGCACTGACTGCGTTTATAAATGAGCGATTTGATTACCCGGAGCTGGTGAGCGTTACGCCGATGTACAACTATGTGGCACCGGGAGACTCGGACGCGCAGGGCGAGGGAGTTGGTGCGCTGGAATATGCGGCGGCGCATTATATGGATGAGATAAAAGTGACGGCAGCACCGTTCCCGTGCGATTTCTTTGCGTTTGAGCAGTATGGGAACATGGAGGGTGCGATATTTGGACCGATTGGCGGCAACCTGCACGCGCCTGACGAGTGGGTGGATATCGATAGCGTTAAGGCACTGACAAAGACGCTGATGAGTATGATTGTCAGCTGGTGCGGGTAAGCGCAGTGTCGGCAGTGATTAAGGAAGAAATGAATGATTAACGGAATGCTGAAAATCGCAGAGGATAAGGATTTAGACACTTTGCATGAGGCGATACTTACCGTTCTGCAAAACACGGGGATGCGGTTTGAGTCGCGCTCACTGCTTGCGAGTCTTGCGGAGCGCGGGTTGGAAGTTGATTTCGATAAAAGAGTCGTTAGGTTTGCGCCGCATATCGTTGAAAAACAAATAGAAGCGCAAGCGAATAGATACAAGATGGTGCGATCGTCGTTGTGGCATCCGTTTTGCAAGCAGCAGAAAAAAGATGACATTAGCGTTCCTGATGAGTTTAGCTGTGATTACGGTCATGGGGCACCGTCGATATACGATTATACCGCCAAAGCGGTGAGAAAACCGGGGTTGCAAGACCAAGTAGATATGATTAAACTTGGCAATGCGTTGGACTGCGTGAAAGCGATTTGCGCGCCGTTTATATTGGATGAGTTTGACCCGCGAGTGGAGCCTTTGGAGTCGGCGAAAATCTTGCTGGAGAATACGGGCAAGCCGGGATGGGTGGGGACGTATTCTGCAAAGCAGCTCGTATATCTAGGAGAACTGGCGCGAATTGCTGTGGATGGTGACGAGGAGAGGCTGAGGACTGGGCCCCCGCTGGTTGTTACCGTAATGTGTACAACCTCGCCGCTGCGACTGGACAAGCGTTCGTGCGAGGTGCTCGAGGAAGCTTTGAAGCACGGGTATCCGATCAATTTTTCGTCTATGCCGATACTTGGTTCGACAACGCCTGTTGCGCCGGCCGGAACTGCTGTGGTGGCCGCTGCTGAAATAATTGGCGGGATTACCGCTGCATCGCTGATTAACCCTGATGCTTATTACTACAGCGCGTCTATAAGCGCGCAGATGGATATGAAAACGACGCAGCTGAACTACTCCACGCCGTCGGCAACGCTTGCGGACGCTTTGCTTAACCAACTGTTTCGGTACAAGTACGGCATTGTTCACAATATTGATGCGGCCTATATTGAATGCAAGCAGCCGGGGATTCAATCGAGCACGCTGCGAATGTATAGGCAGCTTACATTGGCGGGAACAGCCGCGGTGCATTTGCCGCTTGGAATGCTGGACAACGGAGCGACGTTTTCGCCAACGCAGGCGATGATAGATTGTGATATCAACTACGCTATATACGAATTTTACAACGGGGTGCAGATTAACGAAAACACGCTGGCATTGGACGCAATTAACGAAATCGCGTTTGGCGAGGATATGATATATCTGGAGCACGAGCATACGCTGAACAATTTTAGGCAGCATATGTGGGAAACAGATATATTCGACAGAGGGTACAGCGTTTCATCCGACCCGGCTGATGAGGATAGAAAGCTGCTTGAGAGGGCGGATGAGAAATGGCGATCGCTTGTGCAGAACGCGCCGATTTATGTTTTGGATAAACATAAGCAGCGGGAAATCGACAGGATTGTGCAGGTCGGGAAAAAAGATATACTGGGCGGCTAGGACTAACGTCGCAGGAATAAGAAGATGTAAGTATTACTTAGAAGCAACACGATTTGCGCTAATAATAATGTTGGAGAGTAATTGATGAGCAAGCGAGAAGAGTATCTTAAAACAATAGCAAGGGAGCAAGCGAAGCCGATTCCGTATTTTTTTAAGCTTTGCAAAGTAGTGCAGGACAAGTTTGAAGCGAAGTATGGTCATACGAACTACGAGGACTTTTACGATATTCCGCTTAGGGAAGTGTTTTTAGGGCCAACAAAGCTAAGCATTGAAAGCAGGTTTGCTAAGTACTTATCACCAGAGCAATTACAGGGCGATATTACGGAATGGGGCATCGAGCTAGTAAAGAGCTCTGTTGACCATTTTTCGACAATGATTGGACCTCTGCGCAATGCAGCTGATTTGCAAGATATCGAAAATTTGCCGCTGCCGGATTTTCTGGAGGAGTACCGCTGGGAAGGTGTGCGCGAGCAAATACAAACGCTCAAAGAGCAAGAGAAAATCACATTTACGGGGATATATGGAGGGCACGATACCGGAGGGAGTGCGAACGTTGTACCGGCGTTTATGGATATTTTTGAATCGGCGTGGTACCTAAGAGGACTCGACAATATGCTGATGGATTTCTACCTAAACGAGGAATTTGCAGTGAAGCTACTAGACAAAGTGACTGAGCTGAAAGTGCAGCTGGCGAAAAAGTGGACCAGAGCCGGCATAGATATAATCGTGACTGCGGACGATGTTGGCACGCAAAAAGGCTTGAT
This sequence comes from Clostridia bacterium, assembly GCA_018648645.1. Taxonomy (GTDB): domain Bacteria; phylum Bacillota; class Clostridia; order Christensenellales; family SZUA-584; genus JABGQS01. The sequence goes on from JABGQS010000073.1 coordinate 2,831, forward strand.
GATGTCGCCCGATATCTATCGCAAACTTATCAAGCCGAGGTTAAAAAAGGTTATCGACGCAGCAAAAAGCGTTAATGAGGACGTGTTGATATTTTATCATTCGGACGGGAACATTGAGGAAATAATCCCGGATTTGATAGAAGTAGGGGTGCAGATTCTAAACCCGATTCAACCCGAATG
>JABGQS010000074.1 GCA_018648645.1 Clostridia bacterium
GAATCTTCCGCACATCGCGGATGAAGCCCATGTCGAGCATGCGGTCGGCCTCGTCCAGCACCAGGATCTTCGGGTCGGCCAGCAGCGCCCGCGCAAACGCAACTCTTTGCTGCTGCCCTCCCGACAGCTCCTTAGGCAGATGCGATGCCCTATCCTGCAATCCTACCATTTCGATCGCGATTCTTGCCCGCTTGATGCTTTGCCGGCTGCTCATCTTTTGATATTTGCCTGGCAGCGCCACGTTTTGCAGCGCTGTCATGTTGCTCATCAGATTAAAGCTTTGAAATACGAACCCAACTTCGCGATTACGTATCTGCGCCAGCTTTGCGTCGGAAAAGCTCGAAACATCGTTACCGCGGATATAATACTCTCCGCTCGTGGGCATGTCGAGGCACCCAAGCACGTTCATTAATGTCGATTTGCCGCTGCCCGACGGTCCGACCAACGCCACAAACTCGCCGCTTTCTATGGTCACGTCAACGCCATCCAACGCCTTCACAGTAAACTGCGACATGCGATAATGCTTGTGTATGTTCTTTAGCACAATTAACTCTTTCATGTCATCGCCGCCTATCTGACTTCGATGGTCTGCATATTCCCACCAAACATATCGCCAAACATATCATTGCTGTTTGTCGTTTTCACGATTACTACTTTTTCGCCGTCCTGCACACCGGACAGCACCTGTGCATACAGTGAGTTCACCAAACCGCGCTCAACATATCGCTTCTCCATTGGAATGTCAGCAGCATCAATCCCCGATATATCCTCATCCTCGCCTACGTATACCATTACGTAATATCCCTGCTCGTCCTGCTTAAGCGCTCCAAGCGGTACACGCAGCGTGTTCTCGCTTTTCTCGAGTATAATCGACGCAGTTGCTTTTATACCCGGATAAATCTGGTTCCCGGCGTCAGCGGTATTGCTAAACGATATGCTGACGCCAAACTGTCCGTTCTCATCCGCTTTATAGTTGATGTGAGCAACGCTGCCTTTGGCTATGTCGCCCGACTCAAACTTGATTTGCGACTCCATCCCAACAAAGATACTGCTTAGTTCGTCCTGCGTAATTTTGATGTTCAGCGTATAACCGGATTGCGGTTGCACACTAAGCACCTCTGAGTCCTTCTCCAAAACACCTTGGAGCATTTCTTCATTAATCTCGTCAACAATTCCGTCTATTTCACAATACACAAACGGGTCGTCCATGTTCTGTGCAATCAAGTCAACTTTTGCCTGTGCATCCTGCACCTTCTTGACGCTGCCTGCAAACGCAGTAGATGCGACCTTCACTTTGAACAGCACGTCACCCTGTTTAACTGTTTTGCCTTCTTTGGCGTACACGGCATATACTTTTCCTTCTTGCGGAACAATCAGCTCCACTTTTTGCCCGTCCTCATCGCTCATCAAAACAGTATCCTCATTCTCAGCCAAAGCCTCATCCATCATCTGATTCTTAGATACATTGACCTCTTGCACGCTCGCGGCCTTTGGCGCTCTCACGCTAATGTAGTCATACGACGGCTTAGTGTATCCCGACTCCTGCATTGCCGCCCTAAGCTGCTGATTCGCGCTTTCATACTCTTTATCAAGGGTTTCTTTATCCAGCGAAAACAGCGCATCGCCGGCATCGACCTTTGCGCCAACTTGAACCAACACTTCGTCCACTTTGCACCTAACCGGCGTTTTCACGCTAACCAGCTCGTTTGTGCGAATCGTACCGTTGCTCGATATACTTTTGATAACGTCGCCCGTGCTTACTTGTCCAATTTCGATTACATCGCTGCCTGCGCCTTCCTTCTTCTGCACGTCCTTGCCGCTGCCCAAGTCAAAAACTACGAACACACCGACAGCAACCATTGCTACGACCAGAACGACTGTTACGAGAACAATCAGCTTCTTGCCTTTCATGATTCGTCCTCCCACTCTTCTACTGTCATCACCCCTCCGCCTATCGGAATCGCGCCTTCGGGCAGCCCTTCCAATACGTTGCCATCCTCGTCCATGATAATAACGCCGTCCATAGAGTCCATGTTCATCATCGACATGTCGAACACATCGAGCGCATTTAGCTCCTCAAACGCTTCTTGCATCTTGTCCGTGTCGTTCTCCTCCATCGCCTCTTGCACCTGCTCGTACAGCCGCTTTACTTCTTCCATCGTTTCGGGTGGCAGGTCCTTCTTCATGCCCATAGTAAATTGCTCAAACGTCATATCATCGGCACCAATTGCAGCCGGATTATCGGAAAGTACAGGTTCCGCGCTCGGCTTCCCTGTCAACACCAAGACGCAAACCAGTGCAATTACTACAACGACTAAAATTGTGCCGCATATGATTATCGTCTTTTTAATATCATTCTTCGATTTTACTTCGCTTTTTTCCATAATAAAATAGTTACCTTTCATATTTGATATTGATAGGATAACGGACGCCTATGTGCTTCCTGTGTGCTTTGCGTGTGAAATGTCGGTAACTTGTTGAATAGACCAGAGTTTTGTGCCTGGCAATAGCATTACATTTCCCGTGACAATTCTCTATCATTTTAATATGGGCTATCCTCTATTGAGTGCAGATGCAAAACTCCTTACATCATGCAGCTATATTGAAGCAAGAAGCGGACGCAACAATCTTAGTGCAAACGAAAGACAGGGTTTTGCAAAGCCCAGCGAAGCGTTTGACGAGGATTGCTATTACTACAAGCAAAAAGCAATAGTGGACGGCAAGTCGTTTACGGCTTTGATCAACGAAAAACTGAACCTAGGCGTTGCAGTCTGGGTGAATCCAGATGAACTGCCTATGCTCACCAACTGGCAAAAACCTGCATCAGGTGAATATATCATGGGTATTGAGCCGAGCAATTGCCTTGTCGAAGGGGTAAAATATCAAAAGAAAATCGGCGAACTCGAAATGATTAAAGTGTAACTGTCAAGTAAAATTCCCTAGTCTATGGCAAATAAGATTCCCTAGTAATTGTGTATAAAATCAGATATTAGT
>JABGQS010000075.1 GCA_018648645.1 Clostridia bacterium
TGTTATAATCGGGAACCCCAGAAGCAGCGTGAACCCGCGAAACCAGCCTTGCATAAGTACACTTCGTTTTTCGTTTTGCTTCTCTAGCCGTGGGATGATTAGCAATGCGAGAACAAACATAATCGCCAAATAGGCGACCGTGAATATGATTACCGGCAGGTTGAAAGCCTGATTGAACGCCGCGGTATACAAGCTGTTGAAAATCATGACCGGAAACAGCACGTAGTATGCGAGCTTGTTCATCGTTTCCATTGCCTCATGTTTCAGCAGCTTTATCCGCTTTAAAAAGTACCCCAATACAATGAGCAAAAAAATAGGGATTACGATTTCAAAAGACAATATCAGTTCTTTCAAAGCTCCTCCTTGCGGCAAAACGAATTGCTATTATGTTTGCCGAAGGAGAAAAATCGCATCTCCTTCGGCGTATTAGTGTGAGATTATAGTTTGAACTTTTCTACGGCGTCTGCCGGGCTCATGCCGCGCTTTACGACTTCGTTAAGAGCGCGTTGGTACATAATCGGGTTTTCTCTCTGGAGCGCGTTTCTGCCGAACACCACGCCTTTGCAGCCGGCTGCAATTTCGTCAGCGGCGAGCTGCAACGAGTCGATTGGGTCGGGTGTTGTGTGTCCGCCGAGTCCGAGTATCGGAATCGGACAGCCTTGCACAACTTCTTTGAACTTGTGTGTGTAGAAAGTTTTGATTACGTCTGCGCCCATTTCTGCAATGATTCGTGTGCCGCGCAGAACTCTGTCGTGCATCTCTTCTTCTGAAATATCGTCGCTTTCCGTCGGGAAGCATTCGCCGATTACCGGGATGCCGTACTCACGTGCTTCGTTACAAAGCTTTGCGTAGACTTCTACGTTTTTAAGGTCGTTCATCTCGTCGCCCGTTTTGAGCGTGAGTGAAATAAGTACCATCTGTGCACCTAGCGCAATCGCGTCTTTTACGCTGAACGCCTGGGTTGTGTATGCGCTTTTGTAGCCCCATTCGAAGCAGAATACTGTGCTCCAGTTAAGTCGCACGATAGGAATGGGCGCGCCTTTGTAGTCAAATGCGCTGCCGACGTTCTTGAGCATACCCGGGCTCATAAGAATTGCGTCTACCTCCGGGCTGATTTTGCCCGCGGCTTCTCTGATGTTTTCCATGCCCGGAATCGGACCGTCCATGTACCCGTGATCGATTGCGACGACCACCGCGTTTTCCCCTTTGTTGAACAGCCTGTTTAAACGTATGTCTTTGCCAGTCATAGTTTCTTCCTCCTAAAATTTATATAATATTTATTTTGTTATTCAATTATTCGCCTATCAATACTGCCCGTAGTCGTGCGCTGCACGGGCAAACTCGAACACATTGTCCTCTGGTGTGTTCTCGTTAAAGTAGTCTGTCGTCGCAAAGATGAAGTTGCCCCGCTTTTTGAGGATGTCCATCATTTGCATGACCTTGCTGCGGATCTGCTTTGCGCTGCCTTCGCGCAATAGCGTGATTTGATCGAAACCGCCCGACAGGGTGATATTCTTCGGGATAGTGTCCATGGCGAAGGCTAGGTCGGTGTCGCCGTATGGTGCGGGTGTTAATGACTCGAGCATGCTCATGCCGATTTGTGGGTAGAGCGGCAATAGATGAGATGCGTCGCCGCAGTTGTGATAGATGGAGTACAAACCGAGCTCGTTGATGCTGCCAAAGAACTTTGCTTCGAACGGCAGAATGTGCTCTGCGAAATAGTCTGCGCCCACTACGCCGCCGGCAGCGACATTGCCGCCGCACGAAACCATGTCTGCGCCGTTTGCTTTGTATTGCTTTATGACCTCTAGCATCCTATCGCCAAAGTAGCGCATCATGTCGCCGTAAAACGCCCTGTTTAGGTATGGGTCAATCAGCAGGTCGTCGAGTTTACGATGCATGCTGACCATGTTGAAAACGCCCTGCCCCCACGGCGCGATGCAGCCTGTATCGCCGATAATCTCTCTGGCGCGCGCCGTGTCGCTGCAGTCGTAGACCGGCACAGGCGGCTGGTATTTGACGAACTGTGCAAAGTCGCTCGCGTCCTTGATGTAGTATTCTACGCACGCTTCGACAACCTCGAACGGCGTGTTGGTGCGGTACTGCTTGATTTGCCGCAGTTGCTTCTCGGGCGTTTCGATGACCGTCAGAACATCGTGGTCGCCTTCGCTGATATCCGTGCGGGTTGAAGTGACTTTCCAGTTATCTGCACTCAACGCCGTTTCGTCGAGGTAGTTGACCGTGCTGTTGCGAAAGATTATATCGAAGCCAAAGTGTTTGTACACTTCGATGGATTTAGCTACCCTGTCCATATTGTGCTCGCCGTAAAACTCGTCTATGTAGTTCACGTTTATAAAAGGTGCAACGGGAACTCTATCCGTTTTCTTGCCTTGAAGCGTATCGAGAATGATATTGCTCATCTGCCTATAAGACCTCCACGTTAAAGCCCATGATTTTACCGAATGAAATAATCTCGTCCGGATTGACATCATATACGAGCGCGCTGTGGTGCGTGCCGCCGACTTCGCTGTATGCTTTGAGGTAATCTGCAAGCGGCAAACTAGGTTTCATCCAACCCTCGGTGACGTAACGGTATGAGCCGTCCTGCACCGCTATGTCTACCATGTCTACAGGAGACACAACCAGCGTGTATTTCCCGTTGTCCATTGGTGCGAGGTTAATGAAAACAGCTTTGCCTGCACGCATTGCGCCGTATGCGGAGACGGTGTCACCCGCCTGTGTGTATGGAAAAGGCTTGTCCGCGACAATAGGTTTGTACGCCGAGATGTCCATGTTCATTTCGCCCATGTGGCTCATCAGTATGAGGTCGTTTTTCCAGCAGGGACAGAAAGTTTCGGTGAAGGTTACACCCGCGTATGCGCTCATCAGCGCGCCCACGAGACCTGCCGTCAGCACGTCGCCTTCGCCTGCGTAACCAAAGCCGTTCATCATTGCTTTGCTGATTTCGAGGA
>JABGQS010000076.1 GCA_018648645.1 Clostridia bacterium
GAACAGCTTGGTTTGACTGCTTCCAGCTTGAGGACGGTCCTATCGCCAATAGGTATAACATTATCGACAATGCGGATTTTGACTACGTTACAAACGGGATTCCTGACAAGTGGACGAGAAACTCTAACTGTACTTCGAGCGACATCGTCGTAACCACGGCAGACAGCGAGAACCCGGAGTATATGAGCGACAACAGGTTCGAGTTTATAGGCTCGCCAAGCCAGAACAAGTATATCGAGCAGGACTTTGATTTGTCGGGTGAAGAAGGCGACAGCTATGTTGTCGGCGGATGGGCAAAGGGCAACAGCATACCGGTGTTTGGGACAATCAAGTATGGTATCGCGATACGGTTTAATTATATCGGCTATACGGACGAATGGGTATTGCTGCCGTTCTCGCAGGATTCGGACGTTTGGCAGTATATGTGTGGTGCGGTAGTCGCAAAGCACGATTACTCTGACGTTTATATACGAGTCGAGATAAATTATAACGCGAACGCAGTGAACTTTGACGGACTGCATATGTTTAAGGAGGAGTATGGCAGCACGTTTACATATGACTCTGACGGCAACCTGACAAAGGTAACGGACTCCGCACAGCAGGACGAGGAATTTGAGTATAACGCGAACGACGACCTGACGAAATACATTGACCCGGCGGGCAATGAGTTTGACTATACATACGACGACAACCACAACATGCTGACGGCGACGAGCGAAGAAGGACTGGTTTATACTTATGAATACGACGATGTTAATGAAAATGGTAATGTCGTAGCATCTAAGGTTGGCAACGAAACGAACTATATTAGGGCAGAGGTTGCCTATGACGCGAGCGGCAACTTTACGGACTGCGTGACCGATCCGTTCGGCGAAGTGATGGATTACACTTACGACATATATAAAGGCACGCTGACGAGCGTCACTGACCCGCTAAGCAATACAGTAAGCAATACGTATGACAGCAACACAGACCAGCTTGAGGGGACGAGCATGACTTCGGGCAGCGTAACCGTGTCGAACGGATATGACTATACGGACTATCGCTTGACAGACGTATCGCACAACGCGCCAACCGGCGATGTAGATTATACTATTCACTATAACGATCTTGGGTGGAACACGGGCGTAAGCGTAGAAACAACAAGGCTGGTTACGAACAACCTGGAAGACCAAACGGGCAGGCTGAACAGTGTCGCGTACGGCAACAGCCAGACGGTCAGCTATACTTACGACGACTTCGACAGGCTTATAAAAATATATCAGGACACTACGGATTTGTATTCGTATATCTATGACAACAGCGGCAACATCGGGTATATGAAAGACCATGTGCTGGGCGTTGAGTATTGGTACGAATACGACAGCCTGTTTAGGCTTGGAAGGATTACGAGGAAGGACAGCGCGGGTACGAAAACGACGACCGAGTATACATTCAACAGCGCGAATATGATGTCGGCGTTTGTAGAGACTGTTGACGGAACGACCTATACAACGAGCTATGCGTATGACGGCGACGGCAGACCGGACACAAGCACATTTGGCACGTTCAGCAAGGACATCACTTATGACGCGACGCTTGGAAGAGTAAGCGGGTATGTGCTGAAGGACGGCGCAAACACGATTTACAGCACGAGCGTAGGATATGACGATGGAGACGGCACGACTTCTGCGGACTCGGGCAGAATTGATTCTATCACCAACGGTAACGCAACCAACGGTTACGAAACGCTCAGCTATAATTATGATGCAAGAGGCTATATCACGCGAGTTGAAGAGGACGCCAACAACTACTCCGAATATCAGTATGACGGTTTCGGTCAGCTTAAGCGTGAGAACTATAAATGGGGGGCGACCAGTTACACGATGATTTTCGCGTACGACGTGGGCGGCAACATTACCTCTAGAATAAAATACGCTTTCGTTGCGGGGGCAGACCCGGTCGGTACAGCGACTGCCACGTACAACTATACCTATGACACTACATGGCAGGACGAACTTGCAACATACGCCGGAGTAACACTGACACACGACAACATCGGCAACCTAACCAACGATGGCACATGGGACTACACATGGACACAAGGGCGAAGGCTGGAGGAAATCACCGACGACACCACATCCGCCGTCATCGCAAGCTATAAGTACAACGACAACGGCATAAGAACAGAGAAGACGGTGGACGGCGACACAACCAAGTTCAACCTCGTCGGCAGCCAAATCACGTGGCAGCAGACAGGCACGGAAGACCCGATATACTTCCTGTATGACTCAGGCGGCAAGCTGTGGGGGCTGGAGTACACCGACGGTGAAACGTACTTCTACGTAAGAAACGTGCAAGGCGATATCATTAAAATAGTCGACGACAATGGCGACATTATGGTAGAATACGCGTATGACGCTTGGGGCAACCCGTCGACACCAACGGGCAGCAAGGCGACTACGCTGGGTGTTGATAACCCGTTTAGGTATCGTGGTTATTACTTTGACGAGGAGACCGGGCTTTACTACCTGAATCAGAGGTATTATAACTCTGAGTGGGGTCGGTTTATCAATGCGGATGATGTGATGGGTCAGACTGGAGCGTTGTTGACGCATAACTTGTTTGCTTATTGCCAGAATAATCCGGTGATGTATCAAGACTCCAACGGTCAGTTTTTTATGCTGATTACAGGTCTGATTGGTGCAGCTGTAGGCGCTATAGTCGG
>JABGQS010000077.1 GCA_018648645.1 Clostridia bacterium
CTCGGGCGAGGGCGGCATGCTGCAGGGTTCGCGCAAAGCCGCAAAGCACTACATCTACGAGCTTGGTACTGCGCCTTTCTCGCACGACGAGTCTGCAATCAAAATGGCAGACGCGGTAGAGATAAAAATGGGTCAGGCTGCAAAGCCGGGTCTTGGCGGTGTTCTTCCCGCGGCAAAGGTCACGGACGAAATCGCCCGCATCCGCAACATCAAACCCGGCGAAGACGGTCACACACCCGCCCGAATGGACGGGGTCAACAATGCCGACGATTTGCGCAAAAAGGTCGATTGGGTACGCTCAGCTACGGGCGGCAAACCCGTTGGCATCAAATTTGCCGCAGGTCATATCGAAGCGGATATCGAGACCGCGCTGCTCGCATCGCCCGATTTTATAACCATAGACTGCAGGGGAGGGGCAACAGGCTCCGCGCCCGTATTCATGAAAGACAACGTTTGCGTTCCTGCCGTTTACGCAATTCGCCGCGCCCGCCGATACCTCGACAGCGCAGGCAGCGACGTTACGCTGTGCATCACCGGCGGTTTTCGTGACAGCAGCGACATCGCCAAAGCGCTTGCGCTCGGTGCAGACGCCGTTGCGCTGGCGACAGCATCTCTGATATCCATCGGCTGTATTCAAGCAAAGGTGTGCCACACCGGCAAATGCCCGGTGGGCATCTCAACACAGGACTCGGCGCTCCGACGCCTTTTTTCAATAGACAAGGGCGCGCAGGGGCTTAAAAACTTCTACAGCGCAACCAGGCAGGAGCTTATGGACTTTGCCCGAAGCAACGGCAAAAACGATGTGCATCAGCTAAGCATGACAGACGTGATGACGACCAGCGATGACGTGGCTTGCTACACAGATATCCCGCACGTCTAGTCGCCAAACGCTTGACATTGCGCCACCCCGGTTGTATGATAAACATAGATACTTTGATGTCCAAGTAATTAACTGAACCCGACATCGAGGGGGGGTTATGGAACTGGATAACGCAGCGTCGCAGATCAGCAAATGCAAAGAGCTGATTAATCAATATATTATAACCGCACTGGAGGAACACGGTGTCGTCGGCATCGTTACTTCACACGGCGAGATCATTCTATCCCTGATGCGTCGCGATTGCCTCACGATGAGCGAACTGGCAGCATTGATTCACAAAGACCCGTCAACCGTAACAACGCTCGTCAAAAAGCTGCACACCTTTGGCTACGTGACGTTGACCAAATGCGACAACGACAAGCGCTCGGTAAGGGCATCGCTGACAGACAAGGGCAAGGCTCTCGAATCCGCATTTATGCAAATCTCAGACGATTTGCGTATGCAAATGTACAAAGGTATTGATGAGGATGATAAGCAAGTTTTCAAGCAAGTGCTTCAAGAGATAATGCAAAACCTTAGCTAGAGCTGACTGACAACAGGAGAGAGGTGAGAGAGTGATTGGCGATATTTACAGACTATACTTAGAAAGATGGGAATTTTTTTCCGAGCTGCTTGTTCAGCACATCATACTCACCTTAATTGCGATTGCGTTCATCACGGTCATCGGTCTTGTCCTCGGCATGTTCATGACGCGCCACAGGATACTTGCCAAAATCGTGCTTGCAATCACCAACTTCCTATACACAATACCGTCCATCGCGCTATTTGGTTTTCTGGTCATCTTCACAGGTATCGGCGACACCAGCGCCATAATTGCATTGGTCATCTACGGACTGCTGCCGATTGTCCGAAACACTTACGTCGGCATCAAAGAAGTCGATCCGCAAACTATCGAATCGGCGCTCGGCATGGGCAGCACAGATATGCAGCTGCTTTTCAAGGTTCAGTTTCCTCTTGCGCTTCCGGTCATATTCGCGGGCTTTAGAACGATGGTCATCATGACAATCGCGATAGCCGGCATAGCGTCCTTCATTGGCGCGGGCGGTCTTGGGGACGCGATATGGCGGGGCATCTCCACAAACTTCCCCGCGATGACAATCGCAGGCAGCCTGCTGGTCGCGCTGCTCGCCATCGTGACAGACTTCGTTATCGAGCGTGTCGAGCGCAGAGTAAAGAAACGCTTTTTAGGCCTTGTGTCTAACTAAATATAATCGAACTTGAACTAATAAAAAATTATAAGGAGAAT
>JABGQS010000008.1 GCA_018648645.1 Clostridia bacterium
CCGACTGAGCGCTATAGCGACGGCGTACTGCTTTACAACCCGGGCAGCTTATACGATATGAACCCAACCTACGGCATTATCACAATCGACAAAGGCAGTGTAAAAATCAAAACATACTCCATATAATGTGGTTATCAAAACATGCAACGCAAATAACAAAGCGAGGTACCGGTATTGACAGAAAACCCAAACAGCTTCCAGTTAGTAAGCAAGGATAGAAGAAAACTAAAACATGAAATGAGCAGAAATATACTGGTAATTGGAATGGTAGCAATCGCAGTCGGTATTATTCTGGCGTTAGTGATGCGTTCCCCGTTACATTCCATATTGTCATATGCGGGCGGATTCGTTTGCATTCTTGTAACGTTTATCTTTCGTTTCAAAAGCAAGACCCTGCTGCAAAAAGGTATACTGATTACAGTCATATATTTTGCATTCATATATATACCGATTGACTGGTATTTATTCGGAGGTATTCTTGGAAGCACTCCTTATGTATCACTCATGGTTGTGGTGGTCATGGCGACTGTTTTTTCGAAGAAAAAGCAAAAAATATTAATTCCTGCATATTTTGTATTGATACTGGCGCTGGCCGCGCACTCTATTGCTGACGAGATATACAGCAACAGCTCTGCGCGCATTTCCGAAATAATTATAACATTGGTAGCTTACTTTGCACTTATCGTATTTATGTTGTTTATGCGCAGGACTATGCTTGGGAGTTTGGAAAAACGCTATAGAAAAACCTTTGACGACTCAATCAAGGACAAGCTTACGGGCACGCTCAACAGGCGTGCGCTCGATGATGTTCTGGACATCGCGGAATCTAAGTATCAGTCAAAGAAAGTTGACTATACCGTCGTAATGATTGATGTTGACATGCTAAAAGAACTTAACGACAAACTCGGTCATGCCTCGGGAGATTTGCTGCTCAAGCGTTTGGCAAACTGTATCGAGCAAAGTGTTCGAGCGGTTGATTATGTGCTGAGATACGGGGGAGACGAGTTTCTCATACTGCTGCAAAACATTCCAAAAGTAAAGGTGAAAACGGTATTTAACAGAATTGAAGGTTTTTTGCACGATGAATATCTCGCACACGATGACTTTCAAGTCTCTTTTAGCCGCGGCTTCGCCCAAAGAAAAGAATGCGATTCGCAGAAAGACATCGTCGAAACCGCCGATAAGCGCATGTACGAGTATAAATACAGTCATCGAGACGACTAGCGCAAAACATTCGATATACGAAAATCCGGCACGAACAGCAGTGTGCCGGTTTTTTTTATCCCCTATCGTTTGTTCTTATAAAAAACAAAGAACAACCTTGTAAATGGGAATAGCACTTTCCCATCCTGCTGAACTTCGTAGTGCTTCTTCATCCTATGCAAAACGAGGTTTTCAAAATCAGCTATGTCTTGTCTGTTACCGAGCGCATCGTGATAAGGTCGCATGCCTGCCGACCGATACCACTCAATGATGTGCTCTCTGCTATCCATAACGTGATAATATTTGGTCTCCCACAACAAACAGTCGCTGCTTAGGGTTGAGCAAATGTCATAATAATACCCCATATCCTGCATGCAGAAAGGGGAGAGGTGTGCAAGCTTATCTGCCCACCTTATGTCCATGGCAGCCTGCTCTATCGCAACTGTAATACCCATGTACCGAGTGTCCGGTATCTGCACGGCGAGAGCGCCTTGCTCATTTAGCATACTATAGAGCCTTGGTATCAATTGGTCATGATTGGGCATCCACTGAATTGCTGCGTTCGAGAAAACTATATCGAACTTGCCTAATCTTTTTAAGTCTTTGTTCGCATCAGCAAGCTCAAATTGGCAATCAGGCAGCCTTTGCTTTGCCTGCTCCAGCATGTTAGGCGATTTATCTATCCCCACGATTTTAGCATCGCTCCACTTGTGCGCCAACTGTTCGGTGCTGTTGCCGGGGCCGCAGCCCACATCAAGAATCGATCTAACGCCTTTATGTTCAATATTACTCATTAGGTCTTTTGCGGGTAATGTTCTTTGCTCTTCAAATTTTCTATACAGATCAGCATTCCAATCCTTCATAATGACACACTCCTTACAGATACTTATTTACACTAGCCATACAAGTATTGTATACTGCAAGTAGCCATAAATATAATACGTAAAAATAATATGAATCATAACTGGGGGTTATATGAATATTAATACAGAACTCTATAAAACATTCTACTCAGTGGCGAATTATAAAAGCATCTCAAAAGCTGCAAAAGCGATGTTTGTCAGCCAACCGGCTGTAACAAAGGCAATTCAAAAGCTCGAAAACCAGACCAATTGCACGCTTTTTATCAGAAATTCAAAAGGAGTAAGTCTAACTTTTGAAGGGCAGCTTCTATTTGCGAGTGTACAGAAAGCATTTGTTCATTTGCAAAACGCAGAAAGGACAATAGAAAACCTCGCGAACAACGAAATCGGATGCATTAAAATTGGAGTCAGCAATACACTGTGCAAATACTATTTTCTACCGCATCTCGAGAAATTCCATAAAACATATCCTCATATTAGCATTCAAATAGTAAATGTTCCTTCACCCACAACACTTGCATTGATTGGTAAGGGTGATATTGATTTTGGTATTGTCAGCTTTGGAGAACATAGTAGTCGGTTTAACTATATACGCTTAATGAATATTCATGATGTTTTTGTGTCATCAAAAGAGGTGAAATCAACAACATTGCCGATAGAAAAGCTTCGGGATTATCCGGTCATGATGCTTGAGAAAGGCAATCAAACCAGGATTCTTGTTGACAAATTTCTATCAAACCATGGAGTTGTGATAGAGCCCGAAATCGAGATTGGCAGCATGGACTTTCTGATCGAGTTTGCAAAAATCGGGATTGGTGTTGCATGCGTGATTAAAGAGTTTGTCGAGCAGGAGCTTTGCAAAGGAGAGCTTTTTCAATTACCACTCTCAGCAGCGCCGCCACCAAGAGAGATGGGCTTAGTAACAAACAGAAAAATTGCCTTGAGCCACGCGGCGAAAAACTTTGTAGACATGCTATTAACTTAGTAAAACCTTCAAATTTGTAAGCAGCATAAAACAACCGCAATCTTGCTTGCAATTTAATCTTGACAAAATCGGTCGGGTATAATATCATAATCTCGACCAAAATACTAGGATTTGAGTATTCGTGTAAGGAGTCACATCCCATTGATTATTTCTACAAAAGGAAGATACGGGCTAAGGGCCGTGTTCGAGCTTGCCAAAGCGCATGGTCAGGGCACGATGAGCATCAAGAGCATTGCAGAGATGCAGGACCTTTCCGAGCAGTATTTAGAGCAGATATTCTCGAAGCTAAAAGGTGCGGGGCTGCTTGTCAGCACCAGAGGCGCAGGCGGCGGATACAAGCTCGCATTCGACCCTAAGGACATAGCAGTCGGCAAGGTGTTGACCGTGCTTGAAGGGGAGCTCGCGCCGGCAGAATGCGTTGGTGACGATGCTGCGCAGTGCGATAACGTTGCGCTTTGCACAACCCACGTCATTTGGCAGCGCATATACGACGGTTTCAACGACGTAATCTATTCAATAACGCTCGCCGACATGGTGGACGACTATCAAAAAATGCTCAGCAGCAAACCACAAGCAAAGGACGTGAGGTGCTAAACATGGGAATATATTTGGATCATTCAGCAACAACATACGTGGACAAAAAGGTGCTTGCCAAAATGACGCAGTGCTATAGCGAAACGTTTGGAAATACATCCAGCCAGCACTCATATGGCAGGGACGCAGAAAAGGGCGTCGGCGCAGCGCGGGCGCAGGTCGCAGACGCTATCGGTGCTTCGCCCGGCGAAATCTACTTCACTTCCGGCGGTACAGAAAGTGACAACTGGGCGATCAAAGGTGTTGCAAAGTTCGCGAGAAAAGGGCACATCATCACAACCGGCATAGAGCACCGTGCGGTTCTGGACACGTGCAAATACCTTGAAGCCAAAGGCTTTAGCATAACGTATCTGCCGGTAGACGCGTTTGGCGCAGTTCGCGCAGATGACGTAGAAAAAGCGCTTCAGGACGACACAATACTCATCAGCATCATGTTCGCCAACAACGAAGTCGGCACAATCAACCCAATGGCGCAAATAGGGCAGATCGCGAAAAAACACGGCGTGCTGTTTCACACAGACGCAGTTCAGGCTGTTGGGCACGTGCCTATAGACGTTAGCGCTATCGGTATCGATTTGCTATCGCTCTCCGCGCACAAGTTCTACGGACCCAAGGGCGTTGGCGCACTTTACATCAAGAACGGCACAAACATCGAGAAAATTATTCACGGCGGTTCGCACGAGAAGGGTATGCGCGCAGGCACGCTAAACAGCCCGGGTATCGTCGGACTCGGCGCTGCGATATCGCTCGCAACCGAAGTCATGGACAATGAGTTTGTGAAAGAAGCCGCGCTCGCAAAGCGGCTCAAAGACGCACTTTTACAGCTTCCAAAAGCAAAATACAACGGACACCCTGACGATAGGCTTCCCGGAAACGTAAACATCTCGTTCGACGGCATAGAGGCAGAGGCTTTGATGCTGCACCTAGACCTAGAGGGCATCGCTGTGTCTACAGGCTCTGCATGCAGTTCGGGTTCAACCAACCCGTCATACGTATTGAAAGAGATGGGTTGCACCATAGAGCAGGCAAGGGCGGCAGTCCGCTTTACGATAGGTCGGTGCAACACCACGAAAGACATCGACACAGCAGCTAAAAAAACAAAGAGCATAGTGGAAAAGCTCCGAGCGCTCTCACCACTCTTTGCAGATAAAGGAGAAAAAAATGTATAACGAAAAGGTTCTACAGCACTTCAAAGACCCGCACAATGTCGGCACGATGGAAAACCCGGACGGTTACGGTGAGGTCGGCAGCAGCGAATGCGGGGACACCATGAAGATGTATATCAAAGTGGACGACAACAAAATCACTGACATCAAATACCAAACATACGGGTGCTGCGCGGCAATCGCTTCGTCCAGCATCGCGACTGACATGGCACTCGGCAAAACCATTGAGGAAGCTCAGGCAATGTCCAAGATGGATATCGTGCAGGAGCTCGGCGGTTTGCCCGAAAAGAAAATCCACTGCTCGCTTTTGGCAGAAGACGCGCTAAAGGAAGCGATTAAAGACTACAAATCAAAATAAACTTCTTTCATTTAGAGGAGATATAACCATGCAAAACGGGTGCTTTTGACCCATACCGGAATGAAAACACGTTAAGCAGAGATAAAGGCGGCAATATGCCGCTTTTTTAATACAGATTGAACCGATTCTGCTTGAAAACAATGACATAAAAATGTATAATGTAACAAATATTCATTTACGAGGTTTTATGGAAACGTATTTCTTGCTCGGTATACTATTATTTGTTTTAGCTACAGTAACGCTAATATCAGGCATTTACCTGTACAGAATCAAGCTGTCTTCCGGCACCAAGGAGCTTGCGATTCTTTGTTTTGCCGTCACACTATACTGCGTCGGATTTGCGCTCGAACTCGCAAGCACCAATTTCGATCTAAAGGTAATATTTAATACAATCAAATATATAGCGGTCCCGTTCTTTGCCCCGCTGTGGCTGGTTTTCATACGCGGGCTTTTCAAAAGAAAAACAAAAAGCATACTGCGCTGCAACATACTCATCTTTTTCTTGCCGGTGGTCAGCCTCGTAATGCGCTTGACAAATGACTTTCATGGGCTGTACTATACAGGCGTCACAGTTGGAGGGCATCCTTCGTTTCAGCTCTTGAGTTTTGAATCAGGTCCGTGGGTAGCTGTATTTGGTGCATATACCGGCATCATTTTTACTGCCATCATGGTGCTTATAGTAATCGAGATTATTCGCAACAAGAAAAACCGCCGTCACGCCGGCATCATGCTCGGGTCAATATTGGTGCTGATGGCTTTCGGAGCGCTTGCGATCATCGACACCTTCGAGTTCGTCGTAATGCTGTTGCCCTTCATACTCCCTGTGGCTGTGGTGTTCATCTTTCTCCTGCTCTACAAATTCAATCTGTTCAACATTGTCCCATTGTCTCACACCAAGGTTTTCGAGTGGTCCGAAAACGGCATACTCGTGCTCGACAACGACTTGCGTTTAACCGACTACAACAGCGCAATGCAGCAGATTTTTCCGCAGATTTCGCACACTTCATACGGCACAAAGCTGGATGCGTTTATTGACGAAAGCGACCATGTCGAAAATGCAATACTCAGCTCGAAAGAGTACACAATCAGCGTTCAGCAAGACAGCATGGCTATGCATTTTAGCATCACTGGTACAGTGATACTCGACAAAAAGCACGCAAAGACAGGCTACATGGTCACATTCTCAAACATCACAAAAATCGTCGATACGATGGACGAGCTGACATACCTTGCAAATACTGATTCCTTAACCGGGCTATTTACAAGGAGGACATTCACAGAGAACGCAGTGCGAGAGTTGAGCAGAGCGAAAAGGCACGGGCTGCCGCTTGCTTGTGTTATGCTCGACATCGACCATTTTAAGAACACTAACGATACATTTGGTCATATAGCCGGCGACGTTGTGCTCAAGGGCATCGCCAAGCTTTGTCGCAAAAGTTTGCGCGACATCGACTTGCTCGGACGCTTTGGCGGCGAAGAGTTCATAATACTGCTGCCCGAAACTGATATGAAGGGCGGCAAAATCGCGGCTGAGCGAATCAGAGAGATTGTGCAAAACCAAACCTTCACATTCGACGACAAAAAAATAAAGGCCAAAGTCAGCCTCGGCGTTGTCGGGACAGATAAAGTCACCGATGAGGACCTTGATACCTTTATCAAAAATGCGGACAAAGCTATGTACGCCGCAAAAGCGGACGGACGAAACCGCGTTGCATCTTTGTCGGACATTCAGCAAGGCGCAAACTAAGTCAAAACAATAAACCGTATAATAAAAGCCGACGTATATCGCCGGCTTTTATTTTGTATTAGTATTCTACTATTATAAAGTTAGCGCGCTCAGCCGCTCAACCGCTTTTATGGTATTCTCCTCAGTGTTAAACGCTGTCAGCCTGAAATACCCTTCGCCCGAGCTTCCAAAGCCCGCACCCGGCGTTCCTGCCACGTTCGCTTCATTCAGCAGCTTGTCAAAGAACTCCCAAGAGCCCATTCCGTCCGGCGTTTTCAGCCACACATAAGGCGAGTTCACACCGCCAAAGCACTCGATACCGATTTTCTTTAAACCGCTGGTGATTATTTTCGCATTGTTCAAATAATAGTCAATCGTTTCTTTTATCTGCTCTTTGCCCTGCTCGCTATAGCACGCAAGCGCGCCCTTCTGCGTAATATACGGCACACCGTTAAACTTGGTGCAGTGCCGCCTGTTCCACATATCGCGAATCGACTGCTTAGCGCCGCTACTGTCCACGCCGTAAAGCGCTTTCGGTACAACGGTATAAGCGCATCTCGTGCCGGTGAATCCGGCTGTTTTAGAGAAGCTGCGGAATTCTATTGCAACTTCGTCTGCGCCGTCAATCTCGTAAATACTGCGCGGAATATCATCCTCGCGTATAAAAGCTTCATACGCCGCGTCAAACAGTATAATCGCTCCGTTTTTCTTCGCGTAATTGACCCACGTTTTCAGCTCGTCCTTTGTAAGCACGGTGCCTGTCGGGTTGTTCGGATAACACAGATATATTAAGTCTACCGGCGTGCTTGGCAATGCCGGTTTAAAGTTATTCTCCGCTGTGCACGGCAAATACGTGATGTCGGTGTACGCCTTTGCGTCGCTGTCATACTCGCCCGAGCGCCCTGCCATAACGTTCGTGTCTACATACACAGGATAGACAGGGTCCTGCACCGCCACTTTGCACGTGCCAGAAAACAGCTCGCCGATGTTGCCGGTGTCGCACTTCGCCCCGTCGCTGACAAATATCTCGTCTGCGCCAATGCTCATGTTCGCATAATCGTTATCTGCAATCGCCTCGCGCAGCCACGCATAGCCTTGCTCCGGTCCATATCCATGCAGCCCTTGCGCGCTCGACATGTCGTCCACCGCGCTGTGCATCGCGTCGATTACCGCAGGCGGAAGAGGCCGTGTCACGTCACCGATACCAAGTTTGATAACACCCTCGCCTTTGTGCGCAGCAATTCGCTTGCCTATCTCCGAAAATAAATAGCTTCCCTGCAGCCTTTGATAGTTCTCATTTACTAAAATCATAAGTCGTTTCTCTCCTGTAATATTTACTTGGACCAAATAGGTCTATTGATTAAGTTTGCAAGAATTATATTAACATATTACGCACCAAATTGCCACACGTATTATGGGTACAAAGGGGTAAGCAGTGCCCAGTTTCTGCGGTTTTTGAACGCAAATCTGCGATTTTAATATGCGTGTAAATTTACGCATATGATTATTTGCTTTTTTTACGGCTTGTGGTAAAATGAATCAGAACTAAATAAAATCAACAAGGGGCGGACAATGCGAAACATTGAAAAGAAGATTGCACGGCTGAAAAAAAGAAAGAACGCGATTATTCTCGCGCACTATTATCAAACGGGCGACATTATCGACGTTGCGGACATGGTGGGCGACTCATACGGGCTAAGCAAAAAAGCCAAAGAGAACGACGCAGACATCATCGTGTTTTGCGGTGTTCGGTTCATGGCGGAAAGCGCCAAAATCTTAAGCCCGCAAAAAAAGGTGCTGCTTCCCGCAGCTGCCGCAGGTTGTCCGATGGCAGATATGGTCAAGCCGGATGACATTCTTTCACTTCGCAAACAGTACCCGAACGCCGGCGTGGTTTGCTATGTCAACTCAACCTATGAGGTCAAGGCAGAGTGCGACGTATGCGTCACTTCATCAAACGCAGTCAAGGTCGTTGCCTCGCTGCCTCAAAAGCAAATCATATTCGTGCCCGACCAAAACCTCGCACGCTACGTGGCACAGCAGCTGCCCGACAAAGAGATCATCCCGTACTGCGGGTTTTGCATTGTACACCATCAAGTAAGCGGAGCCGACGTAGACAAAGCACGTGCGTCGCTTCCAAACGCGCAGCTTCTCGTTCACCCAGAGTGCACGCAGGAAGTCGTGGACAAAGCGGACTTCGTAGGCAGCACTGCGGGCATCATCAAGCGCGCTACGCAGTCGGACAACAAAGAGTTCATCATCGGCACAGAGATGGGTATATTGCACGTACTGCAAAAGAAGAACCCGGACAAAAAGTTTTATCTGCTTTCGACAAAGCTGCTTTGCTCCAACATGAAAAAGACAAAGATACTCGACGTATACGAGGCATTGAAGTACGGTCAGCACGAGATTATTCTCGATGAGGATATTGCGGCTCGTGCCAAGAAGAGCCTCGACAAAATGCTCGAGCTAAGCTAGACAGGAGGAACAATGAAACGATATATCGCGGACATAAGCGATGCACAAATACACCAAATCGACGTTGCCATCATCGGCAGCGGTCTTGCGGGTATGTATGCGGCATACCACCTTGACGACTCGCTTAACTGTGCGCTGTTCACAAAAGAGCAAATTGAGGACTCGAGCAGCTCGCTTGCCCAGGGCGGCATAGCTGTGGTCACCGAAAAAGACGACACGTTTCTATACCACTTCCAAGACACCATGAACGCGGGAGCGGGCGAGTGCGACGAGATGGCGGTGCGCACTATCGTCGAGGAAGGACCCGAGCAGATTGAAGAACTTCTTGCCATCGGCGCGCATTTTGACATCGACAGACACGGCAACCTCTTAACCACGCGCGAAGGCGGGCACGGCATGAACCGTATTCTGCACGCGGGCGGAGACGCAACAGGTCAGGAGATGGTACGCGCGCTCAAAAAAACAGTGCTTGCTAAAGACAATATAAAAGTCCACGAAAACTCTTTTGTCGCCGATATACTAACGCAAGATGATGAAGTCGTGGGTCTAAGCGTGTATGAAAACGATGCATGGCACGTATACAAAACACGTCACGTAATCGTGGCGACCGGCGGTATCGGGCAGGTTTTTCGATACACCACCAACCCCGGCGTTGCAACGGGCGACGGTATCGCGCTTGGGTTTCGGGCAGGCGCAGTCATCGAAAACATGGAGTTCATACAGTTTCACCCAACCGGCATGTACACGCCCGAAAACAGAAATACACAATGTTTCTTAATATCCGAAGCTGTGCGCGGCGAAGGCGGCATATTATTAAACGACGCGAACCAGCGCTTTATGAAAGAGCGTCACCCTCTGGCAGAGCTTGCCCCGCGCGATATCGTTGCGCGCGAAAACTATCGCGAAATTCAAAACCAAGCCTCGCCTTATGTTAAGCTAGACATCACGGCAAAATCAAGAGATTTTCTGAGCAAACGTTTCCCAACGATATTTGGCAAATGCATGGAAAACGGCATCGACATGTCCAAAGATTTCATCCCTGTCGGTCCCGTCCAGCACTATATGATGGGCGGCATCACGACCGATTTGATGGGACAGACCAACATCAAAGGTCTGCTTGCCTGCGGAGAAGCGGCAATGACAGGCGTGCACGGCGCAAACAGGCTCGCCAGCAACTCCACGCTCGAATGTCTGGTGTTTGGGCGCAAATGTGCTGATGTGGTTAACGACGAGTTCACGGGAGCTGATATTGAAATCGACATACCAAAGCCCGCACAAAACGAGAATGTTTCGTTTGACACCGAGGAAATGATGGTCGAAATCAAAGGCATCATGGTCAAATACTGCGGCATATTGCGAAATGGTCCCAGCATGATGTACGGGCTGCATCAAGTAGAGCAAATGCTGGCTGTGCTCGACAACGCAAAGCTGAATAGCCTGCGCGACATGGAGCTGTACAACATGGCAACAATCGCTAACGAAGTATTAAAGGGCGCTATAGCGCGAAAGCGCTCTGTGGGCGCGCATTATCGCATAGACGAAGGGAGAACGTACTAATGGTAGATTTATTCTCGCTGAACAAGCTGATCAAAACAGCGCTTGAGGAAGACCTCGGGATGGGCGACATCACAACAAACAGTACCGTGCCACGCGGCAAACGCATATCGGGCAACTTTATCGCGAAAGCGCCGGGCGTGCTGTGCGGCATGGACATAGCAAAAGCCGTGTTTGCTTACATCGACGAGGGCATCACATTGACGAGCATATTCGAAGACGGGCAGAGCGTCGCAGCGGGCGATATCATCGCCACGATAGAAGGCAACGCAGCCAACGTATTAATCGGAGAGCGTCTCGCGCTAAACTTAATGCAAAGAATGTCGGGCATTGCCACCAACACCTTCAAATCTGTCGCCAAAGTGCAGGGCACGGCTGCAAAGATTCTCGACACGCGAAAGACAACGCCGGGGCTTCGGTTGCTCGAAAAATACGCAGTGCGCACGGGCGGCGGATACAACCACCGTTTCTCCCTGTCCGACGGCGTTCTTATCAAAGACAACCACATCAAAGCCGCAGGGGGCATAACAAACGCCGTTACGTCAGCCAGAGAAAACGTGCCGCACACACTCAAAATCGAGATCGAGGTTGAATCACTACAGCAAGTAGAGCAAGCTATAGCTGCCGGTGCTGACATCGTTATGCTCGACAACATGACCAACGAGCAGATGCGCGAAGCCGTGAACTTCATCGCAGGACGCGCGCGCACAGAGGCTTCGGGGAACATGGACCAAAAAGACTTGCAGGCTGTTGCCCAAACGGGCGTAGACTTCATATCCATCGGCGCGCTGACCAACTCAATTTACCCACTCGACATCAGCTTAAAGTTTAAGTAACGTCTCACATTATTACCGCTAAGCTGCATCGCAACTTCGATGCAGCTTTTTTGCGCCTCAAGAATTGAAAAACCTCTTGTGTCGTGGTACAATGAATTATTGCAATATACACGACATATGGGGGTTTCATGAAGATACTTCACACATCCGACTGGCACATCGGGCACGCGCTCTACGGCAAAAAACGAAACGACGAACACTCTGCGTTTCTTAATTGGCTGACCGAGCAGATTGCCTCGCGCGATATCGACGCCCTTGTCGTGTCGGGCGACATTTTTGACACGGGCTCACCCGGAGGAGCCGCAGAGCAGCTCTATTTCGACTTTCTGACATCCATTATCAAAACAAATTGCAAAACAGTGGTTATCGTTGCCGGCAATCACGACTCCCCGCGGCGCTTGCAAGCACC
Organism: Clostridia bacterium; assembly: GCA_018648645.1. Lineage (GTDB taxonomy): Bacteria > Bacillota > Clostridia > Christensenellales > SZUA-584 > JABGQS01. Next base: position 12,173 of record JABGQS010000008.1, read on the forward strand.
TGCCGCCCTGCTGAAGAAATTGCATATTCACGTTATCGGCATCCCGTCAGCGCCGGCCGATCACGTAATTGAACTTAAGGACAGCGATGATAACATTGGCGCGCTGTGTTGCGCCGTTCCATATCTTCGCAAGAACGATATGGTGCGCATTGAAGATGATAACATCTCCACCGACGAGAAAATTATACTCGCAACAAAGCAGTTTTACAGCGATGTTGCAGCTGCCGCAAAACAGAAAAATCCCGATGTGCCAATCATCGCGACAGGGCATCTGTTTGCGCAAGGCGCGACAACAAGCGAGGGTGACGGTGTGCGCGAGCTTTACGTAGGCAGCCTCGGTCATGTGGGTGCAGATGTTTTTCCTGAAGAGATAGACTACGTTGCGCTCGGACATATACACAGCAAGCAAACGGTGTCGGGCAACGAGCGTATCAGATACAGCGGCTCTCCGCTCTGCATGAGCTTTTCAGAGATCGGCAAACCAAAGTACGTGCTGGAAATAGACACTCTTGATGGCATAAGTGTCGATAAAATCGAAGTGCCTGCTTTCCGACAAATGAAAGCGATTTCGGGCGACTACGACGAAATTATATCAGCGCTTGGCGCACTTTCCGGCGATGTTTGGGTAGAAGTGACATACACCGGCAGCGAGCTTAGATCCTCGCTCTCCTTCGATATAAACGAAGCAGTAAGGGGCAGCGACATCAGCGTGCTTAGCATTCGCAACAAGGCAATAATCGACAGCATCATAGGCGCAACGCAGATATCACAGACACTCGAATCAATGAAGGTGGCTGACGTATTCCTGCGGTGCATGGACGACAACGAAATATCCGGAAGCCGCCGCGAGCATATGACCGCCGACTTCAACGAAATTGTGCGCGAAGTGCAGGAGCGTGACTTATGCGAATAGAGAAAGTGGTAGTGCAAAATATCAATTCGCTGTATGGTCGTTTTACAATCGACTTCACAGACCCAGCATACTCCGAAGGTCTTTTTGCAATCGTCGGGCCATCGGGCTCAGGCAAAAGCAGCGTGCTCGATGCCATGTGCCTCGCGCTATATGGGCGAACTCCGCGCATAACCGTCAGCGATATGCACGACGAGACGATGAGCCAGAACACCGATATATGCGTCGCAGAGGTCGTGTTCGTGTCGGGCGAGAAACGATACAGAAGCACATTCGAGCACAGGCGAACAAAACGGAGTGCCAAGCCTTTTATGTCGCCAAAAAATGAGCTTTTTGAGTTTGAAGCAGATGGCACACAAACGACGCTCTCAGACAATTCGACAGAAGCAAAGCGCAAAGTAACTGATATCGTCGGGCTTGATTACGACCAGTTCACGCGCTCGGTGATGCTTGCACAGTTCAAGTTTGCCGAGTTCTTGAGCGCGAACTCAACTCAGCGCGCAGAGATTTTAGAGCAGGTTTCGGGTACAGACATATATCGGCGCATATCAATGGCGGTTTTCAATAAGCAAAAATTTTATGCAACTGCACTGGATGAGATTCGCATCAAAAGAGAGACGATCAACGTGCTGGTGCCAGCTGAGGTTAAGCAAATCGAAGCTGAGTTGACAAGCATAGACGCAGCAGTTAGCGGCTTTGAAGCGCTCAAAGATAAGGTTGATGAAAGTTTGTCAACACTTACCCAGTCAGACAAATACAAAACTGCGCTTGCAGAGTTTGAAGCACACAAGCAAAAAGTTGTGCAGAACGTACTCGAGAAGAGCAAGGTTTTTGACGAAGCGGCAGACGAAGAGAAAAAGATAAAGCTGCAGAGTAAAGCGCTGCAAAAAACGTTGGTATCTGTAAGAAAACTTGATCTCAACATCTCGGCAGCAAACAAAGAAATTGGTAGGTTGAGGAGCGATTCTGAAACCGCCGACAAAGACATAAAATCGCAGAAAAAAATCATCCTGCAAATACTTACAAGACACCTGCCGAGTGCAGACAACAACGAGCTGAAAAGAATATACGAAGCGGACAACGAAGCGGACATCATAGCAAAGCACATCAGCGCTGCACTCAAAATAAAGGAAGATAAGCAGAGCAGTCTGCGTGCAGAGATAAACAAAACACTTCAGAGCAAAGACGAAACGCATTGGCGTAATTTGCAGGAGGAATTGGAGCGAGCGCTGCCGCTATTGCAGGCAAAGCATGCCAAGACCTCTGCGGAGCAAGCTCTTAAAAAGCTGCGTAAAAGCCTGACAGCGCTGCAGGCAGAGGAAAAGCAAATTGATAAGCAGATTGCCGATAACCAAGAGAAGTTCCTGCTTGCCAAGCTGACCGAAAAATATGCGGATGAGAGAAGCAAGCTAAATGACGGACAACCTTGCCCGCTGTGCGGCGCGTTGCAGCACCCAAGCGCTCACGAGCACCTAGACACTTCTTTCGTGAAAGCGGCAGAGCAAGAAAAGCAACAGCTAGAAAACAAGAAGACAAGCATATCCGAGGACATCACAAGAATCGCAGTTGATGTAAAAGCGCAGGTCAATATAATCGCCGATAACGAGGATATATTGAAGGGCAAGAATGCTTTGCTGGAAAAGCTGGAAACCGCGCAACCTCAGGATGTGCAGAAGCAGACAGAGCATATCAAACAGCTGCTAAGCCAAAGCAGACAGCTTAGTGAGCAGTTGGCTTTGGCAGCAGAAAGTGTTCTTAATTTGACAAGGCAGCTAAACGAAGTGGACAAAGATGTCGCTGACATCAAGCACGCGAAATCTGTAATCGGCGATTTAGAGCTGCGCAAAGCAAATACCGAGAAGGAGCTGGCTGTAGCGGGCAAAGAAAAAACGACGCTGTCAGAGCAGCGCGTGCAAATGTTTGGCGACAAGGACGCTGATTCTGAAGAGACAGCCGCAAATTCAGCACTTGTCACAGCGGAGCAAATCACGCGTGCCGAGCGCAAACGCATGGAGGCTGCAAAAGCAGACGAAGTCAGGAACAAGACCGACATAGACCGCAGCAAGACGCAGATAGAAGCGCTTGCTAAAAAGCTCGACCAATCATACAGCGATGTTTTAGGCGGAGCTGCGGTCGTCACTACGCTCGAGCCAACCGGGCAAACAGACTTATACGATACGGTGCAAAAGCAGAATGCAGCACTAATGCAAACCGCGCAGCAAAGCCGAGAAACCATGACAGATTTAACCGGCAGTCTTTTCGCGCTGGCAACAAAGCTGAAGGAGAGCAAAGGTGAGGCGCGCAACAAACTGCGTGAGAACGATAGCAAGAAAAAGCAGATTAAGGAGCTTGATGTGCAGGAGAAGGACGACGGCAAGCAGTTCAAACGCTGGAACGAGCTTAACGCCTTGATCGGCTCGGCAGACGGCATAAAGTTCAGCCGAATCGCGCAAGGCATCACGTTCGATGTGCTGCTCCAATACGCCAACGAGAGCTTGAAGAAAATGAGCGACCGCTACATCCTAGCGCGCGACAGCTCAAAGAACGCCAGCCCTCTAGAAATCAACGTTGTCGACAACTACCAAGCCGGCGACATCCGCCCCGTCAGCAACCTGTCGGGCGGCGAAAGCTTTGTGGTGTCCATGGCACTGGCACTCGGGCTGTCTGAGATGTCTTCGGGCAAAACGCAAATCGACTCGCTGTTCATCGACGAAGGCTTCGCGTCCCTCGACGAGAACTACCTAGAGCTCGCGCTTCAAACGCTGTCCACCCTCGGCAACCGCGAGAACAAACTCATCGGCGTAATCTCGCACGTCAAAGAATTAAAAGAGCGCATCGACACGCAGATAGAAGTATCGGCACTCACGGGCGGACGCAGTACGCTGACCGGTCCCGGTGTGAGTATAGACGAAAGATATATCTTGTAAAATGCCCGCATTAACGCTATAATCAGTGGTTGGCACACAGGCAGTAAAGGAGTGCGTATGTACAGCAAAGCGACGCTTGAAAAAACGCTAAAGAAGAACGGCGCATCATTGGTCGGGTTTTCCGATGTGACTTCTGCGGCAGCAGACAAAAGATTCAATCTGCCAAGCGCAGTGACGATTTTGGTCGCGCTGGATAAAGACGTTGTGCGCAGCATAGAAGGCGCACCGACGCGCATCTATTACGAGGAGTACAAGCGAGTCAACGCGATGCTGGATAGGCTTGGTGCGATGTGCGCAGATTGGCTGCGTAGTGCAGGCTACGAAGCGAAAGCGCTGCCCACCACCGAAGTTAAGAGCAACGAGCAGCTCGTGACCGACTTCCCGCACAAGACGGGCGCGATTTTGTCCGGTCTCGGGTGGATAGGCAAATGCGCGCTGCTCATCACGAAAGAGTATGGAAGTGCGATCCGGCTGACAACAGTGTTTACAGACATGCCGGTGCAAAATGCAGACATGATGGTTTCGCTTTGCGGCAGATGCACGCAGTGTACAAATGCGTGCCCCGGAGGAGCGATAACGGGCAAAAAGTGGGAATACGGCATGCAGCGCAGCGAGCTGTACGATGCGTGTGCCTGCCAAGCGGAAGCTCGTTTGCAAGGCGCAAAAATTGGGGTAGAAAACACCATCTGCGGCGTTTGCATTGCAAGCTGTCCGTGGACAAAATGGTATTTGAGATAGTTTTAAAATTTTAAGAATAGAGGGAACAATGCAAACACAGGAGAAGATTAGAAACATTGCAATCGTGGCGCATGTTGACCACGGCAAGACAACGCTGGTTGACCAAATGCTGCGCCAATCGGGCATTTTTAGTGCGCACGAAAAGGTGAAAGAGCGCGTGATGGACTCTGGCGATCTCGAGCAGGAACGCGGCATCACCATACTTAGCAAAAACACGGCGGTGGAGTACAACGGCGTAAAAATCAACATCGTAGACACGCCCGGGCATGCCGATTTCGGCGGCGAGGTAGAGCGCGTGCTGACGATGGTAGACAGCGTGCTGCTGCTCGTAGACGCGTTTGAAGGGTGCATGCCGCAAACACGGTTTGTGCTGAAAAAGGCGCTTGCTCTCGGTAAGCACGTCATGGCGGTCGTCAACAAGATCGACAGACCGGGCGCGCGCCCCGAAGAAGTTGTAGACAGCATCATCGACTTGTTCATAGAGCTTGACGCAAGCGAAGACCAACTCGATTTCCCGATAGTATACACATCGGCAAAAAACGGCACAGCGTCTCTCGACGCGCACAACCAAACTGAGAATATCATACCGTTGTTCGATGCGATAATGGAGCACGCACCTGCGCCAAAGGGCGAAATCGACGGCATGCTCCAGGTGCTGATTTCCAACATAGACTACGACGAGTACATCGGACGCATCGGCATCGGCAGGGTAGAGCGGGGCAGCGCGACGCGCAACATGCAGGCTGTGTTGTGCAAGGACGACGGCACCACACAGAACGTCAAAATCGCGAAGCTGTTCACGTTTTCGGGACTTGATAGAGTGGACGCAGAGCAAGTGCAATTTGGCGATATTATCGCGATTGCAGGAATCCCGGGTATCAACATCGGCGAGACGGTGTGCGACCCGGAGTGTGTAGAACCGCTTCCGTTTGTCAAGATAGACGAGCCCACGGTGTCTATGAACTTCATGATAAACAACAGCCCGTTTGTTGGAACAGAAGGCAAATACGTCACATCGCGCAACATTCGAGAGCGATTGATGCGCGAGCTTGAAACCAACGTCAGCCTACGCGTAGAAGAGACGGACAGCACAGACTCGTTCAAGGTTTCGGGCAGGGGAGAGCTGCATTTGTCGATACTTATCGAGACCATGCGCAGAGAAGACTTCGAGTTCGCCGTGTCGCGCCCAAGGGTTATATACAAAGAAGAAAAGGGCGTACGCCAAGAGCCCTACGAGCTGCTGATGATTGACATTCCGGGCGAGTATACCGGCGTTGTTGTCGAGAAAATCAACGTGAGAAAAGGCGAGCTTGTGGACATGGCGACCGAGGGCGGCAGCACACGGCTCGAGTTCAAAATTCCCGCACGCGGGCTTATCGGATATCGGAACGAGTTTATGACGGACACCAAAGGCAACGGTATACTTAACCACATTTTCTGCGGATACCGCGACTATGCGGGCGACATACCCGAGCGTCAGCGCGGCAGCATCATGGCGCACGAGCGCGGCGAAAGCACAGCGTACGGGCTGTTTAACGCGCAAGAGCGCGGCAGGCTGTTTGTCGGTGCCGGCGTCAGCGTATACGAAGGCATGATTGTCGGCGAGAACGCGCGCCTTGAGGATATCATCATCAACGTCTGCAAGAAGAAGCAGCTGACCAACACGCGCGCATCGGGCAGCGACGAGTCGCTTAGGCTGACTCCTGCAACGGTGCTGAGTCTCGAGCAAAGCCTCGAGTTTATCGCCGACGACGAGCTTGTTGAAGTAACGCCGCAAAGCATACGGCTTCGCAAAGCGGTGCTGAACAAGACGGAGCGGCTGAGGTCGAATAAGTAAATTGAAAAGACAGAGAGCGGTGCGGTTGTGTCGCTCTTTTTGTTTAAGGTTGGCTTTCGCAAAGCGAGCTGCAAATGAATTTAAGAAGATTCTAAACACAAGAAAAATATTACAAAACCATTACGAATATATTGACAAAGTGTTATGTGAACGGTATGATGGTGAAAGAAATATAGCATTTTGACGACAGAGAGGGGAACATGAGAAGGAAGTCGACTAAAAAAACGCGTGCCGTTAAGACAAAACATATAAAATCATCTGCGGGCAAGTCGGCGAAGCGTTCCCGGACAACAAATGCGAGCAAAACTGCCGATGAAAATATGGATTCGGTGGAAGCGCGTGCGAAAAGACGAGCCGCCCGTCGAAATAGAAAAGGCTTTTTGAATTACTTCTTTGACGACAAACCGAGCACTGATAAGAACGCGAAGCAGAAGCCAAATTCGACAAAGTCCTCGGGCAAAAAACCGAAGAGCGATCAAGTCGTCCCCAAAAAATCGATAACGAAACGCTTAGCTGCATTTGTGAGCGCAAAATGGGCAGCTCTTTTGAATATAAGAAAGCGGCAAAAATTTTCAGCATTCAAGCAAGTGGTACCCGCTAAGAAATTAAGCAGCAGTATTAAACGACGCATATTGATGTACGGCGGAGCTGGGTTGCTGGCTGTCGCGATCGTGCTTTTGATTGTGCTTGTGCCGGGTCGCGATGACACTTTGGGTGATGCAGAATTAGCGCTTGCGGAAACGGCCGATATTACGTCTTTGCCGACTGACGTGCCAAGCACGCCGATTCCGACGAGCACGCTTGTACCAACACCGATACCGACGACATCGCCAACGCCGATACCAACAACGACACCCGCACCGACGCCGTCTGCGACACCCATACCAACAACGACGCCCGCGCCAACACCGTCCCCGACCCCAAAACCGACTCCAACACCGCCACCCGCCGTGAGCATGAGCGAGATGACCGCATATTACCGCGTGGAGGCAGATTTGTATTACAACCAAGCCGGGTATTCGACAAATTATTATGAGTACACCGACGAGGAAATGCACATATTGGCGCAGGTGATTCACAAGGAAGCTAGGGGCGAGACGCTGGAAGGAATGATCGCAGTTGGCAACGTGGTAATGAACCGTGTTCTAAACACCAGCTATTTTAACGGTACTATTACGGCGGTCGTGGTGGACTCTGGACAATTCGCGTATAATCCGGCAACAGTTCCCAGCACAGCATGCAAGACCGCGGCAAGAATGGTACTGGATGATCAAAAATGGGTTGTTGCGCAGCACGTTTACTTCTTTAAGACCAGCGATCACCCATGGGGTTCCAAAACGTTTTATAAGAAAATAGACCACCACTACTTTTACTCGTATCCGTACAGCGGCAGAAACAACAACAACAACGTTCCGCCCGAGCTTTTTGAGCGCACTTTCGAGTGGCCGAGGTATGGATGCAAACCGGGAACAAGGGTGAGACGCGTCCAGACGATGCTGCACGCCCTAGGGTACGATGTCAGCGCGGACGGATGGTTTGGCATGGGAACAAAAGAAGCTCTGCAAGCGTTTCAAAGCGACAAAGGCTTGACCACCGACGGCGTTGCGGGGCCGACCACGCTCGAGAAATTGATACGCGCTTATGGCGTGGACAAATATCAAGCGGACTTTCTCTAATACATAAACAACAGCGATAAACGAGGAGTGAGGTATACAATATGAAAGACTTAGAATATGCGCAAATTATTGTGAGACTGAAAAACGGATGGCTGAAAAGTCACGGGCTTGGCAACGACTACATCGTGTTTGACGCCAGCAACATATCGTGCGTGCTGGACAACGATACGATCGTGAGGATATGCGACAGCCACTACGGCATCGGATCGGACGGAATTCTCGTGTGGGTCGACAGCAAGCGCGCCGATTTTGGGATGGAGATATTTAACCCGGACGGCAGCCAAGCGGAGAAAAGCGGCAACGGCTTGAGGATATTCGCGGACTATGTATACAGCATGGGGTTTACCGACAAAGCGAAGTTCAGCATCGAAGTTGGCGGCGAAATTGTAAAATGTGCGCTTAGCTTCGACAAGGACGGCGACGTTGGCGACATCACCGTTGACATCGGTAAGGCTACGTTTGTGCCGAGCGAAGTGCCGGTATTGTGCGACAAAGCTCAGGCACTTGATATGGAGCTTGAGCTTGATGGCGAAACGTATCTTTTTTCTGCGGTGTCTGTAGGCAATCCGCACGCGGTTTGTATCGTAGATGACTTAGACGCTGTAGATGTGAAAAAAATCGGCGCGATGGTGGAAACGCACGAGATATTCCCCAATCGTACGAACGTGCAGTTTGCACAGGTAATGGACAGGGGAAACGCAAAAATCGAGATATGGGAGCGAGGCGCGGGGTATACGTTGGCTTCGGGCAGCAGCTCTTGCGCGGTGGCGGCGGTGCTGCACAAAAAGGGGCTTGTGGACGACGATGTGCATCTGCACATGCCGGGCGGAGTTTTGTATGTGTCGATTGGCAAAGACTATGCGTTGAAGCTGAGAGGCCCGGTTGAGCGGTCTGCGTGTGGGGTTTTGCTGTAACAATCAGAAAAGCAAAAAGCACCAAGAGTGATTAATAGTCACCCTCGGTGCTTTTTTTGTGCAACGCTTTAATATTTGCTGAAGAAGCGCCAAATAACTTCGACGGCGATGGTGCCCGTTTTATCTTTTGCGGTTGGCCAGTCGTGACCCATATTGTCGATTTGAATGAACCAAACCTCGTTGCTGTTAATGCCGTCTGTATAGTATGTCGCATTGGTGCTGTTCTCTATGAACTCGGTGTGCGAATTCGTGCAATCACTCAGCCCTGCCCAAAACTTGATTACCTCTGACATGGGTGGAGCACCGCCCCAGCCGCCGATTGGAGACATAGAACCATCGAGCGGCACAGCTGTATCCTCTGTGCCGTGTATTTGGAGTATGGGGATTGGATTGGCGATATTGCGGGTTTCCCAAGTGTAGCCGCTCATCGTTCCGCCGACAGACGCGATTGCACGGAAAACATCCGATGCTTCGCATGCGAGGGTATAGCTCATGAAACCACCATTCGAAAAGCCGCAGGAATATGTTTTGCTTGGGTTAAGGCTGTGCTCTGTCTGCAAAAAGACGGCGAGCTCTGACAAAAAGCCGATATCGTCAGTGTCGCTTATGGTGAAGCGAGAGTTCCAGTGCGAGTTGCCGCTATCGTCCGAAGTTCCTTTTGGGTAGCATACAGCAAAACCGTTTGCATCGGCGACGTCGTTCATGCGAAAGGAGATAGCATCGCTTTCTGTTTGGGTGTAGCCGTGGAGCACGAAAACGAGCGGCGCGTTGTCGGTCAAGCCGGCAGGTAGGTAGAGCGTATACTCGCGCGTTAGTCCATCGTGTTCAAATGTCAATTGGTGTGTTGATGCTTTGCCCGCGTCAACCATTTGGGTATTGCAGGCGGGGAGCAGTATCAAACCGAATATGAGAACCAATGTGAGTAATATAACGATTGTCTTTTTCATAACGTCAAACTCCTTTATAATGTTGAGTTAATGCAGTACGTGTTTAGACATATTATACCAAGTGAAGAGCCAAGGTGCAAATGCTCCAAAGATAACATTCAGCAAGAGCGCGAAAATGGTAGTTTTCCCTATGTATAATTGAGTGAATGTGTAGTATAATCGTTTCATCAAGACTGCTTATGCAAACACAAAGCGGAGGCAAGATATGGGCGTATCTCCCGGCAGCGTAACGGCAGCTGTGACAATCAACGAAAACCGGCTCAATTTCATTTTTGCGGATGGATTTTATTCTGCGCACGGGGTCGATGCGGAGATGCATTCGCATTCTTTTTATGAGATGCACTTTTTTACGCTTGGCAGCGGAAGCGTGGAATTTAAAGATGAGACTGTGCAGTTTGGTGCAAACATGCTTCTCATCGCCGCTCCCGAAACGTATCATATACAACGAAAAAGCAGCACTGAAGTAAGAAAATATGTGTTTAAATTTTCTGCGGCTGTCTCGAATGAACGCGATGATATTTTGGTACCGCTGCTAGGTTTAATTGATAGTAAAGGTTTTTTGGTGCTTAGAGGCTGCGAGTTTCTAAAGGATGTATTGGGACGAGTACAAGTTGAACTGCGAGGGGAAGAAAAGGGATATTTGAGCCTGATTTCTAACAGCTTATCATCCATGATGATTGAGCTGAGCCGGAGCAGCTGCACGGAGGGCGCTTTGTTAAAGCCGAATCACAGCAGAAGAGAGCATGTGTCTGTTATAACGGCAACAATAATCGATTATTTCTTTGACCAAAACTACAACAGGAATGCGAAAATTGACGACCTTTGTAGCCTTGTGCATCTTAGCCAAAGCCAGCTTAGCAGAACGATTAAAACAATGTATGGCATGACATTCAAAGAAAAACATACGAGCACGAGAATCAACTATGTTGCGCATTTGCTGGTAAAGGACGAATTGAGTATTACGCAGATTGCACTCATGTGCGGGTTTGACAGCGTGTCAACTTTTTCGAACTATTTTAAGCGCCGTATGCATATTTCACCGCAGCAATACCGAAAACAAAACCGCAGTTTATAAATTGGCGCATGAGGACGCGCAACATGCTTGATTTATCTATATCATAAGCAGCGAAATTGTTTTATTCTTGTATCAATAAAACAATATGGAGGTGTGCTATGGATAAAAAACAAAAGGCGGATGTGTCGGGCAGAGGACTCGGCGGAGATTTCAAAGTGCCGTTCCCGGGAAAAATGAGTCCGTATACACAGGACGAGATCAATGCGGTTGTGGATGTTATGAAAAATGCGGACGGGTTGACACAAGGGCAGCACATGCGGCAGTTCCAAGAGGATTTTGAAAGATATTCGGGCGTGAATCATGCGTTTGCGGTGGACAACGCCAGCAACGCGCTTGTGCTTGCTGTGGCGCTGTGCAAACTGAAAGCGGGCGACGAAGTGATTGTGCCTGCGTACACATTTTGCTCGACAGCGATTGCCGTCGGGGCGCTTGGTGTGGATATCGTTTGGGCGGACACCGATGAGAAAAGCTGGAACATTAGCCCAAAAGACATAGAAAGAAAAATTACGAGCAGAACAAAAGCTATTATCGCAGTGCATTTGCTTGGTATGCCTGCAGATATGCCGGCGATTATGGAGATTGCAAAAAAACACGGCTTGAAAGTTATCGAGGATTGTGCGCAGGCTCCGGGCGCTTCTATAAACGGGCAGATGTGCGGAAGCTTTGGCGATTTTGGGTGCTTTTCTTTCCAGACAGCAAAGAACATATCGACACTTGGCGAAGGCGGTATACTTACCGTGAAGAGCGACGAGGACGCTGCGCTTGTGCCGGGGCTGCGGTTTGTAGGCGCAAAGGCGTTCCCGGAAGGGAGAGAGCGCTATTGGGTGCCTGCGATGAGCACGGTGGACGAGGACATCACGGGACAGTGGCCGTTCAACTTTTGCATCGGTGAAGCGCAGTGTGCGCTTGGGTCTGTCATGCTAAAGCGCCTGAATGATATAAACGGTACGCTGATTGCGCAGGGTGACAAAATTCGGGCTGCGCTGGCGGACACGCCGGAGGTTACGTTTAACACGATACCAAAAGGGTATAAGCATCTGCATCATCAGTTTGTTATGCATTTTGAAGGAGCAGGCGGCAAAGGGCGAGACGATTTGATGGATATATTGGTGAACGATTATAAGATAAAAGTGATTGTGCAGTATTATCCGCTTTACAATTTTCCGCTGTTTGAGAAAATGGGGTTTGGCGAGCACGATTGTCCTGTACTCGACGAATGGTGGGGCAGCTCGTTCAGTCTGCCTTGGTGGTGCGGGATACCCGAAGAGACTATAGATTATATTGTGGATTCGGTCAAGAAAGCGATTGAGCAGCTGAAAAGCGCTTAGGACGGAGGCAGAGACATGGCAAATGATATGACAAGCAGACAGCGGTATATGGCTGCGTTGAACCACGAGGAAGCCGACCGTGTGCCGATATTTATTGACGGAGTACCCAATGTCTTTTTTACACAGAAGGTCAAATGGTATAATCAGTTTGAAAGAGCGCTGGTTATGAAAGAGCTTGGATGCGATCCTATGATAAACATTTGGCTTCCGACAGCAGTTCCGTCACCGGAGGTCGGGATTAGGACTTGGAGAGAGAAGAAGGACGGGAAAACGTATCTTGGCAAAGAGTTTTCGACTCCGAAGGGGAATTTGCGGCAGGTAATTCATGAAACGGAGGACTGGGTGGATTCGAGCCACGGGTATTGGGTGCAGCGTACACTTGAAAGCGGCGAAAAGACGACGTATGGCATGGACGTTTATGATGATTGGTGCGTGTCGAGACGAACCGAGCCGTGGGTGAAAGGAAAAGAGGATTTAGAGAAGCTTAAGTATATACTTAAAATGCCGGCTAAGTGGGAGCTTGACGAATGGCGGCATGACACGAGCAGAGCGATGGAGTTTGCACAAAAGCACGATTTGCTGACGTGCGTGCGAAGAACGATTGTGTCGGACGCTTCGCAATGGTTTTGCGGTATCGAGTGGTTTATGTATCAGCTGTATGACGATCCTGAGTTTGTAGAAGAGTTTTTTGAAATATTTGAGGAGATTGCGGCGTGGCAGACACAGCTTGCGCTGGAACAAAAGCCGGATGTGTTGCAACGGCGCGGGTGGTATGACACGCCGGACTTTTGGGGCGGAGCGCATTTTGACAAATACATCGCGCCGTCAGTCAACAACGAGGCCAAAACCGTGCACTCGGCGGGTGCTAAGTTTGCGTATCTTTTGACGGAGGGATGGGGACCGTATCTTGAGAAGTTTAAGAACCTTGATGTAGACTTGTTCTGGGGGCTTGACCCGAACCGCAACCATGCGACTTTAGAAGAGGTTAAAAGCAGCATCGGAGCACAAAGCACGATACTTGGCGGAGTCAGCAGCGAAGAGGATATTATTCTTGGCACGGAAGAGCAGATTAGAGCGGCTGTGCGTCGGGCGGTAGAGACGATGGCACCGGGCGGCGGGTTTATACTTGCGCCGAGCGTCGGGCTGTGGCGAGGTACGCCGTGGGAGAACGTTGCTGTGTTTATTGACGAAGCGCACAAAGCGGGCGCGTATAAATAGCGCGCAAGAGAAGGAGTTTTATTATGGAGTATAGGAAAATACCGAAGACGAGTATTGAGGTTTCGCCGATCTGCCTTGGGACGATGACGTTTGGCACGCCCGTCAGCGTGGACGATTCTGTGAATCTGACGCGATATGCGATGGAGCGGGGCATCAACTTTATCGATACTGCGAATATGTATGAAGGCTATGCGCGGCATCTGGGGAGCGCGGGCGGTGTTGCCGAGGAGTGCATCGGCAAGGCTGTAGCGGGCAGACGGGGCGAGGTTGTTATTGCGACAAAGGTGGGTGCCAGCGTGGGGGACACGCCGCTTGACCGCGGTTTGAAACGCGAGGCGATTGAGCACAACCTGACAAAGAGCTTGAAGCGGATGAACACCGATTATGTGGATATCTATTATGCGCATTTGTTCGACAAGCAAACGAGTGCGATTGAGCTTGCGAGCGCTATGAACGACGAGATTGACAAAGGGCGGATAAGGCAATGGGCGATTAGCAACTATAGCGGAGCGCAGCTAATGGAGCTGTTGGATGTGTGCGACACCAACAGCTTGAAGCGACCTGTGATGTGTCAGCCTGCGTTGTCGCTTTTGAACCTTGATGCGCTGGGCGACATAATGTATGCGTGCCTGAGAGAGGAAATCGCGGTTGCGCCGTATCGCATATTGCAAAGCGGGCTGCTGACGGGCAAGTATTTGAAGAGCCAGACTGCGCCAAAGGGCAGCAGAAAAGCGGAGCACCCGAGTTGGGTACCCGACATGAGCGCGGAGCAGGAAGCTAAGCTGGAGGCTGTGCGGAAATTTTGCGAGAAGGGCGATGTGCCGATGACAACACACGCGATACGCTTTGTGCTGGATCAGCCGAGCGTGGTAAGCGCGATTGTGGGTGTGAAAAGCAAAGCGCAGGTTGCCTTTGCGGTGGATTGCGTGGAGTAAGCATATTGTATGGAGAGTATAAAAGAAGGGGCGGCGACTTTGGCTGCTCCTTTGTGTTGTGCACCGTTAACAATTTGTAGTATAATCAAAGCAATATGCAGGGGGGTTATTGCATGAGTAATGTGAAGCTTAATAAAGAAGAGTATAATACGGCGCTGGATGAGGTAAGAAGATATTTTGTACAGGAGAGGGAAGAAGAGCTCGGCGAGCTGCAAGGCAAGCTGCTGCTGGACTTTATGCTGGAGAAAATTGGGCCGGCAATCTACAATCAGGCGATATCTGATATGCAGAAATTTTTAAGCGAGAGAATAGACGATATGTACGAGTATATGCGTTGAGTGTTTCAGCGTAGACTACAACTTTAGCGGAGAGGTATTTTATGAGCAACATAGACAAGACGATGCAGCGGCAGCGGGAATTTTTCAAAACCGGGCAGACGAAGGACGTTGGTTTTCGGCTGGCGCAATTAAAAAAGCTGCGTATTGCGCTGCAACAGAACGAGGAGCACTTTTATACAGCGATGCGCGGCGATTTTGGCAAGTGCGAGTTCGAGGTGTACGCGACTGAATTGGCGCTCGTCATCAGCGGGATTAAGCAGTATGAGCGACGGCTGAAATGCTGGAGCCGAGACAGGACTGTGCCAAGATCCATGGCGTCGATTCATGCGAAAAGTACGATTCGCCTAGAGCCGTATGGTGTGATGTTGATAATCTCGCCGTGGAACTATCCTGTGCTGCTGACGCTCTCGCCGTTGATTGGGGCGATGGCTGCGGGCAACACCGTTGTGATAAAGCCCTCGCGGTATGTGCCGAAAACTGCGGGGCTGATAAAGCGCATTATTGAGGAGAACTTTGACGAGCAGTATATCGCTGTGTTTGAGGGCGGACGGAACGTGAACGCAAGCATATTGGCGCAAAAGTATGATTATATGTTTTTCTCGGGCGGGACAAAGGTCGGCAAGATTGTGATGCACGCGGCAGCGGAAAACCTGACACCCGTGACGCTGGAGCTGGGCGGGAAAAGCCCGTGTATTGTGGACGAAACGGCGAACATAAAAAAAGCGGCGAAAGCGATTTGCTGGGGCAAGTTTATGAACGCCGGGCAAACTTGCATTGCGCCCGACTTCGTGATGGTGAAAGCGAGCCAAAAAGCGCAGTTGATTGAAGAGATGAAGAAGGTTGTGCGGAAGTTTTACGGTGACGACCCGCAGAAAAGCGATGATCTTGCGCGCATTATATCGGACAAGCATTTCGATAGATTGTGCGGTTTGATTGACCCGGGCAAGGTGGCTGTGGGCGGGCAGAGCGACGCGGCGACGTGCTACATTGCACCGACTATTATGGACAATGTAAGTTTTGACGACGCAGTGATGGGCGAGGAGATATTCGGACCGCTGCTGCCGATAATCGAGTATACCGACGAAACGGATATGATTGAGCTGCTGCAAAGCAGACCAACGCCGCTGGCGATGTATATATTCAGCGCAGACAAGCGCAAAATAAAACGATATCTAAAAGCGCTGCCTTCGGGCGACGCTGTTGTGAACGATACACTGATGCAGATTGTGAACCCGCACCTTCCGTTTGGCGGACAGGGCGAGTCGGGAATAGGGCACTATCACGGGCGACACAGCATCAATGCGTTTTCGCACCACAGGTCGGTAGTATATCGCAGCAGGCTGCTCGACATACCGAGATACGCGCCGTATGAAAGAATAATTGGGTTGATTAAAAAGCTTATGTAGCGGGGTAGCAAACGCTGCAAGGGGTAAGCCCCTGCTGCTGCGCCTGATCGAGCGATATGGGTATTTTGGATTTGGATAGGTGGGAGCATCCGTCGATGTGATACTTTTTGCCCGTTTTGGTGGAGTACACGATGTCTTCGTCTGCGTATGGTTGGTCTTCGGGCGATAATGCGCCGCCGCGAGAGATTGTGCCGGTATCGGCATCTGACTCGACCAAGCTTGACTCGACAGATTCGGGTTCGGCAGAGCTGCGCACGACAAGACCTCCGTTGCGCACGATGTCTGGTGTGCATGCTGCGAGGAGAAGCAGGATGATTATTGGTAAGATAACGAGTAACTTTTTCATAGCAACCACCAAAATAAAATGATACATAGATTATAAAGGGGAAACGCAGATAAATGCAAATCGGTGTGGCATGGCGCGCTTTACTACTGTATAATACAAGACGATAAAACTTATCGGAGGACGAGTATGAAGATTGTTGTGCTGGACAGAGGGGCGCTTGGGTTCGACGGCGTTTCGTGGGAGCCGCTGGAGGCGCTTGGAGAGCTGGTTCGATATAAGAAGACTAGCGAGGAGCAGGTGGTGGAGCGGATTGGTGATGCGCGGTTTGTTTTGGTGAACGGAACGTGGCTGACGAGGCAGGCGATTATGGCGGCGCCGAACTTGGAGTGGATAGGCGTGACATCGACGGGGTATAACCGTGTTGATGTGAAGGCGGCTAGCGAGCGGCGGATACCCGTGTGCAACTCGCCGAATTTTTCGTCTAACAGCGTTGCAGAGCTGGCGTTTGCGCTGCTGCTGGAGCTGGTTCGCGGCGCAGGGGAGATATCGCGCAAGGTTAAGAGCGGCGGTCGCAAGAAGGGCGAGCGGATCCTCGAGAACAGGATATGTTTGCAGGAGCTGTTTGGCAAGACGGTCGGGATAGTTGGCTACGGCGCGATTGGCAGGAGGAGCGCGGCGATTGCGCGCGGGTTTGGCATGAACTTGATTGTGAATGACGACTACATTGACCAAAGTGTGTTTGCGGATACGCGGTTCGTGCCGCTTGATGAACTGTTTAAGCAATCGGACGTGATTATGCTGCATTGTCCGCTTAACCAAGACAATGAGCACATGATTGACGCGGACGCGATTGTGCAAATGAAGGACGGCGTTGTGATTATAAATGCGGCGCGGGGCGGCTTGATAGATGAGGCGGCGCTGGCGAATGCGCTGGCCAGCGGCAAAGTGGGCGGTGCGGGCATTGACAGCGTGGAGGTTGAGCCGATAGAGCCGGATAATCCGCTGATGGGTGCGAAAAACATTGTGCTTACGCCGCACATCGGGTGGTCTAGCAGAGAATCGAATGAGCGCTTGATGGAAGTGGTGGCGGAGACTTTGAGGTCGCACTTGAACGGGAAAACGATAAACGCGGTGAACATGCCGTTTAAATAAAACAGAGGGAGAATGAAGTTGCTTGAAGCGGTAATATTTGATATGGACGGCGTGCTGATTGACAGCGAGAAGGAGTACAGACGAGTGGAGCTTAACTTGGCTAAGGAACTCGGCATTCCGTTTACGGCGCAGGAGCAGAGCGGATATGTAGGCATCCATCAGCAGGTGATGTGGGAAGAGGTGCTGGCGAAACACGGTATGGATTTGGATGCGGACGAGATTACGCAGACCGAAGAAGACAGGATGTTTGAGTACTATGCGCACGGGGAGCTGGACGCTATTGCACCGAGTGTGAAGCTGGTAAAGCAGCTGTTTGACAACGGTATCAAATGCGGCGTGGCGACATCGAGCATAGAGATAAATGCAGATGCTGTGCTTAAGCGACTGGGTATTGACAAGAAGTTGTCGGCTTTGGTGTGCAGTTGCATGGTGGAGAACTGTAAGCCTGCGCCCGATATATATAGCAAGTGCGTGGCGGATTTGGGCGTGAATGCGGGAGGATGCGTGGCGATTGAGGACTCGAAAAACGGCTGTATATCGGCGAAAAGCGCGGGCCTGAAGGTCATCGGGTACGCGAATCCGACATCGGGGAATCAGGATTTGAGTGCGGCGGATGTGGTTGTGGATGACATGAGCGAGGTTACAACAGCGCTGCTGAGAAGCATGTTTGAGCAAAGGGATTAGGGCTCAAAAGCTGGCGGAGTTGTTCACAAAATATTAATTAAAAATATCGTTGACAAGTAAAGTTAGCTGTGGTAAACTCGGGATTAGATAAGCAAGGTTGGGAGGAAGACGTATGTCATTATCTAATGGAGAACTAAGAGAAAGCTATTTGATCAAGGCGATAGAAAGCATCGACCAGGAAATGACCGACTTTTTGTTTTCGCTGGGGTTTTACTCAGGACAAAAGGTGACGATTATCAGCAAGCTGGCGAGTAACTATATCATCAACGTGAGGGACGCGCGGTATAGCATAGATAAAGAGCTGGCGCAGGCGATACTGGTCTAGCGGACATAGAATATGAGAAGGGCACTTTTTTTTGGCACAGAAGTTAGCCGAGACTAACAATTTGGAGGATGATGCATGCGAATTGCACTGACCGGCAACCCGAACAGCGGAAAAACGACTTTGTTTAACGCCATTACGGGAAAAATTGAACACGTTGGCAACTGGGCGGGCGTGACGGTGGAGATGAAAGAGGGTAAGGTGAAGCCGAGCCTGAATAAGAGCGGGCTGCAGATGAGCGTTGTCGATCTGCCGGGCGCTTATTCGATTTCGCCGTATACCAAGGAAGAGTCGGTCACGCGAGACTACATTACAAATGAGCGACCTGATGTGATTGTCAATATCGTGGATTCCACCAACCTAAGCCGAAGCATATTTTTTACTACACAGCTATTGGAGCTGAATATCCCGGTTGTGATTGCGCTGAACAAGAGCGATTTGTCCACAAAGAAGAAAACAATGATTGATACGGAGCTGCTTAGCAGGCTGCTGCAATGTCCGGTGGTGTCTACAATATCGACTGTTTCATCCAAGAACGGATTGGAAAAACTGGTCAGCGAGGCTGCGAGGGTTAGCCAAACAAAAGACCAAGAGCCGCCGAAAATAAACTTTAGCGGCACTAAAGGCAAAAAAGCGGATGTCAGACGGTTCGAGTTTGTAAACGAAATTGTACAGATGGTTGAGAAAAGGGAAATAGACTCTGCCAAGCAAACGCGGCAGGACAAGGCTGATCGAATTATCGCAAGCCCGTGGTTTGGGATTCCGATATTCATCGGGGTCATTTTCGTTGTGTTTTCGATATCGCAAGCGTGGGTTGGCCCATGGCTCGCAGGTATACTCGGCGGCTGGATTGATGCTTTTTACGGCTGGGTGCAGGGATTAATGGGAAGCGGAGTGAACCCTGTTGTCAGCGCGCTGCTACTGGACGGAATTATCGGCGGCGTGGGTGCTGTAATCGGGTTTTTGCCGCTGATTATGCTGTTGTTCTTTAGCTTGGCACTGCTGGAGGACTGCGGATATATGGCGCGCGTTGCGGTAATAATGGACAGGTATTTCAAAAAAATCGGGTTGTCGGGACGCTCGATTATACCAATGGTTATTGGCACGGGATGCGCTGTGCCGGGCATTATGGCGAGCAGAACGATTAAGGACGAGCGTCAACGGCGCACGACTGCGATGTTGACACCGTTTATGCCGTGCGGAGCGAAACTGCCCATCATTGCGCTGTTTGCCGGTATATTTTTCGGGGGGCAGGGCTGGATTGGCACATCGATGTATTTCCTCGGTATCGTCATTATTGCGCTTGGCGGATTGATGATACGCAAAATGAACGGCGATAAAAGCAAGTCGCACTTTATCATCGAGCTGCCCGAATACAGAATCCCGAGCGTTAAGCGGGCGCTGTTGTCTGTGATGAACAGAAGCAAAGCGTTTATCATCAAGGCGGGAACGATAATACTGATATGCAATGCGTTGGTACAGCTGTTGCAGTCATTCAACTGGCAGTTCCAAGTGGTTGCGGCTTCGGCACCGGAGGCGAGCATATTGGCGAGCATCGCGACACCGCTGGCTGTGGTTTTCATACCGCTTGGGTTTGGGTTGTGGCAGTTTGCAGCAGCGGCGGTGACAGGGTTTATCGCGAAGGAAAACGTTGTCGGTACGCTGGCTGTGTGCTTCGCGATAACAAACTTCATTAACGTGGAGGAGCTGTCGCTGGCAGGCGGAGCAGCCGGGGATGTGAGCGTCGTGTTTGGAATCGGTGCAGTTGCCGCGTTGTCGTATTTAGTGTTTAACCTGTTCACACCGCCGTGTTTCGCAGCTATTGGCGCGATGCGCAGCGAAATCGGATCACGCAAGTGGTTCTTCGGCGCGATTGGGTTTCAGCTTGGCATGGGGTATACGCTTGCGTTTCTCGTGTATCAAATTGGAACGCTTGCGACAACGGGAGAGCTTGGCGGCGGATTTGTCGGCGGCTTGATAGCAGTTGTGTGTATCGTTGGTATCGTCTCTTATTTGATGATACGTGGCGGCAGAAAGACTGTAGCAAAGCCTGCAAAGCTGTCGATATGAGCGCAGGCAGGAAAGCAAACAGAGGTGAGATATGAGTTATATAGATTTTATTGTGATTGGTGTGATTGCAGCTGTGGTTGCGCTCGCGATAATAAAGATGGTGAGAAACAAGCGCAGGGGCATTAAGTGCAGCGGATGCGAAGGGTGCACTAAGGACTGCACGGAACGAAAATAGATAAGAAGCTTATTATAAAGTCGCGAAGACAGGTTTTCAAGCAATATTGAAACTATCAGCGGCTTTTTTTATATTGAATGATTATAGCGTCTGCGATATGATGTAGGTGACACAATACAACACACAATGCGAAAGGAAAAACAATGGATAAAGTTAGGGTTGCAATAGTGGGTCTTGGGTTTGGCGCGGAGTTTATACCCATATTTCAAAAGTACAATAAAACAGAGTGTGTCGCGGTTTGCCGCAGAGACGAGAGTAAGCTGAATGAGTGCGCGGATTTGTTTGGCATAGAGAAGCGGTATACGGACTTTGACGCGATGCTGGAGGACGACGAGATTGATGCGGTGCACATCAACTCTGACTTGAAAAGCCACGCAAGCATGACCATCGCGGCACTTAAAGCAGAAAAACACGTTGCGTCTACCGTGACTATGGGGATGAGCGCTGCGGAGTGCGAGGAAATCGTCGACTTGGAGGAGCAGACCGGTAAGGTTTATATGATGATGGAGACGGCTGTGTATACGCGGGAGTATCTGTATTTCAAGAAGCTGTATGATGACGGAGAGATCGGCAGATTGCAGTTCGTACGCGGCGCGCATCAGCAGAATATGTCGCTTCCGGGATGGCCCGATTATTGGTATGGGCTGCCGCCGATGTATTATCCGACGCACGCGGTTTCGCCGCTGAGTGACATACTCGGTAAACCGGTGCAGACGGTGCGGTGTTTGGGGTCAGGTCGGATAAACGAGGAGTACATAAAAAAATATAACTCGCCGTTCGCGGTGGAGAGCGCGCTGTTGACGTTTAAGGACAGCGATGTGGCGGGAGAAATATCTCGCTCGCTGTTTGATACGATTCGCCAGTACAAAGAGAGCTTTGATTTTTACGGCACGAAGAAGTCGTTTGAGTGGGAGCAGTGCGCGGGTGAGAACCCTGTTATACATTCGGGGTTTGAGGACGCGGAGCGCGCGGCTGTGCCGGACAGCGATTATATGCTGCCAGCCGAGATTGCGCCGTTTTCGCTGGAGAACCAGATTGTGGACGAGGAGCATGTTTCGTTTGTGCAGGGCAGCGGGCACGGCGGGTCGCATCCGCATATGGTGCACGAGTTTATCAGTGCGATATTGGAAAATAGGAAAGCACATGTGAGCGCAAAGGTTGCAGCAAACTGGACTTTGGCAGGAATCATTGCACACGAGTCGGCAATGCGCGGCGGCGAGGCGATGGGGATGCCGCAGTTTACGCAGTATTAGTGATTGCATGCTAAGATTATTGACGCTATAATATATGTGATGAGTTTCGATTATTAAACAGGAGGAAATTATTATGTCAAGATTTAAGTATTCTGCAGGGCCTTGGAACGTGCACAGCGGAGCGGACGCGTTTGGACCACCGGTTAGGGACGAGATCGCGTTTGTGACCAAGGTGAAGAAATTTAAAGAGATCGGGTTTGACGCGATACAGTTTCATGACGATGACGCGGTGCCTAACATTAACGACCTGAATGAAGACCAGATTATAAAAGAAGCGCAGAAGGTGAAGACGATTCTTGACGACCACGGTTTGGTCGCAGAGTTTGTAGCGCCGCGACTTTGGATGGACCCGAGAACCATTGACGGCGGGTATACCAGCAACCGCGCCGAGGACAGAGAGTTTGCAATGTGGCGCAGTTACCGCAGCATCGATATCGCCAACGCGCTTGGGTGCAACAACATTGTGCTTTGGCTGGCACGCGAAGGCACGTATGTGTATGAGAGCAAAGACCCGGTTATCAGCACAAAGCGCATTATAGAAGCCATGAACAAGATGCTCGAGTACGACAAGAATATTAGAGTTTTGATAGAGACCAAGCCTAACGAGCCGGTGGATATCAGCTTTTGCCCGACGATGGGGCACACGATGGCATTGTCATCTGCGAGCGTTGACCCGGACAGAGTGGGCGGGCTGCTTGAGACTGCGCACGCTGTGCTGGCGGGGCTTGACCCGGCGAACGAGATTGCGTTTGCGCTGGCGTTCGACAAGCTGTTCAGCGTGCATCTGAACGACCAAAACGGCATGAAGTATGATCAGGACAAAGCGTTTGCGGTGGACAACCTGAGGCGCGGCTTTAACCAAGTTAAGGTGTTGATGGACAACAACTATGGCAGCCGCGGCGAGTTTGTTGGGCTGGACGTTAAGGCGATTCGCACGCAGAACATCGAGAACAGCTATCGGCATCTGGAAAACAGCCTGAAGATAGCAAAGCTGCTTGAAGGAAAAGTTGAGCGGTTTGACAATAAGTTTGCGCAGCAGTGCATAGATGCGCGTGATTACGAAGCTTTGGAGATGTATGTTGTTGAGCATTTGATGCAGGGCTAGACCGAAGTAAGTATTGCAGTAACGAAGGACGCTGACGTATTGTTGGCGTTCTTTTTATGTGCCTGTCGAGTAGGGTGTATTATTGGCTTGAAAGCGATATTCAAACAAAATGAAGGGAAATTCGACTGTGTGTGGAATATAGTTAGTGGGTAATAAATAATGCAAGAGGGAAACTATAATGGAAAAACTATTTGAAATTTCGGGGTTTAATATTTATTTGCAGGTGGCGGTGACGTTCATTTCGATTGTGCTGCATTTGATATTGATGCGTAAAAAGAAGCGAAAAGAGCCTGTGATTGCGATTATCGCGGTCTACACGATATGTCTGTCGGGATGGTTCGCATTGGTAAGCGGATTGTTCGGGCATATATTCTTTGCCGATCAAGTTGCGAGCTCGATTGGATGGCCTTTGAGTTCGGGGTTCCAGATGGAGCTTGGGTTTGCAGCAGCCGGCATTGGGCTGATAGGCTTCCTCGCGTTTTGGAAGCGCTCGTTTATGCTGCCGTATATAATAGCGCGGTCGGTATTTCTGCTGGGCGCAGGGATAACTCACATTGTGCATATGGTGCAGCATAATAACTTTGCGCCGAGCAACACCGGGATTGTGTTGTATTGGGACTTCATTTTTCCGGTTGTGTTGATAGCACTGTATGCGCTGTATAGGCGCAGTAAAAAAGGGCGGAGTCATTTTAAGATTGAGAAATAACCATGCGGCAAAGAGAATTGATGTATTCAAAACACAGCTAATGCGTTATATTACTTGTATAGAAATTCGGGAGGAGTGCGATGAAGTACGCAAATATGGTTGATAGAAAAAAGAATACTGCATGAATACTTAGTTGCTACATAATTTTAAACATCAGATTAATGTCTAAATTATTCTGAGAATATAAAATACAAGTAAAATATAATAAGGAGGAGAAGATATATGAAATATAGAAAGTTTGGCAACACCGGCCTTGATGTCTCTGCAATCACGATGGGCACATGGGCAATGGGCGGCGGCGAATGGTGGGGTTCTGATCATGATGATAATCGATATATTGATACCATCAAATACGGGTTTGACAATGGGATCAACATTATTGATACGGCTATGGGATATGGAGCAGAAAGTCATTCGGAGGAGCTTGTGGGCAAAGCATTGCACGGTTATCGCGACAAAGTTTATGTTGTCTCAAAAGCTACTGCGGATTTCTTGACGGCAGAACTGGCGGAAAAAACGGTACGAGATAGCTTGAAGCGGATGGATATAGATTATATAGACGTCTATTTTATCCATTGGCCGGATGCGGCGATTTCTGTTGCGCACAATATGGAAGCGATGGAGAAGCTTCGCGATAAGGGATTGATTAAGCATATCGGCGTTTCCAACTTTACGACGAGGCATATGGATATCGCACGAACTGCCGGTACAATTGACGTCTTTCAGCCTCCATACAGCCTATTCTGGCGCAATATCGAGAAGGAGCTTTTACCATACTGTATCAAAAACGGTATTGGAGTAATGACATACAGTTCTCTCGCGATGGGGCTGTTGTCCGGCACATACACGCAGGAGCTCAATCTTGAGGAAGGCGATATTCGAAAAACAATGGTGCCACTGTTTGCCGGAGAAACTTACAGCAAAGCGCTTGAGGCAGTTGAGAAGATACGTAATATCGCGGCTCGCCATGGCGTAACGGTTGCGCAGGCTGCGATAAGCTGGGTTTGCAGTCAGCCGGGTATTTCGACCGTACTTACCGGTGCAACCACGCCCAAACAGTTGGAAGAAAACATTAAGGCCGTTGACATTGAATTTAGTGATGAGGAACTGGTAGAAATGGGTAAGGCATGTGAGCAAGTCAACCGCGACGTCGCTGATTGGGACTCGATGTATTGGAAGAGCGCGGCGCAGTATGAGATTAAGGAGTAGGGCAGCAAACGAATGGAATGCGAAGGGTGTTGTAGAAATACGGCACTCTTTTTTTGTGGAGAAACGGGGGAGCGGAAAGATTCCTAGCGGTGCTCGCAATGACAGTAGGGAGCGGGCGAAAAAGGGGGCGAAAAAGTGATATACACGATTCGGCGTGGTAAACGAATGAAGTGGTATTAAATAAAATTAAATTTTATTGAAATTGCTATTGCATTATTTAAAAACATGTACTATAATACAAGTCATCAGATGAATGTTATGAATAATATTACGATTACAAAAATTAGTATGATGTTGTGAAAAAGTTGTCAATATCAGTGCGAGTGGGCAAGGGCACTAAACTGCGAGGTTTGCATATGATTGTTGCGAAAGTGTGCGGCAGTATTGTCAGTACAAACAAATCGGATAGAATGCAGGGTATGAAGATATTGCTCGTTAGGCAGGTGGACATTCCTTCGCAAAAGCAGGTGGGTGAACCCAAAGTGGCGATAGATACGATTGGCGCCGGGGAGGGTGAAATTGTGCTTTGCGTTGCTGGGAGCAGCTCGCGCCAGACGAGCAAGACGTTTGAAAAGCCTGTTGATTTGGCTATTATCGGGATTGTGGATTCGATTGATTTGATTGGCAGCCGCGTGTTTGAGAAGTACGAGAGCGAGTAGAGTAGAGGATACAGTATGCTGATTGGTGAAGTGCTGGGCAATGTGGATTGCACGGTAAAAAACGAAGAGCTGCGCGGACTGAAGCTGAAAGTTGTTCGGCTGTATAAGGATGGAAGAGCTGACAGAGTTGTTGTGGCGGGGGATGAGAAAGTAGCACCCGAAAACGGCGATTTTGTGGTTCTTGAGCAAAGTCAATCGCGTGGGCTTACGATTACGGATTTTTTAGGCGAGAATGTGTCGCCTTATATAAATGAAAAAATCAACATGAAAATATCTTAAAGGAGAAAAACAATGGTTAAAGAAGCACTCGGAATGGTTGAGACGAAAGGTCTCGTTGGCGCAGTAGAAGCAGCAGACGCAATGGTTAAAGCAGCAAACGTTAAGCTGCTTGGCAAAGAGAAAATTGGCAGCGGGCTTGTGACCGTTATGGTTAGAGGCGATGTTGGCGCAGTGAAAGCAAGCGTGGATGCAGGCGCAGCAGCTGCGAAGAGAGTTGGAGAGCTTGTATCTGTGCACGTTATTCCGCGTCCGCACGACGATGTAGAGTCGATATTACCCGGACAATAGCTGCGGCAATCGGCATAGCGAGGCTGCCCGCAACTTCGGTGGCAGTTGATTGCTGTGCGAAAAACGACTTTAGAATCACAAAGAGACGGATGAGGTGAGATGACAATGGATTTAGATGCACTTATTGCGCAAATTACGGATGAAGTGTGCTCAAGAATTGAAAACGAGGGCACAGCGCCGATTGGCAGCAGCGATGTCGGCAACGATGTTGGCAACGATGTTGGCAACAATGTTGCGGGGGCTATTGAGTATACCGTTATGGATCCGAGCGCAAAAATTGAAGATATTGCGCGCATGTGCAGCACTGCCAAGCAGAAAGGCTTTGCAAGTGTTTGTGTTGCGCAATGGTTTGTGGCGTATGCCAAGGAGAAGCTTAGCGGCACGGACGTGAAAGTGTGCACCTCAGTGGGGCTGCCGGGCGGCAGAAGCGCGACTGCGGCAAAGTATGCCGAAGTGAAGGAAGCTGTGAAAAACGGCGCGGACGAGGTTGAGATACCGATTAATATGACGCTGCTGGAAGCGGGCGACCTCGAAGAGCTGAAAAACGACCTCGAAGAGGCGATGGTGCCTGCTGCGGACAAAGCGGTTGTAAAAGCCGTTATTGAGCTGGGCGGCGTATCGGCGGACAAAAGAACAGCCGCGATTGCGGAAGCGAAACAATGTAACGCCGATTACGTTGTGATTAGCAGAATACTAAGCGGCGGGGCGCACGATATGGATGAAGTGAGCAAAGTGACCGAGCTGTGTGCAGGAAGCATAAAAGTGAAAGCGGTCGGACAAATTTTGGACGGAAGCGCAGCGGGGGCAATGATTTCGCTTGGCGTGGATAGAATCGGGACGAGCGCTGCAGGACTATAAATCAGTAACAAATAATGCAATGGGATTTTGCAGAAGGGGAGCAGTCATATGTTGGCGTATGTAACCACAAAAGATCGCATACTAAACTACATAAAAAAGAATAAGGTCAACATCGGCGAGAAACTGCCACCCGAAAGCGAGCTGTGCAAGATACTCGGTATAAGTCGGCTGACGCTGCGCGAAGCCATTAACGCGCTGAAAAACGAGGGTATGATCAACTCGATTCAAGGCAAGGGTACGTTTGTGTCGGGCAACATCGACAACATTGCCAACACTCTGAACAGTAACCTTGGCATAAGCGAAATGATTGTTTCGAGCGGACACAAGCCGGGAGTGAATCACTTTGAGAAAGAGCTTGTGAAAGCGGACAAAAACATTGCAAAGAAAATCGGCGTGGAGGAAGGCGCGGATGTTCTTGTGCTAAAGCGTATAAGAACTGCGGACGACAAGGCGGTTGTGTATTCGATGGACTATTTTGTGCCGAAGATGACGGCGCAGTTTCTTGGGGTGACTGACGAGAACGTTTCGATATACAGCTTTATGGAGGATGTTTGCGGTATTAAAATTGGCTCGGGCATTGCTGAAATTCTGCCTGTTGTTGCAGAAAAATGGCTGGCAGAGATGCTGGAGATTGAAGTCGGCGAGCCTGCACTGATGATAAAGCAAGTGGTGACGGATATTCATGGTGAGCCGCTGTTGTACGCAGAGGAGTATCTGCGCTCGGACAGCTTTAAGCTGCTCATCAACAGAAGGAGGTCGTAGTTTTGAAAGCGATCGTGAAATATGGGTATGGAAAATTTGAAACGGAAATCAGAGACGTGCCTGTGCCGACTATCGGCGATGATGACGTGCTGCTGGAAGTAAAAGCGGCCGGTGTTTGTGGCTCTGACATTGCGTTTGACGACGGCGGACACGAGAACCTTTTGAATCCGCCGGTTATATTGGGACATGAATTTTCGGGAGTTGTCAGCAAAATCGGCAGGAACGTGACTGAATGGAAGGTTGGCGATAGGGTTGTGTCCGACAACACGGGCAAAGTGTGCGGCAAGTGCTATGCGTGCGGTGTGGCGGATTATCTATCGTGCCCGGAACGGCTGGGGCTTGGATACGGCATGGACGGCGGGTTTGCAAAGTATGTGCGTATTCCCGGAGAAACGCTGAAAGTGTTTCCGAACAGCTTGATGAGCATACCGCAGGAGCTTTCGTTTGAAGAAGCGGCGATTATCGACCCTTGCAGCAACGCGTATATGGCGGTTGTGCAAGAGTCGAAGTTTATGCCGGGAGATTATGGCGCTGTGTTTGGCGTTGGTGCGCTGGGGCAGTTTTCGATACAGGCACTGCGTGCGGCTGGTGCGGCGAAGATAATCGCGATTGGGCTGAGTGAAGACAAGAAGGAGCGCTTTGACCTGGCAAAGTACAACGGCGCGACTGATATCGTGGTTGCCGACGAAGTTGACACGATTGAAGAAGTTAATAGGCTGACAAACGGTGAGGGCGTCGGTTTGGTGGTCGATTGCGCGGGAGTCGCGGTTGTGTTGAAGCAGTCGATTGAGATTGTGCGCACAGCCGGAGAAATTGTAAAAATCGGGTATGATGAGAAGCCTGTTGGGTTTTCGCTCGACCCGTTGATAGATAAAGCAGTTAGTTTGAAAGGACATTTTGGGTATAACTGGCTTTCGTGGCGCGGCGTTATGAACTTGGCGGTTGCGGGCAAAATCGACCTTAAGTCGATGATATCGCACAAGATGAAGCTAAGCGAGTTTCGAGCGGCGTTTGATTTGGTAAGGGATAGAAAAGCGATAAAGATTGTGTTATACCCCGAAGATTAATATTGTTAATAAAAGTGACGACTTGGAGGAATAGCTTTGAAGATATACATATGTGCAGATTTTAGCCAGGATGGAATTGAGCTGCTGAAAGTGGCAGGTCACGATGTTCGTTTAGGAGGCTGGGGATTCACCAGCGAAATACTTGAAGAAGACGCGCTGATTGCCGATATCGGCGACGCTGATGTTTTGGTGGTCGGGTATGAAAAGGTGACCCGCAAGGTGCTGGAAAACACGAGCTTGAAGATAATATCTTCGATTCGCGGTGGTCCGCGCGCCAACATTGATGTTGACTATGCAACGAGCATCGGCATTCCTGTGTTTTTCACGTTTGGAAGAGAAGCGCTGCCTGTTGCCGACTTTACAATGGGGCAGATACTTGCAGTGACACGAAAGATTGCGCGGGCAGACAGGGAGCTGCGAGGCGGATTGTTTACTGCACCCGACGGGGATTACGGAAGCGAAGGCGACGTGATTTGGGACATGAGCCCTGAGGGACCTTGGCAGTCGCGCAAGGGCATAGAGCTTGAAGGAAAAACGATTGGGCTGATTGGATTTGGCACGGTTGGGCAGCAGGTTGCCGACAGGTGCAAAGGGTTTGGAATGCGCGTGATTGCGTACGATCCGTATCAGGATGAGGAGATAATCAAGGAACACCATGCGCAAAGAGTGAAGCTGCCCGAGCTGCTAAAATCGTCGCATATCATATCTGTGCATGCCAAGGTGAACGAAAAGAACGCCGGCATGCTTGGCAAGGAAGAGTTTGAGATGATGCGAGACGGTGTGTTTTTCGTAAACAACGCTAGAGCGGGCATTGTGGTAGAAGAAGTGTTGCGCGATAATCTGCGGAGCGGCAAGCTAGGCGGGCTGGCGCTGGACGTGTTTCACAACGAGCCAATAAAAGAGAACGACGAGTATTTTAATTATGATAACGTGATATTGACACCGCACATTGCGGGGTCGGGAACCGACGTTATTTATCTTCAATCGGTCATGATAGCCAACGATTTGCTCCTCTACATTGCGGGCGGGCGACCAAAACCGATTGTGAACCCAGAGGTGTTTGACAACTAACGAGTAAAGGAAGATAACTATGGCATATGTAAAGACTTTGGATATACTGGAAAAATGCGCACAGGAAAAGTTTGCGGTGGGTGCGTTTAACTTAAACGGGCTGGATCAGATACCTGCGCTTGTGAAGCGGGCAGAGGCGCTTGGTGCGCCGATACTCGTGACAGAGCCGGGCGTTATTGAGCCGTATGTGGATTTTGAGCAGATGGCGGCGGTGACGTATCT
The DNA here is from genome assembly GCA_018648645.1 of Clostridia bacterium. Classification (GTDB taxonomy): domain Bacteria; phylum Bacillota; class Clostridia; order Christensenellales; family SZUA-584; genus JABGQS01. The sequence continues at coordinate 42,590 of JABGQS010000008.1, forward strand.
CGCGGCGAAAAACGTGAATGTGCCTGTTGGGCTGCACCTGAGCCACGGCGGAGATTTGGAGACTGTGGAGCACGCTGTAAAAGCAGGGTTTACGTCTGTGATGTATGACGGCAGCAAGCTGGAGTACGAAGACAATGTGCGCAACACGGCAGAGGCCGTGAAAATGGGGCACAGCTATGGCGTTGCTGTTGAGGGCGAGCTTGGTGCATTGCCGGGCGCATCCGAAGGCGGCGCAGCAGCGGAAACAGCAGTGGACACAATGACCGACCCTGCGCTTGCAAAGGATTATGTGCAAAGAACGGGCGTCGATATATTGGCGGTGTCTATAGGCAACGCGCATGGATTGTACAAAGGAAAGCCGAGTCTCGATTTTGCGCGGCTAGAGCAGATATATTACGGGCTGATGAGCCAGAACGTGTACTTAACGCTGCACGGCGGCACAGGAATACCAGAGGATCATATCAAACGCGCGATGGGAATGGGCATCGTGAAGGTTTGTATATACACCGATATGTGTGTGGAAGGCAAGAAAAACGCCAACGCTTATGTAGCGGAGAAACCCGAATATCAAGGCAATTACGATATATGTGATTTGATACGCACAATAAACGACGGATTTTTGGATGCGGCAGAAGTTTGCATGAAGATGTTTAGCAGCACCGGGCGCGTGCATAAAAGCGACAGCTATGCGGCGGCGCAAATTGGCGGGGGTAGCGTATCGGTTGCGTCGGCAAGCAACGCAGCAGCACCTAAGGAAAGCTCGGGCGGACCTGTGGAGAACTGGGACGTGGGACCGAAAACGCCGTCTGAACCGACGCTGCGAGAGCAGAGCAAGCAGGCGATAGATAAGATTTATTGGCACAAAAACGTTTAGTTGGAGGCAGACATTGCGGTTGATGGGTGTGGACATGGGAACCTCGGGCTGTAAAGCCGTGGTGTTCGATGAAAAATTCAATATCGTGTGCGATGCTTACCGCGAGTATGAGCTGAGCTTCCCGGGAGAAGGGCTGCTGGAGCTTGACCCGAACGTTGTTTGGGACAACATCAAGGCGGTCATCAGCGAAGCGAACGGCAAGACGGACAAGCCTGTGAATGCGCTTGCGATATCTGCAATCGGCGATGTGATTTTGCCGCTGAGGTACGACGGAACGCCGGTGCGCAAAGCGATTATCGACTTTGACCCAAGAGGCACGGAGCAGATAAAGAAGTTTGTCAGCGATTTTGGAGAAGGAGCGTTCTTTCATATAACGGGAATGCCGCCGCTGTTTATTGGAAGCCTAGCAAAAATACTTTGGATACAGACAAACGAGCCGCAGATTTACGACAAGGTGCAAAGATGGGGCACATTTGAAGATTTTATTGTGCAGAAGCTGGGGCGAGCTCCAAGCGTTAGCTATAGCGAAGCGGCAAGGACGATGTTGTTTGACATCAGAGACAAAGCGTGGAGCAAGCAGGTGTTGGACAAAATACCTATGGATGAGCGCATGCTTCCAAAGGTTGTGCCATCGGGAACAAAGCTTGGCAAAGTGCAAGCCGGGTTGGCAAAGAAGCTTGGGTTCAGCAAGTCGCCGGAGATTGTGAGCGGCGGACACGACATGGTGTGTGCGGCGATTGGCGCCGGGCTGGATGAGAGGAAGAGTGATACGGCGGTTAATATCGCCGGGACGATAGAAGGCATTGTGGTGGCAATGGACAAGGCAAACACGGGCGCAGCGATGCTTGATAACTTGTTTCCGTGTTATCCCGGGTACGACGGGTACGTGACGTTTAGCGTAAATTTGACGGCAGGGTGTATATTGCGCTGGTATCGCGATGTGATTGCGAGTGACACTTACGAGCTGTGCAAGATGAGCGGCGAGGACGTATTTGAAAAGCTGCTTGAAGCGCTGGAAGCGGATAAGCCCAGTGAGATGATATTTTTGCCGCACTTTTCGGGGAGCGGAAACCCGCACTTTGACCCGAACGCTAAAGGGACGATATATGGGCTGACACTCAGCAGCACGAGGGACGATATTGTGCAGGCGATGATTGAAGGGCTGTGCTACGAGATAAAGCTGCACAGCGATGCGCTGCGCAAAGCAGGGATTGACATCAGTGCTATTCGGTCGGTTGGCGGCGGTGCGAAGATAGACAAGCAGCTGCAATTAAAAGCGAACATAACTGGGCTGATTGTAATTAAAGGAAACGTGAGTGAAAGCTCGGCGCTTGGCGCAGCGGCTATGGCGGGCGTGGCTATGGGGCAGATAAAGCACCCGAGCGAAGCGTTTGCGACAGCTGCCAAGAAAGAAAAAAGGTTTGTGCCACAGAGCGAAACCAAGAAGAGTTTTGAGAAGGCGTATGCAAAGTATGCCGCGCTCTTTAATAAAATTCATGATTTTGAGTCGCAGAATAATTGAAAGCAGGTGGGGTTTTGAGCGAGTTTATACTTGAAATGAAAAACATTGGGAAGTCTTTTTCCGGCGTGAGTGTGCTGAGAAACATTAACTTAGGATTGGTAAAGGGAGAAGTTCATGCGCTGCTGGGAGAAAACGGCGCAGGCAAATCTACTTTGATAAAGATAATAAGCGGGTTTCATCCGACCGAGAAAACGGCGCAGATTATTCTTGACGGTAAACGAGTAGCGTTTAAGAAACCGAAGGACGCGCTGGACGCTTCGATACATACGATATATCAAGAGCTGACGCTTTGCCCCGACATGACGGTTGCGGAAAACATTGTGATTGACAAGCAGGACAGGTTTAAGGGTGTGCTGCAGCACAAAAAGCAATACAATAAAATCGCGCGAGATGTGCTGAACAGGATGGAGCAGAAAGATATCAGAGTAAACGCGATGGTGAGGACGCTCTCGATTGCGCAGCAGCAGGTTGTCGAGATAGCAAAGGCGATTGCCAGCGATGCAAAGGTTATTCTGATGGACGAGCCGACCTCGTCGATATCCCAAGAGGACGCGGACGAGCTGATGAATATTATTCGGCATCTTAGAGACCAAGGCGTTACTATAATTTATATATCGCACAGGCTGCACGAGATTGACGGAATCGCGGACAGGATCTCTGTGCTGCGCGACGGCGATTTGGTGGGGACGGTGAACAACAAGGACGTTACCGAAAATGATTTGATAAACATGATGGTTGGCAGGCAGCTAAAAGACATGTTCCCAAAAAGGGACATTAAGCTTGGCGATGTTGTGCTTAGCGTAAAGGATTTGGAAAGTGAAAAAACATTTAAGAACGTTTCGTTTGAAGTGCACAAGGGAGAGATTTTCGGCATCGGCGGGCTGGTTGGTGCAAAGCGTACCGAGGTTCTAGAAGCGCTGTATGGGCTGAGAAAAATTACTGGCGGGCAGATTGAGCTTAACGGGAAGAAATTTGTGCCGAGGAACCCGATAAACGCTATGAAGCACAAAATTGCCTTTGTTACCGAGGACCGAAAGAAATCGGGACTGGTGTTGTGTTTGTCTGTTATGGAAAACCTGAACATGATTAACGCACAGGAAAAAACGCCGCTGGGAACGCTTAGCTGGAAAAAGCTGATGGGCAAGGCGAAGAAGCAGCAGGACAGCTTGGATATAAGGATATTTACGCTAAAGCAGATTGTGGATACGCTGTCGGGCGGGAACCAGCAGAAGGTGGCTCTTGGCAAGTGGATGGAGTTTAAACCGGACATCTTGCTGTTTGATGAACCGACGCGCGGCATCGATATTGGTGCGAAAACGGAGATATATAACATAATGGGCGAGCTTGCTGCGGCGGGTACGGCGATTATCATGGTGAGCTCTGAGCTGCCCGAGCTGATCAGCATGGCAGACAACATTATGGTTATGAGAGAAGGCGTTATGAAGGGCGTGCTTAACCGCAGCGAGGCAACGCAGGAAGCTGTTATGACACTCGCGGCGCTTAAGGACTGATCGAATAGCGAATATAAAAAATCTAGATATAAATTGGAGGAAAGATAATGCAGGCAAAAAGCGGTGTGAAAAAGCGAGGCGGAATTACTGTTGGTCAGTTCTTTATAAGGTTTAGGACGATTATTATCCTTATCGTGATAATGGGTATTTTTACAGCACTTAATGATGTGTTCATTAATCCGATAAATCTATTGAATATGCTGAAGAGACAGAGCTTTGTGTTTATTGTGGGCTTTGGAATGACGTTTGTTATCACGCTGGCCGGACTTGATTTGTCTGTTGGTGGTGTGGCGGCAATTACAGGCGTTGGGTTCTCCATGCTTGTAAAGGGCGGGCTGATGCCGATTGTACCTGCGCTGCTGATTATGCTTGTTGTGGCACTGGCGCTTGGATTCTTTAACGGATTTGTATCCGTAAAGGGAAAAATTGAGCCGTTCTTGGTGACACTCGCAACGATGAATATATTTAGAGGACTGGCGCTGATACTCAGCGAGGGCAGACCAACACCGATTGTTGTTGAAGGGTTTGCAGATTTCTTTGGAAACGGAAAAATAGGCGGGGTTTTCCCGACGCCGGTTGTATTTGTAATTGTTCTGTTTGCAGCAACGTGGTTCCTATACAAAAAAACGAAATTCGGATTCTATGTGCGGTGCATCGGTGGAAACCAAGAAGCCGCTAGGGTTGCCGGAATTAAAGTCAATTTTATAAAGATTACGGCATACACTCTAAATGCGTTCTATGCATTTGTAGCAGGTCTTATACTGGCGGCGCTGTTTAACTCGGGCAATCCGGACCTCGGAAAAGATTTACCGTTGGATGCGATTTCGGGCGTTATACTTGGCGGAACCGCGATTTCGGGCGGTAATGGGCGTATATGGGGCACATTTGGTGGTTGCTTGATTATCGCCGCGCTTAGCAGCGGAATGTCGCTACTCAGTTTGCCGTATTCGTATCAGATTGTGGTTAAGGGCGCAGTTATCATATTGGCGATGCTGCTTGACAACTATCTGAAAGCAAGAAGTAATGAATAGATTTGGCTATTGCTTTAGCCAATAAAAATAATAGGAGGAAAAGAAGATGAAGAAAGTGGTTAGATTGTTGGTTCTCGTATTGGTTGTCTTACTGGCCTTTGCGGCATGTAACCCAGCAGTAACACCCGAGGAAGTTCAAGATGTTGTTGAAGACGTAGTTGAAGACGTAGTGGACGATGCAGAGGATGTTGTCGAAGATGTCGTTGAAGACGTTGAAGACGTAGTCGCAATGCATACAAATGCTGCAGACTTTGACTATCAAGAAGCAGAGGGCACAGTGTTTGACCTCAACGGATATTACAATCCATTGGGCGTTGAATGTGATGTTACGATTAGAGCTACGGGCGGCACGGTTAACGTTCCTGACGGAATGACCGACGCGTTCCCGACGGCAAACGAAGCGTACACAATTGGATTCTCTGTTTACTACACGGTTGATGAAGTTGGTTCCATGATTCTTGATACTATGGAAGCTGCTGCATTAGAAGCCGGCGTAACGCTGCTCGTTAATGACGCGAACTATGACCAGAACGCGCAGAACACAGCAATTGAGCAGTGGATACTCCAGGATGTTGACGGAGTTATTTTGGCTCCTTGCGACTTCTATGGCGTAAAAGAGTCTCTTGACGCTTTGAAAGAAGCCGGAATTCCGGTTGTTACACTAAATCCGCCGTTGGCAGGAGAAGCTGATGCAGTAACAAGCTTTGACTGTGTTGTTCAGGGACAGCAGGCAGGCGAAATGCTTGAAGCTGCAATCATGGATGCAGGCATAGAGATGAAGGGCACAATCGTATGGCAGAACCTTCCTTTCGTTCATCCAAACGCTGCAACACGTGCGCTTGGATTCTTGCAGGTATTCGAAAAGTATCCTGACGTAGAGTTGATTGAACTGACGGGTATTTCTCCGGAAGACCATTACACTGCGTTTGAAGGCGCTTTGGCTGCGCATCCTGACATGATTGGTGCTTGGGGACTGTACAGCTCTGCAACAATCGGCATGATGAATGCTAAACTTGCAGCAGACAGCGACGTTCTGTTAAGCTCTGTCGACAACGACAAGCTGATCCTCAAGGGCATCTATGACGGAGACATCGTCGGTAGCGCGTGCTATTCTTCGATATGGCCGGCAAGATGGACAATGAGCCAGATGATTAATCTGTTGAACGGTGTGGAAATACCGGGATTGCTCTATGGTGCAAACATGGCTGTTACACCGGACAATGTAGAAGAAGCGTTTGAGCTTTACTATCCGGGACAGACTCTTGCAGGATTTATGGCAGGAACTGAGTAGTACAAGGCAACAATAGTAGCGACATAATAGTAAACTAGTTGAAAGAGGTTATAATGATGAAAGAGATTCCAAAGCTTATCGTGATGTTGACCCACAATGACAAGACTGTGAAAGACGCGATTAAAGTATTCAAAGCCTGCAAGGACACCCAGGCGCAGTATTGGGGATTCAAGGAAGCCGGACTGAAAAAGAGCAAGATGAAGCGTCTTGTGAAAATGATGAAGGCTGCGGGCAAGACAACGTTTCTTGAAGTTGTGGACTATACGGAGCAGGGCTGTATTGAAGGCGCGAAGGTTGGTATTGAATGCGGTTTTGATATCCTGATGGGTACGATGTACTTTGACTCTGTCAGAGACATTGTGAAGGAAGCCGGGATGATGTATATGCCGTTTGTCGGGGAAATTACCGGCAGACCTAGTATACTCGGCGGCACGATCGAGGGCATGGTTGGCGAGGCCAATTCGCTGATTGAAAAAGGCGTTGATGGGTTTGACCTGCTTGCGTATCGGTTTACCGGAGACCCTGAAGAGCTGATTAAACGGTTTGTTGATGAGGTTAACCTGCCGGTGTGTATTGCCGGAAGCATCAAGAACTTTGAGAGGCTCGATTTGATGAAGGATGTTTCGCCGTGGACGTTTACAATCGGAAGTGCATTCTTTGAAAAGGATTTTGGAGATCTTTCATTTGCTGACCAAATCGAAGTAGTTTGCGACTACATGAAAAAGTAACGTGTTTATGGGGAGCGAAGCCGGATGAGCGGTTTTGCTCCCTTAACTTTTTTTAGACAAATATGCGATGGGAAAGCGTGAGAATTATTAGGCGTGTTTCATTGTGTGGTTTGAGCGCAAGAATCCTTTGAGGTGTGAGGAATGAAAGTGAAAGTTCAGGAGCTTAATAGCGAGAAGTTTGCGCCGTTTGGCTCGTATTTTAATATTTACGATGTGGACACCGGACGCGAAGGGGATTTCTCGTATTATCCTGACGAGACGGCTGCGCTTCTTGGCGGCAGCCTTGCGGGATTCAGCGTTTGCGGCATCAACATGAGAGAGATGGTCGTGGACGTTGTAGAGATGCACGAGGATACCGAAGAGATTGAGTTTTGCATGACCTGCGATAGTGTGATATTGGTCGGGCAGGAGAGCGGAAAGGTTCCCGTGATGACTAAGTTTGAGGCGTTTTTGGTGCCGAAGGACACGCTTGTACGGTTTAAGCGCAAGGTGTGGCATTTTGTGCCGTTTCCGCAGCAGGATGTGAGAGCGATGGTGCTGACCGTGCTGCCGCCGTTTACGTATACCAACGATTCGGTTGTCGTGAATTTACCCGAAACGATTGAAATTGAGCTGTAATTGAGGTTACAGATAAGGGAGACAGAATGAGAGTTTTGTTTATTGGCGCGCATCCCGACGATTGTGAGTTTTTCTGTGCGGGAACGCTGGCGAAGTATGCGGCGCGTGGGGATGATATTACGATAGCGATATCGACCAACGGCAACATCGGGTCTATGCGGCATGAGCGCAAAGAGGATATTGCGGCGATTCGGCACGTCGAAGCGCAGAACGCTTGCGATATTATCGGTGCGAAGCTGATTTGGATGGACATTGACGACGAGTACGTGATTGACAGCCGGCAGACGAGAGACATGTTTATTGACGTGGTGCGTAGGGCGCGGCCGGACGTGATGTTTACGACTTGGAAGATGAAGGATTATAACCCCGACCACGACATAACCGGGTACATGGCGTTTATTGCGCGGATAAATTCGACGATTAAGTTGATTAAGACGGAGCATCCGCCGACGGAAAAGATACCTGTAATGTTTTATTGCCAGCCAACGGGCGGGGCGAATTTTATACCTGAATATTACGTGGACGTAACGGAGACTATGGACACTAAGGTGGCTATGTGGATGGCGCATAAATCGCAGAACGAGGAGTGGGCCGATGACATGTTCCACGTTGATATATTGAAGATGATGAAAGATAACTGTGCGTATTTTGCAAACCAGACGGGCTCGAGCAGCAAGTACAGCGAAGTGTTTCGGCTGTGCAACACGTTCCCGATTGGCGCAGCAGAGCCGCATAAGTTGTTACCATAAAACAAACAAAGGAGTATGAATATGAGAGTATTGGCTTTTGGTGCACATCCTGATGATGTTGAGTTCAGATGCGCAGGAACTTTGAAGAAATATGCGGATCGCGGTGACGAGATATTTATTGCCATTGCAACGAACGGAAACATCGGCTCTTTTAGAATGAGCAAAGAGGAAATCGCGGAGGTGCGGCACAAGGAAGCGCAGAACGCTGCAGATATGCTGGGCGCGAAGCTGTTTTGGATGGGTGTTGATGACGAGTTTTTGTTTGACACCAAAGAGACGCGGCTGATGTTTATCGACGTGGTTAGGCAGGCAAAGCCGGATGTGATATTTGCGCCGCCGTATTATAGAGATTATAACCCCGATCACGACATTACAGGGTATTTGGCGTTTATCGCGCGAGTTAACGCCAGTATAAAGCTGATTGAGACGGAGCATGAGGCGCATACCAAAGTGCCGCCTATGTTTTTTGCGGCGCCGTTTGGCATCAGCAATACGTTTACTCCAGAGTATTTTGTGGACATTACGGAGCAGGCGCAGTTTAAGATGGACATGTTTTTGTGCCATGCGAGCCAGCAGGGTGCTTGGTGCAAGGATGCGTTTGGCGTGAACTATGCCGAGATTATGGATAGAGAGAACAAGGCGCTGGCGGCGACATGCGGAACGCCGGGGGTGGATAGCGTTGAAGCGTTTATGCTGTGCAAAACGTGGCCGATTATAGCAGGTGCGTATAAGCTTCTTCCTTAGTTTTACTTATATAAAATTCGTGCCATGTGCCCGCAGCTAAAAAGTGCGGGCTTTGGCATGTCGATATAAAGGAGATGAAAATGAAAAAAATTGAGATTATGGAGACGGTAGCGTTAAGCTCGCCGCATTTGTTTGGATTGCTGGTGACGCGCAGTGAGGACGGCAGAAGGAACGTGATGGGCGTATCGTGGTTTAGCTTTGCGTCATTAAAACCGGCTAAGATGGTGTTTTGCCTTGGCAGCAAAGGCTATACGGGCGAGGTTATCGGCAAAACGGGCGTGGCTACGCTGTGCTTGCCGACCGAGCAGATTGAGAAAAAGGCGATGGCGTGCTGTAAAAGCAGCGGCAGGGATACGGACAAGATAGCTTCGCTGGGGCTGGAGACGATATTGCCGGAGGGGTTTGATGTGCCGGCGATTGTGGGCAGCAGGATAGCATGGGCTCTGAAACTTGATCAGACGATGCAGGCGGGGGATCATACAGTTTTTTTGGCCGATATAACGGCAGCAGCGCAGCTTAGCGATGAGCCGAGCTTGTATGCGTTTGGCGGTTATAGTGAATTGAAGAGCGTAGAGTAGACGTCGCGGTTGCGGTAAAGCTGCGAGCGTAAGCAGTTTTCGTTGATATTGCTGCGCAAATGTTGTATAATTATTGGGACAATAATGATTGCGGAAGGTAGAAGACAGATGAGAAAAACCGAGATGGTATATGGATTGTTTGCAGGGGTATTTGGCATTGCGCTAGGCGTGTTGTTTTTTCTGGACTTGTTGCCGCATTCGCAGATTGTTCCGTATACGCACAACCCGACTTACGCGATTATCTGCATAGTTGCGAATGTGGTCGGAATTGTTGGCGCGATTGTTGTTACAAGACGGAACATGATTGGCGCTTTTATTATGGCGGGGGCGATGATAGCCGTGATGGTGTTTGGATTCCCATGGCAGTCGATATCGGCGGTACCGATGACAATAAGCGTGGTTTTGGCGATGGCGCCAGTAAAAGCACACGCGGAAGAAGAGTATGAGATAGCAAACAACAATGCAAAAACAGAGTAGCTGATAAGATAGATTTTTAAGGCGACACAGATGTTACGGGAGTGTTGCCTTTTTGTTTACAAATTATTAATATTCAAATTGATCAAATGGGTGTATAATACTAGTGACGAATGCTCTAAGTAAAAAACGCTATTATAATTTTAAGTAAATCTAAAGGAGATTCGTCATGATTTTAATAACAGGTGCAGGCGGCCATATCGGCAACGTGCTGGTCAAGCATCTCTATCGCAAGGGGCATAGGGATTTAAGACTGTTTGTGCAACCCAAAGAAGATATTTCATATATTGAGAAGTATGCGAGCGAAGTAATCAGAGGAGACATTCGCGATTCTTTTGCTGTGTCCGCTGCTGTGAGAGGCTGCGATAACGTGTTTCACTTGGCAGGGCTCGTCCAGATTTCGGGTGTGAACAAAAAGCTCGTTATGGACGTGAACGTAGGCGGCACGATTAACGTGATTAACGCGTGCCTTGAGAAGAAAGTGGATAGGCTGCTTCATGTGTCAAGCGTGCACGCACTCAAAGAACCCGAGGTCGGGCAGATCGACGAGACGCTCGATTCGGACATCAGCCACTTAAACGGCGCGTATGCGCAAAGCAAGGCGATGGCGACTATCGAGGTTATGAACGCGATTCAAAAGGGACTGAACGCGGTGATCGTGTTTCCGTCCGGCGTGATTGGACCGTATGACTTTAGGAGCAGCTACACCGGCAGCGCGATTAAAGGATATATCAGCGCGAGCAAGACGCAGTATTACTTTGACGGCAAGTACGATTTTGTTGATGTGCGAGACGTTGTTGACGGAATATACCGCGCGTGGAAAGCCGGCGAAAAGGGTCAGGGCTATATTATCTCGGGCAGCATTTCTAGCCTGGAGGAGATTATCGAAGCGGTGGAGGACACCACAGGCAATACGGTTAAGCGCAAAAGAGTGCCTGCGTTCTTGGTGAGAGTAGCGGCGTTCTTTGCACCGATATACTATAAGATTGCGCGCAAAAAGCCTGTGCTGTCGAAGTACTCGATTGACGTGCTGATGGGCAATGCGAATATATCGAGCTTTAAAGCGGAAAGCAAGCTTGGGTATAGGGCGAGGCCGCTTATCAAAACGATACGCGATATGGTGAGGTGGCACAAAGCCGCGAAGATACATAGCTAACGAGTAATAACAATAGGGCGGTGCGAGAATGCATCGTCCTTTTTTGTGCAGAAAAACGGGAGGGTAATGCGTTCTGCGAGCAGGTGGGGAGCGTCCTTCGGACAGGAGGTGAGGCTTACTGCACACAATAATGGGAGCGTCCTTCGGACAGGAAGTGGTAAATAATGGAAGTAGGCAGCGGGAGAAGAAAAGACCCTTCGACTGCGCTTTGCTCCGCTCAGGGTGACACGGGGCGCATTGTTGCAACAGAACGAAAATTCGTGTATAATTGGGGCGAAGGCAGGGCGTGGATTATGGAGTATGTCAGCGCGAAAAATATCGTTTCGGGGTATGCGGAGAACACGCAATGGTTTGGTGCGAACTATAACATGAACATATACCGCGGGTGCTGCCACGGGTGTATTTATTGCGACAGCCGAAGCGAGTGTTATGGTGTTGAGGATTTTGACACGGTGCGTGCGAAGACTAACGCGCTTGGAATTATCGAGCGGAATTTGCGCAGCAAACGCAAAAAGGGCGTTGTCGGTATGGGCGCAATGAGCGATCCGTATAACCCGTTTGAGTATGAGCATAAGCTGACTCGGGGTGCGCTGAAGCTGATTGACCGATATGGGTTTGGCGCGGCGCTTGCAACAAAAAGCGATTTGGTTGTGCGCGATATCGATGTTTTGCAGGCAATTGCGAAAATTTCGCCGGTGATTGTCAAAATGACGGTTACGACGAGCGATGATAAATTGAGCCGAATCGTTGAGCCGCATGTGTGTGCGTCGTCTCGGCGGTTTGCTGCCATCAAAAGGCTGAATGATGCAGGCGTTTACGCGGGGGTGTTGATGATGCCGATATTGCCGTTTATTGAAGACAACGAGCGCAACATACTTGGCATTGTGCGCGCGGCAAGCGCGAGCGGGGCGCAGTTTATATTCGGCGCGTTTGGCATGACGCTGCGCACGAACCAACGTGATTGGTATTATGATAAATTGGATGTGCACTTCCCGGGGTTGAAGAAGAAGTATATTAGAACGTATGGGGATAAGTATAGCTGCGGTGTGCCGCACCATCGCAGACTAAAGCATGTGTTTGAGACAGAGTGTAGGAAGCTGGGGATTCGCACGGATATGGCGGATATTATTGATGGGTATAAAGGGAAGTATGAGGTTGAGCAGATGAGGTTTGATGTGTAGAGGGGAGAAATCTTGTCGTTTAATAATTTCTAAGTATATGTCTTTTTGAATAATTAGCTTGGTGTTACTGCAAGGATTCCATAAAGTGCGACCAAAAACCCGATTAGTATAGAAATGAATACGAGCATGGAACGTGATTTGTTTTTTATGACTGCGATTATGCCAATTATAAAAGAAAGCACACCTGCAAACCATGCACATATCATTGGGATAGTAAGCGTAAGATTACTAAAAAAAGTTTCGCCGCCTTTTTGATTAAAAACGTTGATTAGTAAAAAGAATAAAACTACCAATAACACCGAGAAAATAAGAAGAGCAACAGACCATATACCGAGTTTTGATTTTGGCAAAACACTGATTTTCATAGAGGACACCTCCAGCAAATCATTATACTTAATTATAAACCTAAACTTAAAGAATAGCAACTCAACTATTTAGTTTTGGGTTAGTGTTTAAATAAAAACACCTCTATTGCATTTGCTGACAATGGAAGGTGCTTTTTTGTATGGGCTAATTTACAATTAGAATGGGATTAGGACGGATATGGAGAGTATTATTGATGGGTATAAGGGGCGGTATAAGGTGGAGCAGATAGGGTTTGATGTTTGAGGTAGTGGGGCTAATTAACAACTATCGTCGCTCCAGAAATCATGTGTACACTAAATGCTTCCGGTCCAGCCCAATCCTGATCTAAGAGTGAAATGACCAGCTTGCGTTTTCTCCCGAATTTCATAGTTAGATGTTTCTTATCCTTATACACGATTTTTACTATTTTCTTTCCGATATACTCTGAGCAAAAGTCTGCTTCAAAAAGATGACTATTGTTTTTCACGCAATGGTATAAGGGGTTGTAGCAATTAACTCCACCGATATCCAGCTCAATTTGCCAATAATCATGCGTCTTTACAATTTTCTTAATTTCTGCACCGATTAAATTCCTTAACGTATTTCGCATTTTACTTTGAACCTCATTAATTACTATTTCTTACTAATTCGCAATCTGATCCTTGGCGAGCGAGAGCATCAGCTTGATGCGGTTGAGCTGGTTGACTTCGCTGGCACCGGGGTCGTAGTCGATGGCGACGATGTTGGCGTTTTTGTATTTGGCACGAAGCGGCTGGATTACGCCTTTGCCGAATATGTGGTTGGGCAGGCACGCAAAGGGCTGTGCACAAACAACGCCGTCTGCACCTTCTTTGATGAGCTCTGCCATCTCGCCGGTGAGGAACCAGCCTTCGCCCGTTTGGTTGCCGATGGACAAAAACTCTGCCGCTGAATCGGCTTTGTGCGATATTGGGCTTGGCGAATAGAAGCGCTCAGATTTGTCGAGGGCTTTCTTCATCAGATGGCGCGAGCGCTCGATTATCGCAACGGCGATGTTGCCGATGGTCGCGAAGATTTTTGCTTTGCCGAGCTGCTCGGACTTGAAGTTGGTGTTGTAGGCGCAATACAGCAGGAAGTCCATCAAATCGGGAACTTTGACCTCTGCGCCTTCCTCCTCGAGCACCTTGACGATTTGGTTGTTGGCGGTCGGGTGGTATTTGACGAGAATCTCGCCGACCACGCCGATGACCGGTTTGCGGATGTCGCGGATGGGCATGGTGTCAAATTCCTCGACCATTTCGTTTATGATGCGCTTGTATTTGCGGCGACCTAAGTGCTGCACGTTTTCTGTCACGATCTCGCGCCACTTCTGGTACGCTTTCTCGACATCGCCCTCGTTAAGCTCGTAAGGACGGATAGCCAGCGTGAGGCGGTTAAGAAGATCGCCATAGACGATTGCGCGCAAGGCGTGGCGGATAAACTTGATTGTGTATTTGAAACCGGGGTGTTTCTCCAGCCCGGCTGCGTTCAATGAGATAACCGGTATGTTGTCGTACCCTGCGTCGGTTAGCGCTTTACGGATGATGCCGATGTAATTGCTGGCACGGCACCCGCCGCCTGTTTGCGAGATGATGCAAGCGAGTCGGGTGATGTCGTATTTGCCCGACTTGATGGCTTCGATAAGCTGACCTGTGACCAAAATGGTCGGGTAGCAAGCGTCGTTGTTGACGTATTTAAGCCCTTCTTCGACAGCGTTTCTGTCAACCGAGGGAAGCACTTCGAGCGTATAGCCCGCCGCTTTGAACGCAGGCTTTAGAAAGTCGAAGTGTATCGGCGACATTTGCGGTGAGAGGATGGTGTACTCGCTCTTCATGTCTTTCTCGAACAGGACTTTCGTATAGCCTGTCACTTTTTCCTTGATCGCTTCGGTGATGCGCTTACCTTTTTTGTCGCGCTCTGCCATGGCGGCGGCGAGAGAGCGCAGGCGAATCTTGATTGCGCCCGTGTTACTGATTTCGTCGATTTTGATGAGCGTGAAGATTTTGTCGTGCGCTTGTAAAATCTCGCTGGTTTGGTCGGTGACGACTGCATCGAGTCCGCAGCCGAACGAGTTTAGCTGAACGAGCTCGAGCCCGTCCGTGACGCCGACGAGATATGCCGACGAGTATATGCGCGTGTGGTACATCCATTGGTCGAGCACGCGAAGCGGTTTGTATTCGCCAAGGTGTGCGACGCTCTGCTCTGTCAGCACAGCGAAGCCAAGCGACGTGATTATGGAGCTGATGCCGTGATTGATTTCGGGGTCTACGTGGTATGGACGACCGCCGAGAACGATAGCTTTCATTTCGCCGGCTTTGACTTTGGCGACGATTTTCTCGCCCTGTTTGCGCAAGTCGTGCTGGAAGGCGGATTTCTCGTGCCACGCAGCTTTTGCGGCTGCTTTGATTTCGTTTTTTGGTATGTCGGGGAACTCTTGCACAAGACGCGCGGTCAGCCGTTTGATGGTGTCCATCGGCAAAAACGGCATCAGGAAATCCACGCCGTTCTCTTTGATTTCCGGCATGTTGTTTTTGATGTTCTCGGGATATGACGTGACTATTGGGCAGTTGAAGTTGTTTGCTGCCTGTTTCTCTTCCTTTTTCTCGTACGGAATGCACGGGAAGAAAATCGTTTTGACATCCGCGTCAATTAACTTTCGGATAGCGCCGTGCGCCAGCTTTGCCGGATAGCACAGAGACTCGCTCGGTATGCTCTCGATGCCTGCGCTGTAGACTTTGCGCGAGGAGCGAGGAGACAGAACAACTTCGTATTTAAGCTCCGTAAAGAACGTGTGCCAGAACGGATAGTTTTCGTATATTCCGAGCACGCGGGGGATGCCCATTTGTCCGCGTGATGCTTCATTGGTCGGTAGCGAATCGTACGCGAATGTGCGCTCGTATGTGTATTCGTACATGTCGGGCAGAGTGTTTTTGGCGTGGTCTGCACCTAGGCCGCGTTCGCAGCGATTGCCGGAGATAAACTTGCGCCCGTCACCGAATCGGTTGACCGTGAGGCGGCAGTTGTTCTCGCACGCCTTGCAACGTGTGAACTTTTGCGTGATGTCCATCGAGGCTAGCACGTCTTTCGATATGATGGAAGAGACCGAGTCGGTCTCACATCTGTCGCGCGCAATCAATGCAGAACCAAAAGCGCCCATGAGCCCTGCGATGTTTGGGCGTGTGACCTGTCTGCCTGTCAGCAGTTCAAAGGAACGAAGCACGGCATCGTTCAAAAATGTGCCGCCTTGCACTACCACGTTTTTACCGAGGTCGTCTGCGGTTTTTAGCTTGATGACTTTGTAGAGCGCGTTTTTGACCACTGAATAGGAAAGCCCTGCAGAAATGCCACCGAGCGTTGCGCCTTCTTTTTGAGCTTGGCGCACTTTGCTGTTCATGAACACTGTGCATCGGCTCCCTAGATCCATAGGCTGGGGTGCGAAAAGCGCTTGCTGCGCAAAGTTTTCGATGGTGCTTTCGAGCGAAGCTGCGAATGTCTCGAGAAAAGAGCCGCAGCCGCTGCTGCACGCTTCGTTGAGGATAACCTCGTCGATAACGCCGTCTTTGATGCGCATGCACTTCATGTCTTGCCCGCCGATGTCGAGTATGAAGTCGATGTCCGGCTTGAAGTATTTTGCAGCGGTGTAGTGCGCAACCGTTTCGACTTCGTTGGTGTCGAGATTGAACGCAGCTTTGGCGAGGTTTTCGCCGTAGCCCGTTGACGCGGCGTTCGCGATGTATGCACCCTCCTGCAGCTTGTCGTAAACGTCGGCAATGATGCTGCGCATGACGTCTAGCGGTCTGCCTTTGTTGGAACCGTAGTGCGAGTATAGCATCTCGCCTTTTGTGGAGAGAAGCACCGCTTTGGTGGTGGTAGAGCCTGCATCTATACCGAGGAAGCACGCGCCGCTGTAATCGCTTAGCGCCGTTTTTGGCACATCTGCGCTTGCGTGGCGCGCGGAAAATTCGTCGTAGTCGCTTTGCGTAGCGAACAGCGGGTCTAGCTTTACGATGTTGTCTTCGAATGTATACACTTGCGTCGATTTATGCTGGAGGTCTTTGAGCGGCATTTTATCGCTGCTGGACATCAATGCGCAGCCTGCCGCAACAAACATCATGGCAAACGGAGCTTCCATGATGGCTTCGGGCTGCAGTTTCAGCGTTTTGACGAAGTGTTCTTTCAAAACGGGCAAAAAGTGCAAAGGTCCGCCGAGGAACGCGATGTTGCCGCGAATGGGGCGGCCGCACGCAAGCCCGCTGATGGTTTGGTTGACCACGGCTTGGAACACTGAAGCCGCGATGTCTTCTCTGGCAGCGCCTTCGTTGATTAGCGGTTGGATGTCGCTCTTGGCGAAAACGCCGCATCGTGCCGCGATGTCGTACACGTTGGTTGCGCCCGCTGCGAGGTCGTTTAGACCCAGCGCGTCGGTTTGCAGCAGCGATGCCATTTGGTCGATGAACGCGCCTGTACCGCCTGCGCACGTGCCGTTCATGCGCTGCTCTGTGCTGCCGGAAAAGTATGTGATTTTCGCATCCTCACCGCCAAGCTCGATGGCGACGTCGGTTTGCGGTATAAGCTCTTTTACCGCTGTGCTTGCCGCGATGACCTCTTGCACAAACGGCAGACCAAGCCATTTGCTTACGGACATTCCGCCCGAGCCTGTGACGCATACGGTGACGTTGATATCACCGAGCTCGTCATATGCCGCTTTCAGCATGGTCGCGACTGCCTCTGTGATGTCGCTCATATGTCTTTCATAGTAACTGAAAATAACGTTACCCTGATTCATAACAGTGCATTTAACTGTGGTTGAGCCAATATCGAGACCCATTTTGCTGGTGGTTGTCTTCATGTATTCTTTCCTATCCTTGAAAATTCGCTATCAATTAGTATACACCAGGCGGGTGCAATATAAAAGTGAATCATAAGTTATTTAATATTTGTTCACAACAAAAAAATCGGCAGCAATGCTGATAGTGCAATGCCGCCGACTCAATAAAAACGTCTGTGTTACTTATAGTTTTGAAGTTCTGCCAGTTCGTTCCGTCCGTCAACAATTCCCAGCTCGATATCAAAGCGTCGCACTTCGCCTTCTTCGAGAAACTCGAGAATGCCCTGTTCTCTGGCGGCAGCCCTGCCAATTGGAGGGGTGTTGCACGGCTCCATCGCGGTGACGTAAGCGCCTTTGCCCATGTTTTTCCACTGGGTGAAGTTGCTAAGCTGGCTCTTTTTGTACTTGAGATATACGCCGAAACCGAGTACGTCGTTGTATAGGCACGAGAAGACGTTGTCGCCGCTCGGCTTCATGTCGTAGAAGAAAACGTTCTCGGGACAGTCCAGCACGGGCACTTCGAATGAGTGACAATTGTCTAAATACTTGGCGCTGTAGTCGTCTTTTGGGTTGATGTGCGCGCTCGTGTGGTATAGCTTTGTGTCTGTGCCAACGAGCGGATGACCAAAGTTGAAGTGGTAGAGTAGCATCAAAGGATGCGGCTTGAACCCGCAGTTTTCGACAGCGTCGCTGATGAGTATCTTTTTGTCGCCGAGAGAAAAGCTTATCTCTCTTGTGAGCGTCAGGTTTTGTGCGAAGAATTCGCTTTCGCGCACTTTGCCGCGCACTTTGAACACGAACTCGTCGCCAACCCATTCCTTAGATATGCCGATGTCATCCGCCGGGATGTTGCTGATTTTGCCGTGGATGCCAAGAAGCTTTCCGTCGTCCTCGCACGGCGGACCGACGTTGCAAAGACCGCACGTTGTGAGCAGACCCGCAGTGAAGTTGCGGAAGTAGTTCATACCGTTCTCGTCGAAATATGTGGGGGAGACCACGCCTGTGTTGGAAATATAGCCAAACGGTACGCCTTTGTATTGCGCGCCTGCGAAATCCATACCGCGCCCGGGCAGCACGGAGATGTCGAGCCCTCCGCCAGTTTTGATATCAACGACGCTGACTCCGCCGCCTCTGCCGTCTTTTAACTCGCTGTATTTTGCATCCGCTATTTGAGAGATGTCACCGACATAGCTCTTAAGCTCCTGCTTTGAGTATTGCTTGTCAAATATTTTTGCCATAACGCTTTCCTTTCAATATCGAAAATTGCATAGAATACTTTGAAAAAGTGCAATATTAGAATATCATAATTTGGACTTGTTTACTAATAAAAAACTGTGTATTTCGATATTTTTTTCATATCGAAAGCAATATGACAAATTAATATTGAGAAACCGCTCTTTGTGCTATATAATATGGATTGTCGGGCAAATACTATTGCTGTGATATTCAATTATATAAATTTAATACTAAGCAGGAAAGAGGAGACATATGAAATTTGCGCTTATGTTTGGGAACAGAGGATTTTTCCCCGAAAGCCTAATAGGCAAGGCGAGAGAGCAGATGGTTGGCGTTGTTGAATCTCTGGGTTATGAGACGCTTGTAATGCCGAAGGGGATGACCAAGTATGGAGCTGTCGAGACTAGGCAGGACGGCGAAATATACGCAGAGTTTTTGCGCGAAAACGAATATGACGGTGTGATATTGTCACTACCGAATTTTGGCGACGAGAACGGTGCGATTGCTGCGCTACGGGACGCGGGTGTGCCGATACTGCTGCAGGCGTATCCCGACGAGATTGGCAAGATGGATTTTGCGCACAGGAGAGACGCTTATTGCGGAAAGCTGTCGGTGATGGACGTGTTTTATCAGAATGGATTGGCGTTCACTTCGTTTTCGCACGTGATGAACCCGCTTAGCGACGCATTTGCCAAAGAAGTGGTCGATTTTGCGGCTGTATGCAGGGTTGTAAACGGCATGAAGCGCATTAACGTTGGTGCTATTGGCGCGCGGACGACCGCGTTTAAGACGATAAGGTTTGACGAGATTGCATTGCAAAAATACGGCATCAACACGGAGACGATTGATTTGTCGGAGGTGTTTGCCAGGATAGATGCGATGGACGAGACGGACGGCAGAGTAATCGCGAAGCGCAAAGTGCTGACGGGGTATACGAACTGTAGCGAGCTGCCAAAGGATAAGCTGATGTCTATAAGTAAATTGGGCGTTGTGCTTGACGAGATTATTGAGGAGTACAAGCTTGACTGCATTGCGATAAGGTGCTGGAGCGAGTTTGAAATGTATTTGGGGATTACGCCGTGTCTGGTTGTGTCGCAGCTGTGTGAGCGCGGCATCGCGGCTGGGTGTGAGCTTGATGTGTGCAACGCGATAAGCATGCGCGCGCTTAGCTTGGCGGCGGATTTGCCCGCGACTTGTCTTGACTGGAACAACAACTATACGGACGACACGGACAAGTGCATATTGTTCCACTGCGGTCCTGTGCCAAAAACGCTGATGGTGGCGAACTCGGGGTATGTGACGCAGCACAAGATGTTTCAAAAAGCGCTTGGTGAAGGCACCGGATGGGGCTGTAACGAGGGGCGGATTGACAAGGGGGATATTACCTTCGCCAGCATGAAGACGCAGGACGGCAAGATGGTCTTTTACATGGGCGAGGGAGAGTTTACCGATGACGTGATTGAAAAAGAGTTCTTTGGCGTGTGCGGCGTGGCGAAAATTGGCGATCTTGAAAAGAAGATAAATATTATTGGCAAGAATGGGTTTATACATCATGTTTCTGTGACGAGGGGTAAAAAGGGCAGAGCGCTGGCAGAAGCGTTTACGACTTATTTGAAATATGATATTCAAGAGCTTGAGTAGTGGTAGGTTATAAATACGAAGGGGATTAGAGAATGATTCGAAGATACAAATATTTAGCTTTGGTGCTTGCCATTCTGATGATCGGCACTTTTGGTGCGTGCGGTAATTCGGGTATTGAGAACTTGACAGACGAAGCAGGACCTTATTCGTTAATTGAGGGAACAAAATCTTTGACTGACAAGCTGACGCTGGCGTGGTCACCGAAGAGTCTAAGTGATGAGTATTATGTCAAGGTGACGCAAGGGTTTGAAGATTATTGCGAGGAAAAGAATTATACTGCGCTTGTCGCCGACCCCAGGAATAAAAGGGAAGAGCAGTTTAGCGAGTTCGAAAATTGGATTGCCATGGGAGTTGACGGAATTGCAGCAAGCCCTGTGGATGCGCAGCGTCTGAGCGAAGTTGTGCAGATTGCGAAAGAGGAAGGGATTGTTGTCGCCGGATATTTTGACGAGATTCCGCTGGCGAATTTGAATTATGTTATTGATGAGTTTGCGTGCGGCGTGATTATCGGGGAAAACGCAGCGCGGTGGATTGACGAAAAGGTTGATGGCCCGGCAAATGTGTTTATTCTCGGCAACGATGCAGATGAAGGTATGCTGATGCGACGCAAAGGGATTGACAGCGTGCTTGAGGGCGCGGGCTCGGTGCATGTGGTATCGCGCAAAAATGCGCAGACGGTAGGCGAAGCTGAGAAAGCTGCAACAAGTGTGCTGAGCATGTATGCGAACATTAACGTTGTTATTTGCGTGAGCGACGAGTTTGCGCTAGTCGTGCTTGAGATTACTGAGGATTCCGGTTTCGGCAACGAGAATTATTATATTGGCGGAGCGGGATATACGTTGGAGGCGATAGGGTTGATGAACGAGGCGGGAAACTTTATGCGCTCTACCGTTGACTTTGACCCGTATCAAGCGGGAAGGCAAATTGCGCAAATGCTGGCGGATGCGATTGTGAATGGGTCGTATGGCAAGACGGAGTATATGCAGATGGACAGCTATTGGCAGAACCTGCTTGGTTGGGAGTAGGCAGAGCAGCGAAGCAATGAAACTAAATATATTGGAGGAATTGTATGATTACACCGAAAGTTGGATTTATTGTGTATGGCGTGCACAAGGATGGGCTTCTGGACCCTTGCGGAGTACCGTTTATTGATGACGTGATTGTTGCGGGCGCAAAAGCGGCGCTCACCAACAGCGGGCTTAATTTGGTAAGCCATGACATCGTTGTGGCAAGCAAGGACGAGACTCAAAAGTCGCTGAAAAAGTATAAGCAGGATGACGATATTGATGTGATTGTGCTGTTTACAGGCACTTGGGTGTGGTCTTCGCATATGCTGAGCGCGCTGCGCGACTTTGCGAAAAGCGGCAAAGGGATTGTGATATGGACGCATCCGGGTTCGCAGGGGTGGAGACCGGTCGGCGGGCTGGTTTTGAGCGCGGCCATGAAGGAAATTGGTTTGAAGTTCCGGTTTGTATACGGCGATGCGAAAGATAAGAAGGACGTTGAGCGAATAGTGAACTATTGTACGGCGAGCGCGCTGGTGAACACGCTGAACATGACAACTGTGGCGAGCTTTGGCGGCAGGGGCATGGGGCAAAACTGCGGCGTTGCCGACCCTTCGCAATGGACAAAGACGTTTGGGATGGACATTGACAGCAGAGATACGACACAGCTGATTGAAACGGCGAAGGGTATCAGTAAGGAAGCGGTGGAAGAATATCGGCAGTCGCTGACGCAGTGGTTCCACGAGCTGCCGGATGACGATGAAACGACTAGCAAGTCGATACGACTTTATTTGGCGATGAAGCAGCTGAAAGAGCAGCTTGGGTTTGACTATTACACGATACAGAGCTTCCCGGGGCTGGGTGATGACTATAGCGCGACCTGTTTGATGCAGAGCATGATGCTCAACGATAGGCAGGCGACATCGACGCTGTCTGACTTTAATACGCTGATGTCGGCAATATTGCTGAACGAGATTAGCACGGAAGGTATCTATTACGGCGACTTGCAGCATATCGACAAGCAGAGCAAAGAGATTAAAATTATCGGTGACGGAACGATACCGCCGTCGCTTGCAGGCAAATTATCGGGAGGCAAGGCGAGTTTCGCAGAGCACGGGATACCGACTGAAGGCAGCGCGGGCGGGTTGTCTGTCAGCTTGGTCGCGAAAGAAGGCAAAGGTATACTTGCGCGGCTGGGCAGAAGTGACGGCAAGTTCCAGATGGTGCTGGCAAAGTGCGATATATTTGAGCCGGTCGAGGACGAAATTGAGCGCAGAAAAAGCGAGTGCGGAATACCGTTTTGGCCGCATGCGTTTGTGCGGATGGACGCGGATATGGATGCGCTTATAGAGGACTGGAACAGCGAGTACGCTTGCCTTGGGTATGGCGATAATTTGTATGACGTGCTGAAGGATTTTTGCGAGCTGGTGGGCATTGAGGTGCTGCTGCCGTAAGGGTGCGGTTATAGCCTGATGAATAGAACGAAACAGCCTTTGCGTAAACCGCGCTTGGGCTGTTTTTTTTCGCGGGAAACGGGAAGAGGGAATTTTGCTGCTGGATTGTCGTCGTTTACAGTCAATTTTACGGCTGGAAATGTAAGCACTATAATAAGTCGTAAACAAACCGTGAACGTTTTGATAATGACCGTCAAATACTGGCGAAAAGGGCGATAATGAGATATAATGACATCAATAACAGAGAGGAAAAATTGGCTTTGTTTGAAGTATCGCGCGTGACCGAAAACGGTGTCGCACAGCGCTTTGGTATTCAAAAGGGTGACAGGATTGTCAGTATCAACGGAGAGAAACTAATTGACTATATCGATTACGTTTATTTTTGTGCTGAGGAAAAGCTGAAATTTGTTGTTTTGCGTGGCGATAAACGCAAAGTTGTGCGTGTAGTTAAAAGCTCTGATGAGGATTTGGGATTGGACTTCACAAAACCGCTGCTGGGCAACAAGCGGGTTTGCGGCAACAAGTGTGTGTTCTGTTTTGTGGACCAGCTCCCTAAGGGCATGCGCAAAAGCCTTTATGTGAAGGACGAGGACTGGCGCTATTCGTTTGTGATGGGCAACTATGTGACGCTGGCGACCATCAAGGAGAGCGAAGTAAAACGGATTATAAAGCGCAAAGTATCGCCGATATTCGTGTCTGTGCACACGGTGGACGAAGAATTGAGGCGCAAAATGCTGGGCAATGAGCGTGCAATGGCGATAAAGCCGATGCTCAGGCGGTTTGCTGGGGCGGGGATAAGCTTTCATGCGCAGGCGGTTGTGTGCCCGGGGCAAAACGACGGAGAGAAGCTTAGCGAAACCATCGAGTTTTTGTGGTCGCTGCAGCCAAATTGCATGTCGCTGGCGGTTGTGCCGGTGGGGCTGACTGATTTTAGAGAAGGATTGGTACAAATACCGCAGATAAGCGCTCATATGGCGGCGCAAACGATATTAAAGGTTGCATCAAAGCAAAAAGAGTGTTTAAATAGTACAGGCACTCGGTTCGTGTTTGCTGCGGACGAGTATTATATCAAGGCCGGTGAGGCGATTCCAAGCTATGAGAGTTATGAATCGTTTGATCAGATTGAGAACGGTGTAGGCATGGCCGCTAAGTTTACACATGAATGCGAAGAGCAAGGCGAGCTTGATGCAAAGCGGCGATTCAGCGTAGCGACGAGCGTGGACTTTTATCCGTATATACAGAAGATTGTGGATGGGGCAGGCGGGCAGAGTATAGACGTGCATGCCGTAGAGAACTTGACGTTTGGTGAGCGGATAACGGTTGCTGGGCTGCTTAGCGGCAGCGATTATCTAAATGCGCTGACGGGCAAAGACTTGGCGGACACGCTATTGATATCTGCCGATTCGCTGAAGGACGGGCGAGTTTTTCTGGACGATATGACATTGAAGCAGCTGGAAGACAAGCTGAAAGTGAAGATAGTACCGACTAGGGATGGAGCGCATTTTGCGCAGACGATAAATGGAGTTGGAGAGTAGTAATGGCAAAACCTTTTGTGGCGATTGTCGGGCGACCGAATGTTGGTAAGTCCACATTTTTTAATAAAATAGCAGGCAAGCGAATTTCGATTGTTGAGGACACACCGGGCGTTACGCGCGACAGGATATATGCGGACGTTGAGTGGCTGACACACGAGTTTACGTTGATTGACACGGGCGGGATTGACCCGCGAACAACCGACACAATTTTGCTGCAGATGAAGATGCAGGCACAGCTTGCGGTCGAGGTTGCGGACGTTATATTGTTTTTGGTGGACGCAAAGCAAGGTGTTGTGCCGGCGGACTACGAAGTTGCGGATTTGCTGCGACGGGCAAACAAGCCGATTATAACGGTGGTCAACAAGACGGACACCGCGAAGGACGAGCAAAGCATGTACGATTTTTATGCGCTGGGGACTGATAACCTTTTCTCGATATCGGCGGCGCAGGGGCTGGGACTCGGCGATTTGCTGGACGAGATAGTCTCGCATCTTGACACCGAGCCGGGGGACGAGGACGAGGAGATTGTAAAAATCGCGATTGTCGGCAAACCGAACGTTGGCAAAAGCTCGTTGGTGAACCGTATTATCGGCGAGGAGCGCACGATTGTCAGTGACATTGCGGGGACGACGAGGGATGCTATAGACGTGCCGTTTGAGCGCGGGGGTACGAGGTTTACGCTGATTGACACAGCCGGGATACGCAGAAAAGCGCGGATAGCCAGCAAGTCGATTGAGCGATATAGTGTGATACGTGCGTTTGCGGCTGTGCGGCGGGCCGATGCCGTTGTCGTGATGATTGACGCGCAGGAAGGCATTACAGAGCAGGACGTGAAAATTGCCGGGTTTGTGCACGAGGAAGGCAAGCCGACCGTGATCGCTGTGAACAAATGGGACGCGATTGAGAAGGACACGCACACGATACACAAATATAACAAGGACATTGCCAGCGACTTTGCGTTTATGAGCTATGCGAAGACTGTGTATATATCAGCGCTTAGAGGGCAACGGATTGACAAGCTGTTTGATATGCTGAAAGTGAGCCGCGAAAACAACAGGCGGCGCATTACGACGGGACTGCTTAACGAGTGCATAAGCGAAGCGATTACGATGGTGGAGCCGCCAACTGACAAAGGGCGAAGGCTGAAGATTTATTACGCGACGCAGGTGGCTGCGTGTCCGCCGTTTATCGTGATATTTGTGAACGACGAGAGGCTGATGCATTTTTCGTATATGAGGTATTTGGAGAACTTTTTAAGGAAATCGTTCGATTTTTCGGGAACGCCGATTAGAATCGTGGCAAGAAATAAAAAAGAGAAGTAGATGGAGGTAGCAACATGGTATGGAGATTGATTGTAACTGCTGTTGCAGGGTATTTGATTGGCAGTGTATCGTTTGGATATTTGGCAGGAAAGATATTTAAGGGCAAGGACATCAGGGACGTAGGGAGCGGAAACGCAGGCACAGCTAACGCGATTCGCAACTATGGATGGGGCGTTGGCGCGTTTACGTTTGTAGGCGATCTCGTGAAGGGCAGCATCGCGGCGCTGGTTGGCGTTGCGCTGTTTGGCGAGCTTGGCGTATATTTTAACGATGTGTGGGTGCAAAGCATATTCCCCGGGCTGAACGTGATTGCCGGGCTTGATTCGCATGTGGCGATATATGTGGGAGGTGTGGCTGCTGTTATTGGGCATATTTTCCCCGTTTTCTTAAGGTTTAAAGGCGGCAAGGGTGTTGCAACAAGCCTTGGTGTGTTCTTGATTATAATGCCTTTACCAGCGCTTGCAGTATTCCTTATAGCGGTTATTATTATTTGGCTGACCAAAACGATGTCGATAGGCTCTATGATTGGCATGGGGCTGATATTGGTGGCATCGCTCGTTTTCAACTGGGGCAACTTTTGGCATCATGGTACGTGCGCGCTGCTGCTGGCGGTTGTGCTGTTTTATCACAGACACAACATGGTGCGGCTTGCGGAAGGCAAAGAAAACCAACTTTAGACCGGAGGAGTCATGTTACAGATAATAATTATCGTGTTGATTGTGGCGGCGGATTTGCTGAGTAAGTATCTGCTGACGCCGTTGATGCATCAAGCAGGCGGGTCACTGCCGCTTATACCGAATGTGCTTCATTTGACGTATGTGGAGAATACGGGCGCTTCGTTTGGGATATTCCAAAACAGCGTGATTTTCTTCATCATTGTGACGGGCATTGTGCTTGCAGCGGGGATTACGTTTATGATACGCACAAGGAAGACGCAGTCGCTGTTTTTGAAAATCAGCTTGTCGCTTGTAATCGGCGGCGCGTTTGGCAACTTTTATGACAGGATTGTGCTGGGGTTCGTGCGTGACTTTATTGACTTTAAGCTGTTTAGCTTTTGGAATTGGGTGTTTAACATAGCGGACGCGTCGCTTGTGATTGGCGCGATACTGCTGGGTATATATGTGCTGTTTATATACAAGGAGAAGGACGGCAAGCCGGTCTTGGCTATTCGCAAAAAGCGCGATGAGGATGAAGCGGACGATGAAGAGTCGGACGAGGAAGAGCCGGACAAGGAACATGAGGATGAAGAGTCAAAAACTAAAACAGATGATGTCGAAGAAAAAAAGACGCCTAAAAAGCGGCGCCTAAAAAACAAAGACAAGTCTAAATAATACAGCTTAGAATTTCATCTAGTGTTATATTGAAAAAGTAGCTTTGCGCATCGAAGTGTTGCAAGGCTTTTTTTATTGCCTGCGTTTCGTACGCACAGCCTATTAGCGTGTTCTCGATATCGCTGACACCCTCTTTGGCAAAGAAGTCGCCGTAGAATTTGATTTGCTCGATGTGACCGTTCCGTACGAACGATTCGACTTTGAGCTTGCCGCCGGAAAAGCGGTTTTCTTTGGTGATGTTGAACTTGGGCGATTTGCCGAAGTTCCAGTCCCACGAGTCAAACTGCGCGGCTTTGATTTCCATGACACGCGCAACGTCGGTTTCTGTAAGCTCGTACGTTTCTTTGTCCGCGAGCAGGTAGTTTAACATAACGTCGCGGAACCCGAGGCTGTCTAGCTTGGTATCCATGTGCTCGGCTACGTTGGTGACGCGGCTTTTGACCGACTTGATACCTTTGCTGATTAGTTTTTCGTCGTCTGGAGAGAGCGAGCGCACCAGCTGTGACAAGTCGGTGTCAAAGAGTATAGAGCCGTGGTGCAGCATCACGTTTTTGCGAATGTATTGCGCGTTGCCCGAAAACTTTTTGCCGTCGATTAGAATATCGTTGCGACCGCTTTTAACTGCGGTGACGCCAAGCGAAGCAAGCGCTTCGATGATGGGGAGCGTGTAGGTGTGAAAGTCGATTTCCTTTTTACCCATGCGCTTGTTGATGAACGAAAACTGCCAGCCATTCATGTCGGTGTAGATTGTGCCGCCGCCCGTGACGCGGCGAACGATGTGGATTTCGTGTGCTTTGGCGTAGTCCATGTTGATTTCGGCAAGCGCGTTTTGGTAGCGTCCAATCATCAGCGTGGGGGTTGTGCGCCAAAACAGGAAGTACCCCTCGGCGATGTCGAGCTCTTCGACTAAGTATTTCTCGAGCGCGAAGTTGAAGTTGGCGTCGGTGCTGTCGTATTTAACGTAGATCATTTTGCATCTCCTTCATTCCTTCAATGGCGTTGTATGAGCTGCGCACAAACGGACCGCTTGCGATGTATTTGAAGCCTTTGTTCATGCCGATGCGCTTGTATTCGTCAAATTGGTCGGGGTGGATGAATTCTGCGATGTCGATGTGGTCCTTGGACGGCTGCAAATACTGTCCGATGGTCAGCAGGTCGCAACCCACTGCAATTAGGTCGTCCATCACGCTTAGCACTTGCTCTTGCGTTTCGCCGAGACCGACCATGATGCCGGTTTTGCTGTAGATGCCGTTTGTCATCGTTTTGACGCGAGACAGCAGCTCCAGCGATCGCGTGTATACGCCCATTGGGCGAACGGCGGGGTATAGCGACGGTACTGTTTCGATGTTGTGGTTGATGATGTCGGGACGCGCGTCGATGACCGTTTGAAGTGCGTCGCGGCTGCCGAGAAAGTCGGGGATGAGCACTTCTACGGTGCTTTGCGGCATCGCGGCTTTAAGCGCGCGGATGGTGTCTGCGAAGTGTGCTGCGCCGCCGTCGGGCAGATCATCACGCGTGACACTGGTGACAACGGTGTGTTTTAGACCAAGTTGCTTTGCTGCGGTAGCTACGTTCTCAGGCTCGCACGGGTCAAGAGCACCCGGCTCGCCTTTTGTGACGTCGCAAAAGCGGCAGTTGCGCGAGCACACGCTGCCCAGAATCATAAACGTGGCTGTTTTGTTTTTGAAGCACTCACCGCGGTTGGGGCAGTTGGCGCCTTCGCACACGGTATTGAGTGATAGTGAGCGCAGCATTTTTTCCATTTCTGCCACGGCGCCCATGTCCATTTTCTTTTTCAGCCATTCAGGTTTTTTCTGTAGTGCCATTAAAAGTCCTCCGTTTGTTTTCCATGATTATTATATAGCGTTTGGCGCGGTAAATCAATAAGAAGGACGCTAAGACCGAGTGGGGGCTAGTGAAAAGCTTAGGGGATTTTTTTCTTGTAAAAATCCCCTCTTGCCGCTATGCGGCAATTCACCTCTTAAATACGCCCGTTGGATGGGGATTTCGCTGACTGAGGTCAGCGATTTAGGGCGCTGCCCTAAAAACCTGCAATTTTTTAGGCAAAAAATTGAGTAAAACTTTTGTATTTGGTGTGGTGGGGGGGAGCGGTCGTTGAAATTGGTGCGTTTGAGTGGTACACTTGATGTATGAGTGAAAAAGTGAGTTTTACGGTAGTGGAAAATGCCGAGCGGTTGGATAAGTATCTTGCCGAGAATATGGAGATATCGAGATCGCGCATTAAGAACGCGATTATCTCGGGCGATGTGCTTGTGAACGAGAGCAACGCAAAGCCGGGCGATAAGCTGAAAGCCGGCGATGTGGTTAGCGTGCAGCTTTATGATGCGCAGCCGACTACGATTGAGGCGGAGGATATCCCGATAGATATATTGTATCAGGACGAGGACATTGCCGTGGTCAACAAGGCGCAAGGCATGGTGGTGCATCCCGCGCCCGGGAACTATACGGGTACGCTGGTGAACGCGCTGATGTTTCACTTGAAGGATTTGTCGGGGATAAACGGCGAAATCCGCCCGGGCATTGTGCACAGGATTGACAAGGACACGTCGGGTGTACTGGTGATAGCTAAGAACGACAAGGCGCATGTGTCGCTGGCGGCGCAGATAGCGCAAAAGAGCGCGCGAAGGATTTATGTCGCTATTGTGCACGGGGGCATAAAAGAGGACGAGGTTACGATAGACAAAGGCATTGCGAGGAGCAAACGGGACAGAAAGAAGATGTCGATTGACGCTATGGGCAGGACAGCGAGAACGAACATACGGGTGCTGGAGCGGTTTGGCGAGTTTACGCTGGTTGAGGCCGAGTTGACGACGGGGCGCACTCACCAAATACGCGTGCATTTGAAAAGCATACAAAGGCCGGTGGCGGGCGACGCGGTGTACGGACCGAAGAAAACGCGGCTGCACAGGGGCGGACAGCTTTTGCACGCAAGGACGCTTGTACTGACACACCCAACCACGGGAGAGACGATGAGCTTTGATGCGCCGCTGCCCGATTACTTTGAAAAGGCGCTTAGAATATTGCGGGCAAAACAAAGCTGATTGGGGTGGCTATACGTTGACGATTGAAGAGATAACAGAGTATTGCTTGCAATTAAAAAATGCTTATGTGGATTTGCCGTTTGGTGCGACACCAATGTGCATCAAAATTCACGGAAAAATTTTCGCACAAATTTATGCTGATAAAATTACGCTTAAGTGTGATAGGATAGCCGGAGAGTATTATCGAGCAACTTATAAGGAGAATGTAGTTAGTGGCTATCATTGCCCGCCGGTGCAAAAGCCATTCTTTATCACGGTTGCGCTTGAGCCAGAGATAGCGGACGAGATAGTGAGAGAAATGATTGAGCACGCTTATGTCGCAGTTATAAGAAAACTACCTCAGAAAGTTCGAAGTGAATATAAAGAATAAAAATTATTGACTTTTTTGTGCGTGACAACTATAATACAAAGGTGACAAAAAGCTCCCTATACCGGACGAAAGTTCGCGGAGTATGGGAGGGAGGGTAAATTTTAGTGGCTGAAATAAGAGTTGGAAAAGACGAGACTTTGGAAAGTGCTTTGAAGCGTTTTAAGCGCCTGACCGCAAAGGAAGGCACCATGGCAGAGCTTAGGAAGCGTGAGCATTACGAAAAGCCGAGCGTCAAGAGAAAGAAAAAGGCTGAAGCGGCAAGGAAGAGAAGGCGCTAGGTCAAAATATGTTGTTTAATAAACCCGGGGGAGCTTCTCTCGGGTTTTGTTATACGCGCAGATATGATAGAATACACCTATAGACAGGGGTGACATGATGAAAAGAATTGTATATATTGCGATTATGGTATTGGCGTTGATGAGCGTGCTGAGCAGCGTTGTGCTGGCGGAGGAAGCGGACACTGTTGTGCTTCTGGAGGTGCAGGGCGAAGTGAACGCGGCGATGGCGGCGTATATTGATGACGCGATAACGCAGGCGGAGGAGAATGGTACGCCGGTGGTGCTGATTATCGACACTTACGGCGGGCAGATTATTGAAGCGGACAATATAAAGAAGAGCATTATGCAGGCGAGTGTGCCGGTGGATTGTTATATCACGCGCAATGCGCTCTCAGCAGGGGTGCTGATAAGCATATCGTGCGAGAATATTGTGATGGGCGAGTCTGCGGTTATTGGCGCGGCTGAAACTATTCCGAACGACGAGAAAACGCTGGCGACATGGGTTGGGATACTCGAATCGGCGGCAGAGG
The DNA here is from genome assembly GCA_018648645.1 of Clostridia bacterium. Lineage (GTDB taxonomy): Bacteria > Bacillota > Clostridia > Christensenellales > SZUA-584 > JABGQS01. The sequence continues at coordinate 74,001 of JABGQS010000008.1, forward strand.
CGCGGGGCAGGGACACGCAGGTTATTGCGGCGATGGCGGATAAGCGCATACAGATTGAAGGAGTTACTACAGAGGATGAGCTATTGACGCTGGGTGCAAGCAAAGCGGCGGAGCTGGGGATTAGCGACGGCACGGCGAGCAATACGAAGCAGGCGCTTGAGATACTTGGATATGAAGGGTTTGCGATGAGCGAGAAGAATATGAGCTTTCCTGTGCGTGCGGCGCAGTTTTTGACGTCGACGGCGGTGGCTAGCATACTGTTCCTTGCCGCGATTGTATGCATGGGAATGGAGATATTTACGCCCGGATTCGGGGTGTTTGGAGTCATTTCGATCGTGTGCTTTTTGCTGTACTTCGGTGGCAGCTTTTTGGCGGGGTTCGCAGAGTGGTGGAGTCTTGCGCTGCTTGGCGCGGGTTTGGTGTTTTTCGCGATCGAGGTGGCGGTACCCGGATTCGGCGTTTTCGGCATACTCGGTATCGTGTGTGTCGCGGCAGGGCTGCTGTTTGCGTCGCGTGATATCAAAACATTTTTAATCGTGCTGAGCGTTGGACTGGTTGGGGCGATTATCGCTTTACCGCTGCTGTTTAAGCTATTGAAGAAACTGGGGCTGACGCGAAAGCTCTTCCTTGTGGACAACATGGAAGCGGAGCAGGGATATGTCAGTCACGAGCATATAGATTCGTTGGTTGGCAAAAGCGGCGTTGCGATGACGATACTGCGGCCTGCGGGCACGGCAAAGATTGATGGTTTGCGTCAGCCGGTGCTAAGCTCGGGCGCTTATATCGACAAGGGCGACGAGGTTGTTGTGGTGGAACATACGCCGGGCAGGATTGTTGTGGAGAAGAAGGATTAGCTGAGGACACATAATGGAATATCGAAGAGGAAGGCTGTGTGCCCTCCTCTTTTTTTGCTGTGAACGCAGTTGCCGGGAGCGAGAAAAGGGCGCAAATGAGTGTTTTGTGTTTGTCGGAAAGTGGTATGAATAGGGGAATGACAGAGGTGTAAATGAAGCGTAAAATTTGGCAAGGTGAATATGGAAATGTACTCTAAAATATGGTATGATAACAGTAATTGAGATTGTGTGCTAAGTTTTTATTCGCAGCATATATAAAAGATGGCATCGCAGAGCAACGTCTATATAAGGAGCAGATATTTGGAGAAAAACATCGTAGAAGTGGGAATTGATGTAGACAGCATGGAGCAGATTATTTCGCTGTTTGGTGCGTTTGACGAGAATACAAAGGCGCTGGAGAAGGAAACGGGCGCAAGCATTGTGTCGCGCAATACGCACATTGCGATATCCGGAGATGAGAAGGACGTTGCGTTGGCTAAGGTTGTGGTGGACAAGCTGCTGCTGATGATACGGCGGCACGACAAGATTGATCTTAGCAAAATACGGTATGCGGTGGAGCTTGCCAGAGAAGGCAACGCGGACGCTATTGAAGAGATTATGGCGGACGTGATTGCTATCACCAACAAGGGCAGACAGGTTAAAAGCAGAACGCTTGGACAAAAGCGATATGTGAAAGCGATTCGTCAAAACACGCTGACTTTTGCTATCGGACCCGCCGGGACGGGGAAGACGTATTTGGCGATGGCGATGGCGGTTGTTGCGCTGAAAAACAAAGAAGTTGAAAGAATTATATTGACGCGACCGGCTGTAGAAGCGGGAGAAAGCCTTGGTTTTTTGCCGGGCGATTTGCAGACGAAGGTTGACCCGTATCTGCGCCCGCTTTATGACGCGCTGTATGAGTTTCTTGGCAGCGAATCGTTTGGGCGACTCAGCGAGCGCGGCGTGATTGAAGTGGCGCCGTTGGCGTATATGCGCGGGCGCACGCTTAGTGACGCGTTTATTGTGCTGGATGAAGCGCAAAACTGTACGCAGGAGCAAATGAAAATGTTTCTGACGCGGTTTGGAGATAACGCAAGGGTGGTTGTGACGGGCGATATCACGCAGGTCGATTTGCCGAAGGAAAAGGTGAGTGGGCTGCGGCATTGTATAGAGATTCTGGACGGGATTGAAAATATATCTGTGCAGCACTTGACGCACAAGGACGTTGTGAGACATCAGCTTGTACAAACCATTATTAAGGCGTATGAGCGGCATGATAAGGACTCCGGGAGGTAAGGACATGGTCCTGCGCAAAATGAAAAGAAGAAAGCTCAGCAAACGCTCTGCGGTGATTGCGATTATCATAGGCGTTGTAACGCTGGCTGTCGTGTTTGCGCTTGTTGCGCTTGCCGTAACGCCTGTTAAGTATGAGGTTAGCGAAGGGCAGGCAGCAACGGCGACGATTACCGCAAGCCGAGACATAACAGACACGATATCAACACAAGCTGCGATTTTGGCGGCGCGAGATTCGGTTTCGCCGATGTTTAGTGTGGACGATACTGTATCAACGCGCGTGAAAGGCGAGATCTCGGCGTATTTTGATGACTTGGCGCAGGCAGCCGAATATATAAAAGAAAAGTATATTGACGAAGAGGTTAAAAACAATAGTTACTATGTTTCAAGAGAATCGTTGGAGCAAAGTTACGACCCGTCATCTGTCGATTGGGAAGCGTTTTTGGATGATACCCAATTAAGCGAAATACGCGATATGATGGGCAGCGAGGATATCAGCAACGAGATTGTGTATGCGCTGGCGGCGCTTGACGAAGCAGCGCTGTTAATCGTCAAGGAAGATGTTAAGGATATCGTGGAGGTGTCGCTTGATAACGGTATTCAAAGCGAGCATGTTCAAACGGAAATTGACGGAGTGAGGCGCGAGATTGAAGCGCTTTATGTTGGCGGATATACAGCGGACTTGGCGCTGATACCGGTGGACAAATACCTTGACGCAAACATGATGTTTGACGAGGACGCGACCGAGCAGGCGCGGTTGATTATTGAGCAGGAAGTAAGCGACGTTGTGTATAAGCAAAGTCAGACTGTTGTGGTGGAAGGTGACATCGTGAGCGCGGCGCAAATGAAAGTGTTGCAGGACCTTGGCGTTGTCGGCGGCGAGGACGCTGATTTCAAGTTGTATGTCGGAATGCTCGTATTCGTATTGCTGCTGTTTGGAGTGTATGGCGCTTACATGTATCAGTTTGAAAGTGAAACACTTGCTGATACGCGAAAGCTATTGATTATTGCGACGGTTGTCGTGATTGTGGTTGGGATATCCGTGCCGTTGGCGCGGCTTGATTATAGAATATTGCCCGTGTTTTTGGGCGCAATGCTGGTGAGCGTATTGGTGTCGCGCAAAAGCGCGCTTGCTCTTGGCGTGCTGCTGGCGTTTCTTGCCGGCGCGATAAGCTCGTGGAATTCGGGGATATTAAGCGCGATGATGCTTAGAACCGTGATGATGGCAATTATCGGCGGAAGCGTCAGCGTGTTTGCGCTGTATCGTCCGGGGCGCAGAACGTCGCTCATATTCGCGGGGCTGGTTGCCGGGTTGGTTAGTGTGTTAATTGCGCTGCTCATCAGTATGGTTGGGTCTACGCAAATTGTTGTTTCGAACCTTTGGCTTGATTTCGCGTATGCGCTTGGAAGCGGACTGCTGGCCGGAGTGCTTGCGATTGGCACGCTGCCGCTATGGGAAGCGATTTTCCGCGTGTCTACGCCGACAAAGCTATTGGAATTAAGCAACCCGAATCATCCGCTGTTAAAGCGGTTGACTATCGAAGCGCCGGGTACGTATCATCACAGTATATTGACGGCAAACCTTGCCGAGGCGGGTGCCGACGCTATTGGAGCAAACGCGCTGCTGTGCAGAGTGGGCGCGTATTATCATGATGTAGGGAAGCTCGAGGGTCCAAAATATTTTAAGGAGAACCAGAAGGGCGAGAATCCGCACGATGGTATGAACCCGATTGTGAGCGCGAAAATTATCACCGATCATTTGACGGACGGGCTGGATTATGCGCAAAAGTATAAGCTGCCGCGCGATGTGCAAAAAGTTATTGCGCAGCATCACGGGGACACAACTGTTGCGTATTTCTTGCACAAGGCCAGGGAAGCAGGCGAGGAAGTGGACGAGGCTGCTTATCGGTATGGCGGCAGCAAGCCTTCTACCAAGGAAGCAGCGGTTGTTATGCTGGCAGACACGGTGGAAGCGGCTGTGCGGAGCATGGACGACCCGAGCAAGGATGAAGTGAAGGATATGATTAACCAGCTGATCAGAGCGCGGTATAACGACGGGCAGCTTGACGAGTGTCCGCTGAACCGCCGCGATTTGAATACGATTGCAAAGGCGTTTTTAACAACATTCGATGGGGCGCTTCATGAGCGTGTGAAGTACCCGGGACAGGAGTAATCATTATGCTATACATTACGGAGCACGATGCACAGCTTAGCAGGGAGCTGAAAAAGGTGTTGAAGAAAACTGCGAAAGCAGCGGCGAAAAAGGAAGGCGTGAGGGCTAACGTTTCGTTGTTGGTGACTGACGACAACGAGATCAGACGGCTGAACGACAAGTACAGGGGTATCAATCATTCGACTGATGTATTGTCGTTTCCGTCGGGTGATGTTGGGTATTACGGCGATGTTGTGATTTCGCTGGAAAAGGCGGCTGCTCAGGCGAAGGAGTATGGACACAGCATGGAGCGCGAGACCGCGTTTTTGATGGCACACGCGATGCTGCATCTGTTTGGGTATACGCATGCGCAGGATGGTCACGAGAAAGAAATGCGCGAAAGACAGCGGGAGATAATGAAGGAATTGGGGTATGAGATAAAGTGAAGTATGATGCGCTATTGGAAAAAGCGAAAAAAGCGAAGGAGAACGCGTATGTGCCGTACAGTAACTTTCGGGTGGGCGCGGCGCTGCTTTGCAAAAACGGTGATGTTTATACAGGATGCAACGTGGAGAACGCGGCGTATGGCCCGACTTGCTGCGCAGAGCGTGTAGCGGTGTTTAAGGCAGTGAGTAACGGCAACAAGGAGTTTGAGGCCATTGCTGTGACGTCCGATTCGGACGATGTTACGTATCCGTGCGGGGTCTGCAGGCAGGTGCTTGCGGAGTTCGCGCTTGACATGGATGTGATCAGCTCTAACAAGGACTTGGAAAACGAAGTGTTGAAGGTTGAAGAACTGCTGCCGCGGGCTTTTACCGGCAAGGAGATGGAATAGATGGCGCATAAATCTGCATTTATTGCAATCGTCGGAAGTCCGAATGTGGGCAAATCGACGCTGATTAACCATATTGTCGGTGCAAAGGTAGCGATTGTGTCAGTTAAGCCGCAGACGACGCGCAACAAGATTGTGGGCGTTGTGACGGGCGACGAGTTTCAGATGGTGTTTCTTGACACGCCGGGCGTACACGAGCCAAAGAACAAGCTTGGTGAGTATATGGTAAAGACTGCGATGGACAGCGCCAGAGACGTTGAGGCGGTGCTGTTTATGGTGGATAGCAAGTATGGGCTTGGTGAGCGTGACAAGGGGATACTTGAAAGGCTTGTTAAAGGCGATGTGCCGATTGTCGGTGCGGTCAACAAGATTGACCTTGTTGCGAAAGAGGCGAGCATGGCGTTGGTCGCGCAGATGAAGGAGCAGGGGTTGGCGCATGTTTACCCGATATCGGCGAAAACGGGCGAAGGCGTGATGGCGCTGATGACGGTGTTGAAGGATTATTTGGTGGACGGACCGCGATATTATCCCGACGACGAGTATACCGACCAGCCGGAGCGCGCGATTGCGGCAGAGATGATACGCGAAAAGGCGCTGAACCGGCTGCGCGAAGAGGTACCGCATGGCGTGGGCGTGACGATAGAGAAAGTGCATCATCGCACGGATAAGGATATTGTTGAGGTTGGCGCTACGATTATATGTGAGCGCACCAGCCACAAGGGCATGATTATCGGCAAAGGCGGCAAGATGCTGCGCCATATCGGTATGGACGCGCGGGTTGATCTTGAGATGTTGTTTGGATGTCAAGTGTTTTTGAAGCTGTTTGTGAAGGTAGCGGACAACTGGAGAGACAGCAGGCGCGTGATGAAAGAGCTTGGGTACGAGTAGACCATGAGAAAGACGATGGCCGTCGTTATTCGGACGGTGGATTTTAAAGATAACGATAGGATGATCACCTTTTTGACGAAGGACTACGGTTTGATGTCGGCAAAGGTGAGGGGCGCGAAGAAGCAGACGAGCAAGCTGTTTAGCGCGTCGTCGATGTTTTGCTGCGGCGAGTACACGTTTTATGAGAAGAACGGTTTCTATGGCGTGAGGGGCAGCGACATCAAGTATACGTTTGGGCATGTGCAGGACGATTATGATGCGTATGCCGTGGCGTGCTTTGTGGCGGACGTGAGCGGCAAGGTGGCGCAGGAGGACTACGCAGCGCCTAAGACGTTTGCGCTTGCTGTGAACGCGCTGTGGGCGCTTGACAAGGGCGCAGCAATGCCAAAGGCTGTGGCGTGTTATTTTGTGCAGAGGCTGTTGATGCTGGAGGGTGTGTATCCCGAGCTAAATAATTGTATGGTGTGTGGCAGCGGGGAGTATTTGAGTAAAATGTCGTTGGAGCACGGCGGTGTGGTTTGCAAAAACTGTGAAGGCGGCAAGCGCGTGGAAAAAAGCGTGGTAAAGGCGCTGCGAGATATGCAGGACGTGATGCCGAGCGAGATAAATAAGGTCGCGTTTGAGAAAGGCACGGAAGCTAAGCTGCTGCGATTGCTTGTTGATTATCTGGAGTATGTATTGCAAAAGCCGCTGATGACCAGCAAGTTTATATTTGGCGAAAAGTAGCGATGTAAACAGGCAAAAAGCGCGATAGTGCAAGGAAAATGAAAAAAACCTCAATTGATACGCTGTGGACGGTTGACATTGGGGGGTACATATGATAAAATTCCGTCTTGTCGGCTGCTCATACGAGCGTGAGCTTTGGACGGTGATGAGCACCTGTAGCTCAGCAGGATAGAGCAACGGCCTTCTAAGCCGTGTGTCTGGGGTTCGAGTCCCTGCAGGTGCGCCAATTTAATTTGGTGGGTGTAGCTCAGTTGGTTAGAGCGCTAGGTTGTGGCCCTAGAGGCCGTGGGTTCGATCCCCACCATTCACCCCAAATTATTTTTTTTAGCGATGGGGTGTCGCCAAGCGGTAAGGCACAGGACTTTGATTCCTGCATGCGAAGGTTCGAATCCTTCCACCCCAGCCACAGACTTCGTCTGTTTTATACAGGCTTCGCCTGTTCGTCCGAGTTGCGATTGTTATGACAAGAGGGGCGGGGAGTCACAAAAGAATAACCAGTACATGACCCATTAGCTCAGCTGGTAGAGCACTTGACTTTTAATCAAGTTGTCCGCAGTTCGAGACTGCGATGGGTCACCAGAAAAAAGCCCTTTACAATCGCATTTATCGCGGTTTTGAAGGGCTTTTTTGTTTGCTTATTTAATTGCATTTTAGATTTTGACTATCATTTGACTATCCGAAGGTTTATTATCGTTACTAAAGAGGTTATTGAGTTTGCTTGTAATGTCTTTGTTATCCTGCTCTAAATGGGTATATATCTGCAATGTCATCTTAATATCACTGTGTCCTAACAGCTTCTGAGCAGTTTTTATGTCAACATTAGCCTTATATAAGCTTGTGGCATAATCATGCCTTAGGTGTAACTG
>JABGQS010000009.1 GCA_018648645.1 Clostridia bacterium
CAACAGATAGCTGCTAACCAATCAGCTGCTTAGATAAATGTAACCGAGGAATTTACACACTTATATGGACTTGACTTAACGGGGGTGCATTATGAGTAAAAAGCATATTAGTATACTATGGATTATTGTTCTTAGTTGTTTACTATTTTCCGCCTGCGCAGTACAGGAAGCGGCCGTAGTGCCGCACAATGAGGAACCCGATATCGTGCAAACACCGAAACCAACCGTCGAGCCGGAGCCCGAGATTGTCGTTGAATATGTTACGGCAGAGCTAACCTCATACGAGGTAAAGGTGCAGCCAAACGCAAACCCCTATTCGATGAGCCAGCAAGGCCTCATAAACAGCGAGCTTAGAAGACTGGATTTAGACCGCGTGTTCAGCTTGGCCGACCCGTTCGTATGTATAGACCCATATCGCACAAGCCAGCTGGCGATGCTTATGACTTTCGATGATGTTCTCGGATACGCCTCGTATACAATTGCCAGCCCCTACGGCGACGAGGTGTACACCAAGTCTTTTAAGGACGACGGTCTAACGAGCGCGTACGAGCTTCAGATATTCGGGCTTTTCCCAAACACAGAAAACAACATCATCGTGCGCATTTATGACGCGGATGACAACCTGCTCAAACAAGCGGACTATACCATAGATGTCCCCTCAATGAAGTTCACCGACGAGAAGGAAGCCGAGCTTGCCGACGTCAACAACCCGGCTGACCTTAGTATCGTTGAGACTACAGGAGAAGCCAGCGATGGGTTGTACGCGCTAATCGGATGTATCAATCCGACGCATGCAAATCAAAATATGTTTTTCTATGATAACAACGGATATCTTCGCGGCTTGATTTATACAGCTTTCAGATCTAACAATTTAATGATGGTTGAGGATGGATTTATCTATGCCAACGACAGAAAGCAAGTGATACATTCAAGCTTCATCGGTGAAACAATTGCCATTTATGAAACCGGCAGCCATTCAATTCACCACGACATCGTGCTCGATAAAGACGGCAACATCATCGCCCTGACGACTAACGATGATGACGCAACAGGTAACAAGGAAGACTGGATTATCGTTATCGACAAAGACACCGGCGAAATCATCTACGAAATCGACTTCAAAGAATATTTTGGAGATATGGGTGACTACTACGGCAGAAATAACGGAGACTGGATGCACTTGAACTCAGTGGACTACATCGACGCGAAGGGCGGCACCATTGTCATAAGCTCCAGAGAAATGGCGGCAATATTCAGCTTTACAGGCTTTGATACGCAAGAGCTGGCTCTCGAGTACGTAATCAACGAGGGCATCAACGCTGAGATTTTTGGCATCACGGACGCCATCCTAGCGCCAGTCGGAGATGTGAATTACAACCTTGGGCAGCACAGCGTAAGAATTATCCCGGGCGTTGACGACGAGCATTACCAGATTATCTACTATAACAATTTCTCTGCGGACAACAACTGGCGCACGTCAGACGAGTTCCCGGACAAAGATATTATTGACTACTACCCGGACATCCCAACCGCCGGAGAATACTCATACGCAACGCTGCTCAACATAAACACCGCCGAAATGACGTTTGAGGAAGTCGGCACGATAGAGCTGGCTCACTCGCGAAGAAGAAGCAGCGCACAGAAGTTTTTGGACAACTATATCGTGGCAAGCACCGAGGTGGGAGAAATCTTCGAGCTGGACGCAGACTTCAACATCATAATCAAGTTTTTACTCGCCGGCGAAAAGAACGGTGTGTACAGATGCTTTAAATACAGCATTTATGATTGATTACATAAATAATCTTTAACCAATCAAAGGCTGCCGTTAATATGGGCAGCCTTTGTGGACACAATCGAGCAAAATTTGTTCAGGAGCGAATTATGAAAAAAATACTGTTTGTAGCTTTAGCAGCTCTAGTTATGCTCGCGTTTATAGCGTGCACTGCTTCATCTCCCCCGACCGAGTCTGAGGCGCCTTCGGTAGAGACGGAAACGCCGACCGAATCCCCGACTGTGTCCTCGACCGCATCCCCAGCTGCGCCCACTAGCCCGGAACCTTCGCCGACTGTAGAAACAGAGTATTACAGCGCAAACCTAACCACATACCAAGTGACTGCGGCACAGCCGGACAACCCGTATGATATAGCATACCAAGAGAAAGTCGACAGCGAAATTTCTCTAAAGCTCGCAGGCAGTGATTACAGCATCGAAGCTCCCTTTGCCGCGATAGACCCGTACGGCACCAGCGCCCTGTCCATGCTGCTCTACTTTGAGGACGAGCCGGGCTACGTTTCTTATACCATACACAGCCCCAACTCAGACGCATCTTACACAAAAACTTTTGATGAAGTAAGCGTCAAACACTACATAGAAGTTTTTGGACTCTTTCCGAACATCACAAACGAAATAACGGTGCGTTTGTACGACGAGCCGGGTAACCTTTTGAAGGAGGCATCATATCTTATTGATGTGCCTTCAATAACCCTTGCCGGCGTGTCCGATCCAAACAACCCGCTTGCCTTGTCTGTTGTTTCTTCGACCACCGGCGTGTCCGACGGGCTCTTTGCAATGATGGGCACAATCCAGTCCGGGCACGGATACAAAAACGTATATTTTTACGACAACGAAGGGCTTTTGCGCGGAGTGCTGGATACACATTATCGCGCCGACACACTGCTTCAAATCGGTGAAGGGTTTTTGTATCCATACGACACAAGAACCATCGTGCACGTCTCTGCTCTCGGCAAAACAATTGCGCTATACCGTTTAAATGGCTACACCATGCACCACGACCTCGAGATTGACAAGCACGGCAACATCATGGTTCTGGTGACAAAAAGCAGCTCCGGGTTCCAGGAAGATTACATGGTCACAATCGACAAAGACACAGGCGAGATTATCGGCGAGCTCGATTTTAAAATACTGTTTGGAGACAACGCCGACTTTTTTAGGCTTAACGGCACAGACTGGCTTCACGCCAACTCCATCGACTATATCGACCAAAAGGGCGGCAACCTGATTGTCAGCTCAAGAGAAGCGTCAATAATCTTCAGCGTAACCGGAGCAGACAGCGGCGAGTATGCCCTCGAGTACATTATCAACGAAGGCACAAACGCGAGCAAGCTTGGTCTGAGTGATCTCAATCTCTCGCAGCAAGGCGAAGTGAACTATTGCCTAGGGCAGCATAGTGCATACTATATCAGCGGCGATGACGAAAACCATTACCAAATCGTATATTACAACAACTTTTACTCCCGCAATAACAATCGCAGCTCGTCAAGTCACCCCACAAGCAACTTGGTTCCCTACGAGGATATTCCGGGCGTTGACGAGATGTCTTTCATGACGGTGCTGGAAATAGACACAACCTCCATGACCTTCAGTGAATCTCATACTATCAAGTTTGGGTTTAGCAGAATAAGAAGCTCGGCAATCAAATATCAAGACAACTATATCGCCAGCAGCACGCAGGTTCACGAGGTAGTCGAGGTCGATGCAGACTTCAACATTGTGCTGAAACTCACTTTAAGAAAGAGCGGCGTTTACAGGTGCAATAAGTATAAAATATACGACTGATTCAGAATAAAAAAGCTGTCTTGATTATCAGGACAGCTTTTTGTTTTGTGTTTTATTAAAATGCTTTTATGTTTTGTGAACGATTTGAATGTTGAGTCAACCGTTCCGGCAGCGTACCGGCATAAATTTCAAACCGATGCTTTTCATAAAAAATATAGTTGCTTACTCAATACCCAACACCTCGTGCATCATTTGACGCACAGCAGATACGTCCTCCACTTCAGGGACAGTGATTCTTTTACCCTGCTTGGTCACGATAACCAGCCTTCCATAGCTGAACTTCGGGCTGCTCGTAATCCCATACTTTCGCGTAACGTCCTTAACCTGATCTGCGCCCATTTTAACGCGTCCCTTCACTATCAGCTCCCCCTCATGCAGCACAATCAGCTCACTTGGCAACAATAGAATCCTTGCCAGCAAAAAACCATAATAAGCAAACGCGCCAAGGCTAAGAGCTATGATGGCCGTAAACGTAAATATCCTGGTTTCCGGTACCGTTTTAAACACATAAGTAATCAGATAGAACACTAATGCAACGATAATAAACAGCGCTGTGCTCACGATATATCTGCTCAAGCTCTTCTTGCTTCTTTGCGCCAATACTAGTTTGTCTTCCATTAAAAGAATACTCTCCATTACTTTTGTTAATACCTCACAGTATATAGTTACCTATTATGTAATTATTAATAAAGCTACTAAAATATTATATCACATAAGATTCGTGAGCAATGCTTCAATAAGCTATTATACGGTGCTCTTTGCAACCAAATATCAAAAATGATATACTTTATTTGCTTTATAAAACAAATTAAAGGAAATATTATGAGAATTGCTTTTAAAAGTATTATCGGAAAAACTATTTTAGTTGGTATGACTGAAGTAAATGAGGACAAAGAACCTTTAAGAAGGATGCAATTTTTTGGCGTAATATTAAAAGCAGATAATAAAAAAGGAATCAGCATCAAGGTTGAATCAGAAGGGTCAGAGGAGTTTAAAGTATATAACAATAAAGTTTTTATTTTGCCCCCAGATTTAAGGTCCATCTCCATTGCTGAAAAGGGAGTTTACAGTTTGAAATCTACTAATGAGCAAATTGAGGATCCCGATTTATTAACTAGCTTTACAATTTATTATCACAAGCATTAAACTCCATGCTCTCCAATATATCAATCGCATCATCAACCACCTTCGGGCAAACTTCCTTCACCTGTCTGTAAGCGGCTTTGTGCACCTGCTCATCGTCGCTAAACATGTCCTCGGTAATCAAATCCGCACACACAGCCGACTCATTTCGCTGCTTAAACTTCTCCATAAACTCGTGCACCTTTTTCGTGCAATAGTTCTTCGTCTCAATCACATCGTCCGAATATCCGCTGCACTTGGCGCCAATCACCATCACCGCCGCCGCAACAGCTCCGCACGTTTCTCTGCTCTTAAACCCGCCGGCAATCCCCAGCGTCAGCTTCAAAGCCATCTGCTCATCCAGCCCAATATCCTCCGCAAACACAACAAGCACCGTCTGCGCACAGTTGTTTTTATAATAAAATATCTCTTTAGCTCTCTGCCTTTTTTCTGTCATTGGTATGCCCTCCTTGTTGTGAAGCATCGAAACCCAACAGCCTTACAGTTCGTCCTCAACAGTATTCAAATACGGCGACTCAAACTCTTCCACAAACAATCCCGACTCCTCAATTTGCTTAATGGCGTTATCGCATTTCTGTTTTGAGCCAATATACATGTAATAATCCCAACCAAAATGCACAAACATATCATCTTCATATAAAAGATTACAATTTAGCAAGGCACGCAAATTCAAACGAATGATATCAAGTAAATCTGAAGCACCAATAATATCATTTTCCTTAACTTTCTTATATAATTTCTTCATATTCTTACTTGGCTTAATTTTCTGATTTCTAAATCTAAATCTTCCAACATCAGATGCGGTAAATTTATCTATATTATTGCATTTCTGAAACTCCAAAACAGCACCAATGTATAAATCCTCTACCCTTAAATACTCATCTATACTTAATATTTCCCCATTAATATCCTTTCCAATGTCACGCATCATAATCCATTCATCTTTTCCATAATACCCATGTTCATCTCTGATTTCAGGATTATATTTTGTTATTCTCCAACTATACATATATCCTCCCCATACCGCGCAGCGGTATGGCATGCTTTTTTTCCTTCTTTTTTTGAAAAAAAGAAGCGGGTGCTCGAGGGCAGTGCCCTCGTCTCGCACCATCAGGTGCGTACTAGCTCCAGCGCCCTCGTAACGCATCGTCAGATGCGCAATCCTTATACCTAAACAGCGCCTTTTCGCGCGACAACCTCTGCCGCAAACTCAACGCCTTTTTTCAGCCACGTCTGCGGCGGATCTCCGCTTACCATCGAAGCGATAAACGCTGCGTTAAACGCATCGCCCGCGCCGGTGGTATCCACGGCGTCCACCTCGTTTGCAGGCCGGCTGTACTCCGCAATGTCAAACATCATCTTTGCCCCGCGGCTTCCCATCTTCACCGCAACGCACGGCACCGATACCTTACCGACCATTTGCGTAATTGTATTTAGTTCACTTTCGTTTGGCAGAAGAACGTCAGTTAATGCCAACACTTTTTTCAACACCGTTTTGCCCACGCTGCCCACAACCGGCGTCGGGTCAAGCGCGACCGGCGTACCTCCCGCTTTGGCTTCCTTTGCAATCTCCAGCACAAACGCCGCCTGACTTTTCTCGGTCAACATATATCCACTCAGCAGCACCATCGACACTTTTTTAATCCTGCCCGCCAGCGCCTGTGTCACCTTCATCGTGCTTGCACTTGCGCCGCGGTACGAGAGCATCGTACGCTCGCCGCTGTTGTCTACCATAGTTACGGTAAATCCCGTTTTGCCGCTTTGACGCACAAGCGAAGTATCCACATCGCCCTTCTTAAAATTTTCAATAAACGTCTGCCCGTCCGCGTCTGCGCCGACGCTACAGCAAAAATACGTCTTTACACCACACTTGCTGAGCACAATCGCCGCGTTTGCCGCGCTTCCGCCCGTGCTTTTGCTAAAATCGACAATCTTAACATCCTGCCCCGCTTTCGGCAGCGCCTCCACATAATACTGGTTGTCCATAATTGCGTCACCAACGACCAAAACTGAATTTGCATTACTCATTTGCATACGCCTCCGCTATTTTTGCTGCCAGCTGTGCGTTACTCATCACGAGCTGTATGTTCGAAAACAAGCTGTTCCCGCCCGTAATCTTCTGTATCTTGTCGAGCAGAAACGGCGTAATCTCCTTGCCTTTCACGCCTTTGTCCTCCGCCTCACTTATCGCTTTATCAATCATCCCATCGATATACTCTTTGTCCATCGAATACTCGACAGGTATCGGGTTCGCAATCAGCATCCCACCGCCAACATTCATGTCCACCTTGGCTTTCAGTATCGTGGCAATCTCGCCCGGCGTGTCAATTTTGTAATCCACATTGAACCCGCTTTTGCGCGTATAAAACGCAGGCAGCTCGCTCGTCTGGTAGCCAATCACAGGCACACCTTTGGTCTCCAAATACTCGAGCGTCAATCCAATATCGAGTATCGACTTCGCGCCCGCGCACACCACCGCAACCGGCGTCACCGCCAGCTCTTCGAGGTCGGCCGACACGTCCATGCTCGTTTGCGCGCCCCTGTGCACACCGCCGATACCGCCCGTGCAAAACACATGTATCCCGGCCAAGTGTGCGATAATCATAGTCGCCGCCACCGTCGTCGCACCGTCCTGTTTCTTGGCAATCAACACCGCTAAATCGCGTCGGCTCGCTTTGCTGACCTCCAGGCCTTTTTTGCCAAGATACTCAATCTCGTCGTGGCTAAGCCCCGCTTTCAGTTTGCCGCCAATCACCGCAATCGTCGCAGGCACTGCGCCATTATCGCGTACCACCTGCTCAACCTCCAGCGCCGTCTGCACGTTCTTCGGGTACGGCATCCCGTGCGATATAATCGTAGACTCCAGCGCCACAACAGGCTTGCCCTGTGCCAGCGCCTCCGCTACCTCCTGCGATATTTCAAGAAAATTTTTCATTGGTTGTTCCTTTCAAGTAATCTTATAAAGAAAACTATTCCACGTCACTAATCAGCGAAGGATCAATAATAATTTCTCTTCTAAAATCAGATTCAATACCATGGATTGTTGTATACGCACAAAAGTCTAAATAGATGGGTTCTTTCTTTAATAATTTCCCATTTACATCGATTACTTTCCCTCCGCCTAATATATTGTGTTTATAAAATCCATAATTAACTTTTCTTTCATATCTGGTAAGTGGTTGGAAACCAACTGTATAGCAAGTGCCATTTCTCCACAAACCGTCCCCAAACATCATTGGCCCAATAAGTATATTATCCTTTGTAAGTTTTGTAGGGTAATTATCTAAGCTCCTTGAGCCATGACGGAAGAAAAAAACCACAAAAAAGCTTTTATCAATATTAGGAAGGTTATGGTTTAAACATATTACTTTGCCGAAGAAAAATACATCTTCCGGTAGCTTTACAGCAAATATAGTTCCTTCATGAATCTCCGGCTTTCTCTTTCTCTTGATTGGTTTTAGATATATCTTATCTTTCGGCAGTTTATCTATATTTTCTATTTGCTTCTGTTTCTCTTCTGGTAGAGAGTTATATCTGGTAACAATTCTTCTCCTGCATGGGTTTATATATTCTTCAACAGTATTCATTTCTGCACCTTCTTCTTATACAATTAAGCCTACCCAATCCGATCCACCTTCATATACTCCCTAAGCGCCTCGGGCACATCCACGCTGCCGCCTGCCCTCTGATAGTTCTCAAGTATCGCCGCCGTTGTGCGCCCCACAGCAAGCCCGCTTCCGTTCAGCGTGTGCACAAACTGCGGCTTTGCGCCCTTTTCGCTGCGATATTTGATGTTCGCGCGCCGTGCCTGAAAGTCCATAAAGTTCGAGCACGAGCTAATCTCGACGTACTTGCCGTAGCTCGGCATCCACACTTCGATGTCATACGTTTTCGCTGCCGAGAACCCTAAATCCCCCGTGCACAGTGTCACCACTCTGTACGGTAATCCTAGTTTCTGCAGCACCTTCTCCGCATCCGCGACGAGACTTTCCAGCTCCTCCGCCGAAGTTTCGGGCTCCACGAACTTCACCATCTCCACCTTGTTGAACTGGTGCTGACGAATCAGTCCTCGCGTGTCTCGCCCTGCACTGCCCGCTTCGCTCCTAAAGCACGCGCTGTACGCCGTATATTTCTTTGGCAGCTCGGTCATGATGCTGTCCTTATACATATTCGTCACAGGCACTTCTGCCGTCGGCACCAGGAAATAGTCCGTGCCGCTTAGGCTAAACGCGTCCTCTTCAAACTTTGGAAGCTGTCCTGTGCCTTGCATCGAGTTTCGATTGACGATAAACGGCGGAAACACCTCTTCGTACTCGCCTTCCAATGTGTGCGTGTCTATCATAAAGCTGATAAGCGATCGCTCCAGCCTGCTGCCTAGGCCCTTATAAAACGTGAACCTCGCGCCCGTCACTTTCGCCGCAGTCTCAAAATCGAGCACACCAAGGTTCGTGCCGATGTCCCAGTGCGCTTGCGGCTCGAAATCAAACTTGCGCGGCTCGCCCCACTTGCGCTGCTCAATGTTGTCGTCTTCGCTGTCGCCAACCGGCACATCCGCGTGCGGCAAATTCGGCGTAGACAGCAATAGCGTGTTCAGCTCGCTGTCCAGCACAGCCAAGTCCGCGTCAATCGCTTTCACGTCATCGCTGACTTGCTTCATTTCGTTCAGCAACTCATCAACGTTCTCGCCCGCCCGCTTCATCACAGGTATCTGCTTGCTTACCTCGTTGCGCTTGGCTTTCAGCGTCTCGGTCTTGACGATAAGCTCCCTGCGCTCCTCGTCAATCTGCTTCATCTTCTCCACAACGCCGGTGATTCCGCGCTTAGCAAGCCCCGCAATCACTTCATCCGCATTCGTCCTGATTCTCTTAATATCCAGCATATCTACCCCACCTATATTTCATTTGATAACATTATCCCACATCTTGAGTTTCTAGGCAACAAAAAAGCGACCATTATATAACAGCCACCTTTGAAAACCTGCAATTTGAAACATTACGATCCAATAAATATATTTAGTTCATCAGCTATATCATAACAAATCTCTTGCACAGCTTCAATCGCTTTTCTTTCGTCTTCCCCTACTATTACTTCCGTCTTCGAGTCGTTTACTGTATTTTTAAATAATTCTTCTAATTTATCACATTTATTTTCAAGTGATTCATACCAGTCGAAAAGTTTAGGTTCCTCGATAGATAGTATTTCTCTATTAATTGAAACTCTCTTTCTCATTTTAAACGCTTCGACCCGCATTTCTTTTTCTATCTTTAATGCATATGCTATTCCCGAAATACTCATATTTACACTTGTCACCAATTGCCCTAACTCTCTTTTGCTTGTATTTAATTGATATTCTCGTTCTCTTGATTTCCCAAAATATATGAAAAACGCGGTAATAACAGTACCTACAGCAAGATTCATAAATAGATATGAAAGCCATTCTAATAATTGTGTTTCTTCTGACTTGAACAAAAACGATAAAATAGAAGCAGCTAACAATAAAACTACAATTATTGATGTCCATATGTAAAACTTCTTTCTCTTTTTTTTCCCCATACGGATTCTTATCCTTCCTTTATCTACATACGCTCTGGTGCACCCACGCCAAGCAACCCCAGCCCCATCTTGATCACACCAGACACGCAGTCGGCGACCATCAGCCGCGCCGCCGTTGCCGCTTTGTCGTCGCTGATGATCCTGTGCTCAAAGTAGAACCGGTTCATCGCTTTGGCTATCTCGATGATGTGCTTTGTGACAAGGTACGGCTCGCTTTTCTCGCACGCGCGCTGCACCGTCTCGCCAAACCCAAGCAACAGCTTGGCTATCGCAAACGCCTCTTTGTTGTCAATCGCGCTGTAGTCTTTCTCGTGATTCTTATAATCAAAATCGGCACGACGCAGCAGACTCTTGCACCGCGCATGCGTATACTGCACATACGGCCCCGTCTCTCCGTCAAAGTTCAGCACCCGCTCAAAGCTGAATGTCGAGTCCTTTATGCGCGCTGTGCTAAGCGCGTCAAACACCACCGCACCCACGCCCACAACCTTTGCGACGTCGTCCTTGTTCTGCAGGTCGGGTGACTTCTCGTCAATAATCGCGCGTGTTTTCTCCACGGCCTTTTCCAGCACATCCTGCAAGAAAACCACGTTGCCCTTTCTTGTGGACAGCGTAGCGCCCTCCAGCGAAACCATGCCAAACGACACGTGCTCAAGGTCCTTCGCCCACTCATACCCCATCAGCTCTACCACCTTAAACCACTGTTTAAAGTGCAAATCCTGCTGATACGCCACGACATATAGACACTTGTAGAAATCGTACGTTTTCTTGCGATAAAACGCCGCCGCCAAATCGCGTGTAGAGTACAGCGTCGCACCGTCCGTTTTTAGTATAATACACGGCGGAATCTCCTCGCCAAGGCGCACAACGTAAGCGCCGTCGCTTTCCTCCAGCATATCCTTGTCTCTTAGCTCGTCAATAATCGGCTGCATCTTATTGTTATAAAAACTCTCGCCGTCATAGCTGTCAAACTCCACACCCAGCATGTCATAGATGACCTTGACTTCCTTGAGCGTCACTTCCTTAAACCAATTGAAAATCTCAAGCGCTTCGGCGTCGCCGTCCTCTATTTTCTTGAACCATTCGCGCGCGGTGTCGTTCAGGCTTTCGTCCTTCTCCGCCTCATCGTGAAAGCGCACATACAGCGCCAACATCGCAGATATCGAATTGTCCTCGATGTCTTGTCGCCTGCCCCACATTTTATACGCAGTAATCAGCTTGCCAAACTGCGTGCCCCAGTCGCCTAGGTGGTTTATACCAATCGGGTTATATCCCAAAAACTTGTATATCTTGTAAAGCGAGCTGCCGATAACCGTTGTCGACAAATGCCCGATATGAAACGGCTTGGCGATGTTGATAGACGAGTAATCGATACACACGTTTCGCCCGTGCCCAATATCGACGCTGCCGAAGGCTTCGCCTTTCTCTGTCACGTCCACTAATACATCCCTGATTATTCGCGCGTTATCGAGGTAAAAGTTGATATACGCGCCCACAACTTTCGCTTCCTTAACGCATTCGGGCAGCTCCAGTTTCTCTGCTATTCCCGCAGCAATCATCGGCGGTGCTTTGCGAAACTCTTTGGCCAACCTAAAGCAAGGGAACGCATAATCCCCCATCGCGCTGTCTGTCGGAACCTCAATCATAGGCTCTATCTGCTCAGCGGGCATATCAGCGGCGTTAGCTAACGCCTGTGCAATTTTTTCTTTATAGTCCATTACATTTCCTTTTCTCTTTTAGTCTCTAAAAATATATCACAACACATCGTTTATATCAACGAATTTGATACTCCCGGTGTTTTTATTCCTCGCGCTGCAGCGCTTGCTGCATCAACACCGCCGCAATATACTTCGCATCTTCCCACACAATATCGTCAAACAACGCGTTGTCGTGCGGCGTGCTCGTCCCGTCACCCGGCGTAAGCTCAACCAGCAGTCCCGGTCGGCTATACTCCTGCCGAAACCAGTTTTCAAACCCTGCGCCATACACTTCCGGCTCCTTTGACGGCGACACATTTGCATACCCGGACACCTTTGCCACCGCGTCAGCAACCCGCTGCGCGCTCGGTATGTTGCCCATGCTGCCGCTGTCCGCCCAATAAATAATCTCGCCCTTTGTATGAAACGACACCGCAATTGCAAACTCGTTATTTTCGCACAGTGCCATCAGCGCTATAACTTCCGGCTCGCTCGCGCTGCTGTATCCTTTAAACAGCTCGCTGGCGGGCTCTCTAATATCGCTCGCCTTCTCTTCCCAAAAACACGGATACTGGCGATTGAGATCCACGCCATTGATATTCGCCTTCCACTCCGCAAAGTCGCTTTTCACCATCAACATACTTTTCACAACCTCGCTGCCAATCACGCTGTCAATACCATTGATGACGAGGTTCACACCGTCCGGGTTAATCATCGGCACAATGTACACCGTTACCGCGCTAAGCAGCGCATCGATGTCATATCCGCCAAACTCCTCGCCCCTCGCCGCCGCGTATAAATACTTGTCAATCGTGTTCATCAAATACGTGCTGCTGATATATTCTCTCGCATGATGCGCGCCAACAAGCAGCAGTTTCTTTTCGCCGCTGCCCATCTTTATCAGCGTCAAATCTCTTCGCTCAACCGAGCTTCCGATGCTATCAATCTGCAAATACTGCGGATACATCTGCGCCAGCTCATGCGCATCGCTCACCATCATCTCGTGCGTATACGGCTGATACGGGTCCACCACAATTGCGGGTGTTCTCGTTACAGTCGGCGTTTGTCTACCATCCGTCTGCGTTACCGTTTGCGTCGGAGTCTGCGCAATTGCCTGCGCTGCAACAGCTTCCCTAGTCTCTGCCGCACACCCTGCCCCAAGTATTAAAATAAGCGCAAATAAAAACGCTGTGGCTCGTTTTCCCATAGCGTTATACTATCATTAATAGTGCTTGCTTTCAATTATTAATCTGCACCATACCTCAGAGCGTCACCCATCCATTCACTTTTGTCTCGCCATTTCAAGCCTTTTGCAGCTATCCACAGTATTTCATCATTGTTAGGGTCTTTTATATCCCAATCTCTTTCATCGGCCCAGTAAAACACTCCGTCCTCATATTTTAACGTTGCATGAGAAATCTCTGGGAATGACCCTTCAGGTATTTGCACCATATTAATCTTTTGAACATCTGTAAATAACAACTCCACAGCCCCAATGCCATGATGCTTGCTACATTGGATCAAGACTTTTGCTTTCAGTCCAAATAATGCAGAATAATGCGCAGTATCATTTATATAACTACCACTCCAGACATGCAACTCCCTAAAGCATCCATCATGGAAATGACCCACCTTATTCAGCAGCTTTTCTGCATCTTCCTGCGTTTTTATCTCTTCCCACAGCATACTTCTCACCTACTCCACCAAGCAAATATTCTCATAAGTACAATAGCTCGTACCCTGCCCAAACTTACCGTCCTGCACCTCCACACACTGCCAGCACGGACGCTCGTCAAGATCGGGGAAATACGTGTCCACCTCATACTCGCCGTCAATCTTGGTCACATACGCATACTTGCAGTACGGCAAAAGCAAATTGTATATCGACTGCCCGCCGCACACAAAAATCTGCCCAAGCTCATCGCGCATATCCATAAACTGAGCGAGCGAGCTTACCACATCTACACCTTCAATCGGCTCGTCCTTGTCATAAAACACAACGTTGCGGCGCTCCTTCAGCGGACCCTTTGGCAGCGATACAAAAGTGGTATAGCCCATCACCACCGTGTTGCCGGTTGTCACCCTGTTAAAGTTTCTTAAATCCTCTTTGTTAAACTTCATCTGAGCTCCGCCGATGCCGATGCCCCAGTTTTCGTCCACCAACACAATCGCGTTCATCCCATATCCTCCCGTTAAATCGAGACTTCCAGCTCATAGTCAAAGCTGTTATACTCATAGTTCGCAAGCTTCACGCTGTCCGGCGTAAACTTGTAAAAGTCGCTCACCGTTTTGTCCATCGTCATCTTGGGCGCGCCGTATCGTTTGTTTTCAATAATTTTGCGCACAATTGGTATATGCCGATCGTATATATGCGCATCAGCGATCACGTGCACAAGCTCGCCTGGCTCCAGCCCGCTAACCTGCGCAAACATGTGCACAAGCACCGCGTACTGACACACGTTCCAGTTGTTCGCCACCAGCATATCCTGCGAGCGCTGATTAAGAATCGCGTTCAGTTTATTTCCATCCACGATAAACGTCATGCTATATGCGCACGGCTGCAAATTCATGTCCTTTAAATCCGCGTGGTTGAACATGCTGCATATAATTCGCCGGCTGTTCGTGCTGCTGCTCAGCAGATGCAGCGCATAGTCCACCTGATCGAATCTGCCTTCGGCAAAGTCATACTTCTTACCAAGCTGATACCCATACGCCTTGCCAATGCTGCCACTTTCGTCAGCCCATGCGTTCCAAATCTTGCCATTAAAGTCGTTCACGTTGCTGCTCTTTTTCTGCCATATCCAAAGCAGCTCGTCCACAGCGCTCTTTAAATACGTGCGTCTTATCGTAAGTATTGGAAACTCGCGGCTAAGGTCATACCTGTTCACAATGCCAAACTTTTTAATGGTATAGGCCGGTGTCCCGTCCTCCCATTTTGGACGCACCGCCGCGCTTCTATCAACTTCGCCTGCTAAAATATCTTTGCAATTTTCAATAAATATCTGATCAGCTCTGCTCATAAATTTCCTCTTCGCTTCGAGTCGGTTTAGTCAAATTCTCTTTTTCAATCATACCACACGGCATCACCTGCCGCTAGTTCATCTGGAACAAAAACGTGTTGACAATCGTCAGAAACTCGCGCATATAGCTCGTCACCTTAACAAGCAGCGGCGTCACACACGGCAACCCGTATCCCGTTATCCCGCGGTTTTTCGCCACCGCCAACGAGCGAAATATGTGAAAATCATTCGTCACAATCACAGCCGTTTTCTCTAAATCCGCGTCATACTCCTTCATAACCAGAGCAGACAGCGTCATATTGTCGTGCGTGCTGAACGAGTTCGCCTCCGTCAATATTCGGCTTTGCGCAATCCCCTGCGATATCAAATAATCGCGCATGGCATACGCTTCTGCCACCGGCTCGGTGTCGCCCTGCCCGCCGCTCACAATGCAAATCACGTCCTCATGCTCCTCCAGGTACTCCACCGCGTTATCGAGCCTTATCTTCAGCGACAAGCTCATCCTCCCGTCCGGGAAGATTCCAGCGCCGAGTACAATACAATAATTCACGTCCTCGTCAGGCGGCGGAATATTTGCATACGTGATGATGATTCCTTCAATCACAACAAACAGCGCAACGCCGAGGCACACAATCACCGTCACGACAACCCTAAGCCACTTATACGGAATCAGCTTTCGCTTGCGCTTCAGCTTAACCCACCCGTACGCGATAAATATCACCCCGACCATCGCAGGAAACACCGTCCCCAGCGTTATGCTCGTAGACACGGGCAGCGCAACAACGGTTGCCAGCACCCCGAGGCACCCCAGCACCAGCACAGCGATAAAAAATACTCTCTTCCACTTATCAACTTTTACCTTATTTTTCATATCTGCCATTCTATCATCTATACCGCGCAATATCAAACCCCGTTCATCGCATTTAGTAGGGGCGATCATTGATCGCCCGCCAAAACTCGCCAAATACGTTCACATAAAAAAAGCCCTAGTGCAATCGCACAAGAACTCATCGCGCCACCTCGCCTATTTCATAAACTCCGCATCATCATAGTAAACCTGCTTCATGGTCAGACCTCTCGCCGGCGCTGTCGGGCTTGCCATACTCCTGTCCTTCGCGGCTATTATATCCTTCACGGCGCTTACACTCAGCTTGCCCCTGCCCACGTCCAGCAGCGTCCCTGCAATAATGCGCACCATGTTATACAAAAAACCGCTGCCCGTGACTTCGATTTTGATAAACGGCTCATCGCGCGTTACGTCCAGGCTGTACACCGTTCTCACCGTTGTGTCCACTTCGCCGCCGCTTGCGCAAAAGCTTGCAAAATCGTGCGTGCCGACAATATGCTTTGTCGCCTGCTGCATCGCGCTTGTATCAACATCTCCCCGAATGTGCGCTGTGGTGTTTCTATGTATTGCCGACGGATGTTGCGTGTTTATGTACGTATACACATACGTCTTCGCCTTTGCGCCATACCGCGCATGAAACTCGTCACTCACAGCTGCTGAGCTTACTACTCTTATATCACTCGGCAATTGCGCGTTCATCGCATAGCTAATTTTCTCGGGCGGAATGCTCGTTTCAGTATCCAGATGCGCGACCTGTCCGCGCGCATGCACACCTGCGTCTGTTCTCCCCGCGCTGTACAAAACGGCTTTGCTCCCGCTCGCTTTCTCAAACGCTTCCTCGACCACCTGCTGCACCGAAAGCCCGTTTGTCTGCCGCTGCCATCCCACGTAATTCGTGCCGTC
Source organism: Clostridia bacterium (assembly GCA_018648645.1). GTDB lineage: Bacteria > Bacillota > Clostridia > Christensenellales > SZUA-584 > JABGQS01. Next base: position 16,740 of record JABGQS010000009.1, read on the forward strand.
ATATTCGATTATCAGCTTAATCCGCATAGACCGCTCCATCAATATCCAAACGCTAAAAATACAATCAGCCCGGCAACAACCGCCGCCGATATAAAATCGCGATAGTGGAAACGCAGCACTTTCATGCGCGTTCTGCCCTCACCGCCGTTATAACACCTCGACTCCATAGCAAACGCAAGCTCATCCGCGCGCCGAAACGCGCTCACAAACAACGGCACCAAAAGCGGCACCATTCCTTTTGCCCGCTTTAATACGTTGCCGCTGTCAAACTCCGCGCCCCTAGCCGTCTGCGCTTTCATAATCTTGTCCGTTTCTTCAAGCAGCGTTGGTATAAAACGCATCGCAATCGTCATCATCATCGCCAGCTCGTGCACAGGAAACCGTATCAGCTTCAATGGCTTCATCAACCGCTCCATGCCGTCCGTCAATGCAATTGGTGACGTCGTCAGCGTCAATATTGTCGTTGCCGTGATTAAAAACACCAGCCTCACCGCAAGCCGTATCGCGTTATAAAGCCCCTCCTGCGATATTTTGAATATCCACCATGACGCAATTATATTGCCCTCTGCATAAAAGAACGTATTCAAAACAAACGTTAATACGATGATAAACCAAAGCGGCTTTAACCCCCGTGCCACAAACTTTAAGCTAACGCGCGATATAATAATCGTGAATGTCAAGAACCCGAATATCGCAACGTACCCGATCCACGTGTTTGCCAAGAATATCGCAACAATCGCCGCGATTACCAGCAGCAGCTTCATGCGCGGGTCGATTTTGTGAACCACCGAGTTTCCTGGGAAATACTGCCCTATCGTTACGTTTTTAATCATCACGCTCACCTGCCTTGCTTATTGGCTTGCGTTTGTCCATCATATATTTAAGCGTTGAAAACAGCTCATCGAGTGTAATCACGCTCTCATCAATCTCGTATCCGTCCTTTTTTAACCTGCCGACTATCTTCTTTACACACGGCACATCCAGCCCCGAGTTCTGCAGCTCGTCCGCTCTGCCAAACACCCTGCTCGGCAGGTCGTCCATCATAATCTGCGCTTCATTCATCACCAATACTCTATGCGCGTTCTCCGCAAGGTCATCCATAGAATGCGTAATCATGACAATCGTTTTGCCTTCGCTGTTCAGATGGTTAATCAGCTTCATCAAGTGCCGCCTGCCCTGCGGATCAAGCCCTGCAACAGGCTCGTCGAGTATCAGCACTTCGGGCTCAAGAGCAATCACTCCGGCAATCGCGACCCTTCTTTTCTGCCCGCCCGAAAGCTCGAACGGCGAAAGGTCCTTCAGCTCCTCATAATCTATTTCCATCAGCTCCATCGCGTGACGCACTCTCTTTTCGGTCTCCTGCTCGTCTATCCCCGCTTTTTTCGGTCCGAATGCAATATCTTTATACACCGTCTCTTCAAACAGCTGGTGCTCAGGGTACTGGAAAACCACGCCAACGTGGCGCCTTAATTCTTTCCTGTTATACTTCTTCTCGTTTATATCCTTACCGTCCACCAGCACTTGCCCGGATGTCGGTTTAAGTAATCCAGCAATCAGCCCAATCAGCGTGGTCTTGCCGCTGCCTGTGTGTCCAATGATACCGATAAACTCACCAACGTCAATTTTGACACCAACGTTACTGAGCGCAACCGCCTCAAATGGCGAGCCCGGCATATACGTGTAGTTAAGCCCGCTAACCTCAATCGACATATCGCTGATTTTCGGCTTTGTCCAGCTCGCAGCTTTCACTGCTTTAGGCTTTCTTGATATCTTCAAATTGTCCACAAGCTCGTCTACGCTCATAGGACATCTGCCCACATCAAACCCATCGTTTTTCAGCCGATGATACAGCTCGATATGCGGCGGCGGTGCAAGCCCCGCTTCTTTCAGCACCTTTTGGTCATCGAATATTTCGCACGGGCTTCCGCTGGCAAGAATCGTCCCGGCCGTCATAACAAACACTCTGTCCGCTTCGAGCGCCTCTTCCATATAGTGCGTGATGAACACAATCGTTTTGCCCTGCTCGTTCAGCATCTTCGCCGTGTCCATAACCTCGGCGCGCCCCTCGGGGTCCAGCATCGCTGTCGGCTCGTCAAACACAATAATCTCCGGCTTCATCGCAAGCACGCCCGCAATCGCGACACGCTGCTTTTGTCCGCCCGAAAGCATATGCGGCGCTCGCGTCTTATACTCGCTCATGTCAACTATCTCCAGCGCTTCGTCCACACGCTGTCTTATTTCCTTAGGCGGCACACCGATATTCTCGGGACCGAACGCAACGTCCTCTTCCACAATCGTCGCCACCATCTGGTTGTCGGGGTTTTGGAACACCATGCCGGCTTTACGCCTTATCTCCCAAACGTTCTTCTCGTCCGCCGTGTCCATGCCGTCAACAACCACTTTACCGTCCTCGGGTAAAAACAGCGCGTTAATATGCTTGGCAAGCGTAGATTTACCGCTGCCGTTGTGCCCGATAATCGCAACGAACTCGCCCTTTTTGACGCTCATCGTAACACCCGTCAATGCAAATGTAATTTTTTCTTCACCAACGTAGCTGTACTTTACGTCTGATGCCATGATAATATCCATCTATGTCTCCATAATCGGTGATTGTTATGTCTCATCCCACTTTTTTGACCAAGTCAGGGGTTCATATTCGAGGCGGCAAGCTTGCGCAAGGCAGGAGCGTATTTTAATACGTGACTGTCACAGCAAAGGCGAAGCTAAGCAGAAAACGAGCTCCTGACGCAGCGTCAAAACACTAAAAGGCTTCGAAAATGTTACTTCCAAAGCCTTTCTGTTTATATTTACTATGAATACGCAACTGTCTAGACCAGCTCTAGAATAGCCATTTCTGTTGCGTCACCGCGCCGCGGTCCTTTTTTGATGATACGCGTATATCCGCCACCCGTTCCAAGATCTTTGGCACGCTCGCGATATTTCGGTCCGATTTCACGGAACATCTTCTCAACGAGCGGGTGCTTGCTTTCTTTTGTACGCGCTCGGTAGTTAAACTTGCTTTCGCCCTCTTCCTTTAGCTCCTGCACATCATAAAGATAGCTCATCATCTTACGTCGCGCCGCCAGCTTGCTCGGTGCGTCGTTAACAACTTCTCGGTTAAACTTATCGCCGTCTTCAGCGATTACTTTTTTTACAGTTACGGTGCTGTCATACTCGCGTGCCGCAAGCGTAATCAGCTTTTCCGCAATGCTTCTTGCTTCCTTAGCTCTTGCAAGCGTCGTCTCAACTTTGCCGTGCCACAATAGACCCGTAACGATACTTCTAAGCATCGCCTTTCTTTGATCCGACGGTTTGTTCAGCTTTCTATATCCAGCCATGTTTTCCTCCTATTCACTGCCGTTTGAGGTGACCCGCACCCGCCTTTAAGGCAATGCGTCCTCCCCCTGTTCAGTGAAAATTTTAAGTGCTACTCTCTTTTACCTATTCGTCCACGCGCAGTGCCAACCCAAGTGCCGCGAGCTTATGCTCAACTTCTTCAAGCGACTTTCTGCCGAGATTGCGAACCTTCATCATTTCGTCTTCGTTACGTTTAATCAGCTCTTCAACCGTGTTGATACCGGCGCGCTTGAGGCAGTTATAACTTCTCACGCTAAGGTCAAGCTCTTCAATCGTAATCTCGAGAACCTTTTCCTTCTTGTCTTCTTCCGGTTCAACCATAATCTCAACGTGCTGCACGTGTTCTGTCAAGTTCACAAACTGCGCCATGTGCTCACTGATTATCTTTGCAGCCAAGGACACCGCCTCGTCGGGCGATATTGTGCCGTTTGTCCACAGCTCGAGCGACAGCTTGTCAAAGTCAGTAATCTGACCGACACGCGTGTTCTCAACTGTAAAGTTGACTTTTCTCACCGGCGTAAACAACGAGTCAACAGGAATCACGCCAATCGGCATGTCGTCGCTCTTGTTCTTGTCGGCAAGCACATATCCTCTGCCTTTTTGCACACTAATCTCCATGTATATGCTCGAGTGTTTATCGAGCGTTGCGATATGCATATCGGGATTAAGTATCTCGATATCCGAGTCTTCCGCTATATCGCTCGCAACTACTTCCTTTGGTCCGCTAGCCTCAAGAATCAGCGTTTTCGCTTCTTCTGTGTGCATCTTTACAGCAAGACCTTTAAGGTTAATCACCATGTTAACCACGTCTTCGCTTACGCCTTCCATAGTGGAAAACTCATGCAAAACGCCGTCAATCTTGACTCTTGTTACTGCCGCACCCGGCAAACAAGATAATAATACTCTGCGCAAAGAATTACCCATCGTCGATCCAAAACCGCGCTCCAGCGGCTCCATCACAAACTTAGCGTATTTGTTGTCACTTGACTTCTCAACACATTCAATATTTGGCTTTTCTATTTCTAACATATATAACCCTCCCGTTATAAACTTCGAGTTCGAAGGGCAACCGCTTATTGCCTAATACCACTTAACATCAGCAGCGCAATACTACTTAGAGTAATGCTCAACAATCAAGTGCTCTTCTATCGTCAGGTCAATATCTTCTCTAACCGGTGCGCTAAGCACTCTGCCAACAAGGTTTGCATTGTCCATGCTAAGCCAGCTTGGCATTGGGCGTGCTTCACTCTCTCTAAGCTCTTTAAATCTTTCCATCTCTGTGCTCTTCTTGCGCAGCGTAATCTCGTCGCCTTCGCTGACAAAGAAAGAAGCAATGTCTACTTTTTTACCGTTTACAAGGATGTGACCGTGCAGCACAAACTGACGCGCCTGCGCACGAGAATCTCCAAATCCCAAACGGAACACAACATTGTCAAGACGCGATTCGAGAAGCTGCAACAGGTTTACGCCTGTCTTGCCCTTCATACGCTCAGCAATATTGTAATATTTCTCAAACTGCGACTCCATCATTCCGTAAGCGCGCTTAACTTTCTGCTTCTCACGGAGCTGCAAGCCATATTCGCTCACTTTACTGCGTCTGCCGCTCTTCTTCTGCTCTCCCGGCGGTGATGGGCGCTTAACAAACGCGCATTTTCCGCTGTAGCATCTGTCGCCTTTAAGAAAAAGCTTACAGCCTTCTCTTCGGCACAGACGGCATACGGATCCTGTATATCTAGCCATATCTAAGTTTCCTCCCTTATACTCTTCTGCGCTTTGGCGGACGGCAGCCATTATGCGGTATCGGCGTAACGTCCTTTATCAGGCTCACTTCAAGACCTGCGGTCTGAAGGGCACGAATCGCAGCTTCTCTTCCGCTGCCCGGTCCCTTAACGTAAACATCTACGAACCTAAGACCGTGTTCCATCGCAGCCTTTGCAGCCTTTTCCGCTGCAACCTGCGCTGCAAACGGCGTGCTTTTCTTGCTGCCTCTAAAGCCCATTCCGCCGGCGCTTGCCCAGCTTAGGGCGTTGCCTGCAGTGTCCGTCATTGTGATAAGCGTATTGTTAAAGGAAGCACGGATATGTGCCTGTCCACGCTCAATATTCTTCTTTTCGCGGCGTTTTCTTCCCGCTTGCTTTGGATTAGCCATTTACTACCCCTACCTTTTCTTTCCGCCCGCACTGCGTTTAGGACCTTTTCTTGTGCGTGCATTTTGCTTGCTGCTCTGCCCACGTACAGGCAAACCTCTTCTGTGACGAATGCCTCTATAGCATCCAATCTCAATAAGACGCTTGATATTCATCGTCGTTTCGCGCCTAAGGTCACCTTCAACCTTTAAGCTCTTTTCAATGTATTCTCTTAACTTGCTGACATCCGATTCGGTCAAATCTTTGACTCTAATATCGGAGTCAACTCCAGTTGACGCTAATATGTCTTTTGAAGTTTTCAGCCCAATTCCAAATATATATGTCAGGCCAATTTCTACCCGTTTATCGTTCGGTAGATCAACACCAGCTATACGTGCCACTTATTTAACACCTCCGAAAATTTTTCTTTCTTTATAAAAGCCATACGGAATGAAGACTAGCTTCACAGCCGCTCCGTTTGGACCAATTATCCTGCCTATCCTTGCGTCTGCTTATGCTTAGGGTTACTGCAAATTACCATAACCTTACCCTTACGCTTTATCACTTTGCATTTTTCACAAATCGGTTTTACCGATGGTCTTACTTTCATTTTACAATCCTCCTCAAATGTATTAGCCTTTGCCGCGCCAAGTTATACGTCCGCGCTTCAAATCGTATGGAGATATTTCTACCGTTACCTTATCTCCCGGCAATATCCGGATATAGTGCATTCGCAGCTTACCCGATATATGCGCCAACACCTTGTGACCATTCTCAAGCTCTACTTCAAACACAGCGTTTGGAAACGCCTCCGTTACTCTGCCTTCCATCTCTATAACGTCGCTTTTAGACAAACCAGTTCCTCCTTTTAAACGTCGCTACCACTCTGCAAAGACCTAATCGCACTGCGAATCTCTGCATCAAACACCTTTGTACCTTCTTTCAGCTTATCGGCAATGCTATCTAAAACATTCTCGCTCAGCTTCAAGTGCTTGAGTTTCTTCTTCTTTGGACGATCCATCTTTCGCAAATCTCCGTCCACTATATATACATAATAAGTATCAATTACCTGCTTGATAACAAACACTCTACCAGTATCTCTGCCTGCTTTCGATACGGCTATCCTGCCAACCTGCACCGGATACGATACCATATCTTCTCACCCCTTCGTTAATATCTCGGGTCCGTTTTCAGTAAGCGCTACTGTGTGCTCAAAGTGCGATGACATGCTTTTATCGCTCGTGCACACTGTCCAACCATCGCTTAGCGTATAAGTTTCCTTGCCGCCCATGTTGATCATCGGCTCGATGGCAAGCACCATTCCTACTCTCAATCGCGGTCCCTTGTTGCCTGTCACAAAGTTCGGCACGTTTGGCTCCTCGTGCAATTGCTGACCAATACCATGTCCAACCAGCTCTCTGACCACGCTAAACCCGGCATTCTCTGCCGTTTCCTGCACTGCCGCCGATATGCTCTGCAGCCTGCTGCCCGTCTCAAATGCGTCCATCCCTGCGTAAAACGCCTGCTCTGTCACATCTATCAAACGCTGCGCATCTTTGCTTATCTGTCCTACAGCGTATGTCTTTGCGTTATCACCGTGATACCCTTTGTATATTGCACCAAGGTCTATGCTCACAATGTCGCCGCTCATTAGCACTCTGCTGCCCGGTATCCCGTGCACAACCTGCTCGTTCACCGACGCGCATATCGTTGCCGGATACCCTCCGTACCCTAGGAACGAAGGCACTGCGCCGCTTTTCTCGATAAACCTTTTTGCTATCGCGTCAAGCTCGCCCGTTGTGATTCCGACCCGCACCGCTTCTCCTACGAGACCCAGTGCCTGCGCCGATATTTTCCCGGCGTCCTTCATCATCTCGATCTCACGCCGCGACTTTAAGATGGTCATCCCTGTCCTTCCAAAACGGACAGTATCGTCTGCGTTATGGTATCAATTCCGCCGCTGCCCACTACATCGCGCAATATGCCTTTATCGGTATAGTACTGAATTAGTGGCTGCGTGCTTTCCTTGTACACTTTCAATCGCTCAATCACAATTTCTTCTGCGTCATCGTCCCGCAAATACAGATTCCCACCGCATTTTGGGCACGTCTTTAGATCAGACAACATGGACACATGGTACGTTGCGCTGCAACTGTCGCATACGCGTCTTCCCGTCATTCTGTGCACCAGCTTGTTGTCAGGCACAAACACGTTGATTACCATATCGAGCTTTGTAATCTTGTCAAGCGCCTCTGCTTGTGCCGCAGTTCGCGGAAACCCGTCCAGCAGAAAGCCTTTTTGCGCATCTGCTTCTTTGATACGCTTCCCAATCATCGCAACAATCACGTCGTCGGGAACAAGATGCCCTTCATCTATATACTTCTTGGCAGCAATTCCAAGCTCGCTGCCTTTTCTCATCTGCGCTCTAAGCATATCGCCCGATGAGATATGGGGTATGTCATATTTCTGCGCAACTCTCGTCGCCTGCGTTCCTTTGCCCGCACCCGGCGGACCAACAAACATCAATTTCATATTTCTACCCTCTATTTCAAGAACCCCTTATAATGTCTCATCATCATTTGAGATTCAAGCTGTCTTGTAGTCTCCAGCGAAACGCTAACCATAATCAGCAAGCTCGTTGGACCAAACGCAGAGTCAAAACCTGCAATCGCGGCAAGTCCTGTCGGAATAGTCGCTACCAATGCCAGGAACAATGCTCCAAACAACGTGATCCGCACGAGTATCTTCGCCAGATAATCGGATGTCGGCTTTCCTGCTCTGATGCCAGGTATAAACCCACCGTTCTGCTGCATGTTCTTTGCCACATCCGGCGGATTAAACGTCGCCTGTGAATAGAAGAATGTGAAGAAGAATATCAGCAGCGCGAATACAGCGAGATACAGTATCTTGTCCGGTCCCATGACCGCCTTATATCCTTCCGGGTCAGCACCCGTCAACTGCATAATAATCGTAGGGAACTGTACCAACGTCAACGCAAATATGAGTGGCAACACGCCCGACTGGTTAATCTTCATCGGTATGTGCGTACTTTGCCCGCCGTACATTTTACGCCCAACAACGCGCTTTGCGTACTGCACGGGGATTCTACGCTCCCCCAGGTCAACAAACGTAATGCCGACAATAATCGCCACCGCAGCAATCAGCACAACGAATATCGTTATGATCGAGGTGTTTGTAACGTTCACATCAAATCCGTTCTGCACCAATTTGATTGCCTCAGGACCAAGCCTGCTGACAATGCTGATAAAGATAATCAGCGATATTCCGTTACCAACGCCGTTCTCGGTGATATGCTCACCAATCCACATAATCAGCGCCGTACCTGCCGTCAAGCAAAGTATCATTGTGATATATGTAAGTGCTACCGGTATTCCGCCCATGTCCAATATAAAGTCTTGAAAGCTAAGCAGTATCGCAACTGCCTGAACCAACCCAAGTCCTACTGCCGCATAACGCGTAATCGATGCTATTTTCTTTCTTCCTTCGGGGCCTTCCTTACTCATACGCTCAAGCGGCGGAAGTGCCATGGTCAAAAGGTTCATAATAATCGACGCTGTAATGTATGGTGTTATGCCAAGCGCAAACAACGAAAATCTAGACAACGCGCCGCCGGCAAACAAGTCCATAAATCCGGCAAGCAGATTGTTTCCGCCACTAACTGCTTCAGAAAGTTGGGCAACATCCATGCCCGGCACGGGTACGTGCGCTCCAATTCTATAAACAAAGAGCATCATCAGCGTATAAAGTATTTTCTTTCTTATATCTGGAACTTTCCATGCGTTACGGAGCGTACTAAACATTATACCACCTCTGCTGTGCCACCTGCAGCCACAATTTTTTCACTGGCCGACTTGGTGAACTTAGTTGCTTTAACGGTAAGCTTCTTGGTAATCTCTCCGTTTCCAAGAACTTTAAGTCCGTCGTTAAGCTTGCGAATCAGTCTTTCCTGCTTCAACAATTCTGCTGTAACCTCAGTGCCGTCTTCAAAACGATTGAGGTCGCCAATATTGACGATACTATACGTCTTAGCGAATATATTGGTAAACCCGCGCTTCGGCAAACGTCTTGCCAGCGGCATTTGACCACCTTCGAACCCAGGACGTACTCCACCGCCACTTCTAGAGTTCTGACCGTCCTGACCACGAGTAGCTGTTTTACCCATTCCTGAACCAGCGCCTCTGCCAACACGTTTTCTTTTTCTTTTTGTGCCCGGAGTAGGCTTCAATTCGTTAATTCTCACGACGTGCCCTCCCTTTTGTTATGCGTCAAGCACCTTTACAAGATGCGTCACTTTTCTTATCATACCACGTATACATTCATTGTCATCATGTTCAACAATTGAATTCATTCTACCAAGTCCAAGAGCCACTACAGTTGCTTTTTGATCTTTGGCATAGCCTATCGGACTTTTTACAAGCTGAACCTTGATTTTTTTTGCCTTTGCTTTAGCCATGATTTGTCTCCTTTATCTAAGCTGGTCTACACTAATGCCTCTGGCTTTAGCATACTGCTCTGCTGTTTTGAGCATTTTTAGACCTTCTATAGTAGCTTTCACACAGTTTGCAGGCGTGTTGCTGCCCTGCGACTTCGTCTTGATGTCTTTGATTCCCGCAAGCTCAAGCACTGCACGCGCCGGTCCTCCGGCAATAACGCCGGTACCTTCAACCGCCGGAAGAAGCAAAACTTGTCCTGCTCCAAACCGTCCGATAACCTTGTGCGGTATCGTTGTTCCGACCATAGGCACACGGATCAGATTGCGCTTTGCTTTTTGCACCGCTTTGCTGATTGCGTCCGGAATCTCGGCTGCTTTGCCGAGCCCTGCGCCGACCTGCCCTTTTTCGTCTCCCACAACAACAAGCGCTGTAAAGCGGAAGTTTCTGCCGCCCTTAACAACCTTTGAAACACGGTTTACGAAAACGAGTTTCTCTTTAAACTCTTTGTCTTCTTCTTTTTTAAAGTTGCGTCGTCCCCTGTTAGGTCCTCTGCCACCATCTTTATTGCCTTTAAAAGCATCGTTTCTTTGCACCAGATATTCCTCCTTTTAAAACTTGAGTCCGGCTTTTCTAGCGCCGTCTGCCAATTGCTCTACTCTTCCTGTATAAAGGTATCCGCCTCTGTCAAACACGACTTCCTTGATACCCTTTGCCATCGCCTGCTTTGCCACAGCAGCGCCAACTATGCTCGCTGCCTGCTTCTTGTCCTTGCCGGCCAACTGTTCTTTTATGTCTTTCACCAACGTAGAGCTGCTCGCAAGCGTTACTCCGGCCGTGTCATCGATCACCTGAGCATAGATATGCCCGGTGCTGCGATATACGTTAAGCCTTGGCTTTGCAGCCGTTCCGCTAACTTTGTTACGCACTCTGTAGTGGCGTCCTTTTCTAACTTTGTTCTTATCTTTCTTGTTAATCAATTTAAGCCACCTCTCTACATTCCGGTCTTGCCGACTTTGCGCTGCACATGTTCGCCCTGATATCGAATGCCTTTGCCCTTATACGGCTCCGGCGGACGAATCTTACGAATTTCAGCAGCCACTTGTCCGACGACCTGTTTGGATATACCCGAAATTTTTATGATATTCTGTCCTTCAACGTCAAACGTTACACCGACTTCCGGCACTTCAACCGGATGCGAGAATCCAACGTTTACGATGAGCTTCTTACCACTCTTTTGCACTCTGTAACCAACACCGACAACTTCCAGCGTTTTGCTGAACCCATCAGTCAAACCAATTACCATGTTGGCAATCAGTGCACGAGACAAACCATGCATCGCTCTGTCATTCTTGCTATCAGAGCCGCGCTTCACTTCAACAACACCATCGCCGATATCCACTTTGATAACCGCAGGAATGGTTTCCGTGAGCTCTCCCTTGTTGCTTTTTACCCGCACTACATTTGCGCCTTCCAGTGTAACAGTTACACCGGCCGGAATCACTACGGGCATTTTACCTATTCTGCTCATTTTTCTCTCCTTTACACTCTCAATGTTTCGTTGTTCTTGGCACACTGCATTTTTACAAACGCACCGGCCTCACACCGTTTCTTGACGAATGCTTAGCTTCTCTACCAAACGAATGCAATCACTTCTCCGCCAACATCGTTGCTTCTTGCATCCCTGTCTGTCATGATGCCTTTTGACGTAGATATAATCGCAACTCCAAGTCCGCCGAGCACCTTCGGGACATCGTCCTTCTTGGCATATACTCTTAGCCCTGGTTTGCTAATTCTCTTTAGTCCATTGATTACAGACTCCTCTTTCGCACCATACTTCAATGAAATACGAATGATACCCTGAGGACCTTCCTCTTTATACTCATACCCTTTTATAAAACCTTCTTTAAGAAGAATTCCGGCTACGGCTTTCTTCATCTTAGAAGCGGGCATATTGACGCTTTCATGTTTTGCTCCAAGAGCATTACGAATACGTGTAAGCATATCCGCTACAGGATCAGTTACAGGCATTTTTCTACCTCCTTATATTATCAAGTCGCAGCCTACCAGCTTGCTTTTCTCACACCGGGTATCTCGCCTTTGTACGCGAGCTCCCTGAAACATATACGACACACACCATACTTTCGAAGAACGCTGTGCGGTCTTCCGCAGATACTGCATCTTGTGTAGTTTCTTGTCGAGAACTTAGAGCCTTTTTGCTGTTTGTTAATCATCGCTTTTTTAGCCACTTTATTTCCTCCAGTCCACTTAACTCAATTGCGCAAACGGCATTCCGAGAAATCCAAGAAGCTCTTTTGCCTCTTCATCGCTCTTTGCCGTTGTAACAATTATAATATCCATACCGCGGATTTTGTCCACGTTATCATATACGATTTCAGGGAACACTAGCTGTTCCTTTAGCCCCATCGCAAAGTTTCCTCTTCCGTCAAACGAAGTTGGGGAAATTCCTCTAAAGTCTCGCACTCTTGGCAACGCAACGTTCATCAATCTGTCCGCAAACTCATACATGCGCTTGCCACGCAATGTCGCTTTCGCACCAATCTTCATACCTTCACGCACTTTAAAGTTAGCAACAGATTTCTTTGCTACCGTAACAACCGGCTTTTGTGCTGCAATAATCGTCAGATCATCCACAGCGGACTCCAAGCCTTTTGCGTTTTCCTTAACATCTCCAAGCCCCATGTTAATCACTATCTTCTCTAGCTTTGGCACTTGGTTCACGTTTTTATAGCCGAACTTTTTCATCATAGCGGGGATAACCTCGCTACTATAAGTATCTTTTAACCTTGGCATCTAAACTTCCTCCTTACTTGTCAAACGTCTCGCCGCATTTTTTGCACACACGCACTTTGCCGCCGTCTTCAAGAACCTTGAACCCGAGGCGCGTCGCCTTGCCGCACTTTGCGCAAACAAGCATTACTTTGCTGGCATACATCGGTGCTTCGCTGTGTATGATTCCGCCCGGTTTACCCTGTCCTTTGGGCTTCTCGTGCTTTGTAACCATGTTGAGTTTTTCAACAATCAGCTTTCCTGACTTTGGTTCAACCAGCAGTACTTTGCCGGTTTTGCCTTTGTCCTTGCCGGAGATTACAACCACTTTGTCGTCTCTTTTAATATGCAAATTCGCCATATTCATTCCTGCCTTCCTATAACACCTCAGGTGCAAGAGAAATTATCTTCATATAATCTTTCTCTCTTAGTTCTCTAGCAACCGGTCCAAAGATACGCGTACCCATTGGCTGTTTGTTCTCGTCAATTATAACGGCTGCATTATCATCAAATCTTATGTGCGAACCGTCTGTGCGCTTCACGCCGTAAACGGTGCGAACGACAACAGCTCTGACCACTTCTTTTTTCTTTACAACGCCACCCGGTGCTGCTGTTTTCACAGTTGCGACTATAACATCACCGATGCTGGCAGAAACTCTTTTTGAACCGCCGAGAACCTTTATGCACAGGATCTCTTTTGCTCCCGAGTTGTCCGCAACTTTTAAGCGTGTTTCGGATTGTATCATATCTGCTGGCCTCCCTTGTTTTAATGGCTACTTAGCGGCTTTAACAACCTCTACAAGTCTCCATCTCTTATCTTTACTTATCGGGCGCGTTTCGGTAATTAAAACCATATCGCCCTGTTTTGCTGTGTTTTCCTCATCGTGCGCCTTATACTTCTTGCTGGATTTCACCATCTTGCCATAACGCGGATGTTTCCACTTACGCACGATTAACACTACAATCGTCTTGTCCATCTTATCGCTCACGACAACGCCTGTTCTCGTTTTGCGCAATCCTCTTGTCGTCATATCAACTCTCCTTAACTTTGCACTGCTGCTTTGAGCTCGCGCTCACGAAGCACAGTCTTGACTCTCGCAATGTCTTTTTTCGTGCTGTCCACAACCATTACGTTTCCAAGCTGCCCTGTGGCATTCTGGAACCGCAGATTGAAAAGCTCTTGCTTAAGATCAGTAAGTTTTCCCATCAATTCATCATTAGTCATTTCTTGCAGTTTGCTAGCTTTCATCCTGCTCACCACCTGTTTCTTCTTCGCCCTCGACCAGCTCTTCGCCTTCAACCTCTTCTACTTCTTCTTCTTCAATGTCTTCAATGATAACCTTAAAGTTGATCTTAGAAAACGCCTCATAATCGAAGTCATCATTTTTAGCAATCTTGCACTTGATTGGCAGCTTATGCGCACCAAGCCTCAGTGCCTTCTTAGCTTCTTCTTCGGTTACGCCGGCAATCTCGAACATAACTCTGCCCGGCTTAATCACAGCTACCCAATACTCAGGAGAACCTTTGCCGCTTCCCATTCTGGTTTCGGCCGGCTTCTCTGTTACAGGCTTATGCGGGAAAATTTTTATCCACACATGTCCGCCTCTTTTGATAGATCTTGTCATGGCAACACGAGCCGCTTCAATCTGATTGCTCGTTATCCAGCACGGCTGAGTTGCAACTAAACCATACTCCCCGTAATTAACGGTGTTGCCGCGCAGTGCCTTGCCTTTCATTCTGCCACGAAAAACTCTTCTTCGTTTAACCCTTTTTGGCATTAACATTTTTGCTGCCTCCTTCTGACGTATTAAACTTGTCTCTCAGAGGATTTCCAAGTATTTCGCCTTTATATATCCATACTTTGCAGCCTATCTTGCCATATGTAGTGTTTGCTTCCGCAAAACCATAATCGATGTCTGCTCTAATTGTCTGACACGGAATGCTGCCTTCGTGATACTTCTCGTTACGCGCAATCTCAGCTCCGCCAAGACGTCCGCTGCAAAGTGTTTTGATACCAAGCGCTCCGCCTTTCATCGCTCTGCCCATGCACTGTTTCATTGCACGACGGAAACTAATACGACGCTCGAGTTGACTTGCGATGTTCTCTGCAACAAGCTGTGCGTCTATATCAGGGCGCTTCACTTCCATGATGTTGAGCACGATGCTTCTTCCGGTCTGCTTGGCAAGCTGCTTCTTTAGCACCTCAACGCCTTGTCCGCCTTTACCGATAACGATACCCGGCTTAGCAGTATGAACAGTAACGGTCAGCTTGTTCGCTGCACGTTCTGTCTCAATCTTAGAAACGCCGGCAGCATAAAGCTGCTTTTTCAGCTGTTTTCTAATCACATTGTCTTCTTTAAGGTATGCAGCAAATTCGCCTTTTCTTGCAAACCAACGTGCATTCCAATCTTTTATCACGCCTACGCGCAATCCATGAGGATTAACCTTCTGACCCATTTATGCTTCCTCCTTAACTGCACTATCCAGTATAATTGTGATATGGCTCGTTCTTTTGCGAATTCGCGATGCACGCCCCTGCGCTCTTGGCCTAAACCTTTTAAGCGTCGGACCCTGATCCGCAAACACTTCTGCGACGAACAAGTCATCTCGAAGCAATCCCTTGGTGCTCTCTGCGTTTGCAATTGCCGAGTTTAGCAATTTCTCTATCACAGGGCTTGCTGCCTTTTGCGTGTTTTTCAGTATCGCTATCGCTTCGGCGACGTTCTTGCCGCGGATCAAGTCGATTACGAGCTTAACCTTGCTAGAGCTGATACGAATGTACTTCACTTTCGCAGAAGGTCTCTTATCTTTGTTTTCTTGTCTTGCTTGTGCTTTTTCTCTTTGACGAGTTGCCATAAATATTCCTCCCCTTCCGCTACTTGACGATAGTCGATCTAGCGCCTGAATGTCCACGGAAAGTCCTAGTCGGTGCAAATTCACCAAGCTTATGACCAACCATATCTTCTGTCATATATACCGGCACAAACTTCCTGCCATCGTGCACAGCCAAAGTGTGTCCAACCATGTCAGGGAAAATAGTTGACGCCCTGCTCCAAGTCTTTACCACTTGCTTTTCATTGTTTTCGTTCATCTGCTGCATCTTTGCCAGCAGCTTTTCATCAACGAATGGACCCTTTTTTACCGATCTACTCATATTCCACTACTCCTTATTTGGTTCTGCGTCTTACAATATATTTGTCAGTTGGGTTCTTTTTCTTCCTTGTCTTATATCCAAGCGTCGGCTTGCCCCAAGGTGTTACAGGACCCGGTTTTCCGATAGGTGACTTACCTTCACCACCACCGTGCGGATGGTCGTTCGGGTTCATAACGCTGCCACGTACCGTCGGACGGAATCCCATGTGACGCTTTCTTCCTGCTTTGCCGATGTTGATATTGTTCGAGTCTATGTTGCCGACCTGACCAATCGTCGCTTTGGCTTCAAGCAGTATCATTCTAACTTCGCTTGACGGCAGTCTTACCTGCGCGTACTTGCCTTCTTTGGCCATCAGCTGCGCACTGTTTCCTGCGCTTCGTACAAGCTGTCCGCCTTTTCCGGGTTTCAGCTCGATGTTGTGTATCAACGTTCCCATAGGAATGTCTTTGAGCATCAGCGAGTTGCCGGGCTTAATGTCTGCTCCCTGTCCCGAAAGCACGCTGTCTCCAACTTCAAGACCAAATGGTGCCAATATGTATCTCTTCTCGCCGTCTGCATAGTGCAGCAGCGCGATGTTTGCTGTTCTGTTCGGATCGTACTCAATCGTAGCCACTTTTGCCGGGATACCGTCTTTGTTTCTCTTAAAGTCGATAATCCTATACTTTCTCTTGGCTCCGCCGCCTCTGTGACGCACGGTGATTCGCCCGTTCACGTTTCTGCCGGCTTTACGTGTTCTAACGTCCAGCAGCGACTTTTCGGGAGTTGTGCATGTAATCTCTTCAAATGTGCTGACCGTCATGCCACGTCTGCCCGGTGTTGTTGGTTTATACTTTTTAATCGCCATGAAAAATTCCTCCCTACTGTGCCAACGAATCGAAGAAATCGATTGTCTTGCTATCGCTGGTCAGTGTAACAAACGCTTTTTTTGTTTCAGGTCTTCTACCGCTTGTATAACCCTGCCGTTTTACTTTACCGATTTGACGCAGTGTGTTCACTTTTCTCACCTTAACACCAAAAATCTCTTCAATAGCCTCTTTGATCTGCGTTTTGTTCGCTTTGATGCTCACGACAAACGTATACTTCTTAACGGTGATGTCGTCATAACTTTTCTCGGTCAATACCGGCTTCAAAATAATATCTCTAGCTTCCATTTAAGCAAAAACCTCCTCGACCTTTTTAACAGCCTTTTTCGTGATGACGAGCTTGTCATAGTTAATCAAGTCGTACACATTCACGCTTTGTGCGCTGCAGGTTTTAACACCCTGCAAGTTGTTCGATGCGCGCACTACGTTATCGTCTTTGTTTTCCGTCACGATAAGCGCCTTGCTCGCTTCAAAGCTTTTCAGCACATTTGCCATCGTCTTGGTCTTTGCGTCAATCTTCAAATCCTCAAGAACGATGATCTCTTTATCCGCAACCTTCATAGAAAGCGCGCTCTGTATTGCTGCTTTTTTGACTTTTTTGTTTACCTTTTGGCTATAGTCCCTAGGCTTCATGGCAAACGTTACGCCACCCTTAATCCATATAGGCGATCTCGTTGTACCGTGACGCGCTCTGCCTGTTCCCTTTTGTCTCCAAGGCTTTGCTCCGCCGCCTCTAACTTCGCTTCTGGATAAAACACTTTGTGTACCCTGACGTCTGTTCGCAAGCTGTGCCACGACTACCTGATGCATAATCGATTCGTTAACCTTTGCTCCAAAGACGTTTTCTTTTAGTGTCATGCTGCCGGCCTCTGTGCCGTCTTTCTTATATACCGATACTTTAGGCATTTGTTTCACTTCCTTTTCTGTAACCGTAAGAGCATTACGCTCCTAGGCGTGCTGCTTAATCGCTTTTGTAATAGATACGAGTCCGCCTTTTGCTCCAGGGACCGCTCCCTTAACGAGCAGCACGTTCTTGTCTACATCCACGCCGACAACCTGTACGTTCTGCACAGTAACCGTCTTTGCTCCGCCGTGTCCAGGCATCTTCTTGCCTTTAAAAACTTTGGCAGGGTCTGCACACGCGCTTATTGAGCCCGGGCTTCTGTGATGATGCGAGCCATGACTCATTGGGCCTCTTGCAAATCCGTGCCGTGCGATAACGCCCTGAAAGCCTTTGCCCTTGCTTGTGCCCTGGATGTCAACAACGTCTCCCGTTTCAAACACGTCCGCTTTAATCTCTTGTCCCAGCTCATAAGCGTTTGCGTCGTCCACGTGATATTCCTTTAATGTACGCTTTAGCGGCGCTCCGGCTTTTGCGATATGTCCTGCAACAGGTTTGGTGACAAGCTTTTCTCTCGTGTCGCCGTATCCAACCTGAATTGCGTTATATCCGTCCGTCTCTTTGGTTTTCTTCTGAGTAACAACGCACGGACCCGCCTCTACAACCGTAACAGATACCACTGTGCCGTCTTCGAGGAAAATCTGCGTCATTCCAAGTTTTGTTCCCATAATTGATTTTGTCATATTCGCCACCCCCCTAGAGCTTGATCTCTATGTCAACGCCGGAAGGTAAATCAAGCCTCATCAAAGCGTCTGTCGTCTTCGATGTTGCTTCAAGTATGTCGATTAACCTTTTGTGCGTCTTGATCTCAAACTGTTCTCTGCTATCTTTATACTTATGTGGCGCACGCAAGATCGTGATGATCTCTTTTTGCGTTGGTAGTGGGATAGGCCCTGCTACCTTAGCACCTGTGCGCTTAGCGGTTTCCACAATCTTTCCTGCCGACTGGTCGATCAGGTTGTAGTCATACGCCTTTAGTTTGATTCTAATCTTTTGGCTTGCCATTCTTTCTCCTCCTTAGCTTGCGTTCCATATACACGCTGCCGTGTGTGTCGTATATTTTTTCTCACGGCATTTTCTGCCGCTTGTCTGAACGCCGCCCCTATTCCGGGACTTGCGGTTTGCAACACTCGGTCGCAACTGTGAGAACTACCCGGAAAGCATTTCTTCCGGCAACCTAACACATTTTCCCGCTAAAAATCGCGCCCCTTTGAGCGCAACGGGAGTATTATATAACAAAGCATCTCCAAAAGCAAGTGTTTTTTTGCTTTTTTTCCGCGCAATTCAAAGCCGCCCATAACCCGCTATTTGCCCCTGTTTCCCTTCCTATTATATAGAAGAAAAGAGACACCGCACAAGCCATCATATATAGTATAGAAGGTTTAATCGCACTACCATATAGCCTTTTACAGCACGCATTCGCCAAGTTTGATATAGTTTTCCTGTCTTCCTATCGCGGCAAACGATATAATATGATATAATTTCGCAAAGGCTTTCTCAGCCTATATATAAGGAAAGGAAAACACCGCTATCGAAATTATCGCAATCATTTGGCTGTGCATTGGCAACAGACACCGCGCATTAAGCCGCGACAAAAGCGGAACCAACGCCATCATATACACGCTTGTGCTGTGGATTGGGCTCGAGGCGATCGGCGCAACTATCGGCGTGCTCGCTTTCGGCATCAGCGTTGCCGCATATATCATCGCGCTGCTTTTCGGCGCGCTCGGCGGGGTAATATCCATGGCTCTTTCCGTAAGAGGTCTGCGCAAAGTCGCGTCGCTTCCACCCTCGGTCAAGCTAGCTTCCCCCTGCACAGTTCAGCTCTATCGGGACGATTCTGATGTCGAGCGCAGTCAATCGCGCTACTTTTCACTCAACAACGATTACATCGGTGCTCTGGATAACGACGCTATGCTTCAGACCGCCACATCACGCAGCCAAAACCTACTAACGTCACGCAGCGGTTATGAAGCCTCCAACGAAGCCTCACTCGCATTCGAAGCACCAAGCGGTGGTACAGTCGAGATTCACATAGCGGGCGGCGTGTTTGCTGAAGACAAAACCAAAGTGGTTGAACCTGATTGATACGTTGTATTTTATAAGAATAGATATTTAAGGGGATAGTATGAAAAAAATTATTGTAATAAGTTTAGTTGTAATATTGTCATGTATTTTTGTAAGCTGCAATTTAAGTAAGGACATCACAACAGATATTGCAGAGATTCTGAGAATGCAAGACAAATCTGAGCTTGAGGAATCAGACAGTTGGACTTTACCTGATTTGTCAGGCTGGAGCTGTGCAGAGGTTTCTCAAGTACTTGACGATATAGGACAGGAATATGAGATAACATTTACATATGATGCACAGGATATGAATGTTAATACCATTATTGATCAGAGTCCGGTTAGTGGTGTGAACATTCAAAAGGATGAGGTTTTGCAGCTAATGGTAAATAATTATTGTTCCAATCACTATGCAAAGAATAAGTTATACTTTCCTGTAAGTGTATTGTCGGAAATGGGGAAATGGAAGTACTTTACAGATGGGCGAGGAATATATAGAAGCAATAATGATTTTAAGGATGTAGAAACAATATACAGCCACGAAAATGATTCAGAGCAGGTCGTATCGATTGTGCCGAGAAGTGATAAAATCTACTTTGTGACAGAAGATGATGAATTAGATTGCATGTTATATTCTGTCAGCATAAGCAGCAAGGAATTTAAAAGAGTTGCCAAAATTCCCGCATGTCCGACTTTCTTTGTTACTGGAGATACCCTAAATCTAAGTTATGAGTTTTTGCAATACGATATTAATGAGAATAGGCTATATGAAATGCAGTATAGTTCCACGTACACTAGTTATAACCAATACATATACTATTCAACCGTTTCGGGATTAGCCAGAAAAAACCTGAGTAACATGCAGGAAGAAATATTGATAGAAACGGAAGGTTCCATTTTTTCGTTTTGCTTATATGATGACGTGTTATATTACGTATATGTTGAAGATGATACGGAATGGTTGTATAAATTTGATATAGAAACAAAGGAGAATGTGGCTATAATAGAGGTAACAACAAAGCTAAATTATAACTATTCTAATAAATTATATATTTGGAACGAGCACGTAATAGTTGTAAATACTGACAGGATAATAAAAGTAGACATAAAAACAAATAGAGCTAAGGAAATAAAAATAAGGATTCCAGATAAATCGATATTTACTGTATCAAGCATAATTTGCGGGAATTACATCTATGTATTCGATGAAAGTGTCGAGGAGCACGTGATTGTACTATTGGACGGTAGGTACAATCTTTTGACTGAGGAGTATGAGGAATTTGATTGGGATGAAGTAATCGAGTAGTTTGTAGTGTGTGATGAGGAACTCGTAGCTAACAAAAAGCCCCGCATATTATATGTAGGGCTTTTTCCAACCTATTTCTACACCTTTTGGTTAATCACAAACTCCAAATACGGCTCGCCGTCATTGACGAGCTTCTTATAAAACACGCCGCCGTTCTTCAGAATAGTTTTTTTACTTCCGATGTTGTCCTCAAGGCACCCAACATGCACCTCGCTTATACCCAGCTCCCTGCACTTAGCCAGCGCCAGCTCCAAAATCTTGGTCGCATAACCTTTGCGCCGCTCGCTCGGGCGGATGCCATATCCGATATGTCCATAGCCGTGTTCAATCAAAAACGCATTCTGCTCGTGCCGTATGTTCGTCATCCCGACAATCAGCTCATCTTGCGCTCTGATAAGGAAATACTCGGATGAGCGCACCCAGCCCTCGGGCAGATTGGCTCCCTCGTGATAATCGCTCATCATAGCAAGCCACTTATCGAAACTCTCTGCCTCGTTAAGATCGCCCATACCGTTGATTTCAGATTTGCTTTCTATAAACTCGCGCAAATACGCCATCGCGTCCTGCTCTCTTTTCTTGCTGGGGAACTCCAAATACACTTCGCTCAATTGCGCTGCCTCCGCCATCTAATTTTGCTGTATTATATCACAAAACCACCCTTGCAGACGACTATTTTTATTTGCCGCGTTGCGCAAAACACATTCACGTCTTTTTTGTGAACATTGAATGCCGCCTGTGCATAATTTTTATGGTTATGTTATAATACGTATATCAAGAAACATCATTTACTGTACACAACAGGAGGAATCTTTATGGAAGGTTTATTCGAAACAATCAGCATCGTATCTATCATATTGTTCTTTGTTGGTCTTGGGTTAATTACGGTAGAGCTTTTCATCCCCGGCATCGGTATATTCGGCGGGCTCGGCTTAGTCGCGCTCATATTGGCGATCGTTTTTCAGGCACAGACCTTCCTGCAAGGGCTCGTTCTCTTCCTTATAATCGCGGCAATCGTTGCTGTGCTCGCATTGATTATTTTGCGCAGTTTTAGAAAGGGCAGACTTTTCAAAAGCTCCCTTGTGCTAAAAAACCGCGCCGCAAAAGAAGAGGGTTACGTTAGTAACGACGACAACACTTCGCTCGTCGGCAAAACCGGCACCGCTCTTTCCATACTTCGCCCGGCAGGCAGAGCCGACATAGACGGCACTATCTGCGACGTTGTCACAGGCGGCGAATTCATTGAGCGCGGCGAGAGAGTCATCGTGGTCGAAGCGGTAGGGCGGCGCATCCTCGTCAAGAAAGAAGAGGAGTAGATGAAGTACTGCCCCGTATGCAAAATAGAATATTCCGACAAAGCAGACTTCTGCAAAAAGTGCGAAGCGCATCTGCAGCAAAAAGAAGATGTGCCAAAAAAAATAAAGCCCGACTATAAGCGACTGATTAAAATGTGTCTGTACACCGGCGCTTTTATAGTGTTTATAATGATTCTTTACTACATTTACAGCTTATTTCTATAATAGACCGTATATATTTTTACGGTATATATAAAAAAGTAAAAAGGAGAATATTATTATGACTACAGGTTTAGAGTGGTGGGCGATTGTTATTATCGCAGTTGCCGCGTTTATCTTCATCGTTATTTTCTTCAGCTTCGTCCCTGTTCGTTTGTGGATTGCCACAAGAGCATCCGGCGTAAAGCTGAAAATCATCTCTCTCATCGGAATGCGTCTTAGAAAGATTCCACCGGCACGTATCGCAAATCCGCTTATCAAAGCGGTCAAGGCCGGTATCGAGATGAACACAGACATGCTGGAGCAGCACTACCTCGCGGGCGGTAACGTCGACAGAGTTGTTGATGCTTTGATTGCGGCACAAAAGGCCGACATTCCGCTCGACTTCAAGCGCGCAACAGCGATTGACCTTGCCGGTCGTGACGTTTTAACCGCGGTCAAGATGAGCGTTAACCCAAAAGTTATCGAAACTCCCATCGTTGCGGCAATCGCAAAAGACGGTATCGAGCTTCGTGCAAAGGCAAAGGTTACTGTACGCGCAAACATCGACAGGCTTGTCGGCGGCGCGGGCGAAGAAACAATCATCGCGCGTGTTGGCGAAGGTATCGTCACCACCGTCGGTAGCTCGGTCACGCACAAGCAAGTGCTCGAAAATCCGGACCTCATCTCAAAAACGGTGCTGTCCAAAGGACTTGACAGCGGCACAGCGTACGAGATTCTCTCCATCGACATAGCGGACGTTGACGTCGGGCGTAACATCGGCGCACAGCTGCAAATCGACCAAGCTCAGGCCGACAAGAAAATTGCTCAGGCCAAGGCGGAAGAAAGACGTGCAATGGCTGTTGCTAAAGAGCAGGAGATGCAGGCCGCAGTGCAAGAGATGCGCGCAAAGGTTGTCGAGGCAGAGGCAGAAATTCCAAAGGCTATGGCCGAAGCTTTCAGAGAAGGAAATCTTGGGATTATGGACTATTACAACATGAAAAACGTTATGGCAGACACCAAAATGCGTGACAGCATCGCGGGTGCGGCCGATCCTAAGGACGAAAGCAACCCGGCTCAAGAATAGAGGGCGCTATGGATTTAACAACTATAATCATAATTGGCACAGTGCTCTTTGTCGTCATCGGCATATTTAGATCTGTTGCTAAAAGCAGAAAAAAGGCGCAGGCACGGCGGGAAGCGATGGATTCCAGAGATGGGTCAGAGCAGCCGTCCGAGCAGGCGCAGCAGCAACAGCCGATGCGTGCAGCCGCAATGAGCGATATTCAGCGAGCTTTTGCGATGATGGCAGAGGAAGAGAACCCGAAGCCACCCCCGGCTAAGCCGGCTCCGCCTAGACCAATTCCCGCAAGAGCGCCTGCAGCGTACGCTTCTGTGCAAGGCAAGTCAACTTTCGCAAGTGGCATGCAGCCTCACGAGGGTGTTGTCGGCAAAACCGAGGGCAGAGCAACCACGCACGAAGGCAAAGTCGGTAAAACCGAAGGCAGGGCAACCACGCACGAAGGCAAAGCCGGCAAAACTGAAGGCAGCGAGTTTCACGGCGTGGGCGCGCACAATATGCCAAACCCGTACGAGAGCGTCAATATAAGCACCATTACTTTTGACGAGACCGAAGACGACTTTGGCAACGCAATCGGTGATGTGAATGCAAAGCCTAAGCCACAGCTAACGCTGTTCGAAAAGCAAAGCGACTACGTGAAAGCCATAATCTTCTCAGAGATTCTGCCGAGAAGAAATCGCTAAAGTAAATCATCAAAACCTCCTGCAAATCTGCGGGAGGTTTTTTTATACGCCTTTTTCCGCGAATATTAACACCCATGCCTCAAAAAACTGCGCTCGCGCTATAACGACTTTGGCGACATTTTTGTATAATAAAAAGGAATCCTCTTCGCTCCAAGAATTCCTTTCAAAAACACTCATATTCGTTTCTTTTTTAGGCGCTCTCGTTATAGAACAACTACCAGCACAACCAGCGCGATAATCGCCGCCGCCAGCAATACAAGCCCAATCTTCACAGCAGTGTGCGCATAGTTAAACGCAAACCCAACGCCGAACCGGCTGCCAACAATAGCGCTCCTGTCCTCTTTGTTGTAGTAAAACACTTCAAACTTCCAAAACGCAGGGTTTTTTCTATTGATAATTTCCGTCTGCTTTTTTGACTGCCTATCAAATATACTCATTCTTTTCTCCAAGCCCCTGTCTACTTCACGAACGTCTTAACCTTAATCACACCGTCCATTTCACCTATGCTGCCCGCCACATTATCCGCAACCTTTTCGTCAAGGTTAATCACGGTATACGCAATATCCCCGCGCGACTTGTTCATCATGTCGGTTATGTTTGCACCAAGCTCTGCCAGCATTGCGGTCATCTTGCCAACCATGCCCGAAGTATTCTCGTGAATCACAGCTATACGATACTGTCCGGTAAACGCAAGCGTGCACTCGGGCATATTCACAGAGTTGACAATTCTGCCTTCCTCCAAGTAATTGCGCAGCTGTTTTGCCGCCATCTTCGCGCAGTTTTCTTCCGATTCCGGCGTAGACGCCCCAAGGTGCGGTATGCTGATCACGTTATCATGCTCAAGCAGTCGCTCGTTCGGGAAATCGGTTACGTATCTGCCGATTTTATTATTATCAAGTGCATCGAACAACGGCTCATAGTCAAGCAGACCGTTTCGCGCAAAGTTTAGAATAACTACGTTGCTCTTCATCTTGGCAAACTCTTCTTTACCGATAAACTTCTTGGTCTTGTCCATCAGCGGTATATGCAGCGTGATATAATCGGATTTAGCTATCAGCTCGTCCAAATCGTGCGCACGGCTGACATCCTGCGAAAGTCCCCACGCCGACTCGATGGAAATGTACGGGTCGTATCCGATTACCTTCATGTCCAGCGAATGCGCCGCGTTTGCGACCATCACGCCAATCGCGCCAAGCCCAATCACGCCAAGCGTTTTGCCGGCCAGCTCCGGCCCCACAAACTGGCTCTTGCCCTTTTCGACCAACGGCAAAACCTCATCGCCCTTGCCGATCAGCGTCTTCGCCCAGCTCGTAGCTTCAAGTATATTTCGGCTTGCGATAAACATAGCCGCCAGCACAAGCTCTTTCACACCGTTGGCATTGGCTCCGGGTGTGTTAAACACCACGATACCGTCTTTCGTGCACCGCTCAATCGGTATGTTGTTGACACCCGCGCCCGCCCGCGCTATTGCTTCCAAGCTCTGCGGAAACTCCATGTCATGGCACTTTGCACTTCGCACCAATATCGCGTCATACTCCTGCGTGTCTTTGCTCACCGTGTACTTGTCTTGCTTCAAATACTTATATATCGCATCCGATATCGGGTTTAGCTGTTTTACGTTAAACATTCATCTCTCCTCATCTAAGCTTTCGTCTCAAACTCTTCCATGAAAGCAATCAGCGCGTCCACGCCCTCTGGCGGCATCGCGTTGTATATGCTCGCTCTCATTCCACCAACACTTCTGTGTCCCTTAATGTTGACGATTCCTCTTTCTTTCGCCTGCGCAATAAACTTCTTGTCCAGCTCCGCATCGCCCGTCACAAACGGTACGTTCATCAGCGACCTGTCCTGCTCGTCCACAGTCCCGCTGAACAAGCTGGAGTTGTCAAGGAAGTGATACAGCTTTGCCGCCTTTTGAATATTGATACGGTTCATCGCCGCCACGCCGCCGTTCTCCAGCAGATAATCGAACACCAGCCCAGCCATGTATATACCGTATGTCGGGGGAGTGTTAAACATCGAAGACGCGTCCGCTTGTGTTTTATAATTCAGCATCGTCGGTACGCTGTCCGCAGCATTGCCAATCAAGTCCTCGCGTATAATCACGATGGTCAGTCCAGCCGGTCCAATGTTCTTCTGCGCCCCGGCGTATATGATGCCGTAGTCGCTAACGTCAATCTCTTCTGACAATATGCAAGACGACATGTCCGACACAAGCACTTTGTCGCCAATCTCAGGCAGTTTGTTAAACTTCGTGCCGTATATCGTATTGTTCTGTGTAATGTGCACATAATCCGCGTCGCCCGCAAACATTGCCGCGTCAGTCTTTGGTATGTACGCAAAGTTTCTGTCTTCGCTGCTCGCCGCAACAATCACTTCGCCACTCTTCTTCGCTTCTGCTATCGCTTTTTTGCTCCACGCGCCCGTGTTGATGAATATCGCTTTTTTGTGCTGCGTCATCAAGTTAAGCGGCACCATCGCAAACTGCATGGACGCCCCGCCCTGCAAAAACAGCACCTTATAATTCTCGGGTATCCCCATCAATGTACGAAGGTCACCCTCTGCCTTATCAGCAATCGCTTGAAAATCTGCCGATCTATGGCTCATCTCCATCACGGACATGCCGCTTTCCTTGTACGTCAAAAGCTGGTTCCTAGCTTTTTTCAGCACGTCTTCAGGTAGCACTGCCGGTCCCGCAGAAAAATTAATTACTCTCATAACCGCCTCCTGTGTAGAATTAAATTTATTATTTTAAATCAATAATATTCGTATTAATATGCAAGTTATTATATGATAATTTTTTAACAATTGCAAGACGCATTACCGCCGCTATAGGTAAAACTTACGATTCTTTTTTCACATTACCGCCGCCAACCGTATATATGCTGCCAATTTTGCTTTTTATAGGCACGGCCGTTGTGATAAAGCACTGCACCCCATCGGCGTACTCCAGAAGCGCCCTTTGCCGCGCGTGGTCAAGCTCGCTAAACACATCGTCCAGCAGCAGCACCGGCAGCTCATCAAAGTCGGCCTTCGCTATCCCAAGCGTCGCCAGTTTCAACGACAGCATCGCCGTTCGTATCTGCCCCTGCGACGAATACGCCTTAATCTCGTCTCCGTCTATCGACACCGCAATGTCCTCTCTGTGTGGCCCATGCAAGCAAAACCCCTGCTCAATCTCCGAGTTCAGCGCGGATGTCAACTTCTCGTACAGCGCGGTTTTCACATCGTCCGCGCTAACGCTGCTCCGATACTTAAGCGACAGCTTTTCACCGCCCGACAAATGCTCGTGCACCTTTGCGCTTTGCTTATCCAGCCGCTTTAAAAACGCTTTGCGCGCCGCGATGATCTTCTCGCCGTGCGTGGCTAGCTGTTCGTTATACACATCAGCCAGCTTTCGTATCTCGTCAATACTCATTCGCGACTTTAGCAGCGCATTCTTTTGCGCAAGCGCTTTGTTATACTCCTGCAACTCAAAAAAATACGTGGGTTTCAGTTTGCTTATCTCCATATCGATAAACCGACGCCTCAGCGACGGCGATTCCTTCAACACCTTCAAGTCCTCGGGCGAGAACACCACCGCGATAAAGTTGCCAAACAGCTCGCCCATCCTTCGCGCAGGCTCGCCATTCACCTTCAAGCTTTTTTTGCCGTCCCGCATAAACACCGACTCCACGCTCAGCTCGCCTTGCTTTTTGCCTATCGTGCCTTTTATATACGCCGTGTCCTCTCCTTGTTTTATACAGTCTACATCCTTTTGCGTCCTAAACGACTTGCCGAAACTGAGGAACCCAATCGCCTCCAACACATTGGTTTTGCCCGCAGCGTTTTCTCCCTGCAATATATTTATACCGTCATCAAACTTAACGCTCAAGCGCTCATAGCTTCTGTAGTTTTTTATCACCAAACTACTTAAATACATAACTTCTCCCTACTCAAATGTGTAAATCAGAATTTTGCCCTACGCGATTGTGTAAAACCAAGCTGCGCCGTACAAGTTGATGATAATCCCCACCGCCGCCAACGCTATCGGCAGTATGGGCATCTTGTCATCAAGGCTTCGCCGCGCCAGCGTCCTGTCGCCCATAATCATCACCGCCATGAACGGTATCATGTCCACCAAATACCTGCTGCCAAACTGCCAACCGCCCATTGTTTTGTGCGACAGCATCAGCAACATATGCGCAATCAAACATAATAAATATATCAGCTGCTTTGCGCCAAACTTCTGTCGTATCATGCTGACCACCAAAAGTATATACACCGGGTTGACGAGGAAAAACAGCGTTCCGTTAAACATCGGCGGCATTAGCTCGCCATCAATAATTCTCGGCAGCTTCAATATCTCCATAAAATTCGTGCCGATATACTTCAAACTAAACTGCGGCTCGCTGGCAAACTCAGGCAGATAGTTGTGCCCAAACTCTATGAAGCTTTCAAACCTTATATAATTATACACCGCGACTGCAGCTCCTACCAGCACCAACGGCAAAACATACTTGATGCAAGCCGCCAGCGTTTTGACCGCGCCTCTGCCTTCGCTTATATTCCTATACAGCAAGTATAGCGCCAGCGGAAAATACACAATTTGAAACGGTCTGCACGCAAACGCGATCCCCAGGCTGAGAAACGCAAAATACCACGCGACCTTTTTCTTGCTAAATAACAAATACACACACAGTGCGCTAAAGAAGAATCCCTGCACTTGCGCGCTAAACCACACCCACCCCGTTACCGACAAATAGAAAACGTTGCTGCCCAGCACAAAGAGCAGTGCCAACACCGCCGCAGTAACTCCACTAAATTTGTTTCGCACAAACGTAAAGAATATCAGCACCAGCGCGCCAACCGCGAACAATGTGTTGATTAGGTTGTCCGGCACGTCCATGCCAAATATGGGATACAGCGCAAACTGCACTACGCTTGGGAACGGCGGAAAGCTTATAAAATATTGTCCTTCATACCGTGCAATCTCCAGCCACGGCACAAATTCGGGCAAGTTCGCCTGCCCGCTGTGCCACGCTGCCGCTTGACGCGTATACGAGTCATAATCGCTATGCGAAAAAAAGCCTTGTCCAATTACCAAATACAAAGCTGTAAATGCGATTATTAGTATTGCTATCGCCCAAATAATATGGAAGTTCTGTTTACTTTTCATGTCGCTATTTTAAATAGATGTGCGTGCTGACCGCTTTGCCCGATACTATATCGTCAATGCGGTTTTCCGCGCTGCTAATATAAACGTGCGTGCCCATTTTTGCAGGACCCAACGAATACTTCAGCTTGGCGCCCGCACCGTTAGCACCCGGTCGCGAAGCACCTTTGCAGTATTCGATCGCTTTGTTCACGTTTTGCTCAAGCTCCTTTGGCGTGCTTCCCGACACCTCGCGTATCAAAGTAGACGCATCACCGCGCACCTTGTATATACCGCTCACCGACGTTAATATCACAAGCTGCCTTGCTTTGACCAGCATCGATATAATCGCCGCCGTTTCGTCATTGTCCACGCTCTCGATAATAGCCCTGCCGCCGCTGCCCATCGCCTTTAGCTCCATCTTGCGGTTT
Source organism: Clostridia bacterium (assembly GCA_018648645.1). Lineage (GTDB taxonomy): Bacteria > Bacillota > Clostridia > Christensenellales > SZUA-584 > JABGQS01. The sequence continues at coordinate 46,574 of JABGQS010000009.1, forward strand.
TCTTCGCTAGACACCGGGTCGTTATAATTGACAATAGGTATAGCGTCCTGCTCCGGCGCTCTAAGCAGAAACTTTAATATATGCTCTCTTTTCTCGCTGTCGTTAAAATGGCTGTGCTCCACAAGCATCTGCCGCACAGAATATGACGGGTTAATAAACCGCCGATAGTTCTTCAGCAGAATCATCTGCCCCTGCGCTGCATAATCGGTTTTCACGTCCTCAACATCGCCTTCAATCTCGCTGCCGTGCCGGCTAAGGTAATCCAGCCGTCCAATCTCGGTAGCGCCCGAGCTTACAAGCAGCATTCCCGGTTTCAGCGCTTTGCCGAGTCGGCTGAATATATTATAATCAAGGTCTCCGTCCTCGTTATGTATAAGTGCCATCGACCCTATTTTTACAACAATATCATAAACACTGTTTAACATTCTAATTCCCCGTTTTTATCTTAAATAATTTTCTCTTTGGCTTGCGTTTCTCAAAACGTATCGTTGCCCGCTTGTTCAGCACTTGGCTAAACCCGGTAAATTTCATTTGCACGAATATCCCCAGCGCAGTGACAACCACAGCAGCAATCAGGAATATATACGCGTTGTCCCTGATAATCGTGTATACTACGTTAAGTACTGACTCGTCTACGCCCACATTTGCACCGCCGCTAAATATCAAAAACAGCACAACACCGCTCGCCAAACTTCCACCAAGCAGCGATGAAGCCGCAATTACTCCCGTTCGCTCGTACGCCGCGCTCAGCAGCCCCACCAAAATACAAAGTGCCAAATATGCGGGAACAACATACGGCATGTGCTCCAGTCCAAACGCATATACGAAATACACAAAAAACAGCGCTGCGCCCATAATCCCGGTTATGAATCCCGACAAACGCAATATAAAGAAAAGTACAATATAAAGTACAATTGCGCTGCCGCCATAAAACAGCGCGACATAAATATCGTCCCCAATTATTGTTTCGGACACAAACAAATATATCGCTACCTCTAATACGAGCACACAGCACACCGGCAGCAGAAACCGCGCGTATTTATATCCAAACACGCAGTAAACTAGCCCAAGTGCCGCGAATCCTATTAAGCTGATTTGTGAATAAATCGATAATAACACGAATACTTACCCTCACTCTTGTCGCTTGAATGTGCTCGTTTACTTATTATACCTTAAAGGGAACGCTATTTCAAATATACCACATATATTTACTCTTTTTGGTTTTCTCGCAGCTTTGCTATAAAAACAAATGGATAGCCAAACAAGCTGACTACCCACTATTTTGCACTTAATTGCCCGTGTCCTAAATCTGCAGCCCCGCCGCTATAATCTCTTTTTTAACCTGCTGCATTTGCTCTGCGTTAAACGGGCGCTGCGGTGCTACGGGATACCCAATGTCAAAGCCCATCATCTCAAGAACCGCTTTGCCTGTTCTTACAACGCCGTATTTCAGCATAACCGAAATAACTTTGTTGACCGCATACTGCGCTTGCTGCGCCGCTTCGATGTCTCCGGCTCTAAAGTAGTTGTATATATCGCAGTACTTGTCGCTCATAATGTTGTACGTGCCGCCAATGCCGCCGTCCGCACCCATCATCAGCCCGCAAATCAAAGTCTCGTCCGGACCATTGAGCATGTTGATGTCGCCGCCGTTCAGCTCTTTTAATTTTCTGAACAGATAATAGTCGCTCAAAGTATACTTCGCGCCTATTACGTTTGGAATCTCCATCAGCTTCCCTAAAACGTCCGTCAAGTCCATACCCGCAAACGATCCCTTTGCATAAACGATCACCGGCAAATCCGTATTATCCGCGATAATTTTATAGTAGTTCACAAACTCGTCCGCGTCGTACGCATAAAAATGCGAAGGTGGCAGCGAGCTCACAGCGTCTGCGCCGGTCTTTGTCGCGTGCTTTGTCAGCTCAATCGTGTCACCAATATTCGCCGCGCCAATGTGGTCGATAATCACGCCTTTTCCCTTGGCGTTGTCTACAGCAACTTCCGCCATGCGCATGCGTGTTTCCTTTGGAAGTGCCAATCCTTCGCCCATAGCGCCGCAGATATAAAACCCTGCCGAGCCATTATCAAAGTGCCAGTCCATCATTTTGCTCACTGTCTTTTCTTTCAACTTCTGGTTTTCGTCAAACGGAGTCGCGATTGCAGGCATTATGCCCGTGAACTTAACATTGCTCATAAACTTCTCCTTGCATTATTGCAATAGTTTTGTACCTTCGCATTAGCAAAAGTCAAACTGATTGTACTCCAGTTTACCTCATAAAGCAATCGGAATTTCATATTTTTATCCATATTATTTTCATCCGCTTTATCTCGTTAAAACCTACTGCTCAATTGGTTTGTTTTATCGCCCATTTCTCACTTGTTTTACGAGCACTGTCAACCTTAAACCACCACTATTTCTACTGTATCATAACCCACTTGTCTATCGACTCAAACCCCAGCTTGTGATACACGCTGCCCGCTTTTGGGTTGTCATAAAACAGACAAAGCGTTTTGCCTTCACTGAGCACATCCGCGCAGAGTTTTGACAAACACACTCTCATCAGCCCGCGATTTCGGTACGCCTTTGCGGTCGCCACACCGACAATCATGGCGGATCTACTGTTCTCCGCCGTGGTCTGCGAAACGCTCATCATCTGCCCGTCGCTGTCCTCCATATAATAAATCCTGCCCGACTTATCGCTTATCCTTTCCTCTATTTCCTTTTGAGTGGTCGGTCTGTCGAACTCCTCGATGGTCTCCAGCAGCGCCTGAATGCGCGCGGCATCGCTAACCTTCGCGGTTTTTATATCAGCGCTGTTTTCCTTCAGCAACTCTTTGCTCGTCAGCTCGCAGAAATACATCCGCTTCACCTTTTTGTCCGGCAAAAGGTTTACATAATTGTTGATGATACTCTCTTTACCCGAAATCATGGTGTCGTCTTCAAAAGCGCTTATTATCTTCTTAAACTCGGCGTCATCAAAATCCGCTTCCTTATAATAAGGTATAAAGTTGTCGTTGTATCGCAGCAGCACGCCGTTCAACTCGCCCCGCTCGTCAAAGCTGCCCCAAACGTCCTGAAACTCCTTGTCGAACCCAAACAGCTCAATGTCCCCCAGCGCAAACAGATTGATGGACGGCTCATACGCCAAATACTCCATCGTTATTTTTCTGTCCTTCTCTTCCAGCTTTCTAACCATATAACTTCCCTCTCTGTCTTATCAGCGCTCCTTGTTGCCAATCACATATTATATTCTCAGTATACTCGATTCCTATAATTCTTTCCATGCTTTTTGATGTCCCTCGCATACTTGCTTATCTGCTTTCCTTTTTCCCTCTTACCTTTGATAAACTCACTTTTCTCTTCTATATACTTGTTTTCCCGCATCAGCTTCAAATAGCTGTCCCATCGCTCCTGCGATATTTGACCACTTTCCAGTGCTCGCTGCACAGCGCATCCCGGTTCGCCCATGTGCGAACAGTCGCCAAATTTGCAGTCCTCAAAATACGCTTCAATATCGCTGAACGTTTGCACAACGCCCTCCGCTGCATCCCACATCCCAAGCTCGCGCATGCCCGGTGTATCGATAACCATCGCGCCGCAACTCAGCATAACAAGCTGCCTGTGCGTTGTTGTGTGCCTGCCTTTGCTGTCGTCCTCGCGAATGTCGTTGACCGCCATCACCGTCTGCCCTTCAAGGCTGTTCACCAAGCTCGATTTGCCTACGCCGCTGCTGCCAAGAAACACAACGGTACTCCCGCGCTGCAAATACTTTTCAAGCGCATCAATGCCCTCGCCCGTCTTCGCGCTTATAGCTACAACATCCACTCCCGGCGCCATTTCGCTCGTTTCATTGACCGCCTCTTGCCAGTCCTGCGCAAGGTCGGCCTTGTTTAGCAGTATTACCGGCGTCGCACCGCTTTGCCACGCCAGCGCCAAATACCTGTCCAGCCGCTTATAGTTCAAATCGTTGTTCAGCGATGACATGATAAACACGTAATCGAAATTCGCTGCCACCACCTGCTCCAACGGCGCTGATGGATCAGGGTCTTTTCTGACAAAGCACGACTTGCGCTTCCCCGTTTTCACAATTTGGCTGTCTCCGTGTTCGTTTAATACAACCAGCACAAAATCGCCCGCCGTCGGGAACATCTGCTCCGTCTCGTTATAATACACCCCCGGTTTCAGCTTCGCGTGCCCTGTGCCGTTCTCACTTACAATCTCAAACCTTTCTCTGTGCACCGCCGTTACTCTTGCCGGCACCGCTCCGTCAATCTCTTCCTCAAAATAGTTTGCCTTATATCCATATGCCTCAATATTACTCATTTATATTCTCCTATATCGTTTCGTTTACACATCTGTCAAAGTTTGCTCGCCAAACATCCATGCAAACATTTACACATTTGTTTCCTTTGCTCCATCAGCAAAGCCTATAAAGGATATCCGCGCAAATCATCTTTAATCAGCTAACAATACGATATATACAAAAAGCACGGCATTCCCGCCATGCTTGTCACATTATAAATATAAATGCTAATCGCAAATTGATTTTTGGGTAATGTCTTTATGCGTACACAAATTTGCTCTTGCAAACCCATGCACAGGCTTTATTAAGTTGTCAGAACTCCCACATAGGCCACTGTTAACATAAAACACTACCTCCGTTCATTTATTGCCAAGATTATAACACAACCACATTTGTAGTGTCAATCAATTATCTTTATCGAATGAGTTGCTTTATCCTCATCAATTCGTACAAACCCAATCGACTCATAAAACCGCGCCGCCTGCTGATTGTCGGTATACAACCTCACCTTTTCAAAATACGGCTTTGCATGCTTCAAAACCGTTTGAACCAACGCTTTGCCAATGCCCTTTCTTTGATGGCCGGGCAAGACATACAGACGTCTCAATCTCCCTGTCGTGCAGCCCGGCGCATAAGGGTCAATGTTCAATCCACAAATCGCAATACACTTTTCGTTTTCAAACACACCAAGCAAAGCTTCTCCGCTCATGTCAAAGACGTTTACTTTGCTTGCCCAATCATCAATAGCTCGTTGCACAAGCAAATGCCCGTGCTCACTTGCGTCCGCCGCCAATTGCTTTATTTTATAAATGTCTTTGTCAGCTACTTCTCTAATGGTTAATTTCAAATCATATTCTCCGGATTATCAATGGTTTTTTTCACTATCCTTTTTTATTCCGTCTTTCCTTACACACCGCAAGCAAATACGCCTTGACAAAACATAGCCAAAGTTACGCATATATCGCCCATTCAATCGGTCTTGCCTAGTCCGCAAAGAAGTCCCTTAGCTTTTGCCGTGCCTGCTCAATGTCAAGCACCATAACCCAGCTCATTTCGCCTTCTTCCAATTCGTACCCGTCCGCTTCGTCCGGCATCCGTACAACCTGCGCGTCGTTATCAAGGCACATCTGCAAAATTTCCGCAATGTCGCCATACTCCTCTTCACTAAACGAGCTATACATATTCGGCGCAATTTTTTTCATCAACGCAACCATATCATCCGTGCTTAAGTCCTTCAGCTTTTCAGTAAAATCGATCACCCACATTTTAGACATGCCGTCAATGAACGAGTTTACGGCCCGAATCATACCTTCCGTTCCGCCCGAAGCTTTTGAAACTCTGTTTGGCGTTGTCAGTATCATCGCTAATACCTGAGCACCGCTGAGTGTCTTTTCACCCGGCGAATCCAGCTTATCGGGAGTCGGCACTCCGGGTATAAAATACTGAAGATTGTCAATCGATTGATTGTAGCTGCCGTCGTCGATTACCTCCTGCGATATATCCGCGTCAACCCCGCCCATTCCGTCAAAAAAGTCCAGCATACCTGTGAAGTTGATGACAATCGTATGCGTAAACTCGAGGTCAAGTATTCGCGCAACCTCTGCCGGCAATGCTGCAGGGCCAAACCTGTCGCCCATCATCATGTTGGCAATTGTCTCATCCTCGCTTATCTGCATCCCCATCAGCCACGCCATATCGACAATCTTGATGGTCGAATCATTCGGATCAAACTCAACAATAGCGTCAAAATTGTTATAGTCAAAACCCTTTTCCTCAATCGGCAGCGTGCAGTCCCTGCCGCCCATAACAGAAACATATACCAACAGCTTTGGCAGCATCGGCTTTTCCGTTTCCTCAATCGGCTTTTCCGTCAGTTTCTCAGCAACATCCTCTGCTTCGGATTGCTGAGCATCGGTGTCAGTCGAGCTGTCATTTGGCACAGCCGGTTTACACGAAGCAACTGACAATATTAAAACCAGCACAATAACAACAATAAAGATGCTTTTTGCAATAGACTTGCGTGCTTGCTTATCAAATATAAACATAACATCACCTCAAAAAATATTCTTTTTTCACGTCCGGCAATAGTCTGAAATGTACACTAATTATATCATATTTGACTGGCTGTCACAAATTCACCACAAACGATTACAATAAAAAATGAGCCGCTCGTTATTAAGTAACTAATCGGCTCATTTATCGTCGGTTTTCGGCGTGAATCCTACTACCACTTCACAAACCAACGTATCACGTGCTATGTCGTCGATTAACCGCAAAAATAATAAAAGACTCGTTCGCAGTCTTTCAGAAATATATCACTAAATTCTTACACTTTGCTAAATCTGCAGACCACACGCAATAACCTTCTTCTTTAATATTTTCAGATGCTCTTGCGAAAGGCTCTTCCCCGGAAAAACATAGCTTCCGACATCAAAGCCCATCATTTCAAGCACCGGCTTAATCGCTTTCATGCCACCAAAATCTATTAGCACTTTAATAACTCTATTTATTTTATACTGTAGATTTTGTGCCTCGTTAATGTCACCTTTTCTATATGAATCATATAACTGACAGAACCAAGCCGCCATAATGTTGTAGGACGCACCAATTCCTCCATCCGCTCCCATAACAAGACCGCATATCAAAGTATTATCCTGCCCGTCAAAAATAAGACTCCCTTCAATCTCCTTAAGCTGCCTAAAAACATGGTAGTCATTCATAGTAAACTTCATTCCGATAACGTTAGGTATTTTCATAAGCTTTTTTGACAGCCTCACAACATCAACCCCACAAAACAATGATGTTGCATAAACGATTACCGGCAAGCTGGTATTATCAGCGATAATTTTATAATACTTGAATATTTCATCTTCACAATAAGCATAAAAGTGCGACGGAGCGAGCGAGGCAACTGCGTCGACACCAATTTCTTCTGAGTGCCGGGTCAGCTCTAGTGTTTCTTCAATATTCGCAGCGCCAATGTGATTTATAATCTTACATTTGCCTTTAGCTTTACTAACAGCAACCTCGGCCATTTGCATTCGAATACTTTTTGGCAAAGCAAGCCCTTCTCCCATACCGCCGCAAATATAAAAACCATGAACGCCCCCCGCCATCTGCATATCCATAAGCTCGTTGGTCACGCTTTCCTTCAGCTTTTGATTGCTGTCAAAAGGCGTTGCAATCGCTGATATAATGCCACTTAATGCTAAAGAACTCATAAAACCACTCCTACTTTTTCACAAACCACCGCATCGCCTTGTTTTCAAACGTCCTGCTCGTCTTCAGCGTCTGAGGGTCATACCACAGCCCGGCAACGTGCCCGTCCGTCCGCGCAATCACCCAGCCAAAGTCCCAGTTGCCGCTGCCGTATCGCATCGGAATATTCGGCTGCACCCGCACAAACGGATGGCTCTCGGTCAGCATGTAGTTCGTTTCGGTATAGAAATACATCGGACCCGTCTGTATCATCAGCTCATGCTTAATTGGCTCGCGCTCGCACAGCGCGTCACACATCCCGCTTATCGCTACCTTAATCTCGGCCCCGTCGCTTGCGGCATCCGTCAGCGCTTTTAGAGACCCGCTAACAGCGTTGCCTTTCTCGTCCGCCGCATACACCTCACTAAAACACTCGTTGGTGTAGAATTTATAGCTGTAGAAATCGTACACAAAGTTGGTGGACGGCGCCGTTGTGTCTAGGTCATATCTGCCCATATCATGAAACAAACTCTCTGTGCAGCCGACCTCGGCGTTTTGTTTTTCGGGACCGCCGCCGTCAAGGAAAGGCCGCGCAATCGCCTGCGTTCCATCCATATTATACATAAAGAACGACATGGAAGCCCTGGGTCCAAACGCACCCGGAAGCGATGCGGGCTGGCGGAGCGTCATAATGCCCGCACACCATTTGTCCTCAATCAAGTAAGTCGCACGAAACTCCGACACTTCCTTGATAAGCTCGTTGTTACCCGAAGTAGTGTCGATATGCTCGTTATGCCTAAACTCGGTATATATCCGCAGGTCTGCGCCGCTCTTAATACTTTGCACTAGGTTTTCTCTGCTTCCACTTAGAATTTCCCGCTGCTGGCTCAGCTCCAGAACACTCTTAAACATACTCACTCCTCCTAAAATTTTATACTATTTTATTGTCGTTTTCGCAGACATACTACCACACATTTATCGCCTTGTATACTATTATTTGCATGACGCTATTTAACCATATTTTTACCCCTTCTCGGCTGCTTTTCAGTACCTTTTTGGCTTAAAAACATCTATTGCGCCATTTACGCGTTATAGAACACATGCCACAGATTTTGACATTCAAAAACAATCGGGTTGAAATATTTCTCAATATGTATTATAGTATATGTTAGTCTGCGTATGCGCAGAGTGGTGGAAATAATATTTAGGGGAAAGAAATAATGGGTTTGTTTGAGTTTAATGATATAGGAATTGATCTGGGGACAGCTAGTGTTCTCGTATATGTAAAAGGAAAAGGAATCGTACTTCGTGAGCCTAGCGTTGTCGCGGTAAACAGAAACACAGGCGAAATGTTGGCAATTGGCGAGGACGCACGCATCATGCTTGGTCGTACACCCGGCAACATCGTGGCAGTTCGGCCACTGCGAAACGGCGTAATCTCCAACTTTCACGACACAGAAAGAATGCTGAGATACTTTATGCGTAAAGTTGTCGGCAGAAAGCTGTTTTTCAAACCGAGAGTAATCGTTTGTGTCCCCTCAGGCGTCACAGAAGTCGAGCGCAGAAGCGTTATCGAAGCAACGGAAGAAGCGGGCGCACGCCACACAGGTCTTATCGAGGAGCCAATGGCAGCAGCAATCGGTGCAGGCATCGATGTGTCCGCACCGTTTGGCAACATGGTCATCGACATCGGTGGCGGCACAACAGACATCGCGGTCATCTCGCTTGGCGGCATAGTAATCAGCGACTCGGTGAAGGTCGCGGGCGACAAGTTTGACGAAGCGATTATTCGCTATATGAAAAAGAAGCACAACATACTGATAGGAGAGCGCACGGCCGAGGAGATCAAAGTAAACATCGGTTCCGCGTTCCCAAGAAAAGAACAAATACACATGGAAGTCGCAGGTCGAAACCTCATTTCGGGTCTGCCAAAAATGGTTACGCTAAGCTCTAACGAGATGATCGAAGCGCTTTCCGAACCACTCAACGCTATGATGGAAACGCTGCACAGCGTGCTAGAGCGCATCCCGCCCGAGCTTTCCAGCGACATCGCAGAAAACGGCATTTGCATGACCGGCGGCGGATCGCTGCTGTTTGGGCTCGACCGTCTGCTCAGCGAAAAGACAGGCATTCCGTGCTACGTTGCAGACGACGCAATCTCGTGCGTGGCAATCGGCACAGGCATGGCTCTCGACAATGTAGAGCTATACACCAACGGCACGGTATATGACTATCGGCGCGGAGACTATTACGAAAATTACTAGACCTTAACGGAGAAATATACTTTGGACAATCAAACTCTTAAACGCAGCAACAAACCAAAGAATAGTAACCATAAGTTATTAAAAATATTGCTCGGCGTCTTTTGTATCTTAATAATAGGCGCCGGCATTTGTGTTTACGCTATTTACGGCATCATCACAGACGACGATACGTCGTCTCTTTTCGAAGAGAGCTCGCCTATCATCGTATCAAATGACGAGAAGCCAATCGCAACCGATGCTGCACAGCCGGCTGCACAAACCGACAGTGCAGGGAAAGAGCCGGCTGTTGTATTGCAAAACAGCATTACACACAACGGCATCACCTATGTCAAAAACGAAAACGTCGTCAACATCTTATTTCTTGGAATCGATACAAATTCAGACCGAAAAGTCAACATGATGGGCTATCGCAGCGATATGGTAATGGTGTGTGCTGTCGATGTCGAGTTAAAAACAGCAACTCTCATAAGTATTCCTCGCGACACCCGCACAACCGTGCTCAAGGTAGACGAGGACACCGGCGTTGTGACGGAAACTCTAGACTGGAAAATCAACACCGCATACTCATACGGCGGCGGTGCAAAAAAATACTCATATCCAAACGCAATGGTATGCGTGCAAATGTTTCTAGAGCGCAACATCACACTTGATACTCCTCTCGATTTTTCACTCGATGTTCCCGTATACCTTTACGCAGGTATAGACATGGATGGCATTCCGCACGTCGCGTCGTCTGTCGGCGGCGTGCCAATCACGCTAGAAAAGAGCATCCCCGGCGTCGGCAGCACTGGGCAAACCGTGAACCTAAAATACGACAACTCGGTTTTGTATCTGACCAACCGTCACGAGACCGGGGGAGACCTTGACCGCGCACGGCGCCAGCAAAAGTTCATGCTCTCCCTTGCAACCAAAATCAAGGGTATGGACGCGCCGCAAATCATCATCAGTCTCTACGACGACCTAAACCGATACGTCAACACCAACTTAAATGCAGACCAAATGCTCGACCTCGCAAAAATCCTCATGCAGGTCGATATAGACACCATCAACTTAATCACCATCCCCGGAGAGGGCAAAAAAATCGATGGTACATACTTCATACTTCACGACGAGGAAGCAACGCTGCAAATACTGCTCGACGTCTACTACACCAAAACCAATTAGATCATTGCAATTATGCAAATCCCGCTAAGTAAACCAACTCTATATTTCACGCACATCCATGTAATAATGTGCTGTTTATATTACGTTTTTGTTATTTAATGATTATCAACTTGAAAGATACATTTTATTGATATATTCTTGTTTTGTACTAATAAAATAAATTTGCAGGAGGTAACACTATGGAAACGTACAAGACGGAAAAAGTACTTAGCTTAGTCGGTGCAATCATTGGTGCCGTAGCGTTTGTTGTAATCTTGATAGTAGGACTCGTATTTGGGGCTCTAGGCGCTATGGGTGGCAGTGGCGGACTCGTCGCATCAGCCGTAGTAGCGATTATCTTTGCCCTGGTCTCTTTTATACTGGGGTTTGTCGCAACCGGTAAGCTTAAGAAAGGCGAGAAAAGCGGTGGTATAATTGCAATCATAGCAGCAGTGCTTGCCCTTATTGCCTGCATTGTTGGCTTTATATTTGCAGCAGGATGGACACTAATCGCTAGCTTTGCTCTCTATTTGACAGCAGGAATTATGGTTCTTGCCAAGAAAGCACCCGCGCAAGCACCACCGACAGAATAAAACAACATAAAAGAAGCCTGCTGCTTAAAGCAGGCTTTTTTATTTGCATTAAACACTTGCCTGCGCTGGGTAATTGCGATAAACTAAACACAGAAATTTTGTTTGCGAGGTTTATCTATGATATGTCCAAAATGCGGCAGGCTGCATAACGAGGAAGACTCATACTGTGAGCTGTGCAGAACACAGCTGATAAGAGAAACGATCACTTGTCCAAGATGTGGAGAGAAGACGGATAAGTACAGCAGGGTCTGCACAAGCTGCTTATTTAATATTAGCAAAACTGTTGAATACATTGATTGCCCAAAGTGTGGAGAAAAAACGGGCGGAAATCTTGATATTTGTTCCGTTTGCCTGTCTCGTATTGCAGGGCGGTCTGGTACACCTCTTGCCAACAAAAAATACAATAAAACCAAAAACGAAAACTCCTCAATCGCTTCAGCGCAGCCTATTAAATGCCCGAAATGCGGCAAAGTAAATGATGTTGAAAATACATACTGCGATAGCTGCAGAGCAGAGCTAAGAGGCGAGGTAGCTCCACGCATTCAAACGAGGCCTTCCTCAATATATTGCTACAAATGCGGCGCACAAAACGAGGGTGCAAATAGATTTTGCTCCGCCTGCGGTGTCGCACTAATTAGATTTTCCCAAGCGCAGCCTGCGACAGAGCACGTTTCGCCTCGCATTCAACCACGTCGCGCAACAGGGCACGTTCCGCCCCCGGTTCCGCCGCGGCCAAAGCCTGTATTACCTCCGTATATAACGGAATATGTGCTTGGACTCATCGGCTCAATGACAGGTACGATCATCTTTCTGATTCTTCTCATTACCGGTATATATAAAGCATTGAGTTCCTATACCTTTGCCTACACAAACAGTATATATATTTTTATCTGCGCCCTGCTTGTGCTGGCGTCGTTCATTCTAGGCTACATCGGCATCTGCATGCTCAAGAGAGGCAACGGTATCGGTGGTGTACATCTGGTGATTGGCGGCGCTCTATCAATTGCCGCAATTGTTGTCGCTCCAAGTTTCGGCTGGCTAACTGTTTTATCCTTCCCTCTTCTACTAACGGGCGGTATAGTCGCGCTTGCAAGAAGGAAAACCGTTGAAGGAAACGCTGCTCAACGCTGATTCTGCTCTTCCAAAAGTGCAACGTTTACTTTTGCGATTCGCACGCTTTTCCAGCAGACCTAAGTTTATTACTAAGAAAATGCAAACTTCCATATTTGTTTGCATTTATACATTAATTAGCGTAAACTATATGATATAAACGAAAAGGAGATTTGTCTTATGTACTGTCCTAATTGCGGCACACCAAACGATGACAACGGCACATTCTGTACTTCTTGCGGCTCGGCTTTTCGCAATCTAGAAGCACCGCGGCAAAACCCTGCCGAGGCACCGCCAATGCGAGCTCCATCGCAGCAGCCGATGCAGCATTCGTCAAATCAACGACCAATCACCATCGATAATAAACCCTACAAAACTGAGTTTATACTGGGTCTTATCGGCTCTATACTTGGTATTGCAATGTTCCAAATTCTTTTTATCGGCGGAATTGTCGAGGAAACTGACTGGGGCGGCGGTGCCGCCATTATCGTCAGTAGTCTTCTTGTGCTGGCTGCGTTCATACTCGGCTTTGTCGGGGTCTCTGCGCTAAACAAAGGCAAGGGCAGCGGCGGCGTGCTGTTGGTTGTCGGCGGCGGTCTTGGTTTCATCGCCATGTTCTTTGAGATATGGATTACTTGGTCAACGCTTTTCTTCTTCCCGCTTCTGTTGGCCGGCGGTATCATGGCACTCTCAAGAAGAAAAATTGTCGAAAGAGACTATCCACACACCTACTAATCACAGCATATCAATGGTGACGACAAGCCCGCAAGGCGATATACATTTTGCGGGCTTTTTTTGATTGAGTTCAACCGAACGGCTCGCTTCTAAATTCCTGTTGATTTTATCCGCGAATAAGCGTAAAATATAACATATAAGAAAATAAATAAAAGGAGATTACTCTTATGAATTGTCCTAATTGCGGTACAGCAAACGAAGGTGGCGGTACTTTTTGTACATCTTGCGGAACCGAGTTTCACAACCTGGAAGCACCCGCTGCCGGCTCAGCACCTGCGGCAACCACCAAGCCTTATAAAGCAGAGGTTATCATGGGTCTCATCGGTTCAATTGTCGGTGTTGTAATTTTTCTCGTAATGCTTATTTCCGGAATTGTTCGACTTGGCGCCTTCTACTCTTTCGGGGGCGGTCTTGCAATAACCGGCAGCATGTTCGTACTGGCTGCGTTTATCCTCGGCTTCATCGGCACCGGGCAACTTAACAAAGGCTTAGGCAAGGGCGGTATATTGCTCACTATCGGCGGCGGTCTTGGTTTCATCGCATCGTTCATCGGCATTTGGGTAGGCTGGTCGGCGTGGTTCTTCTTCCCGCTTCTACTGGCAGCCGGCATCATGGCACTCGCCAGAAAGAGATCCGTAGAGCAAAGTTGACGCAAGAACAACGCACAAAGCACATACTCTATTAGTCAAACATCACCCGTGCAGCAACAAAGCTGCGCGGGTGTTTTGTCTCCTGCCGATATAGTCCATTTATAATCATATTGCTATTGCGCACATTTATCATACTTTGAACAATTTTTTACAGGACGCGATTGCAAATGCGTGGTATCTTTGCATTGTTAGCCAAAGCTAACTAATATATAAAAGGAAATTGTACGTTATGGATACAGCATCATTATTACAAGGAGCCATTATCGGGTTTAGAGAGGGTCTCGAAGCCTTTCTTATCATCGCGATAATGCTTGAATACTTAAACAAGACAAAGCAGCCGCTTTTCAAAAGAAACGTTAAGCAAGGTCTCGTAATCGGTCTGCTTGTCTCAGTCTTGTTCGGAGTCGCGCTGTTCTTTATCGCGGCGGCAATCGGTCAAAACACCGATACTTTGGCAAAGGCTTGGGAGTCGGTTGTCAGCCTGCTTGCCATGTTACTAATCACAACCTTCATCGTTTGGATGATCAAACACGGTCGGCATATGGTAAGCAATATCGAACAGTCTACGCAATCCAACCTTAGCCGAAAAGGTCTCATCATACTGGCTACCGTTATGGTTGCCAGAGAGGGGGCAGAGGTCGTACTCTTCATGGTTGCCTCAACCGACAAAACATCGTATGTTCTCGGAATCGCCATCGGTTTGATAATCTCCGCAGCATTAGCGTTCTTGATTTACAAGTCGCTGATCAAGGTCAATCTGAAGATAATCTTCAATATAACGCTTGCATACCTGATATTGCAGGCGGGTTTCCTGCTCGGATACGCCGTGCACGAAGGTCTCTCTTTCCTAAAATCGACAGGCGTTATGCTAGAGTCAAATGCAGCGTTTACAAAGCTGTACGACTTGAAAGACACGCTGCTGGATCACAAAACGGGGCCAATCGGATTACCGCTGTACGTATTATTCGGATGGTATTCTCGTCCTGAATGGATACAGTTTGCGCTGCAATACCTATACACCTTCAGCCTTTTCGCTGTTTGGCTCAGGTACGCAAGGAAGAAATAGCGCCCAATATGCACATCAAAGCCTGCGAGCTTACATTCGCAGGCTTTTTTTACTTCGCGAGCGCATATATACCGCGCCTCACGTTCTGTCCCGACGACCAAGCTGTTTTGCCCCCTTCTACTGGTATAGACCGGTAGTTTACATACTAAATGTCCGATTCTACTCGTATTCCACGGCGCACAATCACACATACACAAATCACTTTTGCGCACATAACCCCCAACAACAACCCCTTCCCATGCCGGTATAGACCAATTTGTTTCCACACCCACCGCTATGTTTGGCTTTGCCACTTCGGTGGTATAAATAGCTATAACGCAGAGGGAGGCAGCCATGTACAAGCAATACAAACTCGAATTCGGTCTCGGTCTCGGCGGTGCAATCGCCGGCATACTGGCGTTCACCTACACTCTTTTGTTCACGTTTCTTTTTCTTTTTGAGTCTTCGATTGCCACAATCCCCATCATAATCGGGCTCACCTTCATGCTCGCCGCTTTCATACTCGCATTCATCGGCGCAGCCAAGCTAAACCAAAACCAAAAAAGCGGCGGCGTATTCCTGCTTATCTCCGCAGCCCTAACCATCGCATCCGTTGTGCTCAGCTTCGATACCGCGTGGTTTGGTCTGTTGATTATCCCACTAACGCTTGTAGCGGGTCTGCTTGCGCTCCTAAAAAAGGTTAAAACGCCCAAGGACAACACTCCCACATACGTCAACACCTTCGACGGTTTGCAATAAAAAAGCGCCGACACACGATAATTTCGTTTGTCGACGCTTATTGTTTTATCTGTTGCCTACTCATCCAAACTCTCTATCCACATATCAGCCTGCGCGTCCGACGGCATCCGCCAATCGCCCCTCGGCGATAATGATACACTCCCGACCTTCGGACCATCCGGCATGCACGATCGCTTAAACTGCGACGCGAAAAACCGCTTGTAGAACTTCTTTAGCTGCTCGCGTAGCTGATTCTTGCTATATTCACCGTATGCCGTCTGCGCCAACAGCAATATCTTTTTCGGTGACATCTCAAACCGCAGCACATAATACATGAAAAAGTCGTTGAGGTCGTATTTGCCGATATGCTTTTGCGTGTCCTGCCGCTCGTCCGTCTCATTTGGCGGCACCAGCTCCGGCGATGGCGGAATGGCGACAATCTCTTTGGCAATGCCGTGCAGCTTCTCGCTGTGCTCCGACACATACAGCACCATCTCTTTTATCAGCGTTTTTGCAACGCCCGAGTTCACGCCATACATCGATATCTGGTCGCCCGCATACGTGCAGAACCCAAGCGCCAGCTCGCTCAAATCGCCCGTGCCCACGACAAATCCATGCTCCTGATTCGCCAAATCCATCAACACCTGCGTTCGTTCTCTTGCCTGCGCGTTTTCATACGTTATATCCGGCTCTCCGCTGTGCCCGAGGTCTTTTAAGTGCGCTCTGGCCGCGTTCACAATGCTAATCTCTTTCAATTCAGCGCCCGTAGCTTTCGTCAAGCGCCTGCCCAAATCTTGCGTTTCGTCCGTGCTGCCAAAGCCCGGCATAACCACTCCGAGCACCGCGCTCTTTTTCAGCCCCGCTCTTTGCGCAGCCTCCACCGCCACCATCAACGCCAGCGCAGAATCAAGCCCGCCCGACACGCCGATAATCAACCGCTTGGTGTGCGTGTGTCTTATGCGCCGCTCCAGCGCGGTCACTTGTATATTGAAAACCTCATCGCACCGCGCGTCTCGCTGCTCTTTGTCTCCTGGCACAAACGGAAGCCGCTCAATCTCTCTGTACTTCGGCACCGTCTGCTGCGCGTCAAACTTGCGCCTCCGATATGTCCTCACCGGGTCTTGTGCAACAAACGTGTTTTTGAGAATCCTGTCGTGGCTAAGTCTGTGCAAATCAAACTCGGTTATGCTCATCTGCGCCTCAAACGAGAATCGCTCCGAGCTGGCAAGCAAATTGCCGTTTTCGGCCAACACCGCGTGTCCGCCAAAAACCGTGTCCGTTGTCGACTCGCCCGGGCCCGCAGAAACGTACACAAACCCGCTGACGTATCTGCTGCTCTGCTGCTTTATCATCTCTTGCCGATACTCGCGCTTTCCCGCAAGCTCGTTGCTCGCCGATATGTTTACAAACAGCGTTGCTCCCGCCATCGCTTGATACGCGTGCGGCGGAAACGGTACCCACAAATCTTCGCACAACTCTACTCCCAGCACCAGCTCACTTATCTGCTTACACTCAAACAATATATCGGTGCCAAACGGCACACTTTGTCCTGCTAAAGTTACGTTTTCTCCCGTCACGTCAATGCCTGAAGCAAACCACCGCTGCTCATAATACTCGCTGTAGTTCGGAATATACGCCTTTGGCACAACGCCGAGTATTTCTCCCGATTGGAAAACCACCGCCGCGTTATACAGCTTGTCCGAAAAATGCACAGGCAGCCCGACGATGCACAAAACCGTTGTGTCCTTCGTCTCTTCCAAAAGCTCGCCCAGCACTTCGCTGCCCTGCTCCAGTATATTGCGCTGTCGAAACAAATCGCCCAACGTATAGCTCGTAATACAAAGCTCGGGAAACGCAGCGATGCTAACGTCCTTTGCCTGCGCATCGCGAATCATCGCAGCAATCCGTTCCTTGTTAATTTTCAGATTTCCAACAGCAACTTCGGGTACAGCCGCCGCCACTCTCACAAGTCCGCTATTCATGCTAACTCCTTTTAAATCGCGCTAACCTCAAGATTCTATAAGCGCATTATAATCTGACAAACCCCAAATATCAAGCAGCGCTTCCATCGTGCCGTCCTGCTTCATTTCTTCAATCACGTCGCCTATTGCAGCGCAAAACGTTGTCAGCGATTGTCGCGTTTCAATACAATACCCCTGCGGCAAAAACCGCTCCGGCAAAATAAGCATACCCCTTTTGCCAAACAATTTCAAGTACAGCTCGCTTGCGCAAACCGCGTCCACGTGCCCGCCTTCCAGCGCATCCACAGCCTCGGGGTACGAAGCGTACACTTGAATTTGCGCCGAAATATTAAACTCCGCTAAATATTCCTCCAGCTTACTCACATCATCCTCGTTTTCTCTGGATACATACGACTCTTGAACTATCGCAATTTTGCTTCCCATCAGCGCCTTTTGGCTGGTCATCTTACCCTGCTTCACCAAAAACGCGCTTCCGTCCGTCAAAAACGGCTCCGAGTACGCAATCAACGTCGCGTCCGAAGCTATCGACGCACCAAGCGCAATATCAAGCTCTCCCGTTTTAATCTGCGCGTCCTTCGTTTTACTGTTGACGTTTACATAAGTCACCAGCATGTTTTCGCCGAACAACCTGGCCATCACCTCATCAATGACGTCCTTCTCAAACCCTTCAAACTCTTGTGTGTCTGTGTTATATGTGCTAAGTGCACCAAGATCGGGTCTCAGCCCGATGCTTAAAATGTCCATTTGGCTTACTGCTTCCACGGCTTTCTGCTTTGCGGAAAGCTCACGCGCCGGTGCAGTTAACAGTATTATGCCGACAATAATAATCACTGCGGCCAATATCGGCGCAATAATCTTAATGTGTTTACGTTTTATCAATAAAGAACGTTTTTTAACATATCTCAAAACGATTCACCAAACCGGTAAATACAGGGGAGGTGTGTAACCTCCCCCAAATCCGGTGCATTCCTTCGTTGTTATGCCCCCTCTACCAAGCAGCAACAGACCGTAAAACCAGCCGTTTGCCACCGCGTCGTGATGATAAATGATAACAATTCGGAATACCAATCTAGAAAATTTGCCTTGCCTCACACAAAAACAAATTTCCTTCAAGACACTAGTGCATTGTACAACATATAGTATGTTATTGCAATAGCCTCCACTAAAATTAGCGTTCCTTTTCTACTGTTTTTTTCATCACGCCCCGCGTTTCGCCTTAAATCAGCTCTCTTTCGGGCACTTATTTCTCTTCTTTCTCGCTTTGTGGTTCGCTTTGCGCAGCAGGCTCATCCGTCTTGTCTTCGCTTTGCGCATCCTGCTTACCGTCCTGCTCGCTCTCATCATCAATGTCTTCGGGCGGCACAATTGCGACAGAAACCACTTTTGCCTCCTCGCCGACATTCATCAACTTAACGCCCTGCGTGTCCCTGCCGTACGTGCTTATCTCGTCAACCTTCATGCGGATAATGATACCGGCGTCGTTGATCAAAATAATATCTTCGCTGCCGTCCACGACGCCAAGCGTACACAAATCGCCCGTCTTGTCGGTACGTTTAAGCGTTTTGATGCCGATGCCGCCACGCTTTTGTATCTTATACTCATCCACCGATGTGCGTTTGCCAAACCCGTTTTCGGTAATCACCAGCACTTCGGAGTTCTCGCGCACAATATCCACAGCAACAACACTATCGCCTTCTCGCAAAGTCACCGACTTCACGCCCATCGCCGTTCTTCCCATATCGCGCACATCGCTTTCGGCAAACTTCACCGACATGCCCTGCTGCGTGCCGACAATCAGCTCGTCGCTTCCGCTGGTCTCCAACACTTCAATCAGCTCGTCGTCTTCTCTAAGCCCAATCGCAATCAGTCCCGTTTGGCGGATATTTTTAAACGCGCTTACCGACGTTTTCTTGATAAACCCGTTTTTGGTCGCAATCACAAGCATTGCGTCTTCGCTAAACTCGCTGATGGGGAAGACCTCCGACACCTTTTCTCCCGCGTCCAGCTGCAACAGGTTCACTATTGCTGTACCCTTTGCTGTTCTGCTGGTCTCAGGCAGCTCATAGCACTTGCGCCTAAACACCTTACCTTTGTTGGTGAAAAACAGCAAATGACTATGCGTGCTCGTCACCATCACGTGCTCGGCAAAATCCTCTTCGCGCGTAGACATGCCGGTGATTCCTCGCCCGCCTCGCCGCTGCGTTCTGTACGTATCGCTTTTAAGGCGCTTCACATATCCAAAGTGGGTCAGTGTAACAACCATCTCTTCTTCTTGAATCAGCTCATCAAGGTCAATGTCGTCCGCAACATACGTAATCTCGCTGCGCCGCTCGTCCGCATACTTTTGCTTCACTTCAAGCATCTCTTCCTTAACAATGTCAATCACCATCTGCGGTGTGTCGAGTATGCTTTGCAGATACGCAATTTTCTCAACAATTCTGTCATACTCGCTGACAATCTTGTCGCGCTCCAGCCCCGTCAGCCTTTGCAATCTCATGTCGAGTATCGCCTGCGCTTGCTTTTCGGAAAGCACAAACCGCTCGATCAAGCTCGCTTTTGCACTCGGCGCGTCGGGCGACTTCTTGATCATCTCGACAATTTCGTCAATGTTGTCAAGCGCTATTATCAGCCCTTCCAATATATGCGCTCTCGCCTGCGCTTTGGCAAGCTCGTGCTTTGTGCGGCGGACAATAACGTCCTTTTGGTGCTCAAGATAATGATACAGCATCTGCTTTAAGTTAAGCACCTTCGGCTCGCCGTCCACCAGCGCAAGCATAATCACGCCAAACGTGTCGCGCATTTGCGTGTGCTTATACAGTCTGTTTAATATCACGTTTGCGTTCACGTCGCGCTTTAGCTCAATAACGACACGCATACCGCTCTTGTCGCTCTCGTCTCTGATGTCCGATATACCTTCGATGTGTTTATCCTGCACAAGCTCCGCAATTTTTATAATCAATGTCGCTTTATTTACCTGATACGGAAGTTCGGTCACAATAATGCGCTGCCGCCCCGCCTTAAACTCGTCAATCTCGGCCCGCGCGCGCACAACCACCTTGCCTCTGCCCGTGTGATACGCTTGCGTTATTCCCGAAGTTCCCATAATCACGCCACCGGTCGGGAAGTCCGGTCCCTGCATATACTGCATCAAATCGCTTATCGATGCTTCGGGGTTGTCAATCAAACAGATTGCCGCGTCCACCGCTTCGCCTAGGTTGTGCGGCGGTATATTTGTCGCCATCCCGACAGCGATTCCGCCCGTACCGTTCACAAGCAAATTTGGATACTTCGACGGCAATACTGACGGTTGCATAAGCGACTCGTCAAAGTTCGGATAAAAATCTACCGTGTCTTTTTCTATATCTCTTAGCAGCTCCATGCTAATTTTGCTTAGCTTCGCTTCGGTATATCGCATAGCAGCAGGCGCGTCTCCGTCCACGCTGCCAAAGTTACCGTGCCCGTTTACAAGCATGTGCCTTGTGCTAAAGTCCTGCGCCATTCGCACCATCGCCATATACACAGAGCTATCTCCGTGCGGATGGTATTTACCAAGCACGTCGCCGACGATTCTTGCGCTTTTCCTAAACGGTTTGTCAGAGGAGAGACCAAGCTCGCTCATCGAGTACAGTATGCGTCGATGCACAGGCTTTAATCCGTCGCGCACATCTGGCAGCGCGCGGTTTATAATAACCGCCATCGCATACGATATAAACGACGTCTTCATCTCTTTCTCAATATTTATGGGTATTATCGCTTTTCTTTTCTCTTCCAAAATAACTCTCCTATACGTCCAAATTCACAACAAGCTTCGCGTTCTGCTCTATAAACTCGCGCCGTGGCTCCACCGCATCGCCCATCAGTATGGTAAATATCTCTTCCGCTTCAATCGCGTTGTCCAGCGTCACCTGCAAAAGCGTACGGTTATCAGGATCCATAGTCGTATCCCAAAGCTGGTCTGCGTTCATCTCCCCAAGCCCTTTGTACCGCTGAATGTTCACGCCCTCTTTGCCCTGCTCGCTCATGTACTCCTCAAGCGCATCGTCGCTGTACAAATATTGCTCTTTCTTGTTTTTGCTGACCTTATACAGCGGCGGCTGCGCTATATACACGTGCCCGCTTTCGATCAGCTCTCTCATATACCTGTAGAAGAACGTCAATATCAATATTCTGATATGGCTGCCGTCAACGTCCGCATCCGTCATGCATATAATACGGTTATATCGCAGCTTCTCCACATCAAACTCTTCACCGATACCAGCGCCAAACGCTGTCGCCATTGCGCGGATTTCGGTGTTGGCAAGCGCGCGCTCCTGCCGTGTCTTCTCCACGTTCAATATCTTTCCGCGAAGCGGCAATATCGCTTGAAAGCGTCTGTCTCTGCCCTGCTTTGCGCTGCCGCCCGCGCTGTCGCCCTCCACGATAAAGATTTCACACTTCTCCGCGTCCTTTTCGCTGCAATCAGACAGCTTGCCCGGAAGCGCAGCGCTCTCCAGCGCAGACTTTCTTCGCGTCAGCTCTCGCGCTTTTCGCGCAGCGTCTCTCGCGCGCTTTGCCGTCAAACACTTGCTGAGTATCTCCTTCGCAATGGCGGGGTTCTCTTCCAAAAAAGCTTTCAGCTCCTGCGCCAGCGCGCCGTCCACCAACGGACGAATTTCGCTGTTCCCCAGCTTCGTTTTGGTCTGCCCTTCAAACTGCGGATCGGTCAGCTTCACGCTTATAATCGCGGTAAGCCCTTCTCGTATGTCCTCGCCCGAGAAGTTAGCATCTGTCTCTTTTATGATGTTAAACCGCTTAGCGTAATCGTTCATCACGCGTGTCAACCCACTCTTAAACCCCATCAAGTGCGTGCCGCCTTCGTGCGTAGGTATGTTGTTGGCAAACGTCAGCACATTCTCGTTATAAGAATCGCTGTACTGCATCGCAATCTCAACGGTCGCGCTGCCCTTTTTCGACTGGAAATATATCGGGTCACGGTGCAGCGTGTGCTTGTTTTTGTTAAGATACTCAACAAACGAGACGATACCGCCTTCAAAGCAATAATCGTTGCTTCGTCCGTCACGCTCGTCCGTCAGCGTAATGCGCACGCCCTTGTTTAGAAACGCAAGCTCCCTAAGGCGCGATTTTAACGTATCGTATTCCAGCACAACCGTCTCAAAAATTTCCTCGTCCGGCCAGAACGTAATGGTCGTTCCCATCTCTTTAGTGTCACCGGTAATCAGCAGCTCGGTTTGCGCATCGCCGCGGCTAAACGTCATCTCGTGCACTTTGCCTTCTCTTTTGACAACTGCCAACAGCTTTTTGCTAAGCGCATTAACAACACTGACACCAACGCCGTGCAGCCCGCCCGATACTTTATATCCGTCACCGCCAAACTTTCCGCCCGCGTGCAGCACAGTCAAGGCCACCTCCAGCGAGCTCTTTCCCATCTTTGGGTGCATCTCCACGGGTATTCCGCGCCCGTTGTCTGTGATGGTGGCGCTCCCGTCCTTGTTCAATGTAACGGTAATCAGGTCACAAAACCCCGCCATCGCCTCGTCAACAGAGTTGTCAACAACTTCGTAAACCAAGTGATGCAATCCCCTCGCATCGGTGGACCCAATGTACATACCCGGTCTTTTTCTAACCGGCTCAAGCCCCTCGAGAACTTGTATCTCGCTGGCGCCGTATTCTTTTTTTAACGCGTCTTTTGACATAGTTACTCCTATCTATATAAACTAAATTGATTTACGATTTTGAACGTTTTAGTAATGTCGCCGATGATATAGGCGAATAATAAATAAAATACTTCTCCAGGAACTTTGAAATGATAATAGACTTAATTCCATACTCCTCAATATAAAAACTGTGAGCCTCGCTGTTCAGTTTATTTAAAAACTTATTTGTGTCGTCGTTATTAAGCGCCTCTTTATAATCGAGGATCATAATAATATCTTTTTTTGGCACAAGTGTATCTTTACCAATATATAGCAATATAGTGCTCCTTACACGTTTTTATACTTAAACCTACTATATATTATATACAAAAACGCTCAATATTGAAAGAGTAAATGCGAACATTTCACATTTTTTCGCCCCAAATTCGTTGCGCGCGTTGTCAAAAACGGTTATACTTTAAAAAAATAAGCTATTTTAGGAGTTTGCCTTTATGCCAATGGTAAAACGCATTTATGTAGAAAAGAAAGAGGGCTTTAACATCGCCGCAAAACAGGCGTGTGAGGACTTCCAAACAATTCTCGGTAAAACCAGTTTAAAGTTCGTTCGTATACTAATACGATACGATATTGAAGGAATATCAGACAGCGATTTTGACGCGGCTGCTCACACCGTTTTCAGCGAACCCGCTGTCGATACTCTGTATACAGATAAATACAACATGGGGGAGAGCGACCTCTCCTTCGCAATCGAGTACCTTCCCGGTCAATACGACCAGCGCGCAGACAGCGCAGCGCAATGCACCGAGCTTCTGACACGAAACGCGCGCCCACTTGTCAAATGCGCCACCGTCTATGTGATGGACGGCATAAGCGACTCCGACATGCAGGACATCAAAAGCTACGTAATAAACCCTGTCGACTCTCGGCAGGCAAGCGAAACGCTTCCCGAAACACTAAAAGAAACACTTTCCGAGCCGCCCGATGTAGAAATTATGGACGGCTTTCGCGATTTAGACGCCGATGGTTTAGCCGCTTTTCTCACTGAATACGGGCTTGCAATGAACCCTGCCGACATCGCTTGCATTAGGGACTACTTCAAAACGGACGAGCAGCGCGACCCCAGTATGGCAGAGATTCGCGTAATCGACACCTATTGGTCAGACCACTGCCGCCACACCACTTTCCTAACAAAACTAGAGAACGTAACGTTTGATGACGAGCAGACGGCAACGCTCTATGACGAATACAACAAAGCGCGCGCTTTCGTCTATGGCGACAAAGCTGCAACTCGCGATATCAACCTGATGGACATCGCCACGCTATATTCCAAAGAGGCTAAAAAACTTGGGCTGATGAGCGACTTTGACGAGTCCGAAGAGATCAACGCCTGTTCCATCAAGCAAAAAGTAACTGTGGACGGTAAGAGCGAAAATTACCTCATCATGTTCAAGAACGAGACCCACAACCACCCGACCGAAATCGAACCGTTCGGCGGCGCGGCAACGTGCCTTGGCGGCGCAATTCGCGATCCGCTCTCGGGCAGGTCGTACGTATATAACGCAATGCGCGTCACGGGCAGCGGCGACCCGCGCGCGAGCATCGAAAACACAATGCCGGGCAAGCTTCCCCAGCGCAAAATCACCAAAGACGCTGCACACGGCTACAGCTCCTACGGCAACCAAATCGGTTTGGCGACAGGGCTTGTAAACGAAATTTACCACGAGGGTTACGAAGCAAAGCGCATGGAAATCGGCGCAGTTGTTGCCAGCGCTCCTGCCAAAAACGTAAAGCGTGAAGTCCCGCAAAGCGGCGATATCGTTCTTCTTCTCGGCGGCGCAACAGGGCGCGACGGCTGTGGTGGTGCAACGGGTTCCAGTAAAGCACACGACATGGAGTCCATCGACACTTGCGGGGCAGAGGTACAAAAGGGCAACCCGCCGGTCGAACGCAAGCTCCAGCGGCTTTTCCGCAACAGCGAGTTTTCCACCCTCATCAAGCGCTGCAACGACTTTGGCGCAGGCGGTGTTTGCGTGGCAATAGGCGAGCTTGCCGACAGCCTAACCATTAACCTGGATAACGTACGCAAAAAATACGAAGGACTGTCCGGCGTAGAGCTTGCCATTTCCGAAAGCCAAGAGCGCATGGCGATTGTCATCGACGCCAAGGACGAAGCAAAGGTTATGTCACTTGCCGCAAAAGAAAACCTGCACATTAACAAAGTAGCCGACATCACGGACGACGGACGCATGGTTCTCTCGTGGCGTGGCAAAACAATCGTCAGCCTAAAACGCAGCTTTCTCGACACAAACGGCGCGGTCGCAACAGCTGATGTTCACGTTGCGGACGCACAAACCGACATATTCTCCGAACCGTTCACGGGCGATTTTAGCGAGCGTATGAAGCAAATCGTCAGCGATCTGAACATTTGCTCCCAAAAAGGTCTAATCGAGATGTTCGACTCAACCATCGGCGCGTCCAGCGTAACCATGCCCCTCGGCGGCAAAAACCAGCTGACCCCAACGCAAGCGATGTCTGCAAAAGTCGCGGCGGATGGGCAGTGCGACACAGCCAGCCTTTTCTCATACGGCTTCGACCCATATCTAACAGAGAAAAATCCCATGCTCGGCAGCGTATACGCAGTCATTATGTCGCTGGCAAAGCTGACCGCGACAGGCGGCGACACAAACCGCGCGTGGTTGACTTTGCAAGAATACTTCGAGCGCACAACATCGAAGCAAAGCTGGGGCAAACCGCTCGCGGCACTGCTCGGCGCGTGGTGGGCGCAAAAAAACATGGGCACTCCGGCCATCGGCGGCAAAGATTCCATGTCCGGCACTTTCGAGAACATACACGTTCCGCCGACATTATGCTCGTTCGCGATATGCACAGAGGACGCAGATAATGTCATCTCGCCCGAGTTCAAACAAAGCAACAACCTGCTTTACCGCGTGCGCATAGAGCGCGATGAGCACGGAATGCCCATCTTCGATGACGTAAAAGCCAAATACGCATCGGTATATCAAGCAATCAAGGATAAGAAGGTCGTTTCCGCGTACGCTGTCGAGCGCGGCGGCGTACTGGCAGGCATTGCAAAGATGGCGCTCGGCAATGGCATCGGCGCAACGCTCAACCCCGACAACCTCGACGAACTAAGCCAAAAAGCATACGGTGACATCATACTCGAAAGCGGCGACTTGTCGCTCGGCTACGAGGTAATCGGCAAAACAGGCGGCGACGCTCTCATGATGGCACAGGAAAGTATTTCACTTGCCGACCTGCAGCAAGGCTTCGAGCAGCCACTCAGCAGCGTTTTCCCCGCATATTCTAAATCCGAGGCCGAAGCACCAAACAAGCTGTACAAATACACAAACGTGTACACATATTCGGGACAAAAAGCGACTCCAACCGTGGTAATCCCCGTTTTCGCAGGTACCAACTGTGAATACGACTCGGCTAGCGCGTTCACCAGAGCCGGTGCAAACGCAACCACGCTCGTAATGCGCAACATCGCGCACAGCGACATAGGCGAGAGCATGAGCGAGTTTGCGCGCCTCATCGACAACAGCCAGATTCTGATGCTGCCCGGCGGTTTCTCGGCAGGCGACGAGCCGGACGGCAGCGGCAAGTTTATCGCGACTGCACTGCGCGGTCCAAAAGTAAAAAAAGCCGTCCACGCTCTTCTCAAACGAGACGGTCTTATCCTCGGCATATGCAACGGCTTCCAGGCGCTCATCAAAGTCGGTCTTGTGCCATACGGCGAAATCGTAGACATGCGCGAAGATAGCCCAACGCTGACATTCAACAACATCGGCCGCCACGTATCCACACTTGTGCGCACACGCGTTGCGTCCAATGCGTCACCGTGGCTCGTAATGACAACTCCGGGTGACATCCACACCGTTGCAGTCTCTCACGGCGAAGGCAGGTTTGCCGCCACCGAAGTAGAGGCAAAGCGTCTGCTGCAAAACGGGCAAATCGCCACACAATACGTTGACGATAACGGCATACCAACAATGGGCAGCGCCAATCCAAACGGTTCGCTCTACGCTCTCGAGGGTCTGCTAAGTCCCGACGGCAAAGTCTTCGGCAAAATGGCTCACTCCGAGCGCTTTACTCAGAGCACACTAACCAACGTTGACGGCGACAAAGATCAGCACATCTTCGAAAGCGGAGTTAAGTATTTCTTGTAGGTATCACAAACAAAAATCGCATCCATTTTTGTGAAGATAAACACTCTTTAGTGCATCCAAAAAAAGAAAGCTCCCCTTTTAGAGCTTTTCCTCCATGCCTGCTTGAACTAGTCGTTTGAATCTATAAGGTAGTACATTTCATCTGTCGGTATCTGCGGTTGGTTCTGCTGCCACGCAAGTACATTCTCCTCCGCTTGAATCTTCTGTTTCTCGTCCTCACCCAAGTCGTAATAGCTAATCGGTTTTGTACCGCCCTCATCATACGGCTTTTCTGTCGTCACCGGCTTTTGTTGTTCTATAGGTTGCGGCTGTATGCCTCGCATCGCCCAATCGTCCGCTTCAAAGTTGCTCTTCGGCGCAGTATAGCTGGTGACGGTCTGCGGCCGTACCGTGCCAAGATCCGCCGTGCTCGGCACATAACTCATTACCTCGTTGTCAAGCTCCTTAGCTTTGCTCAAATACCCATTCGAACCAAGCCCATACGCATCAGTCAGCTCGTTGTCAAGCTCAACCAACCCCTTCTTTGCTCTCGCAACGTTTTGCGTGTTGATAATCTGGATTTCGTCAGTGCCGGTCGACAGCTCGTTCCAATCCCATATGCATTTTCGGGGTTCCTCGCCATCTGAAGCGACTCGTCCGTTACCCTTTTCGCGCCACCTGTGCCTTGCGAATATGCGTATGTTATACTCGTCCCAATCTCTAGCATATTGTATAAAATTAACACAGAAGAAATAAGGGGCAAAACTAATTGCCCCTTCTATTACTCATTAGAATCATCTTTTTTAGATTCCTCTTGCTCATCGTTATTTTCTTGCTGTTTCCCGCGTCGCTTGAACCACCTGCTTAAAATAACCACGAATGCTACACAAAGTATTTCATAAATAATTAAACTTTGTGCAATCCATAGCGGAAAACTTCGGGCATCATTATATCGCCAAACAAGCATAATAATTGTACCGATAACTGCCGGTATTTGAGACAAGATTAGTAGTTTGTCAATTTTTTTTAAAATAATATTCACTCCTCCCTATCATTTATAAGAATACCAGTGTCTCCGTTATCCTCGTATGTTACGGAAATTACTAGATTGCTATCCGTAATTTCATGATCCTTAATATGGTCTGCAATTGCATCCCACTCTTCCTTATCACTAGCCACATGATTACCCCATACCGCTCCTCCAATTCCAATTATTGCTCCAACGATTAGAGCAATTACAAGAGCTACGCCTCCTGTAGCAGCTGTTAATGTGGTCGCAGCTACAGCAGTTACAGCTGTTGCAACTCCTCCTGCTACTACTCCTCCCGTTGTAATATCTTGTCCCTGTTGTTCTAACATTTCTTCTTTTGCTTCGCTATATGCAACCATGTAGTCAGCAAAATTGGGTGGTATTTCAAATGAATAACCTTCATCCGTAGTCTTGAGATTTGTTTTATCCAATAAATAAGGCTCTATTCTTCCAATGATATGTTCATTTACTCGATTTGTAAATCTTTCGTCGATTTGATTCGATGTCCATATGTGTTCCAAATAATCATTTCTTAAATCATTAAGATTAATATCCTCGAGAGGTACATGTTCACCATAAACATCAAATATACGTTGCTTTATATCCCAATCCTCACCATCCTCCCATCTTTGCAATGCAAAATTAAATTCCTCTAGACCATAACCGATAACCTCTTTTTCCATTTCCTTGAGCAAGGTTTCAAAGTCATATTCCACTCTCGAGACGAGCTCTGAAAGATTCAAATCCTCAAGGTCAGCATCCATAATTTTTTCTTTCTCTTCATCTACCATTTCTGGGTCATTAATATTTGTCCAATCAACTAATGATATTTGACTAGTGTCCCCTAATTCCTCATCAATCCTACCCTGCACTGCTAATGTATATTCTTCTTCTTCAATCACATCTTCAATATTATCAAGATTTGCTAATGCCTCATCGTACGTAAATCCTGTTTCTTCTTTTACTTCTTCTAGCATTGTGTTTCCTAACTCGGCTACTTCATTAGCTTCATCTGCATCCATTTCTGTAATGTCTATGCTAGATATGTATTCACTAACATTTTCATATTTTTGCAATACAGTTTTTATTTTAATTAGGTCCACATGGCTATTATAAAGCAATTCGCTTTGCCCTTCGTTCGGCTCCCACGCGCCGCCTGCATTAAACATGTCATCAACTAAGCTTTGAGTCGGAATAATCGGCTTCTCCTCTCCTTCCACTTCTACCGCCTCAATATCCGGCTTGCTGTACCCCTTCCCTGCATAGTCATCTGGCCGGCTGCCCGAGTTCGCAGGTTTCACTTCCTCTGCCAATATATCCGGCTTGCTGTATCCCATTGCTGCATAGTCGTCAGGTCGCGTCCCATTGCCTTTCGGAATATTATGCACCGCATAATCATCCGGTCTGCTATCCTCTGGTTTCTCTCTATCACCCACATACATAGGTTCATCATCGTTTGGCGAAAACAACATCCTTTCATTGCCTCCACCGCTACGAAGTCCACCATTGCTATTGCCACTCACGCCGCCAGTGCCCTGCGCATACTTGTGTGCGTCGGCCGGGTTTTGTTCCCCCATGCCCATCGCGTGCTGCAAACCTTTGTCGTAGTCACTCACGCCGCCTGTACCTAGTTCACCTTCCGTTTCATTGTAACACAATTCTCCTGCCTCTACTAGAACATTTTTTCACAAAAGGCAAAAGAAAAAGCCCGCTTCACGGCGAGCCTTTCTAGCTTTAAGAGTCTCGTTTCTCAGCATTACTTTCCGACATTATCTTCGCAATCCCTTCCTTATCCTCATTTACCTCTTCAAACTTAGTAAAAAGGTAAACGAGCGGTATATACGCGATAATTAGCACTATACCACAAATGATAGTAATAATTATTTTTGCTAAGGTATCTCCAGAATCAATCAACAGGGATATTAGTAAGGAAGAAAAAAACCCGATTAATATTCCAACCAATATAACGATCCTCGGCACAATATCTTTTTTCTTGTACGTCCTTCCGTCTCTATCTGTAATCACATCCTTGTTTTTTGCTACACCTCTGAAATACGACCGAAAATCTGGTTTGCTTTTTTTCATTCTATATCTCCTTGTTAGTGATCAGTACAACCCAAAGGATTATTCCCATGATCTATTCCTTCGATTTACCATCCGATACTATTTTCGCAATCCCCTGCTTCTCTTCATCATCCTCAACCATTTCAAACTTTGCGAGTAAATATACTAATACTGGATAACCCAACACAAATACAACAAGCGCGATAATTGATATTGTATTTCTCAATTGGGCATCTGCATAATTTAAAAAACGTAGCAGTAATAGTATTGGCAACGCGACACCCGCAATTATTAACCTGAGTGCTATATCCTGCCTTTTATACTTTATCCCATTTTTATCAGTCACCTCACTATTATGAGTCACTACACTCTTTAAGTAAGCCCAAAACCCTGGTCGCTTCTGTTTCATTTCTGCCTCCTTCACATTATTAGTTCGTAAAATAGTCTACATCATCTAATGGATTATTCTCTCCGGGTGCCATTCTGCCTCGTATATACTCATTCTCTCCATTCGAGTTTTTAATTACGATGTCATATTCGAGATAAAAACCTCCAACTGGTTCTTCTGAATTCTGATATTGCTTATTTGACGCGTACTGTAAAGCTCCTGTAGCTCCAAGAGCAACCAAAGAAGGAATAATAAAAGGAGCCGTTATTACAGAAAAGGTAATCCCAATTCCCCACATAGCATCATCAGATTGACTCTTCTCCTGTTTATATAAATCTCTAGCTTCTTTGTCTGTTAATCGCACAACATCAAACCCTCGTATCTCCACATTTGATAAATCAATCGCCTCCCCATCGCCATACGCATTTTGAATGATATCTGTAATGTAATCATCACCAATATGGTCAATCACTTGCTGCAACATTACATCCTTTTCCTCGTCGCTTGGCTCCTTGGCTTTCTGCTCATCATCCAGTTGCTTAGCCAAACTGCTGCTAGAATCAAACTCGCCTAGTTGCTCCATCAGCCCCATACGCTCTGGTGATATCCCCATGCTCTCCATGGAATCTGCTGCCTCTTGCTCACTAAGCAATCCAGCATCAAGCGCTACGCCCACTGTGCCATCTACAAATGGTATGCTTGGCATTCCCGCAGGTTGATTCATGCTAATTGCCAAATCCTGCACTTTTTCTAGCTCAGCTTCATCAATCCAAAATACTTGTTTATCATGCTCAAACTGTCCAATAACAAAATTAGCATTCTCGCTAGTATCTTCAGTATACTCACTAACTGTTATTTGATCTACCAGACCAGCAAGTTGAGTATTGCTAATCACTTCCTCTAATATATCACTTTCTTGTACATTTTGTGATGTAAAATAATATGTGGTTCTTAAGCCAGTAGCATTGAAATACTCAATTGCTTCTCCCTCGTTTATTTCTTGATATTGACCATCATCCTTTACTCCTTTTTTCGCCCTCTCTGAACTCCAATGTATATTGAAGCAAGGACTAAAAAGATTATCATAGTTATTATAGCCCACAGCGGCGCTCTTTCCCCAAAGGTCGTTCTCCAGAAAACTATAACAAATACTGCTCCGGCCATCCCTACCCATAATACAATTTTCCCTATAAGTGTTTGCATCTTTTACTCCTTCTCAATTTCGATAATATCAACTCGATCGTCGTGTACTGAAACAAATAGCGGCTTATCAGTGTCAATATAGTGTTCTAATGCACTTGCAGTTTTATCCCAAAGGTGCTTTTTATCCAATTCTCTGCCGCCCATTATTGTCATTATCGAGATTAACGCTCCCGCTGCTGGATTTCCAGTGATAAAGGCTACAGCAACACCTGCCCCGGCCCCTAACACATCTGTCATTTCAGAGTCAATAAGTGGTGCACCTTGTTCCCCTGCGAATGCAACAGCGTACTCAATTATATCTGGCGTTAATGTCATATAGAAACCATCGCCAGTTTCCACAAACTTCATCTGCTCCTCAAGATAAGGTCTCATTGTTTCGTGATACTTCTCCAGTTTTTGGTCTCGTGCATCCAGAATAGGTTTAATTAGGTCGTCCTCATACTTTTGAGAGTCCCAGCAGTATTTCACGTACTCGTCCCTAAAGTCATTAAAATCAAGATCCTCATCATCAAGAAGCATCGTGCCACCATATGTTACTGTAAGCAGTGTTTGTATATCCGAGCTATCTCCTTCCATCCACGCCTGCATTGCATCGTCGAAATCGGCTAGCCCCATATTAATAGTGTCCTGCTTAATCTGTTTAAATCCCGGTATTGCCTCAATTTCACTATTGGTCTCGTTAATTATATTCTGAATGTCGTTCTCGGCTCGTATAAATAACTGCATTCCATCCAAGTCTCCGAGTTCCCCATCCATTGCGATTTCATAATTATCTTCATAGTGCTTTCTACCTGCATCACCTTCAGCTAATTCTAGTTTACGGCTTCCAAGCGCCTCATCATCTGTATACTGGGCTATCATATCCTCATCCATATTCTCATATTCTGAGAAAAACGCAGCTCGTAATTTCCTTTTCTCATTAGCTGGCAGAAAATCATATGCAATTTCCTTTTCCTCATCTGAAAGTACAGCATATTCTGCGTGGCTCATTCCTCCAGATAATATATCGTATACGATTGCGTCCTTTTCTTCATCTGTAAGCAAAGAGTATTCTTTACCGCTCATTTCTCCAGATAGCAAACCATAAGCCAATGCATCCTTTTCCTTGTTTGATAGCAAATCAAATTTTTCGGCAATTTTTCCTCCAGTTAATAAATCATCAACGTCGCCTGTTGCCTTGCTATAATATTCCAGCTCATCTGCTCTTTGACCAACCAAATCCACGCTATTATTCTGCCAATCAACCGGCGAGTCATCATAGTCTTCCAGCTCACCAAATCGTTCCGCCGCTTCAGCTTTTACAGCTTCTACTTTCTTATACTCTTCAAAATTACCTTGCTCTACAGCCAATAAATGATCTGCCTCTCCCAAGGTCATCCCTGTTTCCATCTCTGCCTCATTAAGCAACATAGCCGCCTGCCCCCAAGTCGAGCTTTCATCAATCGCACCATTTTCGCCTCGTGCCGCAGTCTCAATGTTCGCCATTATAGTTGCTTGGTCACTTACCCCAGTTTGCTCTTCAATTATGCTAAAAGCAATGTCGAATGCAGTCACCGCTTGCTCCGCTTCTCTCAATGCTGGCGGCTTATAGTTCCCCGACACTCCGCCTGTGTGTTGCCCATACGCATTTTCCGCAGTCGACTCATTTCCTCTCACGCCGCCTGTTCCAATCCCATATGCATTTTCGGGGTTCCTCGCCATCTGGAGAGACTCGTCCGTTACCCTTTTCGCACCGCCTGTTCCAATCCCATATGCATTTTCGGGGTTCCTCGCCATCTGGAGAGACTCGTCCGTTACCCTTTTCGCACC